>NZ_JBEZFW010000009.1:0-160289 GCF_040649695.1 Nonomuraea sp. NPDC048901 | reverse complement strand
CTCTATTACTCCTGGCTCCCCAGATGTCGTGTGGGCGCTGTCTCGGGCGGCCCCCCCAGCTCGGGTGTGGGGGGGGGGGGGGGGTTTTGGGGGGGGGGGGGGGGGGGCGCCCCCCCCCGACGGTGAGCATCTGTCAGCGGTGGCCTCCGGGCTGCAGAGCCTGGCCAAGGGTCTGTCGGAGCATGTGAGCGGTGGCGTGGTAAAGCAGACGGTGGTGGAGTGGCGCTCGCGATTCCTCATCGTGACCGTGGCGGGTGAACGGGCGTGCCTGGCCGTCCTGTGCGCGCAGAACGCGGACATCGGCCTGGTCGCCTACGAGATGGCCATGCTCGTCGCCCGGGTCGGCCAATACCTCACCTCGGGCGCCCGCGCCGAGGCCGTGGCCAGGGGTGATCGGTGAACACCCCTGGCCACGGCCCCACGGACGGGCCCGAGGACGAGCACTGGGTCGATCCGGAGATCATCCGGCCCTACGTGGTGACGCGGGGGCGGACCCAGCCCACCCACGGCAAATTCGACCTGATCTCCATGGCCCTGGCCATCGGCCCGACGCCCGGTCCCGAGGCCGGGCTCGACCCCGAACATCTGTCGATCCTGCGGCTCTGCCGCGAGCCCAAGTCCGTCGCCGAGATCGCCGCGCACCTGGACCTGCCCGCGGGCACGATCCGGGTGCTCCTCGGCGACCTGTTCGACAAGGAACTCGTCTCGGCCCAGGAACCGCAATCCGAGGTGGACATGAACGATATGAAGATGTACAGGGCGGTGCTCGATGGCCTTCGATCGCTCTGACCGCCCGCGCCTGCCGACCGCGATCAAGATCCTGGTCGCGGGTGGTTTCGGCGCGGGCAAGACCACGCTGGTCGGCGCGGTCTCCGAGACGCGCCCCCTGCGGACCGAGGAGATCCTGACCGACCGCGGCATCGGCATCGACGACATCTCATCCGTGGAGGCCAAGCGGACGACGACCGTGGCGATGGACTTCGGCCGCATCACGCTCAGCCCCGACTACGTGCTGTACCTGTTCGGCACGCCGGGGCAGGAGCGGTTCTGGTTCGTCTGGGACGAGTTGGCCGAGGGCTCGCTGGGCGCGGTCATCCTGGCCGACACCCGCCGCCTGGCCGACTGCTTCCCCTCGATCGACTACTTCGAGCGCCGTGGCACGCCGTTCGTGGTGGCGGTCAACTGCTTCGAGGGCTCGCGGACGTTCGAGCTCGACGAGGTACGGCTGGCGCTCCAGCTGAACCCGTCAATCCCGATCATCATGTGCGACGCCAGGAAGCGCGACTCGAGCAGGGAGGTGCTGATCACCCTGGTACAGCATTCCGCCAAACTCCGCGCGGAGCCTGTGGCTCCTTGACGCCGGTCGGAGCGCGGCGGTCGTGGCTGCTTGACGCCGGTCGGTGCGCGGCGGATCTTGGCAGGTAACCGCTGCTGAGGGGGGCCGCCCCATGACGACGTCCGGCGACGACCTGCTGTCCGAGCGGGTGGCGGGCGGGATCCTGCCGAAGGTGCTCACCACGTTCGACATGGTCGCCATCTTCGTGGCGATCGTGCTGTTCATCACGAACGCCGCGGTGATCCAGAGCGCCGGTCCGGCCGCGTTCGGCTGGTGGATCATCGCGTTCGTCTTCGCGGCCGGGCTCGCCTACCTGCTGCAGGGCAACGCGGCGGCGACGAACCCATGGGACTTCGCGGCCTGGAGCCCGTCGGCCGAGCACGGGATCAACCTCGGCAACTGGAGCTTCTTCGGCCTGGCGGTGCTCGCCTTGCTCGGCGTCGAGGTGCCGCTGAACATGGGCGTGGAGATCCGGCAGGACCGCGCGGTCACCCGCTACCTGCTGTGGGGCGGCTGCCCAAGGCCGTCTCGCACGTCAACGCGCAGGAGGTGCCGGACGTGGCGGTCTGGATCCGCTCGTGGTGGGGCCCTGCTGTACCTGCTCGGCGCGGGTGGCAGACGAAAGGGCCCGGCCGGAGCCGGGCCCCTTTGACCAGCGGGTGTCAGTGCTCGGCCGCCTTCTCGGCGCCGACACCGGTGAGCGAGCGGACCTCGATCTCGGCGTACTTGGCCGCGTTGTACTCCTTGCTCAGGATCGTGCCGAGGTAGCCGAACAGGAAGCCCAGCGGGATCGAGATGATGCCCGGGTTGCTCAGCGGGAACCAGTTGAAGTGCGCCGTCTTGAACAGGGCCGTCTCCGAGCCGGACACCACCGGCGAGAAGATGACCAGCAGCAGGGCGGAGATCAGGCCACCGTAGATGGCGCTGACCGCGCCCGCGGTGTTGAACCTCTTCCAGAACAGGCTGTAGAGGATCGCCGGCAGGTTGCCCGAGGCGGCCACCGCGAACGCCAGCGCCACCAGGAACGCGACGTTCTGTCCCTGCGCCAGGATGCCGAGGCCGATGGCGACCGCGCCGATGACGAACGCCGAGATGCGGGCCACCAGCACCTCCTCGCGCTCGGTGGCGTTGCCGCGCCGGAACACGTGCGCGTACAGGTCGTGCGAGAAACTGGAGGAGGAGGCCAGCGTGAGCCCGGCCACCACGGCCAGGATCGTGGCGAAGGCCACCGCGCCGATCAGCGCCAGCAGGATCGTGCCGCCCGCCGAGCCGAGGAACGTCTCGCCGACGGCCTTGGCCAGCAGCGGTGCGGCCGTGTTGCCCGCCTTGTCCGAGGCGGCGATGGCCTTGCTGCCGACCAGGGCCGCCGCGCCGAAGCCGAGGACCAGGGTGAGCAGGTAGAAGACGCCGATGATGCCGATGCCCCAGAGCACCGACTTGCGGGCGTCCTTGGCCGTCGGGACCGTGTAGAAGCGGATCAGGATGTGCGGCAGGCCCGCCGTACCGAGGACCAGGGCGAGACCGAGGCTGATCAGGTCGATCTTGCCCGTGAGTCCCTGCGCCGCCGTGGCGTACTTGCCACCCGCGTTGAGGAATGCCTCGCCCTTGCCGCTCTGCGTCGCCGCGTCGCCCAGCAGGGACGACAGGTTGAAGCCGTAGTGGCCCAGCACCAGGAGGGTGATCAGGGCGGCGCCGGTCATCAGCAGGACGGCCTTGACGATCTGCACCCAGGTGGTGCCCTTCATGCCGCCGAACACCACGTACACGATCATCAGGGCGCCCACCCCGACGATCGTCCACGCCTTGCCCGAGGGGCTGGTGATGCCGAGCAGCAGGCCTACCAGGGCGCCCGCGCCCACCATCTGCGCCAGCAGGTAGAAGATGCTCACCGTGATCGTGGACACGCCCGCGGCGGTCCTGACCGGGCGCGGGCTCATCCGGAAGGCCAGCACGTCGGCCATCGTGAACTTGCCGGAGTTACGCATCAGCTCGGCGACCAGCAGCAGCGCGACCAGCCACGCCACCAGGAAGCCGATGGAGTAGAGGAACCCGTCGTAGCCGGACAGGGCGATGATGCCGGCGATGCCGAGGAAGGACGCGGCCGACATGTAGTCGCCGCCGATCGCCAGGCCGTTCTGCACGCCGCTGAACGACCGGCCGCCGGCGTAGTAGTCGGCCGCGGTCTTCGTCTGCCTGCTGGCCCAGAACGTGATGACCAGCGTGAGCGCGACGAAGGTGAGGAATAGGATGGTGGCCAGGGTCTCGGACTTCACTGGGTCTTCTCCTCGACCTCGTGGCGGAGCTTGTCGGCGATCGGGTCGAGCTTCTTGTCGGCGTGCCTGGAGTACGCCCACGCGATCCAGAACGTGGAGACGAACTGCAGCAGGCCGAAGATCAGCGCCACGTTGATGTTGCCGAACAGCTTGATCCCCATGAAGTCACGCGCCCACCCGGACAGCACCACGTAGAGCAGGTACCACACCAGGAACGCCGCGGTCATCGGGAACGTCCACCGCCGGAAGCGCCGCTTCAGGTCCTGGAATTCGGCGCTCCCCTGAATCTCTTCATAGACGGATGCGTCATGTTGTTTAGTCGTCACGAGCCCTCCACTGTGATGCGGATCACGCACAAGATAGGAGCGAAACCTATCCTTCGTGGAGGCCCCTGGGGAGGCTGTTCGGCGAGCCGCCGCAGCTCAGCGCCTAGTTGGGAGGGAGTTGCGGCGAAAGGTCGCATCCACGCGATGAACGGTCACGACGACTAGCACCGGCGCCGCGATGAACGGTCACGGCAATTCGCGCCTGCATCGTGAACAGCCAGCCACGGCGCGAACCGGCCCGGCTCCTTGAGCGAGCTGACATCTCACCACCAGTAACTCATCTGCCACCTTGCCTCCTTACAGCACACTCGGGGCGAAAGGCCATCAGGTTCATACTTACTCTGAGTGATCAAATGACTACCCTGAGAGGCGATTGTGGTGAGCCCTCCCGCCATGCTGATGTGATCGGCGTGATTCCATCGGAGGATCGGCTCTTCCGCGAGCTCAACGCGGCGATGGGGCAGGGCGCCAGCCCCGACGAGCTGGGTGAGGCGATCTCGCGCGCCGTCTCGCGGTGGGTCAGTCATGACGCGCTGCGGCTGGTCGGCACCAGCCCGGCGACCGGGCTGGGGCTCGGGTCCTTCAGCTTCTGGCACCGCTACGAGCCGGCGCTCATCCGCGCGCTCGCGATGAGCCGCTACCTTGACGACGATCCGTGCCGCCCGGCCGCGCTGGCCCGGCGGCCCGTGCCGGTGGGCCTGGTGGGCGCGGGATGCGACGGCAGCCGCTGCAAGCAGCACGGCGAGGGGCCGTGCGACCTGCACGGCGACCGGCTGACGCGGGAGGTGCTGCTGGCACACGGTGCGGGCTGCGAACTCCGACTGCTGCTGCGCGACTCCCGCGGCGTGTGGGGGTTGCTCGGGCTGATCCGCTCGGAGGGCGGGCGGCCGTTCGGCGCCGAGGACGCGGACAGAGCGGTACGGCTGGCCCCGGCGCTGCTGGCCGCGCTGCGCCGCTATGTGACCGTCGCGCCGCTGACCCCGTCGTTCCCGGTGCTGCCCGCGGGCCTGATCGTGATAGGCGCCGACCACGCCGTCCGCGCGGTCACGCCGCAGGCCCGCGCGTGGCTGGCGCAGATGTGGACGCCCGGCCGGTGCGACCTGCCCGACTGGCTGGCCGACACGTCGATGATCGGCCTGTCACTCGACACGCGGACGTACGCCCGCGACCCCGACTCCTGGCGCCCGCTGATCTGCGCGCCGGCGGCCAGCTTCGGCCGCTGGACGGTGATCGAGGGCCAGCCCCTCTCCCCCGACGGCGACGGCGATGTGGCCATCGTCATCCAGGCGGCCACCGGCCCGCTGCTGCTCCCCTCCTTCTGCGACTGGTACGGCATCACGCCGCGCGAACGGTGCGTCGTGGAGTGCCTGTACGACGGCGCGGCCCCCAAGCAGATCGCCCGCCGCCTCGACCTGTCGGTGCACACGGTCAACGACCACCTGAAGGCGGTGTTCCGCAAGACCGGCGCCAGCGGCAGAGACGAGCTCATGGCCGCGCTCACCGGCTGACGGTCGTCACCCCTTGACCGCGCCGGCCGTGAGCCCTTCGACGATGTAGCGGCGGATCGCGGCGAACAGCACCAGCGTCGGCAGCACCGAGACCACGGTGGCGGCGGCCATCGAGCCCCAGTCGATGTCGTACTGGGTGATGAAGGAGTTCATGGCGACGGGGATGGTCTTGGCGTCCTCGCTGTCGATGAACGTGATCGCCAGGAACAACTCGTTCCAGCACTGCACGAAGGCGAAGATGAACGTCGCGGCGATGCCCGGCAGCATCACCGGGATCACCACCCGGACCATGGCGACCAGCCGGGAGGCCCCGTCGACCTGCGCGGCCTCCTCCAGGGCCACGGGGACGCGCTCGTAGAAGCCGCGCATGATGATCGTGGAGAACGGCACCAGCATGGCGACGTACACGAGCATGAGCCCGGCCAGCCGGTTGAGCAGGTCGAGGTCGGACATCAGCAGATAGAGCGGGCCGAGCGCGATGAACAGCGGGAGCATCTGGGTGACCAGGAAGGCCAGCATGAGCGCACCCCGCCCGGGGAAGCTGAAGCGGGCCAGCGTGTAGCCGCCGAGCACGCCGATCATGGTCACCGCCCCGGCCGCCACCAGCGAGACGAGCAGGCTGTTGAGCAGGTAGGTGCCGAAGTCGGCGAAGGAGAACAGGTCCGCGTAGTGCTCGAACGTCACGTTGCCCGGCCAGTATTTGATCGGCATCGAGAAGATCTCGGCCTTGGGCTTGAGCGAGGTGACGACGATCCAGTAGAGGGGGAAGAGCGTGATCAGCAGCCAGACGCCGAGCACGATCGCTTTGGCCAGGCGTCTCATCCTTTCTTGAATCATCGGGCCTTCTCGAATCGGGTGGCGTTCAGGTAGAAGACGCTGAAGGCGAGCAGCAGGCCGAGGACGAGCATGCCGACCGCGCCCCCTCGGCCGTAGTCGCCGCCGATCACCTGCTGGATGAGGAACGTGGTGATGATGTCGGTGCTCCCCGCGGGTCCGCCGCCGGTCATCGAGTAGATCAGGTCGGGGAAGTTCAGGATCCAGATGATGCGCAGCAGCACGATCAGCGCCAGCGTCGGCCGGATGTGCGGCAGCGTCACGTGCCAGAACTGCCTCAGCCGTGACGCCCCGTCCACGTCCGCCGCCTCGTAGAGCTCACGGGGCACCGACTGCAGGGCCGCCATGATCATGATGGCGAAGAACGTCACGCCGTACCAGACGTTGGCGATGATGACCGAGGTCATCGCCCACCCGGGCGTCGCGAGGAAGCCGATGCGGTGCTCGATGATCCCGCTCCTGAGCAGCAGGTCGTTGATCACCCCGAACTGCCCGTTGAACATCCACCGCCACAGCAGCCCGATCAGGAACCCCGACATCGCCCAGGGGAAGAACACCCACGCCTGGTAGAGCCCCCGGCCGCGGAAGTGCCGCCGCAGCAGCAGCGCCAGCCCGAAGCCGAGGAAGAACTGGAAGAACAGCGACACGACCACCCAGGTGCCGGTGTTGCGGAGCGCCGTCCAGAACCGGTCCTCGGCCAGCACGGCACGGAAGTTCTCCAGGCCCACGAACGGCGTCGAGGTCAGGTCGAACAGGTTGTACTGCTGGAAGGCGATGATCGCGCCGCGGATGACCGGGTAGTACGTGAAGAGCACCACGAAGACCACGCCGGGCAGCAGGCACAGGGCGATGAACCTGGCCTTGCGGGTGGTGAACGCGGGTCTGGCGGATCCCACGCTCACGAGACCTTCTTCGCCTGGTCCGTCCAGAACGCGTCCCACGACTTGAGCACCTCGGCCGTGGTCTTCTTGCCGGTGAGCAGCGCCTGCACGTCACGGTCGGAGTCGACCTGGAACTGGCTCCAGCCCGGGTAGTCGACCGGCCGGATCGTGATCACCTGCTTGGGGTCCTGCTGCGCCTGAAGGTAGGCCTTCCAGGCGCCCTGGGAGAACTGCGGGTCGCCCTGGGCCTGCTTGGAGATGGGGATGAGCGAGTTGCCCTTGGCGAAGGCGATGCTCTGCTTGGCCTCCGACAGGAACTGCACCAGCTTGACCGCCTCCTTGGGGTGCTGGCTGAAGGAGGTCGCGCCCCAGCCGGCGTAGCCGACCGGCTGGAAGGCGTAGCCCGACGGGCCCTTGGGGATCGGGGCCGTGGACCAGGTCTTGACCGAGCTCTCCTCGACCGTCTTGATCACTTCGGGGTCCTGGATGAGCATGCCGGTGACGCCCGAGGTGAAGCCCTGGACCATCTCCGGGTAGCCCCACGACACCGAGTCGGGCGGCGAGATCTCCTTGAAGATCTTCACGAACAGGTCCGTGGCCTGGACGGCCTCGGGGGTCGAGAAGATCGTCCGCTTGTCCTTGAGGAAGAAGGATTTCTCGGGGTTCAGGGCCTCGCCGTTGTAGGCGCTGATCATCTGGACGACGTAGTCGGCGCCGCCCTTGCCGCCCCGGAAGGAGTAGCCGAACCTGTCGCCCGAGGTCATCTTCTTGCCGGCCTCGTAGAGCTCCTGCCAGGTCGTGGGCGGCTGGGTCATGCCCCAGTCGGTCCGGTAGAACAGCGTGCGCTCATAGAAGCCGTACGGGATGAGGTACGGCTTGCCGCCGACCTCGACCGCCTTCTTCTGGGCCAGCTCGGTCAGGTCCGACCAGCCCGGCCAGTCCGTGGTCGGCAGTACGGCCAGCCAGCCGTTGTTGGAGAAGGACTTGGCCGTGTGGTCGCGGACCTCCAGGACGTCCAAGCCCTTCTTCGTCTGCAGGATCTGGGTGATCTTCTGGTCGGCGCTGTCGAGCGGCGGCGAGATCAGCTCCACCTTGATCTTCGGGTTCGCCTTCTCGAAGTCCGCGATCAAGGTCTTGATCAGCTTCGTCCGCTCGGGGCTGGTCAGGCTCTCGATCATGCGCAGCCGTACCTCTCCAGAGGACGACCCGGAGCCGCAGCCCGCGAGCACCAGGGTTGCCGCGACGAAGGACGCGAGGAGGGGGGTTCTCATCTGAGCCTCCAGAGAGGAAAGACAGCGCTGTCAATCACGCTAGGGGACTGGCACCCTCCAGCGCTAGACCGAGGTCCTTGATCAACGTATCGGCGGGTTCCAGCCCGACCGACAGACGGACCAGCCCGATCGGGATGCCCATGGTCGCTCGTACGCTCTCCTCGGTCGAGAGCGCGGGCGCGTTGACCAGACTCTCAAAGCCTCCCCAAGACACCCCGATCCTGAAATATCGCAACAAATCGATGAATGCTGCGACCACCGGCCGGGAGTCGGTGTCCAGTTCCAGGCTGAACAGGCTGGAGAAGCCGGACATCTGGCGAAGCGCCTGCGCGTGACCGGGATGCGAGGGCAGCCCCGGATAGTTGACCCGCCGCACCGCCGGATGATCCGCCAGGAACCCGGCCACCGCCAGCCCGCGCTCCTGGTGCGCCGCCATCCGTACCGGCAGCGTACGCAGGCCCTTGATCACCTTGGCCGCGTCGTGCGGCGACATGGCCGCCCCGTAGAGCTGGTACTCGGTCAGCGCCAGCGGCCTGATGAGCCGCGACGGCCCGATCACCACGCCGCCGACCAGGTCGCTGTGGCCGCCGATGTACTTCGACAGCGAGTGCACGACCAGGTCCACCCCGAGCGTCAGCGGCTTCTGGAACAGCGGCGTGGACCAGGTGTTGTCCATCACCGTCACCAGCCCCCGCTCCCGCGCCCAGGCGGTCACCTCCGCGATGTCCACGACGGCGTAGGCCATGTAGGAGGGCGACTCGAAGTAGAGTAGGCGGGTGCTCGCCGTGATAGCGCTGTCACAGCCTTCGAGGTCATCGACGTGCGTATGCGTGACGCCGAACTTCTCCAGGTAACGCAGGAACTGGGTGGTGGGCCCATAGACCGCGCCCAGCACCAGCACATGGTCACCGGCCTTCACCAGCGAGGAGATGGTCGCGGCGATCGCGCCCATTCCCGAGGCGAAACACTTGGCCCGCTCCCCCCGCTCCAGCGCGGCAAGCTTGCGCTGCGCCAGGTCGACCGTCGGGTTGGTGCCCCGCCAGTAGACGTAGCGCTCGTCCTCGTTCCTGATCGCCTCACCCAGTTCGCCGGCCGTCTCGAAGGTGAACAGGGAGTTCTCGAACACCGGCGGGTTGACCGCGCCCAGCATCCACGGCTCGTCCTCGCCCAGCCGTCCGCAGATCCATTCATCATCCATGGGGGCACCATATGACAGGCCACAAGGGAGCCATCAACCCGACCATGGCCGACGTCGCCAGGCGCGCGGGGGTGAGCCTGAAGACCGTCTCGCGGGTGGTCAACCAGGAGCCGCACGTGAGCGCGCCGCTGCGGCAGCGGGTGCAGGAGGCCATCAGCGCGCTCGGCTTCCGCCGCAACGAGGCGGCCAGCCGGCTGGCCCGCCGCGCCACCATGCTGACCCTCGGCCTGGTCATGGAGAACATCTCCAACGAGTTCTACTCCCGCCTGGCCAAGGCGGTGGAATCGGCGGCGGCCGACCATGAGGCGCTGGTCGTCTTCGGCTCGTACGAGGAGCGTCCGGAGCGGGAGCGGATGCTCGTGGAGTCCATGTACGCCCGGGGCGTCGACTCGCTGATCATCGTGCCGTCGGCCGCCGACCACGGCTGGCTCGGCGAGCACGGCGGCCTGACCACGGTGTTCGTGGACCGGGTGCCGCACGGCCTGGAGCAGGCGGACGTGGTGCTGCTGGACGACGTCAGGGGCGGCCGGATGGCGACGGAGCACCTGCTGCGGCACGGACACCGGCGCATCGGGCTGATCTCCGACGACGACGGGCTGAGCTCGGTCCACGACCGCGCCTCCGGCTACCGCGCGGCGCTGCGGGAGGCCGGGGTGGCGGTGGACGAGTCGCTGGTGGTGCGGGAGGTGTTCGACCCGTGGCGGGCCGGACAGGAGGTGACGCGCCTGCTGTCGCTGGCCGACCCGCCGACGGCGTTCTTCGCCACCAACAACCGGGCCGCGATCGGCATCCTCCAGGCGCTGCGCGAGCGTCCCGAACGCCCGGCGTTCGTGGGCTTCGACGACTTCGCGCTGGCGGAGGTGTTCAACCCGGGGGTGACGGTGGTGCGCTACGACGTGACGCGGCTGGGCCGCAGCGCGGTGGACCTGCTCCTCGACCCCTCGGACCAGCCGCGGCGGGTCAAGGTACCGGTCGAACTGATCACCCGCGGCTCCGGCGAGCAGCCTCCTTGAGACTCAGGACGAGCGGGGCCGCCAGTCGCCGCGGTCCAGGTCCAGGTCCTCCGGGGTGTGCAGGCGGACCATGGTCCGCGCCACTCCCGCCGGGACCCGGTGCGGCGTCAGGAACGACACCGACACCATCACCGCGAACGCGATCGGCACCGTCCAGGCGGCCGGCTGGGCCAGCAGGGCGCCCGCGAGCCCGTCGTACGGCCCGCCGGTGATCGTGGCCAGCACCGCCGCGCTGGCCAGGCCGCCGCCCACGAGCAGCCCGGCCAGCGCGCCCGTGGTGCTGAGGCGGCGCCACCAGATGCCGAGCACGAGCAGCGGGCAGAACGACGAGGCCGCCACCGCGAACGCCAGCCCCACCACGTCGGCCACCGGCAGGGCCCGCGCCCACAGCGCCAGGGCCAGCGGCACCGCGACCGCCATGAGCGTGGCGGCCCTGAACGAGCGGACGCTGCCCTTGAGCAGGTCCTGGGCGATCACTCCGGCCACCGACACGGTCAGCCCCGACGAGGTGGACAGGAACGCCGCGAACGCCCCCGCCGTGACGAGCGCGGTCAGCAGGTCGCCCAGGGTGCCGCCGACCATCCGCTCCGGCAGGGTCAGCACGACCGCGTCGGTCCCCACCAGTTCGGGTACGTACAACCGGCCCAGCCAGCCGTACAGCGCGGGCAGCAGGTAGAACGCGCCGAGCAGCGACAGGACCACGAGCGTGGTGCGGCGCGCGGTCCGGCCGTCGGGGTTGGTGTAGAAGCGGACGAGTACGTGCGGCAGGCCCATCGTGCCGAGGAAGGTGGCCAGGATCAGCGAGTACGTCGAGTACAGGCCGTACTCCTTGCCGCCGGCGAGCGGCACCTGCCAGGTGGCCGCGTCGGCCGCGCTCACCGCCGGCGCCCCGTCCGCGCGCCACGCCATGAGCAGGAACACCAGCGGTACGGCCAGCGCCGTCAGCTTGAGCCAGTACTGGAACGCCTGCACGAACGTGATCGACCGCATGCCGCCCGACAGCACGTTGACCGCGACCACGGCCGCCACCAGCAGCCCGCCCACCCACACCGGCGCCCCGGTGACCGTCCGCAGCACCAGGCCCGCGCTCTGGAACTGCGGCATCAGGTAGAGCCAGCCGATGAGCACGACGAGCACACTGGCCGTGCGGCGTACGGTCATCGACTCCAGCCTGGCCTCGGCGAAGTCGGGCAGCGTGTACGCGCCCGAGCGCCGCAACGGCGCGGAGACCAGCACGAGCAGCACGAGGTAGCCGCCGGTCCAGCCGACGGGCAGCCACAGCATGTCGGCGCCGAACGACAGGATCAGCCCCGCCACCCCGAGGAACGACGCCGCCGACAGGTACTCGCCGCCGATCGCCGAGGCGTTCCACAGCGGGCTGACCGAGCGGGAGGCGACGTAGAAGTCGGAGGTGGTACGGGAGAACCGGATGCCGAACGCCCCGATGAGCACGGCCGCCACCACCACGATGACGACCGCGGTGAGGCTCATGGGCGTTCGACCAGGTCGGCGAAGTGGCGCTCGTTGCGTTCGGCCTGCCGTACGTAGAGCCACGCGCCCACGACGAAGGCGGGGTAGATGAGGCCGGCGAGCACCGCCCACGGCAGCGGGATGCCCAGCAGGTCCGCCTCGCGCAGCTCCGGGATGGCCAGGAACAGCAGCGGCAGACCGCCCACCACGCACGCCAGCACCGTGCAGACGAACAGGGCCAGCCGGAACTGGGTGCGTAGCAGCGAGCGCATGTACACCTCGCCGAGGTGCGTCTGCTCGTCGATCTCGCGGGTGGCCGGGTAGCGGGGGCGGCGCGCGGCGGCGGTGCGAGGGCTCGTCACCGTGACCCGGCGCGCCGTGTCGTGGCGGGCGAGCGGCACCCGGCGGGCGGGGCGGGGCTCCGGGCTCACTCCGGCCGTCCTCTCTTGGCCCGGCGGACGAGCATGTCGCGCAGTTCGCGGGTGTGGCGGCGGCTGACCGGGATCTCGGTGTCGCCGACCCGGACCGTGCACTTGCCGGAGTCGATGTGCAGCTCCTCGATGTGCTTGACCGCGACGAGGTGGCTGCGGTGCACCCGGACGAACCCGGCCGAGGCCCAGCGGTCCTCCAGCGTGGCCAGCGGGATGCGTACCAGGTGGCTGCCGGCGGCGGTGTGCAGGCGGGCGTAGTCGCCGTGCGCCTCGACGTACACCACGTCGGCGCTGGAGACGAACCGGGTCACGCCGCCCAGCTCGACCGGGATGGTGTCGGACTCGCCGAGCTCGACCGGCACGTCGGCCGAGACGGCCACCCGCCTGATCGCCTCGGCCAGCCGTTCGGGGCGCACCGGTTTGAGCAGGTAGTCCTCGGCCTTGATCTCGAAGGCGTCGACCGCGTGCTCCTCGTACGCGGTGACGAACACGACCCGGGGCGGATTGGCGAACTGCGACAGCAGCCGCCCGAGCACCACGCCGTCGAGCCCGCGCATCCTGATGTCGAGGAAGACGGCGTCGATCGGCCGGCCGTCGGCGATGGCCCGGTCGAGCAGCTTCAGCGCCGCGGCGCCGTCCCTCGCGGTGGCCACCTCCCCGATACGAGGGTCGGCGCGCAGTAAGTACGACAGGTCTTCCAGAGCGGGTAGCTCGTCGTCGACGGCGAGGACCCGGAGTTGTGCCATACACAGTGATAAAACCGACAACAAAGATCGAGGTCAACGGGCCGAGACGCCGGGGTGATACTTCGGCAACCTGATGTTGACCTTCGTGCCCGCGCCGGGGCCCGTCTCGACGACCAGCCCGTACTCGTCTCCGTACACCTGGCGCAGTCGCTCGTCCACGTTGGCCAGCCCCACGCCGCCCGCGGGGGCTATCTCACCTGCGAGGATGCGGCGCAGCTTGTCGGGCTCCATGCCGAGGCCGTCGTCCTCGACGCTGAGGCGGCACTCGGCTCCGGCGTCCTCGGCGACGATCGTGATGCGACCGACGCCGTTCTTGCTCTCCAGGCCGTGGCGGACGGCGTTCTCCACCAGCGGCTGCAGGCACAGGAACGGCACCGCGACGGGCAGCACCTCGGGGGCGATGCGGAGGGTCACCTGGAGCTGGTCGCCGAAACGGGCGCGTTCCAGGATCAGGTAGCGGTCGATCGAGCGCAGCTCCTCGGCCAGCGTGGTGAACTCGCCGTGCCGGCGGAAGGAGTAGCGGGTGAAGTCGGCGAACTCCAGCAGCAGCTCGCGGGCGCGTTCCGGGTCGGTGCGGACGAAAGACGCGATCGTGGTCAGCGAGTTGTAGATGAAGTGCGGCGAGATCTGCGCCCGCAGCGCCCGTACCTCGGCCTCCATCAGCAGGGTGCGGGAGCGGTCCAGCTCGGCCAGCTCCAGCTGCGAGTCCACCCAACCGGCCACCTCCTGGGCGGCCCTGACCAACCCCGCCGAGGCGTGCGGACCGTAGGCCGCCAGCGCGCCGACGACCCGGTCGTCGGTGGTGAGCGGTACGACCACGGCGTGCCGGATCGGGCATTCGAGCAGCTCGCACTCGATGGCGAGCACCTGGGTGCGGCCGTCCTTCAGCGTCGCGCCCGCGTGCTCGAACGCCTGACCCGCGTGGTGCTCCCCCGCGCCGTCGTAGACGAGCAGCCGCTTCCCGTCGGTGATCGCCAGCGCCGACGAGCCGAGCAGCGTACGCAGGTGCCGCGACGCCTTCTGCACGGCCTCCTCGGTCAGCCCGGCGCGCAGCGGCGGCCCGGCCAGTGAGGCGGTGTGCAGGGTCTCGAACGTGGCCCGCTCGGCCGGGCTGGTGCCCAGCTCGCGCCGCCCGCGCAGGACCCTCCAGAGCACGATCGCGGGCACGCCCACGAGCACGGTCACCACGGCGACTCCGACCAGGTATTCCACGCCGCCGGAGCCTAGTGCCCGCCTTGACGCTTCGACAGTCCCGATCTACGTTCCGACAAAGAGCAAGGAGTTCCTGTCATGGGCCTCGATCCGAAGAACTGGGCCGGCCTGAAACCGTTCGGGCTCGGCGAGCAGAAGCCCAACAACTACCTCGAGATCTGGAAGGCCGTCCGCGAGAACCGCGGTCAACGGCGGTATGCCTGGCGGATCCTGCGTGACGGCGCCTGTGACGGCTGCGCGCTCGGCACCACCGGCATACGCGACTGGACGATGGACGAGGTCCATCTGTGCAACATCCGCCTGCGGCTGCTGCGGCTGAACACGATGCCGCCGCTGGACGGCGGGCTGCTTTCTGACGTGTCGCAGCTGGCCGGCAAGAGCAGCGCGGAGTTACGCGACCTGGGCCGGCTGCCGTACCCGATGCTGCGGGAGAGCGGCGAGGCCGGGTTCCGGCGGATCGGCTGGGACGAGGCGCTGAACCTGGCCGCCGACCGGCTCCGGCAGGCCGGGCCGGACAAGTTCGGGCTCTACATGACCAGCCGCGGCGAACCCAACGAGAACTACTTCGCCGCGCAGAAGGCCGTACGCGCGCTGGGCGGCAACTCGATCGACAACGCGGCCAGGATCTGCCACTCGCCGTCGACCGTGGCGCTGAAGGGGTCGCTCGGCGTGGCCGCCACCACCTGCTCCTACGCGGACTGGATCGGCAGCGACCTGATCGTCTTCATCGGCTCGAACGTGGCCAACAACCAGCCGGTCGCGATGAAGTACCTCTACCACGCCAAGAAGGAGGGCACGAAGGTCGCGGTGGTCAACACCTATCGCGAGCCCGGCATGGACAAGTACTGGGTGCCGTCGAACATCGAGAGCGCGGTCTTCGGCACCCGGATCACCGACCGGTTCTTCCTGGTGAACGTGGGCGGCGACGTCGCGTTCCTCAGCGGCGTGCTCAAGATGATGATCGACAACAACTGGGTGGACCATGAGTTCGTCGACTCGCACACCGCGGGCTACGCGGAGCTGGCCGAGTCCCTGAGCAAGCGCTCGTACGAGGAGCTGAGCGCGCTCTCCGGGGCGTCGGAAGACGACATGCGCGAGCTGGCCAGGATGCTCCACGAGGCGAAGACCGCCGTGCTGGTGTGGTCGATGGGCGTCACGCAGCACGAGTTCGGCGAGGACAACGTCCGGTCGATCATCAACCTGGGGCTCACCAGAGGCTTCGTGGGCCGCGAGAAGTCCGGGCTGATGCCCATCCGCGGCCACAGCGGCGTGCAGGGCGGCGCCGAGATGGGCGCCTACAGCACGGCGCTGCCGGGCGGCCTGGCCGTCACCCCGGAGAACGCCGCCACGTTCGCGGAGCTGTGGGGCTTCGAGGTGCCCTCGTCGCCCGGCCGTACCGCCCCCGAGATGCTGGAGGCCGACCTGGACGTGCTGATCTCCAGCGGCGGCAACTTCCTGGAGGTCCTGCCCGACCCGGCCGCCTGCCGCCGGGCGCTGGCCCGGATCCCGCTGCGGGTGCACATCGACATCTGCCTGTCGAGCCAGATGCTGGTGGAGCCCGGCTCGGCGGTGCTCCTGCTGCCCGCCCAGACCCGCTACGAGATGATCGGCGGGGTCACGGCCACCTCCACGGAGCGGCGGATCATCTTCTCCCCCGAGATCCCCGGCCCGCGCCTCCCCGAGGCCTGGCCGGAGTGGAAGATCACCACCGAACTGGCCGCCCGAACACGTCCCGAAATTTCGGAACACGTGCGCTATACCGGCACGCCGCAGATCCGCGAGGACATCGCCCGGTCCGTCCCCGCCTACGCGGGCATCGAGAACCTCAAGGCCAAGGGCGACAACCTCCAGTACGGCGGCCCGCTGCTCTGCGCGGGCTGGAAGTTCCCCACCCCCGACGGCCGGGCGCGCTTCTCGGTGGTCGAGGTGCCGCCGCTGAACCGCCCCGACGGCACGTTCGTGGTCACCACCCGCCGGGGCAAGCAGTTCAACTCGATGGTGTACGAGAAGCGCGACGCCCTCACCGGAGCCACCCGCGAGGCCGTGCTGATGAACCCGATCGACGCCGACCGGCTCGGCCTGAAGGACGGCGACCCGGTACGGCTGAAGAGCGACACCGGCGAGCTGACCGGGCGGGTCGTGCGCGCCCCCGTCACGCCGGGCAACCTGCAGGTCCACTGGCCGGAGGGCGAGGTGCTCATCGACCGGAACAAGCGCTCGCCACAGGCGGGCATCCCCGACTACAACGCGGTGGTGAGGGTCGGATGAATCGCTGGTTACTCGCGGCGGCCGCGGTACTCTTCCAGCTCGCGCTGGGCGCCGTCTACTCCTGGAGCGTGTTCTCCAAGGCACTCCAGGCCAAGGCGAGCGACTTCGACCTCACCAAGGCGGAGGCCGCGCTGCCGTTCTCGGTGACGATCGGCATGATCTTCCTGGGCACCTTCATCGGCGGCCGGATCCAGGACGTACGCGGCCCGCGACCGGTCGCCCTGGCGGGCGGCGTGCTCTACTCGCTCGGCATCCTGCTGGCCGGCTTCGCCGCCGATCACTCCCAGTTATGGCTGCTCATCCTCGGCTACGGCGTCATCGCGGGCTTCGGCCTCGGGCTCGGGTACATCGTGCCGATCGCCATGCTGCAGAAGTGGTTCCCGGACAAGCGCGGGCTGATCACCGGGATCGCGGTGGGCGGCTTCGGCTTCGGCGCCGTGGTGACCTCGCCCGTCGCGCAACGGCTGGTCGAGGCCAATCCGGCGGTGCCGACCAGGGCGTTCCTCACGCTGGGCGTGGCGTACCTGGTGATGACGCTGGTGGGCGCGTTCTTCTTCCGCAACCCGCCGGCCGACTACCAGGTGGCCGCGACCGGGCGGATCGCCGCCAGCGGGCGCGAGTACACGCAGGGCGAGGCGCTGCGTACGCCGCAGTGGTACCTGCTGGCCGCCATCCTCTGCCTCAACGTGACGGCGGGCATCGCGCTCATCTCGGTGATCAGCTCGGCCGCCACGTCCATCGCCGGCTACACCGCGGCCGCCGCGGCCACGCTGACCGGCGTCATGGGGCTGTTCAACGGCGCCGGGCGGATCTTCTGGGGCTGGATCTCGGAGCGGACCGGGCGGATGTTCGCCTTCGCCGGGATGCTCGGCCTGCAGGGGATCTGCTTCCTGCTGCTCGGCCACGCCTCGCAGGTGGCCCTGTTCGCGGTCCTGTCGGCGGTGGTCTACCTCTGCTACGGCGGCGGGTTCGGCACCATGCCCGCCACCGCGGGCGACTTCTTCGGCCTGCGCAACGCGGGCGGCATCTACGGGCTGATGATCGTGGCCTGGAGCGTCGGCGGGATCGTCGGACCGCTGCTCGCGGCCGCGCTCATCTCGGGCGACAACTACACCACGGCGTTCACCGTGATCGGGATCATCGCGCTGGTGGCCCTCGTGCTGCCGCTCGTCACCCGGCCGCCGAAGGCCGAGCGGGTCGTCACTCCGCAGGAAGCGCTTTAGCGATCAGCTCGGCGTAGGACCGCGCCTCCTCCTCGGAGGCGTACTTGGTGCGGGGCCAGAAGAAACCGCGCAACCCGTCCTTCGGGTTGCGCGGCACCACGTGGACGTGCAGGTGCGCCACGCTCTGACTGATGCGGTTGTTCATCGCGACGAACGTACCGGCCGCCTCCAGCCCCTCCTCGACCGCGCGGGTCACCAGCTGGACCCGCTCGAAGAAGGGGCCGACGTCGCCGAGCTCGCCGAAGGTCTCGACATGGAGCCTCGGTACGACCAGGACGTGGCCCTTGAAGACCGGGCGGACGTCGAGGAAGGCGACGACGATCTCGTCGGAGTGGACGATGTGGGCGGGCCGCTCGCCCGCGACGATCTCGCAGAACAGGTCGTTGCTCACCGGCCGACCCTACCGGGCCTTATCGGGCGGACTTGTCGGCGAAAGCCGTCCAGCTGGTCACGTTGGGCGCCGACCACTCCTCGGGCGCGTGCAGGAAGTGCTCGCCCACGTGCGCGCGGAGCCGGTCGGGCACCTCGGTCGTCTTGTGGCCGCGGCAGTGGTAGACCAGCCCGCCCTGGCGCTGCCCCATCGCCATCCACGGCAGCCACGGCGAGACCCGGCACCACGAGAACACGCACGGCACACTCGGCTCGCCGGAGTCGAGATCCTTGGCCGAGGCGAAGAACTGGAACAGCTCCAGCGCCCGATAAGTGTCACTGGCCGAGTTGTCGGGATAGTCGGCGACCTTGAGCGGCGACGGGTAGGCCAGCCGGATGTCGGCGTTGAAGACGACCTGGTCACCGAGCCTGGTGGTGGGCACGGGGTAGGCGCCGAAGCGCTGGTTGACCGGGTCGTTGAACACGTGCCGGACCTCGACGGACGCCCCCGTGAACGGGTTGTCCCAGGTGTCGATGATCTCGCGGGACTTCGGGTCGAGGTAGGCCGCGGCCTCCCTGGTCAGCATCTGCCAGCCGCCGTCGACCTCGACCGCCCTGGCCACGTTGACGCCCTCGAAGCCGAACAGATGGTGCGGGCCGTCGTCCTGCTGCCAGCCGTAGACGTCACCGGTCCACCACGAGATCGTCTCCGCGCCGTCGGTCGAGGCGCGCACTCGCATGAAATCCACAGGTCTCCCCCACGGGTGCTCTATTTGACGACGACCGCGAAGATCGCTTCGCCCGACTGCGCCTTGCTCTGCTCGTCGACCGGGCTGGCACCGGCGCTGGGGCAGCGCCAGCAGTCGTACAGCCTGATCTCGGTGTTGCCCGGGTGCTTGCCGTTGAAGACGAAGTAGCTGGTGCCGCCCGAGCCCGTCCCGCCGCCTTCGCTCTTGTATTCCTTGCTGATGAACGAGGCCACCTTGGCGTCGGGCACCGCCACGAGGCGCCACTGGTCACCGACGGACGGGTTGTCGACCACGGCCAGCGAGAACCGCTGGCCCGCGCCGACCTCCACTGTGACCGTCGAGCCCTTGGCGCCCTTGATGACCTTGCCGTAGTCGCTGACGGCCGACCCCGCGCCACAGCCCGTGCCGGCCCCCAACATGAGGAGGGCCAGCAGGGCGGTGGCGGCCGTTCGACGAATCACTCAGGCAGGCTATCGGGATCGGGGCTCACTTGCTCCTGTTGCGCCTCATGATCCGGCGCAGGACCAGGGCCACGAGGGCGCCGGCGGCGGCGATGACCAGCACGGGGCGCTTCCTGGCCTCCGTGGTGACCTTGTCGGCCGCGTCCTTGACCTGGTCGGGGGTGACATCTCGTACCTTGTCGGCCACCTCGGCGGCCTTGTCCTTCGCGACATCCGCCACTACGACGGCCTTGTCCTTCGCCAGTTCGGCCACGGCGGCCGCCTTGTCCTTGGCGACCTCGGCCACTTCGACGGCCTTGTCCTTGGCGACCCCGGCCACCTCCGTGGCCTTGCCCTTCGCCGCCTCCGCCGCGTCGTTCGCCCGGCCCCTCACGTCCGCCTTGTCGGCCAGGGCCGCCACGGTGTCGCCAAGTTCCTGACGGGTGTCCTTGATGTTTTTGTGCACGTCGTCCTCTTCCTCATCCTCGTCGTTGGCGTGCTCCGCCCTCACAGACTCCGTCTCGCCTTCCCGGGCCCCTACCGCCTCGGTGCGCTCGTCCACCACGGGGGGTTCGGGGATGAAGGTCTCGTGCTCCTGGCGGGCGGCCTCCGCCTTCATCGCGTTCTCCACCGCGCCCGGCCTGGTCGGCGGTACGTTGACGGACTCGTGGTCCGTCGGCATACCGACCGTCGTCCGGCGGGCGCCCACGTCCCCGGCGTGCTGCTCGCTATATCCCTGCCCGCCGTATTCGGGGTCCGTCTCACTCATCGCCGAGCCCTCTCCTTGACCACGTCGATATCGGCCTTGACGCTGGCGATCGTCTCTTCCGGCACCAGCGGCGCGGCCTGCTTCACCTGGTTCTTGCCCATGAGACCCAGCACGGCGGCGACAACGAACAAGACACCCGCCACTATCGCGGCAGCCGCCCAAGCGGGCATCACCAGGGCGAGCAGCAGAATGACGGCGGCCACCAGAGCGGCACCGCCGAAGAACGCGGTCATTCCCGCGGCCCCGAACAGGCCCGCGCCGAACCCCGCCCGCTTGCCCTTCCGCGTGAGCTCCAGCCGCGCCAGCCGCAATTCATCCCTGACGAGCCGGGAGACCTGCTCGGAGAGATCGTTGACCAGCTTGTGGGTGTCGTTCACGTCGCCTCCTCTGCCGAGGAGGCGACTACCCAGCGAAGTGGCTTTCTATCACCGCTTGGCGGCTCGCAGCAGGAAGCCGACGACGGACAGAACCGGGGACTTGGGAACGTCGCACCAGTTGTCGGGCTGCTTGGGCTTGCTCCACGGGGAGGGCAGCTCACACGAAGGAGCCGACGGCTTGGGCCGTTCGCACCACGATCCGGGAGGATTCATATTTTCACTGTACAACTTCAGCTGCGGGCGCCACCGGAATCTTCACCGTCGGGCGTCGCCGGAATCGCCGGGCAGCGCGATGATGCCGGGCTGCGCGATGACGTGGGTCAACGGGGCCACCCGCCGGTAGGGGTCGCTCGACCCGGCCCGCTCCTCGCACTCCAGCAGCAGGTCCAGGTCGTCGGGGAGGGGCGCGTCGTCGGCCGCCAGGTCCGTGAGCACCCGCACGCCGTACCACTGCAGGACGCCCAGCCCTCGTACGGCCAGGCGCCGCGTCAGGTCGTCGAGCCGGTCGGCCCGCGCCCGGACGCCCAGGCGGTTGGTGTACGCGTCCGCGTCGAACGCCTCCCTGGCCGCCGCCCAGTCCCCCGTCATCCCGGGCCGCATCGCCAGCGCGTCGCCGTTGCGCACGAGCAGGGACAGCACCCCGCCGGACGCGAGCACCGCCGCCATGGCGGTCAGGAGCGGGTCGGGGTCGTCGAAGTACATGAGAACGCCATGACAGAGGACCACGTCGAAGCTCCCGGGCCCGAACAGCTCCCCCAGCCGCTCGGCGGGCGCGTGCACCACCTCGATGGCCATCTCAGGCTCGACCCGCTCCTTCAGCAGCCCGAGCAGATCACTGGACGCGTCGAGCGCGGTCACGCGATGCCCCTGGGCGGCGATCCTGAGCGCCTGGGTGCCCTGCCCGCAGCCCACGTCCAGCACCCTGGCCGGGACGGACGGGAGATGGGCCGCCAACTGTCGGCTCACCAGCTCCTGCCTGACCACGTCACGCAGGCTGCCCAGCCGCTCCCGCCACCGTTCCTCGCCTGCTGAGAACCCCATCACGAAGACCTTTCACAGAGTAAAACTACGGTCACGCAGTGTAGTATTTCCGATGACGCGAGCGAGAGGATGACCGCCATGGCCACCGGCACCACGCGCAGAAAGACACGCAGGCGTGCACCCGCACCTGAGCCCGGCTGCGACTCCCGACCTTCGCCCGCGTGGGGGCCGGGCTGGGGACGGTCCGGACCGACCCACACCGAGCTCAAGCGCGAACAGCTCTGGCAAACCCTCATCGGAGAGGGTTGGAGAGCCGAGATCATCCGTGGAAGGATCATAGTGAGCCCCTGGACGAAGAGGCGCCATGCGCAGCTGGTCCACCGCGTTCAGATGCAGCTCTTCGAGTTCGCGCTCGACAAGGGCTGGGAGTTCTACCAGACCTGGGCCGTTCACATCCCGCCCGATCGAGGCGACAAGCGGCTTCCTGATCTGCTGGTCGCGCCACCGGACAGTCCGGAGTTCGACGAGAACCAGGCCTACGGCCACGGCACGCTCCTGGTCGTCGAGATCACCTCCTCCGACAATCGGACCGACGATCTGCAGGTCAAGCCCGCCGAATATGCCCGGGCAGGCGTACCCATCATGCTGATCGTCGACGAATTCTCCGAGCCTCGATCGGTCACCCTGCTGTCGGACCCACGTGATGGCGAATATCGCAACATGACCAAGGTGGACGAAGGCGAGCAGGTGAAGTTGCCGGAGCCGTTCGGGGTCGAGCTCGACACCGGCCTGATCTTCCGCTGAGCAAGGCACCCAGCCGGGGGCGCAAGTACGGGGCCTGAACAGCTTGATGACGCGAGCGAAAGGATGACCGCCATGCCTACCGGCAGCACGTACGGGAAGGCACATGGGCACGACCCCGCCCCGGGTCCAGAGCGCCCGCCGATCGCCGCACCCACGTGGGGCCCTGGATGGGGCGCCCTGGGCCCCACGGACGAGGAGCTCCGCCGCGAACAGGTGTGGGAGAGACTCGTCGGGCAAGGACTGAGGCCGGAGATCGTGGATGGGCGGGTCTATGTGAGCTCCAGGGCCAAGAGACGGCACTGTGTCCTGGTCGACCGGCTGGCGGACCAGCTCTGCGACGTCAAGCGGAAGAACGGCTGGGAGTTCTACCAGTCCTGGGCGGTGCACATTCCGCCGGGGCGCGGCGACAAACGGCTGCCCGACCTCCTGATCGCCCCGCCGGGGAGCCCGGAGTTCGACGGCAACCAGGCCTACGGATACGGCACGCTGATGGCCGTCGAAGTGGTGTCGTCCGACAGCCGCGATGACGATCTGGAGGCCAAGCCGGTCGCCTACGCGCGGGCGGGGGTCCCGATGATATTGATCCTCGACGACTTCTCCACCCCACCGTCAGTCAGGCTGCTCCACGGGCTGTCCGACGGCGCGTACGATACCTCGATCGTCGTCGAGGCGGGGCAGCCGCTGCCACTGCCGGAGCCGTTCGGGGTCACGCTCGAGACCGGGCCCATCTTCCGCTAGGCGAGATACGCTGCCGAGATGCTGGTCGTACACGGGGTCTGGGCAGGAGACGCCCTCGCTTTCTGGGCAGAGGACACCGAGGGCACCTCGCAATCCGCCGACGCGCCCACCACCGGGACGACCGCCCGGCCCGCCACCGGGACGACCGCTGGAGCCGCTCGGCCGGACACCGGGACGACCGCTGGAGTCGTCGTGCGGCCGCACCCGTTCGCCGCGTCCGCTGTCGCGCTCGGCGATCTGCTCAGGCTCGCGTCTGCCCTGGCCGTCACGCTCCGTGAGCACGCCTCCTCCGCTGAGGGTTCGCAGGGGGTCCTCACGGAACGGCGGCCGGCCGATCGGCTGCCTGCGGTCCCGTTGGACGGGTCCGTGCGCGGTCTGCGGTTGCTCCTGCCCGGTTCCGCCAAGGAGCCGCTGGCCTCGCCCGAAGCCGGGCGCCTGTCGGAGATCATCCGGCCGCGCCTGCATCTGTGGGAGGTGCCCGCCGTCGTCCCGGCCACCGAAGACGCGCTGCGGGTGCTCGCCGAACACCCCGGCGCCGCCACCGTACGCCACTGGAGCGTGGTGGCCGAGTTCGCGCGCGATCTCGTACGGCGGGGGCGGGTCATCCCCCAGCTCATCCCCCACGCCCACTCGGAAGAGGCCGGTGGGCGGGCCTTGTGGCGGGCGGTGCTGACCGGGGCCGACGCCGCCTACTTCCGGGATCTCGCCCTCGCCATGCCGCCCGCCTGCCGTACCTCCGAGGTCGAGCGGCCCTCCGTGGAGGTGCTCGGGGCGGCGCTGGACGCGTTCGCCGACGCGCTCGTCCGGGCGGCGCTCACCGAGCAGCTCGTGACCGGCCCCCGTACGGGCCAGGAGCGGTGGCTGGCGGCGCTGACCGGGGCCGACGACAGCTGCCCGGACAGCCCGGAGCTGCGCCGTGAGCTGGAGGAGTGGCGGGCTTCCGTGGCCGCCGCGGACGGGGCCGCCAGGGTGTGCTTCCGCCTGCTCGAACCCACCGGCGATCTCGACCTCACGCCATCTGCCGACGACCTCAACCACCTGGATAGCACCGCCCCCGCCGACCAGGCTGGCGGCACCACTGGCACCGGCGCTGACGATGGCCGTGGCTGGCGGGTCGAGATCGCGTTGCAGGCCGCCGACGATCCCAGCCTCTACGTACGCGCCGAACGGGTGTGGAGCGGCGAGCCGGTGCCCGGCCTGCCCAGGAGTCCGGAGCGCGAGCTGCTGGCCGGGCTGGGCCGTGCCGTACGCCTGTACCCCGAACTCGACCGGGCTCTTCGGGTCGCCCGGCCGACCGGGCTGGAGCTGGACACGGCGGGCGCGTTCGGGTTCCTGCGGCAGGCGGCGCCGCTGTTGCAGGCCGCCGGGTTCGGGGTGCAGCTGCCGCGCTGGGCGGGCCGTACGAGGCTGGGGCTGAAGCTGACCACCCGCACCAAGAAGCAGAGCGCGGCCACCGCCCAGGGGTTCGGGCTGCGCGAGCTGGTGAACTTCCGGATCGACCTCGCGGTCGGCGACGAGACGATCAGTGAGGCGGAGCTGGCCGAGCTGGCCAGGCTGAAGGTGCCGCTGGTACGCGTCCGCGGGCAGTGGGTGGAGCTCGACGACCGCCAGCTCAAGGCCGCGCTGAAAGCCGTCGGGGGCGAGCGCGCCGGCGAGTTGCCCGCCGCCGATCTGCTGCGTCACGTGGTCCAGGGTGACGACGAGCTGCCGCTGCTGGAGGTCGACGCCGACGGTGTGCTCGGCGATCTGCTGTCCGGCCAGGCCGAGCGGCGGCTCCTGCCGATGGCCACGCCCAGCGGCCTGGACGCGACGCTGCGCCCCTATCAGGAGCGCGGGCTGGCCTGGCTGAGCTTCCTGTCGGAGCTGGGGCTGGGCGGGGTGCTGGCCGACGACATGGGGCTGGGCAAGACGGTCACCACGCTGGCGCTGCTGGTCCACGAGCGGGCCGACACGCCGACGCTGCTGGTGTGCCCGATGTCGCTGGTGGGCAACTGGGAGCGAGAGGCGGCCAGATTCGCGCCGGGGTTGCGGGTCTATGTGCACCACGGCAGCGGCCGGGACGCCCAGGCGATCGGCGACGCCGACCTGGTGATCACCACGTACGGCACCGCCCAGCGGGACCTGGAGACGCTGCGGCGGGTCGAGTGGCGGCGGGTGGTCTGCGACGAGGCCCAGGCGATCAAGAACAGCGGCACCCTGCAGTCCCAGGCCGTCCGGGCGATCCCCACGGGCACGCGGCTGGCCCTGACCGGGACACCGGTCGAGAACCATCTCGCCGAGCTCTGGTCGATCATGGAGTTCGCCAATCCGGGGCTGCTCGGGCCGCGGTCGCGGTTCAGGACCCGGTTCCAGGAGCCGATCGAGGCTCGCCAGGACGAGCAGGCCATGCGGGCGCTCAAACGGGCGACCGGCCCGTTCGTGCTGCGCCGCGTCAAGACCGACAAGTCGATCATCTCCGATCTGCCGGAGAAGATGGAGGTCAAGGAGTGGTGCCCGCTCACGCCCGAGCAGGCCAGCCTCTACCAGGCCGTCGTCGACGACATGCTGGGCAGGATCGACGACAGCGAGGGCATCGAGCGCCGCGGCCTGGTGCTGGCGGCCATGGCCAGGCTCAAGCAGGTCTGCAACCACCCTGCCCATCTGCTCAAGGACGGCTCGCTCCTGTCGGGCAGGTCGGGCAAGCTGGCCCGGCTGGAGCAGCTCGCGGAGGAGATCGTGGCCGAGGGGGAGAAGGCGCTGGTCTTCACCCAATACTCGGAATTCGGGACGATGCTCCAGCCCTACCTCGCGCAGCGGCTCGACCGGCCGGTGCTCTGGCTGCACGGCGGCCTGCCCAAGAAGACGCGCGACCGCCTGGTCGAGCGTTTCCAGCATGATGACGAGCCGATGCTGTTCCTGCTGTCGCTCAAGGCCGCGGGCGTCGGTCTCAACCTGACGGCGGCCAATCACGTGATCCACGTGGACCGCTGGTGGAATCCCGCCGTCGAGGATCAGGCCACCGACCGTGCCTTCCGCATCGGGCAGCGCAAGAACGTACAGGTGCGCAAGCTCATCTGCGCGGGCACCCTGGAGGAACGCGTGGACGAGATGATCGAGCGCAAGAAGGCCCTGGCCGAGAGCGTGGTCGGCACCGGCGAGGACTGGCTGACCGACCTGTCCACCGGCGAGTTGCGCGAGGTCTTCCGCCTGACCGCCGAGGCGGTGAGCTGAAATGGTGTGGTTCGAGGCCGCCAAGCCGATCAGGGTCGAGGGCGGGCTGCGGGCGCGCACACAGCGGGGTTCGATCGGCTCCACCTGGTGGTCGCGGCGCTTCATCGACATCCTGGAGCGCGTCTGCGACAAGGGCCGCCTGTCCCGGGGCCGCGCCTACGCCCGCGCGGGCCAGGTCCTGTCGATAGACCTCGCCCCCGGCCTGGTCACGGCGGCCGTCCAGGGCTCGCGGCGCAGGCCGTACGACATCAGGATCGAGATCGAGGCGTACGACGAGGCGCGCTGGACCGCCATGGAGGAGGCGATCGCGGCCCAGGCCGTCTACCGGGCGAAGCTGCTGGCCGGTGAGATGCCGACGGAGATCGAGGAGCTGTTCGCCGCGCTGGGCATCGACCTGTTCCCCCGGGACCTGGACATGGAGTGCTCGTGCCCTGACTGGGGTCTGCCGTGCAAGCATCTGTCGGCGGTGCTGTACCTGCTGGCGGAGTCGTTCGACGACGATCCGTTCCTGGTGCTGGCCTGGCGCGGGCGCAGCCGGGAGCGGCTGCTGGGGTCGTTGGCCGATCCGGAACCGGAGCCGATCGCGGTGCGGGACGTGCCGTTCGCCGACCGGCTGGCCGACTTCTACGCTCCAGGCGCCACCGCCCACCGGCCCGAACGCCGTCCCGGTGCGGCGGCGTCCGATCTCCTGCCCCGCGTCTTTCCGCCGCCGCGCGATCTGGCGGACCCGCTGGCCGCGGCGTACCGCCGCCTCGGCGAGCCCCCGCATGATGAGAGCCAACGGGGGGTATCGCCACCGGATGGCATGCCGTATCAGTGAATTGGTGATCGACTGTCGAGACCCCGAACGCCTTGCCGCGTTCTGGTGTGAGGTGCTTGGCTACGTCATTCTCGATCGGGAGGAGGACGGCAGCATCGAGATCGGTCCCGAGGCCGAAGGCTTCGGCGGCCTCCAGCCGACGCTCGTCCTCAGCCCGGACGACCATCCGCGAACCGGAAAACTGCCGCTGCATATCGACGTGAACCCCACCGACCGCGACCAGGATGCCGAGCTCGAACGCCTGCTGGCCGCCGGCGCCAAGCCCGCCGACGTCGGACAGACGGGCAAGGAGTCCTGGTACGTCCTGGCCGACCCCGAGGGCAACGAGTTCTGTCTTCTGCGCCGACGCCTGAGCGGCTAGTCGCCAAGCCTTAACGGTCGTCGAAGTCGGCGGGCACCATGACGCGCACCCCGTTGGGCACCACGCGGAGCCGGATCGGGGTGCGCAGGCGCACTTCGCCGTCGACGTCGGCCGCCATCGGCGGGTCGGTCTCCAGCAGCATCTCCTGACCCATCACGAACGGGCCGCCCGCCAGGCTGCGCCAGCGGCCGGTCGTGGCGCGCACCAGCGTCTCGCCGAGCAGGCGCAGCTTCTTGCCCGAGCCGAGCTGGTAGGCGACCAGCATGCCGTTGTCGATGCTGACGTCCTTGGCCAGCTGCCAGCCGCCGTGGAAGCGGCCGTTGGCGATGTTGAGCTGGTGGGTGAACAGCTCGTGGCGCGTGCCGTCGACCGTGATGTACGCGCGGAACGGCCGGTGGCCGGGCAGGACCCGCAGAGCGGTCAGCGGGTAGGCGG
This sequence comes from Nonomuraea sp. NPDC048901, assembly GCF_040649695.1. Classification (NCBI taxonomy): domain Bacteria; kingdom Bacillati; phylum Actinomycetota; class Actinomycetes; order Streptosporangiales; family Streptosporangiaceae; genus Nonomuraea; species Nonomuraea sp. NPDC048901. Next base: position 132,246 of record NZ_JBEZFW010000009.1, on the reverse strand, counting down.
GACGGCCGAGGATGCGCTTGAGCCACGGCTTGACCGTGCCCGCCACCTCGACGGACACGCCGAAGCTGGCCAGGTTGGCGAACGGCCGGTCACCCGCCATGCCGAGGTCGATGTCGGCCACCTTGCCGGTGGCGAACACCCCGACCGCCCCGGCCAGGTCGAGCGGCAGGCCCAGGCTGCGGGCGAAGTTGTTGGTGGTGCCCAGCGGCAGCACGCCGAGCGCCACGTCACGGTGGGCCACGTGGCGGACCGCCGAGGACAGTGTGCCGTCGCCGCCACCGACGATCAACAGGTCGGGCCGGGTCTCGAGAGCCTGGTCGAGCAGGGCGCGCAGCCGCTTGGGGTTGGAGACCGACAGCTCGGCCTGCGGCTCGAAGCCGAGGGCGTGGATCTGGTCGATCACCTCGAAGTAGTGCCGGCGGCCCCGGCGCGAGCGAGTGTTGACCACCACCGCCACCCGGCGGTCCTGGAGGATCGCCTCGGTGTGCTCGGTCTTGGTACGCAATTCGCTCATGGTCATCCATGGTAGGTGCGCGGAGCCCCCTCTGGGGCCAGCCGAAGGGGCCGCCGGATGGTACCGGCGGCCCCTCGATTTACCTTTTCGCCTTACTTCTTCGGCGGGATCACCTGGACGATGGCGCCCAGGTTGCCAGGCAGCGGCGAGACCAGCTTGAACTGGACGCCGAGCGCCTTGCCCTCGTCACCCGGGTTCCCGGTGCCGGCCACGTGGCCGCCTCCGAGGTCCGTGCCGTACAGCTCGGTGGCCGGGGTTCCGTCGACGTTCACGACGCGGGTGCTGTACGGCTGGTCGCCCTTGGACGGGACGACCACCGACGCGTCGAAGTCGCGGTAGAACAGGCTGCCGTTCTGCAGTTCCAGACCCGGGTACCAGGTCTTGGCGTCGGTGAAGTTCGGCACGCCCTTCAGCGCCGGGATGTCCGTGCAGTACTCGCTGAACGGCTCGTCCGCCGCCTCCAGGCACTCCTTGAGCGGGTACGTCTTCCCGAAGGAGAACGCCGCGTTGGACGACTGGGTGCGGCCTTCGAGGTTCTTGTGCCGCGTCGGGTCCTTCTGCGCCGCGGTACCGGTGCGGCGCAGCGGATCGAAGTGCGAGTCCACGACCAGCAGGCTGCCCTTCGACCCGATGCTCGGCTGGAGATCGAGGTTGTTGGACAGCGAGTTGTTGGTGAACGTCGAGTCGCGGTACCACACCAGCAGGCCGGGGGCGTTGTACTTGACCTTCTCCACCTTCCACGCCCCATCACGGGAGTAGTTGGTGTCGTAGGCGTACTGCAGGCCCTGGTCGAACCCGTCGAAGTTGCGCCACTCGGCCAGGTAGAAGCGGGACACCTCGCGCGAGCCGTTGTTGATCGTCCAGCCCTGGCCGCTCGTGTTGGTGTGCGTGCCGCCGATGGCCTTCCAGCCGTTCTCGCCGCCTTCGACGTCGTCGCTCCACACGGCGGTGCCGCCGTTGGTGAGCTGGAAGTCGTCGGCGTGCCAGCCGCGCGGGGTGAAGGCCGCGTCGGTGTTGTACGCGAGGCGCAGCTTGATCGTCTTACCGGCGAACGCGTTCAGGTTGACGTAGTCGTGCCGCCAGCCGTTGGTGTTGCCGGTGAGCCCGTACTTCTTGTCGCCGAACGTCTTGAGGTTCTTGTTCGGGTCCGGGTAGCCGTCGGGCGTGGTGACCTCGTTGCCCGCCTCGTCGTAGACCTTCTGCTGGGCCCAGGTCTCGCCGCCGTCGGTCGAGACCTCGACGAAGCCGAAGTCCCAGTCCTGCTCGATCTCGTAGTTGTTCCACATCCAGAACCGCAGGTCGGTCCCGGCGGGCACCGCCACGTCACGGGTCAGCTTGACGTCCGCCCATTCCTGGTCCAGGCCGGACCACCAGGCGTTGGCGCCGCTGTGCGGGTCGACCATCTTCAGCGGCGTGGAGGCCAGGTTCACCCGGACGCCGTCCTGGGTGAGCTTGGGCGTCCGCGACGACTGTCCGACGGTGACCAGCTTGGCGGCGTCGCCCGGGTTGAACGTCTTCGGGTTCGCCCAGCCGAGCACCCACTTGTCCCACAGGCCCATGTGGGTCGGCATGGACTGGAAGATCGGCCCGGAGTGCGAGCCGCTCGACATCAGGTCCCAGAAGTCGACGGCGGAGCTGGCCTGGCCCGAAGTGTCGTACAGGTCGGGCAGACCGAGGTCGTGGCCGTACTCGTGGGCGAAGACGCCGACGCCGGAGTCCTCCGGCTGCACGATGTAGTTGGAGATCTTCTTGTCGGTGCCGGGGATCTTGTAGCCGCCGGCCACCGCGCTGGAGTGCGCCCAGATCGCGTACGTGCCCTCGGCGCCGCCGTTGGACGACTTGTCCTTGCCCGCGTGCACCATGACCAGGTGGTCGATGACGCCGTCGGGCTCGCTGAAGTTGCCGTCACCGTCGACGTCGGAGACGTCCTCGACGTCGTAGTCGGCCCACGGGAAGTTGGGCTGGCTCTTGGCCAGCGCGTCCACCGTGTCGATGGCGAGCTGGCCCGCGCCGAGCGGGTTGTCCGGGCTGCCGGTCATGTCCTGGGGAGCGCCACCGCAGGCCGCCGCGCCGTACCAGGCCTCGGAGTGCGGCGCCTTGATCCAGCCGACCGCGGAGCCGGTGACCGAGTAGGCGCCCTTGGACATCTCCTCGTACATCTTCTTCATGGTGAAGCCGGAGATGTCGATGCCGGGGCGGCCGTCGCGCGGGTCCTTCAGGTCAGGACGTACGCGCTGGGTGATGCCCTTGTCGGTGTAGAGCATCGTGTTGAAGTGCGAGGTGCTGAAGTCCTTGACCCAGAAGCTGTTGTTGTCCTTGTGCGGCAACGTCGCGGGGTCGGGGATGTTGTTGTGCAGCGGGCCGTTCTTGACCGTGCCCGCCGGCTCGACCACGCAGTCGTCGGGCGCGCTGTTGACCGTGCGCAGGCGGTTGTAGCCGGAGAAGTCGTCGTTGGCCTGCTCGTTGAACTCGACCAGGACGGTCAGCAGCTTGGCGACGCGGGTCTGCTTGGACTTCTTGAAGATGAAGTCGGCGGGGTTGCGCCCGGTCTTGATCGCCTCGTTCTCGCGGGCCGCGAGCACACGGGCGGCGGCCGGGTTGCCGCTGGTGAACTTCCTGTCGACCTTCTGCGCCGGGCTGAGCGAGCGGGCCTTCTGGTTGGGCAGGAGAGGCTCGTCGGGCGTCTCTTCGACGCTGGGCGGCGCATAGTTGATGTAGAAGTCGGACGCGCCCGGCTCGTACCTTGCGGCAGAGGCGGGGGCGGCGGGGACCGTCAACGCGGCGCCGAGGAGGGCGACCGCGGGTAATGCGGCTAACAGACGCTTTGTGCTGGGCACTGATAACCCTCTCTGCCCGGGATCGCCGGGCGCATGGCCACAGGGTGTGCAATGCCGGAATTTAGAGGGTTAGTAAAGCAAACGTAAAGAGCCCGGTCGAAATGTGATGAAACTAGAACAAAAGCAGCGCCCCAGTCACACCACCCACGATCGCCCCGCCGTAGCAGAGCACCGCGATCAGCGAGTCGTACCGGGCGATGCCGAACAGCTCCTCGCTGGTGAACCGGATCCGGTGCGCGGCGTGGAACAGGCAGAGCACGATGACCACGAGCAGCGCGAGCCGTACGAGGACGTTGCCCAGGAGCGCGCGCAGGTGCGCGACGGTCGGCCAGTCGATCACACCGAGCGGCATGAGCACGCCGAACAGCAGGACCAGCACGGGCAGCAGCAGCGCGGCGGCCACTCCCCCGCCGCTGAAGAGCAGCCACAAGTACGGCTCCAGCGTCCGCTTCACGGTGACCTCAGGATGAAGTAGGCGATCAGGACGGACAGGGCCAGCCACGCCGAATGGTTGCCGCCCTGGATCATCCAGGCGGGCACCCGCCAGCCGTCGAGCCGGACCACGGTGGCCTTCGGCGCCAGGTTCAGGAACGTGACGGCGTGGAAGACGGTCGCGACCAGGGCCACCAGGTTGACGACGATCATCCAGGGCTGGGCGGCCAGGGCGGTGAAGTCCTGGAAGGTGCCGCCCAGCAGGGCGCCGACCAGCAGGAGCAGGAAGACGATCGTCCACGCGACCAGCACGCTGGTCAGCTCGCGCAGGACGAAGATCGTGTAGTTGCGGGTACGGGCGAACCAGAACGCGTCCCGCGGCGGCCGGTATGCGCTGGTCATCGCTTGCTCCAGGGCAGTACCGAGCGCAGGGCGGCGGTCAGCTTGCCGCGCTGGATCGCCTCGGCCGGGTCCACGTGCTTGGGACAGACCCGCGTGCACTCTCCGACGAACGTGCAGCCCCAGACCGCCTCCTCCAGGTTGAGCACGTCGAAGCGGTCACCCATGTCCCTGGAGTCGAGGTTGTAGCGCTGGGCCAGCGCGATCGCGGCCGGGCCGAGGAAGTCGGGGTTGAGCACGTACACCGGGCAGGCCGAGTAGCAGAGCATGCAGTTGATGCACATGCTGTACTGCTTGTAGGCGTCGAGTTGCTCGGGCGTCTGCGCGTACTCCGTGGTCAGCGGCAGCTCCTCGCCCTCCCTGATGAGCCACGGCCGCACCGACGACAGCTTGGCCAGGAAGTCGTCGATGTCCACGACCAGGTCCCTGATCACCGGGAAGCCCTTGAGCGGCTCGATCCTGATCGGCCCGTCGCCGTACTCGGTGAGGAAGGTCCCGCAGGTCAGCCGGGGCTCGCCGTTGACGGTCATGCCGCACGAGCCGCAGATGCCCATCCGGCACGACCAGCGGAACGACAGGCTGCCGTCGAGCCGGTCCTTGACGTAGTTCAGGCCGTCGAGCACGGCCCAGTCGGCCGTCAGCGGCACGTCGTAGCCCTGGAACACCGGCTCGCTGTCCTGACCCGGCCGGTAGCGGGCGATCTCCAGCCGGATCGTGCGGGTGGCCGCCGCCTGCCGTACGGACTCTTCGGTGTCAGTCACGTCCATAGACCCTTTCCCCCGGAGGCCAGCGGGTGATCGTCACGGGCAGCAGGCCGACCGACGGCGTACCGTCGGGCGCGCGGTGCACCAGCGAGTGCGCGAGATAGGTGCTGTCGTCCCTGGCGGAGAAGTCGGTGCGCTGATGCGCGCCGCGCGACTCCTTCCGGTTGAGCGCGCAGGCGACGATGGCCTGCGCGACGTCGAGCATGGTGTGCAGCTCCTGCAGGTTGATCAGCTCGGTGTTGAACGTCGTGCTGGCGTCGTCGACGCGCGCCTCCTGCGCGCGTTCGCGCAGGTCGGCGAGGGTGTCGACGGCCCTGGCGAGCACACCGCCGGTCCGGTATATCCCGGCCGCGCCCTCCAGGGTGTGCTGCATCTCCTCGCGCAGGTCGGCGATCCGCTCGCCCTTGCCCGACGCGTCTCGCGCGCGCTCCAGCCGCCGCCGCTCGTCGTCCCCCTGTGTCCGTACGGCCTGGGGCTCGCCCTGCTCTTTGTGCTCTTTCGCGAACCTCGCGGCGGCCAGGCCCGCCCTTCTGCCGAACACGAGGATCTCCGGGAGCGAGTTCGAGCCGAGCCGGTTGGCGCCGTTGATGCTGACGCACGCGGTCTCACCGGCCGCGAACAGCCCGGCGACCGGAGTGGCGCCGTCGAGGTCGGTGTGGACGCCGCCCATCATGTAGTGCACGACCGGGCGGACCGGGATGAGGTCGGTGGCCGGGTCGAGGTTCTGGTAGCTCTTGCACAGCTCGCGGACGAACGGGATGCGGGCCTCGATCTTGCCCTCGCCGAGGTGGCGCAGGTCCAGGTAGACGACCGGCCCGTACGGGGTGTCGACCGTGCGGCCCAGCTGCTGCTCGTGCACGAACGCCTGGGAGAGGCGGTCGCGCGGGCCCAGCTCCATGCTGCGCAGCTTGGGCGTCGGCGTGGGTTTGCCCAGGTCGTAGTCCTGGAGGTAGCGGTAGCCGTCCTTGTTGATCAGCCAGCCGCCCTCCGCCCTGGCCGCCTCGGTGATGAGGATGCCGGTGAACGGCAGGCCGGTCGGGTGGTACTGGACGAACTCCATGTCCTTCAGCGGCGCGCCCGCCCGGTAGGCCAGGGCCATGCCGTCGCCGGTCTTGATCGCGGCGTTGGTGGTGAAGGGGAAGACCCGGCCGCAGCCGCCGGTGGCCAGGATGACGGTCCTGGCGGCGATGGTCTCGACGCGGCCGGTCCTGATTTCGACGGCCACGACGCCGTGGACCTGGCCGTCGTCGACGACGAGCTTGGTGACGTACCACTCGTCATACCGCACGATGTCCCGATATTTCAGTGTTGTTTGGAACAAGGTGTGGAGAAGGTGGAAACCGGTCTTGTCGGCCGCGTACCAGGTGCGCATTCGCTTCATCCCGCCGAACGGCCGGACGGCCACCCGGCCGTCCGGCTCGCGGCTCCACGGGCAGCCCCAGTGCTCCAGCTGGATCAGCTCGCGGGGCGCCTCCTCCACGAACGCCTCGACCGCGTCCTGGTCACAGAGCCAGTCGCCGCCGGAGATCGTGTCGTAGCAGTGCTCGTCGAGCGTGTCGCCGACGCCGATCACCGCGGCGGCGCCGCCTTCGGCGGAGACCGTGTGGCTGCGCATCGGGTAGACCTTCGACACGACCGCCACCGTGAGCGCGGGGTCCGTCTCGGCGACCGCGATGGCCGCGCGGAGACCCGCTCCGCCTCCTCCGACGATGAGCACGTCGATCATGTGCGATCAGCTCCCGTGGTCGGGTTGTATCGGGTCCTTCACCCGCTTGCCGTCATGGCGGATGGCGGAGAGGTGGATGCTGCCGTCGTGGTACTCGTGGCGGATCCTGCGGCAGCCGCAGTCGAAGAGCTGGTCGCGGATCACCAGGCCGTAGCCGTCGTCGTCGACGAGGCGCTCACCGGCGGACTTCTTGCCGCAGGGGGCCGTCTCGGGGGTGAAGGGAGTCTTCGTGCCGGTCATCGCCGATCTCCTTAGATGGGCGAAACGTCATCTCCACACAAGCACCCGGACCTGCTTCGGAGAAGGCCCGGCTTGGGGCGGCTTTCGGAGCGGCTCTTCGGCACGTGCCGAAGTCAGTCGGGCTGCTCCTCGGTCTCTTTCGCACCCTCTTCCCCGGTCTCCTCTTCTCCGTCCCCCTCTTCGAGTTCTTCCGCCGGCAAGTGCGGATAGTGCAGATCGAACGCGGGCCGCTCCGACCGGATGGGCGGGAGGAAGGTGAAGTTGTGCCGGGGCGGCGGACACGAGGTGGCCCACTCCAGGCTGTTGCCGTAGCCCCACGGGTCGTCGAGCGTCACCTTGGGCGCCCGCCTGGCCGTCTTCCATACGTTGTAGAGGAACGGCAACGTCGAAGCGCCGAGCAGGAATGCCCCGATGGAGGAGATCTCGTTCATCCCGGTGAAGCCGTCGGCCGCGCTGTAGTCGGCGTACCGCCTGGGCATGCCCATGGCCCCGAGCCAGTGCTGGATCAGGAAGGTGGTGTGGAACCCGATGAACAGCGTCCAGAAATGCACCTTCCCCAGCCGGTCGTCGAGCATCCGCCCGGTCATCTTCGGCCACCAGAAGTAGAACCCCGAGAACATGGCGAACACCACGGTCCCGAACACCACGTAATGGAAGTGCGCCACCACGAAATACGTGTCGCTGATGTGGAAGTCGAGCGGCGGCGAGGCCAGAATGACCCCGGTCAGGCCGCCCAGCAGGAACGTCACCAGAAACCCGACCGCGAACAGCATCGGCGTCTCGAAAGAGAGATGGCCCCGCCACATCGTGCCGATCCAGTTGAAGAACTTCACCCCTGTCGGCACCGCGATGAGGAACGTCATGAACGAGAAGAACGGCAGCAGCACCTGACCGGTGGGGAACATGTGGTGCGCCCACACGGTCATCGACAGTCCGGCGATCGCGATCGTCGCCCCGACCAGCCCGCCATATCCGAAAATCGGCTTGCGACTGAACACCGGGATCACCTCGGTGATGATCCCGAAGAATGGCAGCGCGATGATGTACACCTCGGGATGCCCGAAGAACCAGAACAGGTGCTGCCAGATCAACGCCCCGCCGTTGGCCGGGTCGAAGACGTGCGTGCCGAATTTACGGTCCGATTCGAGCACGAGCAGCGCCGCGGCCAGCACGGGGAACGCCATGAGGACGAGCATGCTGGTCAGCAGGGTGTTCCAGGTGAACAGCGGCATCCGGAACATCGTCATTCCGGGGGCCCGCAGCCCGATGATCGTGGTGATGAAATTGACGGAGCCGAGAATCGTCCCGAGGCCCGACAGCGCGAGCCCCATGATCCACAGATCACCGCCTATGTGCGGCGTGAAGGTGGCGGTGGAGAGCGGCGTATAGGCGAACCACCCGAATTCGGCGGCCCCGCCCGGCGAGATGAACCCGGCCAGCACGATCAGGCCGCCGAACAGGAACATCCAGTACGCCACCGCGTTGAGCCGGGGAAACGCGACGTCAGGAGCCCCGATCTGCAAGGGCATGATCACATTGGCGAATCCCGCGAACAGCGGCGTGGCGAACAACAGCAGCATGATCGTGCCGTGCATGGTGAACAGCTGGTTGTAGAGCTGCTGGCTCACGAGTTGCATACCGGGCTGTACCAATTCGGCCCTGATCACCATGGCCATAATGCCCGCGACGAGGAAGAACCCGAACGAGGTGATCAGATAGAGATAGCCGATGACCTTGTGATCGGTCGTCGACAGCCAGGACACAATGATCTTACCGGTGCGCCGGCGTCTGACCTGCTCGATCGAGGTCTCGCGAACTGCCGTCACGAGTGCTCCCTCCTTTGCGGAGTGTGCTCTGCCCCCGATCCTCCAATTTCACGCCAACGATCGCCATACGGGAAGCAATTTTCAACATTCGCCGCACACGTCTTTGCCTGGCGCCCCTTTTTCGGTCCTTATGGCATGCGCGCGGCGCATGGATTCCATGCGAGATCGTCGCTGGTGGACCACCCCCCGCATCCGTAACGATTCCCAATATGTCCCCCATCACCCCCTCCACCCGACCGTCCACCGAACCCTCGGCGGGCCCCTCCACCGGACACTCCGTGGGCCCCTCCACCGGACCTTCCGTGAGACCCTCCACCGGGCCCTCTATCGGCCTCCATATGCCGAACGGCTTCGCCGCCGCCAACCGCCAGGGCGCCGCCCGGGTGGCGAGGCTGGCCGAAAGCCTGGGCTACGAGTCGTTGTGGACCGCGGACCACATCGTCCTCCCCAGCCCCCGAGTGGACTCGGCCCCCCTCGAACCGGACGCGCCGCTCCTCGACGCCGTGGTCTCGCTGGCCTTCCTGGCCGCCCACACCGAGCGCATCCTGCTGGCCACCGGCTGCGTCGTACTCCCCCAGCGCGACCCGCTGCTCCTCGCCAAGCAGTTGGCCAGCGTGGACGTCCTCAGCGGCGGCCGCCTGATCTTCGGCGTGGGCGCCGGCTACCTGGAGCCCGAACTCCGCGCCTTGGGCGTCCCCCTGTCCGACCGAGGCTCCCGCCTGGAGGAGTACCTGGCGGCCATCCGCTCCCTCTGGCAGGACGAGAAGCCCGCCTTCGACGGCCGGCACGTCTCCTTCAAGGACGTGGACGCCCACCCCCGTCCCCTCCAGCGCCCGGTCCCCGTGGTCATCGGCGGCCACACTCCAGCCGCCCACCGCCGAGCCGCCACGCTGGCCGACGGCTGGTACGGCTGGATGCTGGGCCTACGCGCCACGGCCACCCAACTGGAGTCGCTGAGAGCCGTGTCGACGAAGCCCCTGCACATCTCAGTCACCCCCGCCCGCCGCCTCGACCCCGCCACCGTGAGGTCGTACGCGGAACTGGGCGTGAACCGCCTCATCGTGGCCACCCCACCGGGTCTGTCCTTGCCCGAGCTGGAATCGTTCGTCCAACGAAACGCCCCAGCCGAATTCCTCACATAAGTCCCGAACCTTTCCCCGATCACCGGCATCCAACTCCGCATGAACATAAAGAAGATCACCTTGCTGACCGGCAGCGCCCTGGTTGCCGCCCTGCTGTTCCCGCCGGCGGCCGCCCTGGCGGCTCCGTCGATCCCGAAGAACTTCCTCCTGTACGAAAAGGAGGCCCGCAAGGACACCAAGCACGAGCACTGGCTTCTCTCCCAGAACGACAACCTGATCGAGGTGGAGAACATCCAGTGCTCGGGCGCCAAGCTGAAAAGGGACTGGATCACCCGCCGCGACCTCACCTATGACCCGCACATGGGCGGCGGTGAGAAGACCAGCGCCGAACGCGGCGAACAGGTCTTCCTCTTCGCGAAGGCAAGCGCCGCCGAGAAATTGATGACCGAGTTCCGCACCCGCCTGACCAAGTGCGGCAAACTCGTCAAGGTAATCGACCCGAAAATCGGCGACGACTCGGTGGGCGCCTCGAGGGCCACCAAGTCGACGAAGTCCAATCCCGTACCTCAGACCCAGCAGTTCATCGCGGTACGCAAGGGCGCAGCCATAGCTATTTATTGGGACATGCACAACGACGCCCCGGCCATCAGAACCCTGGCCAAGCACCAGTCGGACGCGACGAAGATGGCCGCCAAGCTCTGCCGCATCGGCAGTTGCTGAACGTCCTGGCCAACAGTCAGTTCGACAAGATGCATGCCTATCCCCGGCCAGCAGGACGCTGCCGTCACCCGTTGTCCGCTCCTGTGCCGTGAGCGCAGCCATCAAGGCGCATACGGAGGTCGTCAGGTCGAGGGAGTCGAGACCAGGGCACTCCGTACTAAAGGAGATCGGCCAGATCGTCCGCGCTGATTCCCACGAGGGACAGGATGTTCCGCAAAGTCCCTTTGGGAAGATCCCGGCCATGATGGACGGGAACACTCACTGTGCGTCCGTCGTCATGGCGCAGGATCTGGTGACTGCCGCGGATGCGCGCGACACTGAACCCGGCCTTCTCCAGGGCCCGGACGGCCTGGGCGCCGGTGATCGATGGAACAGGCGGCATCAGGCGACGTTCACCGTCACGGTCACCTCGGGTGACAGGCCGACCTCCTCGATCAGCGCGATCAGCGCTTCACGTAGGTCCTCCACCGCGGCCTCCGCTGTAGACCCGTCGCCGACCGCCCCAACTCCCGGACGAAGCTGGGCACTGGCGCACCACACTCCGTCCTCATCCCGTTCGAGAACGTACGGCACATGTTGGGTCCCGCTCATGACTCCATAGTGTACGGCCCCGGCCTGCCAGGTGTTCGTCAACAGGGACAAGAAGCCGACGACAAACGCGGTCCACCAGACCCGGCAGTTCATCGCGGTACGCAAGGGCTCGGCGGTGGCGGCTGTCGGCCCTGCCCGAGTCCTACCGGCGCGATCGAGCATGGTTCGGGGCCTGCCTGGCGCGAGCCCACATCATGCAGGGCGATGCCGAGGCCGGCACCGCCATCGCCTTGAACGTGGTTCCGGATGCTGCGGCGGTCAACGCCTACGCCGTAGCCGAGCTCCGACGTGCCGCGCACGAACTGGCAGGGCCAGGTGCATCAGGTGCACAGGCGATCAGAGACTCACTCCTCGCCAAATAGCGTTGGATACGTCGGCTAAGCGGCGCCCGCCAAGATCGATCAAGGCTTCCTGAAATCATGTCCATGCACGTCAGGCGGGCCGCCCAGCGCAGTCGGCCTGTGTCCCGGAGCCGCCGATGACCTTCAGTTCTCCACCCAGGGCATGGATGTACAGGTTCAGGGTGGCCAGTTCGGCGTTGGACCCGTTCTCGATCGCCGAGACTCGCTGCTGGGACACCCCCATCACCTGGGCCACCTCGGCTTAGGGCAGCCCACCCTCCTTGCGCATGTCGGCCAGGAGCCCCCGCACACCTGCGCCACCCGGCGCTCCCGCGCCTCCTCCAACGCCTGGCGGTCGTCGGGGTGGACGAACTCGGTGATGAACTCCTCACGCGTATAGGAGTGGAACTCGGCGCTCATGGCAACTCCTTCAGATACGCCTCATACCGTTGCCGTGGCCGCTGTCATACGTTTCGTCTATTCGAATCCCCATCACACCGCCGAAGCACAGCGCGGAGTGCTTGGACTACTCAGGCCGCGTTGGTGCGGTGTCCGGTGAAGCTCACCCGGGTGTCGTCGTGGTCGAGGGCGATGTTAAGGGTGGCGTCAAGGGCCTCGGCCAGCTTGGCGAGAAGCGGCAGCGTGGGAACGGTGTCAGAGCCTTCGATCCGGGAGACCTTCGCCTGGGTGAGGCCCGCGCGGTCGGCCAATTCAGCCTGAGTGAGCCCGAGTTCGGTGCGCCGATCGTACACCGCCTTCGCCAGGGCCATGGACAGCCGGATCTCGCGACGAGCCTCGGCCACGTCCTCCGGCTCGGTGAAACCCGCGGCGAGCTTGCGTTCGCGCAAGGTCTTCCAACGGCTGTGGCTCATTGCTCCACCTCTCCTTCCTCAATGGTGCGGATGAACTTCTCGTGTGCTGGACCGTGTTCGGCCTCGCAGACCTTCTGAGCGAGCTTGGCGCGCTTGACGGCGTCCTCCCGCATAGGCGGCCGGCGTGGGGAGTGCGACTTACCGTTTCATTCGTCTGGATTCGTGGCAGCTTCCCGCCGCTGCGTCCGCTAGCTAGCGAAGTGGTACCAAAGGGGGAAGACGCTTACCGGCCTGCAGTTGATGCCAGTGGGCGTCGGAGTGAGATGGGATCCTCGAAACCAGGCGGGCGATCGCGGCCTGGCATGGCGGGGCCGGCGGCTCCGGTCTCACGATGCCGCCGGCCGATGAGATCGTTCCCTCGACTCGCTAGAACGCGGTGATGATCTGCGTGAACTCGCAGTTGACGAAGGTGTCGGGTGGCCCCGACACGAGCCGGATATCGGATATGCAGTGATCGGTTCCGGCGCCGCCGTCAAGGGTGCCGCCGCCGTTCTTGCCGGTGAGCTGATCGGCGCCGCCCAGGCCCTGGATCTGGTCACGGCCGCCGCCACCGTCGATGACGTTCGGGCCCGCGTTGCCGATGAGCACGTCGTCGGCGGTGCCGCCCTCCAGGTTCTCGACATCCGCGGCGATGGTGTCCCGTGCCCCTTCGGGCCCGTCTTCGGGACCGCCGTCGTCGCCGGTCGCGCCGTCGAGGTCGGCCCGGATGGCGAGCCTGCCGCCTGTCTCGCCGTAGGAGACGGTGTCGGAACCGCCGCCGCCCTGCAGGACGTCGCCGCCGAATCCTCCGTCCATGGTGTCGTCGCCGGAGCCGCCGACGAGCTGGTCATTGCCGGTCTCGCCGAACAGGTGCGCGGGGATGCCGGTGGAGTTCGTGATCACGTCGTTGCCGTCCAGGCCGCGGATGCGGATGGACGGGGAGGCCCCGACCTGGCAGTGCGCTTCGTGCGGGGTCACCAGGGTGCATCCGGTGCCTGCGATGAGTGTGGCGGTGGGGTCGGTCAGTACGAAGGACCCGTTCTCGACGCGGACCGTGATCTGGTCGTCCACGCCAACGGGAGCGTCGTACCTGAGGTCCCCGAAGCCACGCACCACACCAGGTTGGCAGTCACCGTAACAGGGACGTGACGCCATCGCGGGCTGCACGGCCACGACGGCCGGGAGAATGGCGAGCGCCGCCGCACCGCCGAGCAGCCGCATCATGCGGCGCGGAACCCGGTACGTCCGATCACGAATTCGTGTACGTGTCATCTGTCATCACAGCCCTTGGCATGGCTTGGGCGATGTTGCGACATGTGCGTGACCCTTCGTCGTAGGAGACGGCGCCTTTATTGGCATCCACCCAGTAGGCGTTCCACCGGGTTCCATCACCCGCCGCCTCGCCCCGCCCCACCGCCGACGGTTCGCCTGCGGCCTTCACCTCGGCCTGGTCGTCGGCGGAGACCTTCGCGACCACGTTGCGGCGCGGTGAACGAGACACCTTTGGCGCAGCGGTCCGTGATCGGCGATGCGCGGGTGCGGGCCCTGGGCCCCCACCGGAACCGCACCCGGACGGGGAAACCGTGTGGATCAGCGAGTGCAGTGGACGATGCCCGCCAAGTTCCAGACGCCGAAGCCCGGCGGGGCACTGGCGGCGAAGTCGAAGGAGACAGGCGAAGAGGTCACGTTCGGCCGGAAGAACAGCAGGTGCGCCCCGAAGCCGACGCTCGAGATCGCACCGCCGGTCGCCTGGTACCCGCTCGGGCAGGTGGTCGTCACCTTCTTCTGGGCTGCGGCGTCGTTGCTCGTCTGATTCTCAACGACCAGGAAGTCGAAGAGGCGGTTCTCCCGTGCGCAGATCGCGTATGAGGCCACCTGGTAGGGGTCGGTGGGCGCGACCGAGAAATCGTCCTTCGCGGCCTCAGCGCCCACACCCGACGCGACGCCGTTCAGGTGGTTCGGCCCCATTGTCAGATCGAGCTGCCCGTGGGCGCCGATGAGCTGTCCACCCGACCCGATGACGTTCTTGCCGGGTGAGCAGTTGGCGAGCACCGAATCTGACGGCCTCGTCGTCGGCGGATTGACCTGCGTGATCACCTCGTATCCGGGCGGCGCGACGGCGCAGGAGACGAACGTCGACACTGCCCATGGTGCTGTCACCCCGATCTGGTCCACCTGGACCGTGACGACGAAGCCGGCCCCGGCCGCGTCAGAGATCGGGCGAGCCTCGGTGATGATGAGGTGTTGCCCCCCGGAGGTCTGGGCCCCACCGCCGAGCGGGACCTTGCCGGGCGAGCAGTTCACCCGCTGGGACTTGTTCACCAGGCTGAACGGCGACAGCACCGTTTTCACCTCGATCGACCCTGCCGGGATCGTCGCCGCCGCCGTAGGTTGCACCGTGAGGACCTGCGCGGCCAGAACGGCCATGCCGAGCCAGATCGCTGCGTACCAGACTCGTTTCATGCGCTGATGTACGGCTCTTGCCGCATTGGTTGTCAGATCCTAAAGACGTTCCGGCCCGTTCCATACCGGCCGGTCTGCAGCTTGTGGCGAGTAGACGCTGCGCCGGTCAAGCATCCAGGCGCAGCGCGGCGGGCACCTTTCGGCCGATCCGTGCCGCGTCCCGGACCTGTTCCAGCATGCGATGCCGTCGGACGTCGTACAGGGAGTCGGGAACGCCCTCCGTGTCCGGCGCAATGCGCCCGGTGATCTGCTCGCGCAGAAGCGCGTACTGGTGGACGACGTTGTAGGAGGGCTCGGCGGATCGCCCGGTCCACGTCAGCGACCGCTCGTAGCGGACGGGAACCGGAAGTTCGGTCAAGGTGCCGTCGCTTCCCCGGGCGGCGGACAGTACGCCCGTCGAGCCTCCCGGCCACGTCGTGGCCTGAACACTCAACGTGGGTTCCGTGGTCATCAACTGGATGCCATTGCCGGGAGACATCGACGTCACTGTGTGCGGCGGCGCCTTGGGACAATCCCCGATCAGCAACCAGCCGGTCCCCTGCTCCTCAGGAGGATAGACATTGAGTTGGCAGGAATGTTCTGACCACGCAGGGCGCCCCAAAGCGCCGGACGAAGCCCGCGGACCCCCTGCCCGGTCGGCCATCCACATGGCGGACCGATTCCTGCTCAGGGCCCCGCGTCTTCTATCCTTCGTATCCGACCCGATCGGAGGAGTAGATCCAGTGAACGCTCAGCGCGACTACGCCGAACTCGTCCAGCGTGGCCTTTCGCTCGACCTGACCCGGGGGAAGCCGTCGCCGCGACAGCTGGATCTCGCCAATGACATGCTCAAACTGCCGACGTCCTACAAGGCAGCCGACGGCACCGACGGGCGTAACTACGGCAACCTGCAGGGGCTCAGCGAGCTGCGGGAGCTGTTCGGGCCGTTGCTGCAGGTGCCGGCCGAGCAGTTGGTCGTCGGCGGCAACTCCAGCCTTGCCGTGATGCACGACACGATCGTGCACGCGCTGCTCACCAAGGTGCCCGGGGCCGAACGGCGGTGGGTGGAGGAGCCGGAGATCACGTTCCTGTGCCCGGTGCCGGGGTATGACCGGCATTTCACGATCTGTGAGCGGTTCGGGATCAAGATGGTGCCCGTGCCGATGAACGGCGAAGGGCCCGACATGGACGTCGTCGAGCGGCTGGTCGCCGACGACGCGAGCGTCAAGGGCATCTGGTGTGTGCCGAAGTACAGCAACCCGTCCGGGGTCACCTACAGCGACGAGACCGTGCGGCGGCTGGCGGCCATGTCCACGGCGGCGTCTGATTTCAGGATTTTCTGGGACAACGCTTATGCGGTGCACCACCTCACCGACACCCACGCCGAGCTGGCCGACCTGCTGGCCCTGTGCGCCGAGTACGGCAACGCCGACCGGGCCTTCGTGTTCGGGTCCACGTCCAAGGTGACCCTGGCGGGCAGCGGCGTGTCGTTCTTCGGGTCCTCGCCCGCGAACGTGAAGTGGTTCCTGGCCAACACCGGCAAGCAGTCCATCGGGCCCGACAAGATCAACCAGCTTCGGCACGTCGAGTTCCTGAAGGACGCCGACGGGGTGGCCGCGCACATGCGCAAGCACGCCGAGCTGGTGTGGCCCAAGTTCGAGCTCGTCGACCGGGTGCTGGCCAAGGAACTCGGCGACCTCGGCACCTGGACGAGCCCGCAGGGCGGCTACTTCATCAGCCTCGAGGTGTCGCATGCCGGTGAGGTCGTGGCCAGGGCCAAGGCGGCCGGGATCGCGCTGACCCCCGCCGGGGCCACGCACCCCTACGGCCAGGACCCCGACGACCGGACGATCCGGATCGCACCCACCTATCCCGATCTGGAGGAGCTGGAGCAGGCCATCACCGGTCTGGCCGTCTGCGTCCGCGCGGTGGCCGAAGAGCGCGCCTGATCCCACAGTTCTCTCTAAGCCCGCGTACGCCTGACGCATCTGCGACTTCCGGTACGGCGACCCGTCGTACCGGAAGTGTGGGGCTAGCTAGCGCTGTGACGGAAACGATCAAGCCGGGACGGGCTGGGCGGCGCAGGGCGAGCCGGACCGGCTGCCGGCCACCTACCACCGCACCCACGGCGTCACCTACTTCCACGGCTGCTACTGCGTCGGCGACGACTTGCTGTGGGCCGTCAATCACCGGCGCAAGGGCAGCAACATTGGCTTCCCGGTCGTGTACCGCGGGGATTCTCCTCGAATGGGGATGGGGCGTTCGCTTCCCCTCTCAAGGATGAGTCGTCCCCCGAGTGGTGCACGCAGCCGGACATCCACGGTGTAGGGATGACCAGCCGCGGAACTCCGCACCCTTCCCCAGGACATGAAGGGAGCGCACTCGTTGTATACCTGTACGCCCACCGCCACCCGGGCGGCCGACTCCTCCTCCACCACCGTGTCCACCACACGCTCGCAGAAGGTGCCATCGGGCCTCGGCCTGCTGAACAGCAGTTCCGCGCGCAGAGTGCGCCCGTCGGCCAGCGGTTCCACCTGGGCGATCCACTGCCAGTGCGGTTTGTTGATCTGCGCGGTTGCGAAGAGGACGGCGAAGGCGACCAGCAGCATCGCAAGGATGATGCCAAGCTTCCTACGGCGAGTGGCGAACATGAGGTGGTGTTGGGCGTTCCTGGTCGGCGAGATGACGGCTGTTCTAGCGCTGGGATTTCGCTGGTTCAACGCTTTCGTCTTCTGGGTGGTCATGGTCTCCGTGGCAGGCATGATCGTGGCCGGTGCTTTTATCCCCATGATTCGGCTGTTCTAAAAGCCTATGGAGGGGATAGGGCTGATAAGGGGCCAGACTAACCGCGGGGCACGCAACTGCCGGTTGAGCATGGCCGTGTAGTCACGGAGCCGCTGCGCGGCGTCGTACACGGCGGCTTGGGCCTGCTCAACGGGCAGCGTCCAGTGCGCAGTCGGTGGAGTGCCACTGCATGCCGCCGCCACGGGTACGCCCTTCAACGCGGGTGACCTGCTCGGGTACGGGTTCTACTGTGCCGCACGGATTACCCGGCTGGTTGGAACGCTGCGCAGTGTGATGGCGATTACCCGACATGGGGACGGAAGCGTTCTACACCACTGCCGCGCAGGTCCTGCCGACAATGTTGATAGCCCTGTCAGTCGAACTACTCCTACTGACGCAGGGGCGGGTACGTGAGTGGAAGGAGAAGGTCGCGAAGTGGGATAAGGAGAAGGTGTCGAAGAGGGGGCCCATGCCGTTTGAGGGTGGCGATGCGGCGCTCGGGCCGTTCTGGATCTATGTGCTACTGGCAGTGGTGTTCGTGGTTGGTGAAGTCGCAGCCTTCCTTGCGATTGGGGCGGGCTGGCGCAATGCGGGGACGTTCTGGACGGTTGGATCGTGCTTGCTGATCATGATCGTTGGCGCAGCGGGAGTACCGATAGCGCGCCTGGATGCCGCGCTGAGGTGGCGCTGAGGTGGAAAGGGCGCTGGACCGGCTAGCCGGTCCGTGCGGGGCCGAGCTCGACGGCCGGTGGCTCCGCGAGTGCGGCAAGCCGGACTGCGAGCGCGTCGTACCGCCGCCATCCTGGCCGGCTTCGTCAAAGAGGTGGGCGCCGAGGACACGGTGATCGTCGGACGGAGCCTGGGCGGTCGCGCGGGCGGATCCGGCGGGCGAGCCTGACCCTCCACGCGGCGCCGGACCCGGTGATCGCCCTCAAGCCACCCGGCCACCACGACGCGCCCCGCCCCCGGCCTGAGCACGGAACTCCCCGGAACCTCCCGGCACAGCACGGAACGCCTTCAGGGCAGACATGCGCTCCGCGTGTCACAAGATCCCCGAACGCTCAAGGAGCGAACGTGCGTCGAATCCTCTTCTCCGTACTCACCGGAATGGGCCTGATGCTGGCCCTGGTGATGGCTGCCACCGCAGCTCAGGCCGCGGCTTTCCCGTCCACGATCATCCGCAGCAACGGTGTCGTCTCACCCGCCAGATGCATCGGCCCGCTCAACGGCGGCACGGCTGACAACACCCCTGTGGTGCTGATGGACTGCAGTCAGGTCTGGCACGGCTTCGCACCCATCGGCGTGTCGATCGACAACTCGATCCGTCACTCCAGCGGCAAGTGTCTCAGTCTGGCCAACACCCAGAACCCGACTCCCCTCGGCACCCGGCTGATCCTGCGGACCTGCGCCTTCGGCGTCACGGGCGACCAGCAATGGACCTTCCGCGCGCTGACCCCCGGCGCCCCCGACAACGTCTGGGTCCTGGGACAGCACTTCAGCTTCAACTGCGTGGCCCCGGTCGGCAACAGCACGGCCAGCGGTACCCCGCTGAGTGTGCAGAGCTGCAACTTCGGCCCCCTGCAGCAGTGGGTGATGCCGCCGAACCCGGGCAGCTTCGGTTTCTCCTTCGATGACGGAACGACTCCCTGACCGCCTGAAGGGTGAATGATCGGCCGTCCGCCTTCGCGTACTGACGATCACGAGAGCACCGCGTCCTCGGCTTCAACCCGGTGGCCGGCTCGACTAGCTAGATGGTGCGGGTCTGGCTCTGGCGGAAGCCGAAGATGTACTCGCGGGTCTCGCTCGGGTGGAACGACACCCCGACCCCCGGCTCGAACACCACGTTGTCCCGCGGGCAGTAACACAACCTCTCCCAAACGGTGAGCGCCTGCACCCGGGCCGGGGCCTCCGCCGTGTCCCGTTTGCGCGCCCCGTACGACCCCAGCACGAACAGCAGCCCGAACCCCCAGAACAACCCGGTCAGGCAGAACGGCGCGAGCAGCACCTCGGTCCAGTTCGCGTCCTTGCCCATCGCGATCACCAGCGCGGTCACCAGGTGGACCAGGGCGGCGACGCCGAGCAGGATGTAGCCCTGGTTCCTGGTCCACGCCGTGTAGTGGCGGCTGGGGAACGACAGCCAGACCGCCAGCTGCGTACGGCTCATGAGGTGTTTCGAGGCGCCCAGCGAGGCCGCCGTCGGCAGGTCCACGATGTCGCGCGTGGCGGCCATCCGGGCGCGGCCGATCCGGTACGTGGTGCCCGCCGCCACCACTCCAGGGACTGCGGAGACCTGGTCAGATCGGCTGCATACCGGACACGTGACTTCCACCTGGGCAGTCTGGCCTTTAGCCGCTGTCGGCGCAAACCGTAGAGTTTCCCATGTGAGACCCATTGATGCCTTGGTGAACGCCCTGCCCGAGGGGCGCGTCCTGACCGACCCCGACGTCATCGACTCCTATGCCCGCGACCGTACGTTCCTGGAACCCGGCAAGCCGCTGGCCGCGGTGCTCGCCACGTCGCGTGACGATGTGGTGACGACGCTCAAATGGGCGACCGAGCACCGGGTCCCGGTGGTGCCGCGCGGCGGGGGCACAGGGCTGGCGGGCGCCGCCACCGCCGGCGACGGGTCGGTGATCCTCTCCGTGGCCAGGATGACGGCGATCAAGGAGCTCTCCCCCGCCGACGAGATCGCCGTGGTCGAGCCCGGGGTGATCACCGCCGATCTCGACCGGGCGGCCAGGGAGCACGGGCTGATGTACGCGCCCGACCCGTCGTCGTACGAGATCTCCACGATCGGCGGCAACCTGGCCACCAACGCGGGCGGGCTGCGATGCGTGAAGTACGGCGTGACCCGCGACTCCGCGCTCGGCCTGGAGGTGGTGCTGGCCGACGGCCGGATCCTCGAGACGGGCCGCCGCACGATGAAGGGCGTCACCGGGTACGACCTGACCGGCCTGTTCGTCGGCTCGGAAGGCACGCTCGGCGTGATCACCTCGGCGACGGTACGGCTGCGCAGGGCACCGGACAAGCCGCCGGCGACGTTCGCGGCGGAGTTCGGCTCGCTGCGCGACGCAGGCGCGGCCGTGTCGGCGATCATGGCCGCCGGGTGCCAGCCGTCGCTGATGGAGCTGCTCGATCGGGCGACGCTGGAGGCCATCGACGACTATCGCAACATCGGCCTGGAAACGAGCACGATCGCCATGCTGATCGGCCAGTCCGACGCGTCGGACAGCGAGTCGGTCGTCAAGCGCATGGAGCAGCTGTGCGTCGACAACGGCGCGTCGTTCGTGGCGGTCTCCTCCAGCCCTCAGGAGACCGAGGAGCTGATCGGGCTGCGCAGGATGGCCTACGACGCCAAGGAGCGCCTTGGCGCGTGCCTGGTGGAGGACGTGTGCGTGCCGCGTTCTGCGCTGCCCGACATGATCATGGCGATCGAGGCGGCCGCCGTACGGCATGGCGTGAAGATCTGTACGGCCGCGCACGCCGGTGACGGGAACATTCACCCGGTCTTCATCTTCGAGCGTGGTATGACCGAGCCGCCGCCCGAGGTGTGGGCCGCGGCGGACGAGGTGTTCAAGCACGCTTTGCAGCTCGGCGGCACGCTGACCGGCGAGCATGGTGTCGGCGTCCTCAAGCGGCGCTGGCTCGGCCTGGAGTTCGGACCGGTGGCGCAGGAGATGCAGCAGGGCATCAAGGCCGTCTTCGACCCGCTTGGCCTGCTCAACCCAGGCAAAGCGATCTGAGTTCATCAAGCCGTGACCTAGCCCGGTCAATGGGGACACGACCTGCTCCGAAACGCTGACATCTTGCGTCAAAAGATGAAACATCTGATGGGTCCGGGCAACGCCCCAAGGGTCACGCTGGTAGCGTTTCGCACCATCTGTCGATTTGTTATACGTGGTCTTGGGGGTACGGCGTGAATCAGCACCAGCCGCTGGCGGCGGACGACCCGCGGCGGCTGGGGGACTACGACCTCGTCGCCCGGCTCGGTGAGGGCGGCCAGGGAGTCGTGTACCTCGGCCAGAGTGACACCGGCGAGCAGGCGGCGGTAAAGCTGCTGCACAACGCGCTGGTGGCCGACGCCGACGCCAGGAGCAGATTCCTGCGCGAGGTCGCGGTGGCGCAGCGGGTGGCCAGGTTCTGTACGGCTCCGGTGCTGCACGCCGACCTTGAGGGCAGCCGGCCGTACATCGTGAGCGAGTACGTACCGGGGCCATCCCTCCGGCAGCTGGTGATCAACGAGGGCCCACGCCGGGGAGCGGCGCTGGAGCGGCTCGCGATCAGTACGGCGACCGCGCTGGCGGCCATCCACCGGGCCGGGATCCTGCACCGAGACTTCAAGCCCGCGAACGTCCTCATGGGGCCCGAGGGCCCCGTCGTGATCGACTTCGGCATCGCCCGAGCGCTGGACTCCCCTGGGGCGACGGCCACGGGCATGGCCATGGGGACGCCGTCGTACCTGGCGCCCGAGCAGCTCAGCGGGGCGGCCGTGTCCGAGGCGGCGGACGTGTTCGCCTGGGGCGTCACGATGGTGTTCGCGGCGACGGGCAAGCCCGCCTTCGGCGCCGACTCGATTCCCGTGGTGATGAACCGGATCCTGAACGAGGAGCCGGAGCTGGGCGGGATGGAGGGGGCGCTGGGCCAACTGGTGGCGGCGTGCCTGTCCAAGGACCCGTCGCAGCGGCCCAGCGCGGACCAGCTGATCGTGCACCTCACAGGGCAGCCGGCGCCGCCCGCGGCCGTGGACCCGCTGACCACGGGCGCGAACCGCCAGGGCACCGGTCCTCAGCCGGACATTCAGACGGGCGCCGTCATGGGCGCACCGGCGGGTACGGGGCCACAGCCGGGCGCGAACCCGCAGGACTCCTACCCCGGCCCCTGGATGCGACCCGGCGCCGCCTCCCAGACGGGTCCGACCGGCCAGACCGGTCAGACCGGTCACTTCGGCCTTCCCGGCGCGACCAAGGCCGGCGCCCCGGCTCCCATGGCGGCGGCAGGTCCCTCGGCCGGATCACCCGGTATGCCCCAGGGCAACCCCCCGAGCGGCCAGAACATGCCGCACGGCAACGCGCCGGCCGCCCCCGGGATGCCCGTCGGCGGCCAGGGAGCACCCGGCGGTCCGATGCAGCAGCAGGGCCCCATGGCCCAGGGGGCAGGCGCTCCCGGTCAGCCCATGGGCGGCGCTCCGGGGCAGCCCATGGGTGGCGTGCCGGGACAGAGCGGCGCTCCGGGGTTCGGCGCAGGCGGACCTGGCGGACCCGCATACGGTCCTGGCGGCCCTGGCCCTGGCCCTGGCCCTGGCCCTGGCGGTCCCGGCGGTCGTGGGCCTGGCGCGAGTGGACCCGGTGCGAATGGGCCGGGGCAGGGGCCACAGGCGGCTGACGCCGGGTCGGCGAAGCAGCGCCGTACCCTGACCTTCGCCCTGACCGGCGCGGCCGCGGCGGCCCTGCTGGTCGTGGGCGGCGCGGTGATCGTGCAGGCCAACAGCGGCGACATCCAGAAGGTGGTCGCCGTCGGCAACACCTCCGAGGCCACCCCCACCGACGGCTCCGGGGGCGGACAGCCCGTCGAGCCGCCCCTGACGGAGGACAGCCCGGTTGTCTCGCAGCCGGTCCCGACGCTGAGCGTGGAGCAGCCCGAGCCCACCAAGACCAAGACCAAGGAGCAGGTGATCCAGGACCCGAGCAGCCAGGTCCCGGTCACCGTCCCCACGGTCCCGCAGACGTCGAAGCCGACGACGCACAAGCCGGAGTCGGATCCCAAGCCCACCAAGCCCAAGCGCACCGACACGGTGGCCCCGGACCCCGGCCCCACGACCTCGCCCACCGAGGACGACACGGACGACCCGAACCCCCAGCCGACCACCAAGCCCACGACGAAGCCGACCGTGAAGCCGACCGTGAAACCCACGGTGAAGCCGACCGCCAGCCCCAAGCCGAACACCTTCAGCGCGACAGCAGTGTGCGGCTCCGGCTTCAAGGTGATCGACAGCCACGCGCTGGGCAGCTCCGCGACGATCTACCTGCTGTACGGCAACGGCAAGAACTGCGTCGTGACCATGTCCAAGCTGGTGTATCCCGGCAAGGTCTCGATGAACGCCACCCTCCAGGTACAGAACGGCGGCAGCGGCAGCAACCCGGGCAAGTTCACCGCCTACGCGGGCCCGGTGCGAGTGGCGGCCGTCAAGAAGTGCGTGATCTGGGGCGGCTCGTGGGGCACCGCGTCCTGGAAGTCCGGCTGGAGCCACTGCACCTGACGTAGCCAGCCTCAAGGACCCAAGCCCTCCGCGACGGAAAGGATCGTCGTGGAGGGCTTTTCGCGTGCCGGACAAGCGGGTTACCCTAGTTGACGTGATCGTCAAGTCCGAGCTGACCGCCCGAGGACGGCGTACGAGAGACGCGCTCGTACGGGCGGGCCGGGAGGCGTTCGACGAGCACGGCTACGAGGCGGTGCGCATCGACGACGTGTGCGCCCGCGCCGGCGTCTCCCACGGCACCTTCTACACCTACTTCGACGCCAAGGAAGCCCTGTTCCGCGAGGTGGCGGCGGCGGTGGTCGGGGAGATGTTCACGGCGAGCGTCGTGGGTCCCGGCGTTCCCGGCGACCCGTACGCGCGCATCGAGGCGGCCAACCGGCTCTACCTGCGGGCCTGGGCGGCCAACTCACGGCTGGTCAGGATGCTCGAACAGGCCGCCACCGCCGAGGAGGGCCTGCGTGGCCTGCTGCTGGAGCTGCGCGAGGTGTTCGTCCGGCGCGGCGCCGAGGGGCTGCGGCGGTTGCAGGAGCAGGGGCTGGCCGACCCGGCCCTCGATCCCCGGCTGACGGCCGTCATGCTGGGCGGGATGGTGGAGCACTTCGCCCACGTCTGGCTGGACCTGGGCGAGCGGGCCGACGAGCGGACGGCCGTGGAGCTGCTCACCAAGCTCTGGGCCAGGGCCATCGGATTGACATCGGCGTCAAGTTGGCAACAGGAGGGCGTGTGATCCGGAGCAGGCTCGATCCCAGCGGCGCCGACCATCAGGAGCGGCGCGCGGCGATGCTGGACAAGGTGGAAGAGCTCGACGCCGAGCAGGCCAAGGCGGTCGCGGGCGGCGGCGACAAATACGTGGAACGACACCGGAAACGGGGCAAGCTGCTGGCCCGCGAGCGGATCGAGCTGCTCATCGATCCCGACTCCCCCTTCCTGGAGCTGTCGCCGCTGGCCGCGTGGGGCAGTGAGTTCCCGGTGGGCGCCAGCATGGTCACCGGGATCGGGGTGATCGAGGGCGTCGAGTGCGTGATCACCGCGAACGATCCCACGGTCAGAGGCGGAGCGTCGAACCCGTGGACGCTGAAGAAGTCGCTCAGATCCGCCGACATCGCGCTCCAGAATCGCCTGCCGTACGTCAATCTGGTGGAGAGCGGTGGCGCGGACCTGCCGACGCAGAAGGAGATCTTCATCCCGGGTGGGCGGATATTTCGGGACCTGACGCGAATGTCGGCGGCGGGGATCCCGACGATCGCGCTCGTGTTCGGCAACTCCACGGCCGGAGGCGCCTACGTGCCCGGAATGAGCGACTACGTGGTGATGGTGAAGGAGCGGGCCAAGGTGTTCCTCGGCGGGCCGCCGCTGGTCAAGATGGCGACCGGTGAGGAGTCCGACGACGAGTCGCTCGGCGGGGCCGACATGCACGCGCGCACCAGCGGCCTGGCCGACTACCTGGCCCTCGACGAGCACGACGCGCTGCGGATCGGGCGGCAGATCGTCCGGTCGCTCAATTGGCGCAAGCTCGGCGCACGTCCTCAGGCCGTACAAGAGCCCCGATATCCGGCCGAAGAGCTCCTCGGGATCGTGCCGCAGGACCTGAAGGTGCCGTTCGATCCGCGCGAGGTGATCGCGCGGATCGTGGACGGCAGCGAGTTCGAGGAGTTCAAGCCGCTGTACGGGGCCTCGCTGGTGACGGGGTGGGCGCGGCTGCACGGCTACCCGGTCGGGATACTGGCCAATGCGCGCGGGGTGCTGTTCGGTGAGGAATCGCAGAAGGCGACCCAGTTCATCCAGCTCGCGAACCAGTCGCGCACTCCGTTGCTGTTCCTCCAGAACACGACCGGTTACATGGTCGGCAAGGACTACGAGCAGGGCGGCATCATCAAGCACGGCGCGATGATGATCAACGCGGTGTCCAACTCGACGGTGCCGCACCTCACCGTGGTGATGGGCGCCTCCTACGGCGCCGGAAACTACGGGATGTGCGGCCGGGCCTACGATCCGCGGTTCCTGTTCGCGTGGCCGAGCGCGAAGTCTGCGGTGATGGGGCCGGCGCAGCTCGCCGGGGTGCTGTCGATCGTCGGGCGGGCCTCGGCCGAGGCGCACGGTCAGGTGTACGACGAGGAGGGCGACGCGGCCATGCGGGCGATGGTGGAGGCGCAGATCGAGGCGGAGTCACTGCCGTTCTTCCTGTCGGGGCGGCTTTATGACGACGGGGTGATCGACCCCCGCGACACCAGGACCGTTCTGGGATTGTGCCTGTCGGCGATCAACAGTGCCGCGATCCCCGAGGCGGCGGGATTCGGGGTGTTCCGGCCGTGATCACTCGTCTGCTCGTCGCGAACCGGGGCGAGATCGCCCGGCGCGTCTTCCGTACCTGCCGCTCGCTCGGCATCGAGACCGTGGCCGTCTTCTCCGACGCCGACGCCGGGTCGCCGCACGTGGCCGAGGCCGACTACGCGGTACGGCTGCCCGGCGCCAAGCCTACGGAGACATATCTGGACATCGAGCGGATCGTGGCGGCCTGCCAGGCGGCCGGCGCCGACGCCGTGCACCCGGGATATGGGTTCCTGTCGGAGAACGCGGACTTCGCCCAGGCTGTGCTGGATGCCGGGCTGGTGTGGGTGGGTCCGTCGCCGGAGTCGATCGCGGCCATGGGGTCGAAGATCGAGGCCAAGCGGCTGATGGGCGAGGCCGGGGTGCCGGTGCTGCCGTCGCTGACGGCGGCGGTCACAGCGTTCCCAGTGACAGCGTTCCCCGTGCTGGTGAAGGCGTCGGCCGGTGGTGGCGGGCGGGGTATGCGGGTGGTGCGCGACCCCGCCGAGCTGGAG
This sequence comes from Nonomuraea sp. NPDC048901, assembly GCF_040649695.1. Classification (NCBI taxonomy): domain Bacteria; kingdom Bacillati; phylum Actinomycetota; class Actinomycetes; order Streptosporangiales; family Streptosporangiaceae; genus Nonomuraea; species Nonomuraea sp. NPDC048901. The sequence continues at coordinate 105,619 of NZ_JBEZFW010000009.1, read as the reverse complement.
CGGGAGATCGCGTCGGCGCGGCGCGAGTCCGAGTCGGCGTTCGGCGACGGGACCGTGTTCGTCGAGCCGCTGCTCGAAGGCGCCAGGCACGTCGAGGTACAGATCCTGGCCGACCGGCACGGCACCGTGTGGGCGCTCGGCGAGCGGGAGTGCAGCATCCAGCGCCGGCACCAGAAAGTCGTGGAGGAATGCCCCTCGCCCGGCATCACCCAGCGAGTCAGGGACGAGCTCTGCGAGGCGGCGGTCAGGGCGGCCAGGGCCATCGGATACGTCGGTGCCGGGACCGTGGAGTTCCTGGTCAAGGGCGATCAGGTGGCCTTCCTTGAGATGAACACCCGGCTCCAGGTCGAGCATCCGGTCACCGAGCTGGTCTATGGGGTGGACCTGGTACGGCTGCAGATCGAGGTGGCCGAGGGGCTGGCGCTGCCGGGCTCTCCGCCGCCGCCTGATGGGCATGCGGTAGAGGTACGGCTGTACGCGGAGGACGGGGACTATCTTCCGCAGACCGGGGTCCTGCGGCGGTTCGAGGTGCCCGGGGACGTACGGGTTGATTCGGGGGTGGAGGCCGGGTCGGTCGTCTCCGCTCATTACGACGCGATGCTCGCCAAAGTGATCGCTCATGGCTCGTCCCGGGATGAGGCGGTACGGAAGCTGACGACCGCGCTGCGACGCGCTCGAATCCACGGGCTCACCACAAACAGGGATCTGCTGCTTAGCGTCCTGACAAATCCTGACTTCAGGGCCGGAGACACGCACACCGGGTTCCTGGACGGACACCAGCACGGCCTGAGACGCCTCGATGAGCTGGCCGTACTGGCCGCCGCCCTGGCACAGGCCGCCGCCAACCGGGCCGCCGCGCCGGTCCTACGCAGCCTGCCCTCCGGCTGGCGCAACGTCCGGTCGCAGCCCTCACGCGCCGTCTTCGACGAGGCCGAGGTCGTCTACGAGCCGCTTCCCGACGGTATCGAGCTGGTCCATGCGGACCCGTCCAGAATCGTCCTGGAACGCGGCGGCGTACGGCACACGTTCGACATCGCCCACTACGACGGGAAGGTCTGCGTCGACTCCCCCAGCGGTTCCGTCGAGCTGACGCTCGTACCCCGGCTGCCCGAGCCCGTCGAGCAGGTCGCGCCCGGCTCACTCCTCGCTCCCATGCCGGGTAGCGTGCTGCGGGTCGAGGTCGAGCCGGGTGACCGCGTGACGAAGGGCCAGGCGGTGCTGGTGCTGGAGGCGATGAAGATGGAGCATCAGATCGCCGCGCCCGCCGAGGGCGTCGTCTCCGGCGTACACGTCGAGAAGGGGCAGCAGGTCGAGGCGGGCGCCGTGCTGGCGATCATCCGGGAAGGGGACTCATGACGAGCCTGGTCCACAAGGAGCTGGCCGGCGGCATCGCGACCATCACGCTGGATTCGCCGGCCAACAGGAACGCGCTGTCCGTGCGGCTGCTCGGCGACCTGGAACGCCGGCTGAACTGGGCGCTGACCGAGCCGGAGGTCCGGGTGATCGTGCTGACCGGCGCGGGCCCGGTGTTCTGCTCGGGCGCCGACCTGAAGGAGCAGCGCGTCGAGCCCGCTTCCGGGGTCGGCGACGCGCCGGTGACGGCGTCGTTCCCGGAGATCCTCTCGTTGATCTGGGAGAGCCCGAAGCCGGTCATCTGCCGCCTGAACGGCACCGCCCGCGCGGGCGGGCTCGGCCTGGTGGCCGCGTGCGACTTCGCCATCGCGCCGGTGACGGCCTCCTTCGCGTTCACGGAGGTACGGCTCGGCGTGGTGCCCGCGATGATCTCCGTGCCGGTCCTGCGAAGGCTCGATCCTCGGGCGGCGGCCGAATACTTCCTGACCGGCGAGGTGTTCGACGCGGCCAGGGCGGTGGAGATCGGGCTGCTGACGCGGGCCGTACCCGCCGAGGAGCTCGACGCGACCGTGCGGCACTATGCCGGGATGCTGCTCAAGGGCGGCCCCGAGGCGCTGGCCATCACGAAGCGGCTGGTCAGGGAGCTGCCACAGGTTTCGTTCGAGGAGGGGCTGCGGCAGATGACCGCGCTGTCCGCCCAGCGCTTCACCTCTGAGGAGGGTCAGGAAGGCATCGCGGCCTTCATGGGCAAGCGCCCGGCCAAATGGGTTCCCGGCGTATGACCTTGCGCATCGCCAACTGCAGCGGCTTCTACGGTGACCGGCTGTCGGCCGCGCGGGAGATGGTCGAGGGCGGGCCGATCGACGTGCTCACGGGTGACTGGCTGGCGGAGCTGACGATGCTCATCCTGGCCGGCAACCGCCTCAAGGGCCGCCCCGGCTACGCGCCGACGTTCCTGACCCAGCTCGAAGAGGTCCTCGGCACTTGCCTCGATAAAGGCATAAAAATCGTGACCAACGCCGGCGGGCTGGACCCGGCCGGGTGCGCCGCCGCCGTACACGAGCTCGCCGCCCGCCTCGGCCTCTCCCCCAGGGTCGCCCACGTCACCGGCGACGACCTCACCGGCCGCGACCTGGACCTGACCAACGCCGACACCGGCGAGAAGCTCACCGCGACGCCCCTGACCGCCAACGCCTACCTGGGCGGCCGCCCGATCGCGGCGGCCCTGTCGGCCGGCGCCGACGTCGTGGTGACCGGCCGCGTCACGGACGCCGCCCTGGTGACGGGTCCCGGCATCTGGCGGTACGGCTGGGCACCCGGCGACCTCGATCCCCTGGCTGGCTCGGTGGTCGCGGGCCACATCATCGAATGCGGCTGCCAGGCCACGGGCGGCAACTACGCGTTCTTCCAGGACGTACCGGATCTGGCGCACTGCGGCTTCCCCGTCGCCGAGCTGCACGCCGACGGCTCCTCCGTGATCACCAAGCACCCGGGGACCGGCGGCCTGGTCTCGATCGGCACGGTGACGGCCCAGCTCGTCTATGAGATCGCCGGCCCCCGCTACCTCGGGCCCGACGTCGTGGCCCGCTTCGACACCATCACGCTGTCGGACGACGGCCCCGACCGGGTGCGCGTCTCCGGCGTACGCGGCGAGCCGCCGCCCGGCACGCTCAAGGTCGCGGTCAACTACCTGGCCGGCTACCGCAACACGATGACGCTGGTCCTGACGGGCCTGGACATCGAGGCCAAGGCCCGCGTGGCGGAGGAGGCGATCTGGGCCAGGGTGCCGAAGGAGTCGTTCGACTCGGTGGACGTCACGCTCGCGGACGGGGGGCTGCTGCGGATCACGGTCATGGACGCCGACCAGCGCCGGGCCGGCCGCGCCTTCTCCTCGGCCGTGGTGGAGACGGGGCTGGCCGGTTATCCCGGCTTCTACGGTCTCACCCCGCCGGGCAACGCGTCGCCGTACGGGGTGTACTGGCCGGTGCTGATACCGGCCGCGGAGGTGCGGGCCCGGGTCTTCCTGGACGGCGAGGAGGTGCCGGCAGTCACGGACCGTGAGTCAATGGCTCCCACCGCCTCCCCGTCTCCGCGGTCACAGCGGGCCGACGACGTGCGGCGGCCCCCGGCGCGGGTCTCAGGCGCCCAGCCGGCGGTTCGCACCCCGCTGGGCCGCCTGGCGGGTGCCCGTTCGGGAGACAAGGGCGGCAACGCCAACCTGGGGGTCTGGGTCGACACGGCGGAGCGGTACGACTGGCTGGCGGCGCACCTGACTACGGACCGCCTAAAGGAGCTCCTCCCCGAGCTGGCGGCCCATCGGATCACCCGTTATGAGCTCCCGAACCTCCACGCGCTCAACTTCGTCGTCCATGGCCTGCTGGGTAGGGGCGTGGCGGCCAGTCCTCGCATGGACCCCCAGGCCAAGGCCCTTGGCGAGCAGCTACGCGCCCAGCCGGTCGACGTGCCGGCGATGCTGCTGGCCTGAAAGCGGAATCCACTTGCCTGATCACAGTCCGTAGTCTTATTGTTACCGGCGGGATGACTATGCGGAGTCGCTAACTAGGCGACGGAGATCGTCATGGGTAAGCACGAAGGCGACCCCAAGAAGTACAAGCCGTACATTGCCCCCAAGGCCAAGGACGAAGACACCTTGTGCGGCGGAAACGGCAAACACAGCGGCGGAAAGGGCGACAACAAGGACAACAAAGACAACGGGGACAAGAAGTGAACGCCCCCGGCCGAATCGAGCGGATGCTCGACGAGATCATGGCCGTTTCCCCACGCAGCAAGTGGGTGCTCAGCGCGCTGCGAGCCGTTCCCCGTCACCTGTTCATCCCGTCGATCGCTCAGGCGTTCGTCGGGCTGGAGGAGCGTGAGAGCATCATCGACCGCGACGCCGACCCCGATACCTGGTGGGAGGTGGTCTACTCCGACAGCGTGCTCGTCACCCAGCTCGATGACGGTGCCACCGAGATCCAGCTCGGCGCCAGAGGCTCCACCTCGTCCAATTCCGCGCCCAGCACCGTAGCCGACCTGCTCCAATGGCTGGACCCCGAACCCGGCCATCGGGTGCTCGAGGTGGGCACCGGCACCGGCTGGACCGCCGCTCTGCTCTCCCACGTGGTCGGCGCGACCAACGTCACCTCGATCGAGATCGACAGGGCCAACGCCGAACAAGCGGCCAAGAACCTCGTCGCCGCCGGAGTACAGCCGCATCTTCTCGTCGGCGATGGCGCGTACGGCTTCCCCGGCCACGCCCCTTTCGATCGGGTGCATGTCACGTGCGGCATCCACACCGTGCCCTACGCCTGGATAGCACAGTCCCGGCCCGGCGCGGTGATCGTCGCCCCATACTGTCCCGGCTTCGGCCTCAACAATGCGCTGCGGCTCGTGGTCAGGCCGGACGGCACGGCGATCGGCCGCTTCCCCGGCTTCGCCTCGTACATGATGATGCGCTCCCAGCGGTTGGTCGAAATCGGCGACTTCGACCCCGACCAGGCGCAACTGTCCACCACCAGGATCGACCCGCGCACCCTCGCCTACGCACCGGCCGGAGCCGACCTGGCGATGTCGACGCTTACCGGCCTGCAATCTCGCACCTACCGCGAGGCTGATTTCTATCGCATGTGGGTTATCGGCGACAGCGACCGGTGGGCGGCGGCGACCTGGGAGCTGAAGGGGGACGACTACGAGGTCTTCCAGATCGGCGACCGGGCCGTGTGGCAGGAGGCCGAGGACGCCTACTTCCGGTGGGTGAGCTGGGGCGAGCCCGACCGTGACCGGTTCGGCATGACGGTCACCCCCGAGGGCCAGCACATCTGGCTGGACACGCCGGAGCGTGTCATCAGCCGATAGGTCAGAGTCATACGTGAGCCTCCTGGGCGCGCCAGCCCAGGAGGCCCGCGCCCAGGAGACCCGCGTGGACGCCGAGGGCCGAGACGCGCAGGGCCGGTGGACGACGGAAGGTGAGCAGGTCCGGCAGCCGTTCTCGGAGAGGCCCGATCAGAGTGTCGCCCGCCAGCGAGAGGCCGCCGCCGATGACGACCAGGTCCGGGTCGAGCAGCAGCGTGTACGTGGCCAGGGCCAGGGACAGCGCCTCCACCGCCTCGTCCCAGACCGCCACGGCCTGGGCGTCGCCCGTCAGCACGCGGGCGACCACGTCGGCGGCGGAGTTCTCGCCGCAGCGGGCCGCGATGGCCGAGGCCGAGGCGTACGCCGCCAGGCAGCCGCGCTGGCCACAGGCGCAGAGGAGACCGTCGGGCCGTACCGGGATGTGGCCGATCTGGCCGGCCCAGCCGGCGGCTCCGCCGTACAGGCTGCCGGAAAGGACCACCGCGCCCGCGATGCCGGTGCCGATGGGGAGGTACAGCACGTCTCCCGACCCGCCGCCGTACGCCAGTTCGGCCTCCCCCGCCGAGCGGACGTCGTGGCCGAGCGCGACCGGTAGGTCGACCTCGGTGAATGCCTCAACGGGGACGTCGCGCCAGCCGATCGCGGCAGAGAACACCGCGTGCGTCGCCGTCACCAGCCCCGGCACGGCCAGCCCCACCGCGACCGGCTCCAGAACCCCACCACCGGAAGAGCGTGCGCGGGACAGGTCCGTGACGAACGCCGAGATGGCGGCGATCACCCTTTCGGGGCCCTCGGCGCGCGGTGTGGCCCGGCGCTCCACGTACAGCGGAGTCCCGTCGCGGCCGACGAGGCCGCCCTTCAGCGTCGTCCCACCCACATCGACCGCCACCACGCATTCCACACGCCTAGTAAATCGTTTTGAACGAGCGGCCGAGGACCAGGAAAGATGTGCGGCATGAACCCGCGCCTGCTGTCCCGAGCCGACCTCGACGCCTGCACCCGCCTGGCCCAGGACCGCGAGTGGCCGCCCGAGCGGCACAAGTGGGGGCTGCTGTTCGAGGTCGGCGAGGTGTACGGGATCGACGCGCCCGACGGCGACGGCCTCGCCGCGACGACCATCCTGACCCGCTACGGCCACGACCACGCCGTGATCAGCATGGTCCTCACCGCCTCCAGGTACGGCAGGCAGGGATTGGCCGGCAAGCTGATGGAGCATGTGCTGCGGCAGGCGGGAGACCGCGTCGTCTGGCTGCACGCGACCGAGAACGGGCGCCCGCTGTACGAGCGGCTCGGCTTCCGTACCGTCGGCAGGGTCGCCGCGCATACCGGTGTCTTCCAGGGCGAGCGTTCCGGCCGGACCAGGCCCGCCACGCAGGAGGATCTCGGCGCGATCCTGGCGCTGGACGCGGAGGTGTTCGGCATGGACAGGTCGCCGCTGCTGCGCCGCATGTTCGGTTTCGGGGAGCAGGTACGGGTCGCCGAAGGCGGGTTCGGGCAGGCGTGGCGCAACGACGGCAACGTGGTCATCGGCCCTGTCGTGGCACGCGACCAGGCGACCGCCGAAGCGCTGATCGGCGACCTGGCCCTGGACATGGGCGGCGTCGTGCGACTGGATATCGACCTGGCCAAGGACGGCCTGATCAAGTGGGCGGATGCGCACGGGATCGGCAACCCGTGGCCGGTCTCGCTCATGGTGCTGGGCGGCGAGCTTCCTGGCGACCGGGCCCGCCAGTTCCTGCCGTACATGCAGGCGCTCGGTTGACCGGCCGAACGTGCCTCTCATAAGGTACTAGAACTTCATTCTACTAAAGGGCAGCGATGACCTCCACCCACATCGACGTCGGCGCCATCGACTTCGGCGCGCTCGGCGCCTGGATGGACGCCCAGGGCCTGCCCGGCGGCGACATCGGCGACGCCGTCCCGGTCCTCGGCGGCACGCAGAACGTCATGGTCCGCTTCGAACGCGGCGGCACCCCGTACATCCTGCGCAGACCGCCCCTGCACGCGCGGCAGCAGAGCAACGAGGTGCTGCGCCGGGAGGCGCGGGTGCTCGCGGCGCTGCGCGACACCCCGGTGCCCGCGCCGAGGCTGGTGGCCGCGCAGACGGCGGACGAGCCGGTCTACTACCTGATGGAGCCGGTCGACGGCTTCAACCCGTCGAACGGACTGCCTGAGCCGCACGCCTCCGACCCGGCGATCCGGCACCGGATGGGGTTGGAGGCGGCGGGCGCGCTGGCCGAGCTGGGACGCGTCGATCCCGCCGCGCTGCCCGGCTTCGGCCGGCCTGAGGGGTTCCTCGAACGGCAGGTGCCGCGCTGGCTCAGGGAGCTCGACTCGTACGGCCGGCTCGACGGCTACCCCGGACCCGACATCCCGCGCCTCGCCGAGACGGCCGAGTGGCTGGAGCGGCACCGGCCCGCGACGTTCACGCCGGGGGTCATGCACGGCGACTACCACTTCGCGAACCTGATGTTCGCCCACGACGGCCCCCGGGTGGCGGCGATCGTCGACTGGGAGATGTGCACCATCGGCGACCCGCTGCTCGACCTGGGCTGGCTGCTGGCCACCTGGCCATCGAACAACGAGCACGTCCCGGGCCTGCCACCGCCGGGAGAGCTCGTCGCCTACTACGCGGCGCTGTCGGAGCGCGACCTGTCGGCCATCGACTGGTACGCCGTGCTGGCCTGCTTCAAGCTGGGCATCGTGCTGGAGGGCACGCATGCCAGGGCCTGCGCGGGCCGGGCCCCCAAGGACATCGGGGATCGGCTGCACGCCACCACGCTGGCCCTGTTCGCGAGGGCCCAGGAGTTCATGGGAGGGCTGCTCTAAATACCGATTTTTCCCAAAACGATCACTTATGTCCGCCCGAGTCATACAATTGCGCGCAATTGCAGTTGATGCTCGGGGAAGGATAGATATGCGGATGCGGTTCCTCGGCTCCACCTCGGAGGCGGGCGCCTGCCCCACCCTGTACGAGACCGATCGGGGCACGATCGTCGTTCAGGGCCTCGAACTCACCGACAAAGAAGCACTCGCGGACCTTCGTGACATCCTCGATGGCGAGACGGCAGTGGAGGTACCCCGCGAGCTCATTACCGAAATAGCCCGCCGAGTCCTGGCCGAAACTCCGGTAACCGCTTTCCCGAGCAGGGACGGGACACCCCCAGCGACCGATTGATCACAATTGCAGACCGGGTCTGGCATGATCCACGCAACCCGGTCTAGCCTCATGCGGTGACGTCGTTTCAGCAGGCGCGCGTCGACCTCGGCAGCCAGCTCCGCCAGTTGCGCGAAGCCGCCCACCTTTCGGGCAAAGAGCTCGCCGAAAGGCTGCGGTGGCAGCCGTCGAAGGTCTCACGCCTGGAGAACGCCCGGCAGACCGCCACAGAGGACGACGTGGTCGTCTGGGCGGCTGCCGTACAGGCGTCTTCGGAGACGGCCGACGACCTGATCCGGCAGTCCATCGCGCTGCTGGAGCGGCACGACGACTGGAAGCAGCGGCACCGCAGCGGCCTGGCCGCGCTCCAGGAGGACATCCGCGACCTGGAGGCCCGCACCAAGCTCTTCCGGGTGTTCGAGCCGGCGATCGTCATCGGGCTGCTGCAGACCTCCGAGTACGCAAGGCACGTCTTCCGCAAGGTCAAGCGCCTCTACAGCGCCGCCGACCAGATCGACGCGGCCGTTCGCGTACGGATGCAGCGCCAGGAGATCCTCTATGACCGCAGCCGTACGTTCAGGTTCGTCGTGACGGAGTCGGCGCTGCGCACCCGGATCGCGCCGCTCGACGTCATGCACGGTCAGCTCGACCGGCTGCTGGCGGTGAGCACGCTGCCGAACGTGGAGTTCGGGGTCATCCCGTTCAGCACCGAGATCCCCTCGTCGCCGATCAACGGGTTCTGGATCTACAACGAGGCCATGATCGGCCTGGCCACCATGACGAAGGACCTGGTGCTGCGCGACCCCGACGACATCGCCTTCTACGTGCGGGCGTTCGAGGACTATGCGAAGTGCGCCGAGTTCGACGAGGCCGGCCGGGACGTCATCATCCGCATTCTTGACGACTATCGGAAACAATCCTCACATTAACCATCGCAATTGCTTGCCTCCCACCACAAGATCGTGCAATTCTGTCGCGAGACGTTGCGGAGGTGATGCATGATGCTCGACACCGCGCTCAGCCTCGAGCGGTTCGCGTGGTATGCGCGACGACACGCCGACCTGGCGATTCAGAACGTCGCTCTTTCCAGCGACCCCGCTTATGTGTCCGTGCGCAATCGCTTCTCCGCGAACCTGGCCGAAACCGTCACTCTCTCCGAGAGTGGAAGTTTCATCACCTCATGGGGCTATCGGCTCGGCACGACGGACGACGTCGAGGGCGCGGCCGCCCGGCTGGCTTTCCTCCTGGCCGCACTGCCCGCGTAGCCCCTTTTTTAAGGCCCGTCGGGAAAGCGCCTTCCCTACTCGAACGACGAAGGCTCGATCCCGGCCTCTCTGGCCGCCGCCGTGTGCGCGTGGTCCAGCAGGCGGGAGCGGGTCAGGACCGCCGGGTGGAGGGTGTAGCGGATGACCAGGCCGTCCAGCATGGCGTCGATACGCTCGGCGGAGGCCGCCGGGTCTTCGCAGCTGAACTCGCCCGACTCCGTACCGTCCGCGAGGACCTGAGTGAGGGCCCCCAGCCACGCCGACTCGAGCTCCAGCATGATCTCGCTGACCGCCGGCTCGCGGAGGGCGGTGTTCCAGGCGTCGATCCACAGCAGCCAGCTCTGGTCAGAACGGGACTCCGGGATGTAATAGCGCAGAACCCGGTCCAAGCGCTCGACCGCGGTGCCGGGGCCGGCCGCCAGCTCCCCCAGGCGGGCGCCCTCGATGTCGAGGGTGGCCCGTAGCATGGCGGTGATCAGCTCGTCCTTGGTGGCGAAGTGATAGTGGATGAGGCCGCCGCTGACGTTGACCGACTTGGCGATGTCGGCGATCCGGGTGTGGGCCAGGCCGCGCTCCAGGACCACCTTGCGGGTGGCCTCCAGGAGCTCGGCCCTGCGCTGGTCTGCCTGTTCGGCCCGGTTCGTACTCCGCACCGGGTCAGCCTATCCGCCCTCAGCAGCCGGCCTTGTAGAGGATCTTCTGGATCTCGGGGGTGTTCAGGTTCTGCTTGGTGACGATCGTGGCGTCGGTCGGGATCGAGGCGGTGACCGGCTGGCCCTTCACCGCGGCGACGGCCTGCTCGACACCCTTGGCGCCGATCTCGCCGGGCAACTGGGCGATCAGGGCGGACACGACGCCGTCCTGGAGCTGCTTGACCTGTGCGGGACCGGCGTCGAAGCCGACCATCTTCACCTTGTCCAGCTTGCCCGCCTGCTGGAGCGCGGAGCCCGCGCCGGTGGCGGAGTTGAGGTTGGTGGCGAAGATGCCGGCCAGGTCCGGGTCCTTGGCCAGCGCGGCGTTGACGATCTTGGAGGCTTCGCTGACGTCATTGTGCGAGTACTGGACGCCGAGGTAGGAGATCCCCGGGTGGCTCGCCTTGATCTCCTGCTCGAACCCCTTGATCCGGGCGTCCACCGAGCTGACGCCCGGGTCGGTGGAGATGACCAGCGCCTTGCCCTTGTCGCCGATCTGCTCGGCCAGCGCCTTCGCGGCGGCGGCGCCGCCCTTGACGTTGTCGGTACTGATCCGGGACAGCCCGATGCTCGGGTCCTCGACCACCGTGTCCACCAGAATGATCTTGATGTCCTGCTGCTTGGCCTGGGTGAGCGGCGCGATCAGCGCCTTCACGTCGGTCGGCGCGATCAGCATGGCGTTGGGCTTGCTGGCGATCACCGAGTTGACGATCGGCGTCTGCAACGTCGGGTCGAACTTCTGCGGCCCCTGTACGTCGAGCTGCACACCCAACTCCTTGGCCTTGGCCTTGGCGCCACAGGCCATGGTCTCGTAGAACTCCTCGCCGGCCAGCCCCTGGACGAGCGTTATCTTGGTGGGCCCACTCTGGGTTGATGTCCCACCACCACCACAGGCCGCGACGGTGAGCAATAGCGTCGCGAGTGCCAGAGCTTTACGCATGTCTGTCTCCTTACTGGTCGCGCCTGCCGCGCTGCCACTGGTCGACATAGACGGCGGCGACGAGCACGGCGCCCACCACCACCTGCTGCCAGAACGGCCGCACCCCGAGAATCTGGAACCCGTTCTGCAGCACCACCGGGATGAACACCCCGATGACGGTCCCGACCACGGTCCCCACGCCGCCGAACAGCGACGTGCCGCCGATCACCACGGCCGCGATGGCCTGCAGGTTGTCGGTGGAGTGGGCGGAGACGCCGGTGATCCCGTACTTGGCGAGCGACAGGTACCCGGCCAGGCCCGCCAGCAGCCCCGCCAGGCCGTACACCTTGATCAAGTGCCTGTTCACGGCCACGCCGCCACGGCGGGCCGCCTTGGCGTTGGAGCCGATCGCGTACGTGTGGCGGCCGAAGCGGGTGCGCGCCAGCGTGACGCCGAGCACGAGGGTGATCGCGGCGCAGATCCACGCGATCAGCGGCACGCCGAGCCAGCGCGCCAGCCCCAGCCCGAGGTTGAGGTCGCCGGGCGCGCGCAGGTCCACGCCGCCGGTCAGCAGCAGCGCGCCGCCGAGCGACATGCCCAGGGTGCCGAGCGTCACGATCAGCGCTGGAATGCGGCCCTTGGCGATCAGAAAGCCGTTCAGCAGGCCCCAGGCCAGACCGGTCAGTACGGCGGTGGCGGCGCCGAGCAGGAGTGAGCCGGTGGCGTCCATGAGCTTGGTGGCCGCGACCGCGCTGAACACCAGCACACCGCCGACGGAGAGGTCGATGCCCGCGGTGATGATCACGTAGGTCATGCCGGTGGCGAGGAGGAGCAGGATGGCGGCGTCGCTGACGAGGTTGAGGAGGTTGAAGGAGGTGGCGAAGCTGGTGGGGCGCAGGATCGAGAAGACGATCAGGAGGGCGGCTAGGACGGCGGCGATCCAGACGACTTGGCGGTCGCGCAGGCGGGTCTTCTCGGGGGCGCTCGCTTCGGGCGGCGTTTCAACTACGCTCACTTGAGCCTCTCACCTGGGAATCTCCGGCTGGCTTGTGGCCTGCTCAGCGGCCTGTTCGATGGCGCCTGTCATGGCGCCGACCAGATCCTCCATCGAGACCCGCGCCGTCTCGAACCTGGCCACCCGCCGCCCGAGCCGCAGCACCTCAACCCGATCAGACACTGCCTTGACGTCCTGCATGTTGTGACTGACCAGCACCACCGCCACCCCGGTGTCCCGCACCCGGCGGATGAGATCGAGCACCTTCTGCGTCTGCACCACCCCGAGCGCGGCGGTCGGCTCGTCCATGAACACCACCCTGCGCGCCCACGTCACCGCCCGCGCGACCGCGACCCCCTGCCTCTGCCCACCCGACAACGTGGAAACAGGCGCGCTCTGCGACTTGAGCCGCACCCCGAGCGTTTCACAGGCCTCTCTGGTACGGGCGCGCATGGCCGTGTTGTCGAGCAGCCCAAGCCGACCGCGCAGACCCTTATGAAGCAGTTCCCTGCCGAGAAAGAAATTGGCTGCCGGGCTCAGATCAGCACACAGCGCGAGATCCTGATAGACCGTCTCGATCCCGGCATCCCTGGCCTCCTCCACCGACCCGAACTCCACCGGCTCGCCATCCACGACGATCTCACCGGCGTCCGGCCCTTCGGCGCCCGAAAGGATGTTGACCAGCGTCGACTTTCCGGCGCCGTTGTCGCCGACCAGCGCGACGACCTCGCCGGGCAGCAGCGCGAAGTCCGCGCCGCGCAGCGCCTCCACGTGGCCGTAACTCTTGACGATCCCGCGGGCTTCCAGCAGCGGTGCGGACATAGAACTATCAAGTGCCGCGCATGACATCGTTGTCAACCCCGATCTTCACACGGCTTGGCATGGCCTCGTACGAAGTGCGCAACCATGCGTGACGATGACGATCGACCTTAGTGAAGATCATCACCCGGGCACTCATCTCCCAGCTCCGTCTGCCAGGATTCGAGCTACCCGATCTATTCGATCTAGGAGAAGGGAGTCTCGACATGGCAGTGACCAACACTGGGATACGGCGATTACTCGCGGACTCGGGAGAGCAGCGCGGGTGGGTGTCACCCAGAACGGACCTGGTCACCGCGCTGCTGGGCGTCTGGTTCGGCATCGGCTTGATGATCGACGCCTGGGCGCACTCGAACCTGACGCAGCTGGAGACGTTCTTCACGCCTTGGCATGCGGCGTTCTATTCGGGGTTCGCCGTGGTCTCCGGCTGGATCATCTGGCAGGTATGGCGCAACGTCCAGACCGGCCGCCAGGGGGTCGCGGCGGTGCCCACCGGCTACCTGGCCGGGCTGCTCGCGATTCCCGGGTTCGCCGTCTTCGGGCTCCTGGACATGATGTGGCACACCTTCCTCGGCATCGAGACCACCATCAACATCCTGTTCAGCCCCTCGCACCTCGGGCTGATCGTGACAATGCTCCTCATCATCACCACACCGCTCCGCTCCGTATGGAACGCCCCCGACCTGGGCCCGCGCCCTTCGCTCGGCCGGATGCTCCCCGCGCTGATCGGGCTCGCGTTCGCCACCACGCTGGTGACGCTGTTCCTGGGGTACGCCGACGCCCTCCAGTGGGGCCCGCAGGGCATTGTCAGGGCCTTCTCCGACATGCACGACCAGGGCGCCGACCGGCTGGCCAGCGGCATGGTCATCAGCAACGTCGTCACGCTCGCCCCCGTACTGTTGCTGGCGCGTCGCTGGCGTTTGCCGTTCGGCAGCGTGACCATCCTGCACGCGGTGGGCATCCTGATGTCGGGCGCGCAGACCGCGTTCGGGAACCTGCCGGTGCTGCTGACGTTCGTGGCTGCGGGCCTCGTGAGCGACCTGCTGATCCTCTGGCTGAAGCCCTCGGGCGAGCGACGGGGCGCTTACTGGGCGTTCGCCGGGTTGTCGGGCTTCCTCACCTGGTCGCTGTACATCGGGGCGGCGTCGGTGGCGGGCGGCGGGCTGCCCACTGTCACCGAGTTGTGGACCGGCGCGCCGGTCGTGGCCGGACTGGTTGGGCTCGCGCTCGGGGCGCTGTTCCTGCCCAACGCGGTCACTGCCGAGCCTGTTCGGCCCAGCGCGGCCGACGCGGAGCCGGTTCCGCCCAGCACGGCCGACGCCGAGCCGGTTCCGCCCAGCGCGGCCGACGCCGACCGGGCATGATCCGAGTCCTCCGGGTCCTCTGTCTGGCCGCCGTACTGATGCTGGCGGGCGCCGCTCCGGCCGCCGCGCACAATGTCACGGTCGGAGCGGATCTGCGGATCGCCCAGACGATCGCGGGCACGGAGCTCACCATCGTGATCAAGGGTACGAAGCGGGTGCCCGGGCCTTTGCAGGTCGGTGTCATCGCCTTCCAGCCGGTGACCGACCTGCCGGTCGCCCTGGAACTGCGCTCGGTCGCGGACGGCCGTACGGTGACGGGCGTGGCGCGGGCCGCGTACGAGCCTCAGTACACGCAGCTCACGGTGGACCGGACGGGCCCGCACGAGCTCACGCTACGGGCGGGGAACGAGACCGCCGTGGTGCCGTTCCGCGTCCTGGTGGACCGCGGGTCGGCGATAGAGCTACTGATCTACGGCGGCCTGCTGGTGGCGGCCCTGCTGATGATCGGCGGCCTGCTCACCGGGGCACTGGCCCGCCGCAATCAGGCGATGCTGCTGACCGGCGGCGCCGCGATCGGTTTGACGGTCGCCGCCATGGTCGTCATCTTCGAGCCACTACTCCCCGCCGCCCCACCCGACGGCGCCCCACCCACGGTGGCGCCGACGGTGGGAGCGGGTGCGGGAGCTGGGGCGGCGTCGGGGGCGCAGACCGGCGGCCGCCCGTTCGCGCAGGGCCGGATGGCGACGCTCCCGGCCCGCCCGGCCGCCGGAGAGGAGTTCACGTTACGGCTCGACCTGGTCGACGGCTCCACCGGCAGGCCCGTGGACGACCTCGTCCTGCACCATGAGGCCCTCGCCCACATGATCGTCACAAGCGAGGACGGGCGCTATTTCCGCCATATACATCCGCTGCGCACGGCACCGGGCCGGCTGGAGGTCAAGATGCGAGCCGACCGGCCGGGCCGGTATCTGGCGTACGCCGAACTGGAGCGCGAGGATTCCGGCGGGCAACTCATCACCGGCGAGTTCAGCATCAGCGGCGACACTTCTGTTAGGGCGGAGACGCCCGTTGAGACCGTCACGCCGCTCATGCAGCCCGCCGCTCCCGTCGCGGGCCGCCCAACGACGATCGAACTCAATACGTCCGGCACCCCACGCCCCTGGCTGGGCATGACCGGCCACCTGATCGTCCGCAGCCAGGACGGCACTTTCCTCGGCCACGTACACGAGATGGGTACGCCCGGCCCCCGGCTCCGCTTCACCTTCAGCTTCCCGTCGGCTGGCCGCTACCTCGCCTGGGCGCAGTACGCGACCGGCGACCACATCGTGACCGCGCCTTTCACCATCAACGTCACGGCATCGGGAGCCGCGCAGTGAAGCGGGCTGCGGTGGCCGTCGCCGTTCTAGCGGTGGCAGTGGTGACGTTCCTCATCGTCGGAAGAAACTCGGCCCCCGACCCGCTCCAGGTGACCGCCAGGGGAACGCACTACGCCGCCACCGTCTCAATCGACCGACCGACGACGGGACGCGTCGTCGTGGACGTGCGGCTGACTTCAGGTGACGCGAACAGCGCGGCCCTGTCCGCGGTGATGCCCACCATGGGGCATGCCATGCCGGAGATCACCGCCCGGAAGCCGGAACCCAGCCACTTCGTCGCCGAGGGCGAGTTCTTCCCGATGACCGGTGTCTGGGAGCTCTCAATCCGGCTGAACGGACCTGCGGGCGAGGAGGTACTGACCGTGAACGCGCCGATCACCGGCTGATCGGCGCGCGACCGGTCAGCCGCTACGTCAGAGCTTCAGCTCCTGCTCTTCTGGGCGCACGAGATCACCTCATTGTCCGGCAGATGACGCGAGCTGAATTACCTGGTTCCACTCAGATCGGTAGAGCGTGGCCGGCAATGAGAACCATTGATCGTACTCACCGTCCACCGCCCCTCCTTGCGCGACATAGACAAGTTCATCGGATTGCCAGATCAAAATATGCCAACCTTGATCCATGTCCTAATAGGGCGACTCAATCGATCCGATTGGAATATCAGCCAGCGACCATTCGCTGATTTCTGCCTTTACATTTCCCCACCACGGAAACCGGACAGTAATATTAAGCCCTGGGGCGAGAAAGCGAATCGATGACTCCACTCCCTCGCCAGTCAGCTCGACAGTGAAGTCCACCGCGAACGGAAATGCCTTAAGATCAAGGTAGCGGAGCTCGTCAAAGCTGTTGACCTGAAGTTCTGTCGCGCCTGCCATGAACATCCTTCACTTTCAGCGCCTCACGGATCAACGATCGTGTAACCGGATCTACGAATTCAACCTGGGCACTGCCGCCATCGCCTCAACGCGATATTCACGCCGCAGGGAATCACTCCAGCGCATGTTCGATGCACAAGATAATATCTTCGAGATCTTCCATTGAATCCCGAGAATAATCTGGGCGGCTTTCCGCAAAGTACAGGATGGCTTCCGAGTCGGTCCGCCAGCCTCCGCGACCAAGCGTCTCCGACAGTTCTCTTGGGATTAGAACCCAGTTGCGATCAGTCTGCTCCAACAGCCAGCCGACCCTTCCGCGGAAGGCGTTTACCGCGAGAGCGAACCGTTCTTCAAGAGGCTCGTCCCCTTGCTTGAACCGCCACACCAGCAACGGCGGACGCGGTTTTCCGTCAAGCGTTGGCCCAACTGCAATTCGCGCCCATTCCACTTCGCCTACCAGACCAAGAAGAGCCATGATTCGCGCTACAGCAGATCGATCATCCGCTTCCATTTTCGGAGCATACCAAGGTTAGCCTCGATTCTTCAGTGGGCTTTGTTCTCTGAGTCTCTCCGCGGTTTGCCCGTAATGTCCCCGATGCGGTTGGGGCGGGCCATCGCGTGACGCTGCGGGGCGCCGGCTTCCACAGGCCCGGTGAGGCTCCTTTCTGGATCGTTGTGGTGGGGACCGGCTCTCAGGTGAGAGCGGGCAGGTCGGTGAGGCGCCGCCAGGTCAGGACGAAGGCTTGTGCCCAGGGCCAGGTCCGGTCGATGCACAGGTAGCGGTGGCGGGCGTGATGACTCAGCCGGGCGGACAGGTGATCGGCGCACGATCGGTCAGCATGGCGCGAGATCCTGGTAGACGGCGGTCCAGATCTATCAGCTTGCACAGCCCACGCCCGAACCTGCTCGCGAAAACGGTAGGAACGTCTTCCTACCGTGCGTGACACGTGACCCAGGGCCGCGCCGCTGCGCGCGAACTGGTGGCGGAGTACGAGAGCGAGCACGGCAAACTCCCCGAGGAGTCGAGGCAGCGCGCCCGCCAGTTCATCATGAAGGCCGGACTGCTGGACGACGAGCCGTGATCGGCGATCGGGTAGTGCGCATGATCGTCTATGACACCGGCACCCTGCTGGCCGCCGAGCGCCGCAACCCGGACTTCCTCGCCCCGCACGACAAGCTCACCGCCGCACACATCCGCCCCATCGTGCCTGTCGTCGTCCTCGCCCAAACCTGGAGAGGCGGACCGCAACACCAGATCTCAAGGGTGCTCAAGGGCTGCGACATTCTCCCCAGCGACCAGCGCACCGGTCGCGCCGCTGGCCTCGCCTGCGGGGCCGCAGGAACCTCCGACGTAGCCGACGCGATCGTCGTCGCCACCGCCGTCCAGCACCAAGCCTCCCTGATCACCAGCGACCCCGACGACCTGACCCACCTCGCCGACTCCATCGGCGTCAAACTCCGCCTCTTCACCATCTGACCGCCACGGCCGGTCAGCACCACGGAGGGCGGTGGAGCGGGCTTTGGCCGGCGCCCTGCCCGGGTTAGGGCTGATCCGCCCAGGGGATCTCGACTTCCTCGCAAGCGACGGACAACATCCGGGAATCGTCCGTCGGTTGACCACGCTGGGCGGATGCGACCGGCGACCGCATCGACTGCGCCCTTCACCATCGACGTCACGCGCGCCTGGCCTCCTCGACGGGCCCAGACGCGATCGGCTTACCGTCCAGGGCGATCTCGCCCGAAAGCGCATTATGAGCGCATGGACTGCTCTTCATTGGCACGGCCATACCAACATGTCCCACGGATGTGAGGAGCGCGGGGGCGACGAAGTCGCCGCCGCCCGCCTGTCAGCGGTCATGTGGAAATCTTGGTAAGCGGACACATCATGCCTGGTAGATGGCCAGGTGCCTCCCGGTAGGCGGACGTAGGCGGTCCAGGTAGGCGGACAGCAATCGGGCACGATGGCGGCCGAGCGCGAGTCGGACTGCGCCAATTTGCGTTGACAGCACGCCGCCGACCTCAGCAGTATCTCGACGAACAGTCGTATGCGATCCAGTGAGAGGGACGGAACGAATCATGCGCGGACTCGTGTGCCCAGAAGCCACCGCCGACCTGCACACGAGGAGCCATGAGCCGTTCGAACCCGCCGACGCCCGCAGGACCTGACGCCTCTCACGAGCACCCGCACCCCGGACCCCGCGTCCTCGCCCGCCGCTTCCTGGTCTGGAACTTCCTGCGGGCAGTGCTACACAACGGCTGGTGGCTCGTCACCAGCCTCTATATGGCTATCGATGCGGGCCTGTCCCCTGCGCAGCTGCTGCTCATCGCCGCCGCGCAGGGGGTGGCGAGCATCCTCTTCGAGGTCCCGGCCGGGGTTGTGGCCGACACCCTCGGCCGCAAGAAGGCGATCGTCGCGTCGCACGTCCTGATGGCCACCGCCATGGCGGTCACCGGCCTGTTCCCCAGCTTCGTCCCGCTGATGCTGGCCCAGATGCTGTGGGGCATCTCCTGGACCTTCACCAGCGGATCGGACATTGCCTGGGCGACCGACGAGATTGACCGGCCCGACCGCATACACCTCCTGATCGCCGCTCAGGCCCGATGGCAGATGATCGGCGCAGGGGCAGGGATCGTCGCGTTCGGCGTCTTCGCGGCCATCGTGGACCGCCCGACAGCCATCGTCTGCGCGGGCGTCCTGATGCTCCTGCTGGGGGCGTGGTTCACCGGGGCCTTCCCCGAGAAGAACTTCGTCCGCGTCCGCAAGGACCACCTCAAGGCCGCCCTCGGTATCGCCCGCCGAGGCGCACACCTGGCGGTCACCGATCGCACCATCCCCATGCTGGTCGTCGTCACCGTCCTGGTGAACGGCGCGGCCGACACGTTCGGCCGGATCTACCCGGTACACCTCGCCGACCTCGGCCTCCCCCCAGGCGCCTCCGGCATGGCCTGGTTCACCGCGATCAACCTGGCCGTCTACGCCACTGCGGCCCTCGCCCTCGCCGCCGCCCAGCGCCGACTCGACTCCGATGGCGGCGCCCGCACCTCCCTGGCCCTTTCCTGTCTTACCGGGCTGGTCAGCCTCGTCCTCCTCGGCTCGGCGTCGAGCCTCCCCCTCGCGGTCGCCGCCGTGATCACCACGAACGGCATCGCCATGCCCCTGGTGCGGACCGTCACCACCATCTGGGTCAACCGTCGCACCACCAGCGACATCCGGGCCACCACCCATTCCTTCCTGGCGCAGGCCGAGTACACCGGCGAAATCCTCTGCGCCGCCGCCCTCGCCGCCCTCGCCGGGACCTTCGGAACCGGCGGCACCATGCTCCTCGCCGCAACACTCTTCGCGGCCGGCGCAGGGGCCGTCGCCCTCAACTGGTCTCGAACGAAAAGCCCGAGCGAGGGAGTGTCGACTTGAAGGCTGATCTTGGCGGCTGGGCGGCGGTAACCGGCAACTGACGACCTGGAAACGCCCGAAACCCGGGGGCTCCTGACCTGGGAACGGTCACCAGCATCTGAAACACCATCGCGTGTCGGCCCGGCACTGTGATTATGTCAACGATCGGGCTGTGATGAGGGCACCGGGAGTCAGGCGCTGCGGACGAGGGCGTAGCCCGCAGGTTCCACCAAGCTGCGCAGAGCTGTGTGCCCGATGCCGGAGACGTGGCGAGGAGGACCTTGCGGCCCTGATCGCCGTGGCCCTACGGCGAGTGCCGAGGTCAGCGATCGTGACGGCCTCAGCTTGAAGCCCTTCGAAGGCCACGAGGTGCTCATTCGATGGCCGTCCGCCGGGACGCGTGGTGCCCGTCTGCCGGAAGGTCGCGTGGCCATGGATCTGGATCGTCATGGCCGTCTACCTGGGGGAACTCGTGTCCGTTCACACCGCCCGTGCCGTTCACCCCTACGGGCCTGGAGAGCACCTCCTACGCCAAGGAGGACGGCAAATACAGGATGGCGGCGTCGGGATCGTACGGTTTACGGTCCCTCGGGCACGTCCTCTTCTGCTACCAGACTCTTACGTAGAGGTTGGTGACGGGAATGCGGTTCCAGACTGCGGCTGAACCAGATGGTCTTCCCCATACCGCAGGGGACCGGTTCGTACTGCCATTCGTCCGTGAGAGCAGCCACGATCGACAGGCCGCGGCCGTGGTCTGAGTCGTGTCGGACCATGAGACATCGAGGTCGTCCAGCACCCTGGTCATAGACGTGCCCGGTCAGCGCCTCGGGGGTTAGGCCCAAGTACAGCCTGATCGGAGGGGCTCCGTGGATCAGCGCGTTGGTGACCAACTCGCTGATGACCAGAGTGATGTCGTCGATCAGGTCGTGCAGATTCCACGAGGTGAGGGTGTCGCGAACCAGATCGCGAGCCTGCCCGATGATGACTGAATCATCAGGCAGGTCCCAGTGCAGGGCCTGCTCGACATGCACAGGGCTCGCCATCAGGCCACTCGGAGACCACGTCGGCGGATGGCAGAGGTACTTGGGCACAGCATCTGACTTGCGGAAAGGCCTACGGAAGCGCTTGAGGAAGCCGAGCGTGAACGCCATGAGCACGTACCGTTCAGTATCAGTGGCTGTGAATGGGTGCGCTGGTAGCCCCCGTCAGGCATGCGGGCACCACGGGGGCATCCGTGTGCCCGACGACGGGGCCTGCCAGCGTCTATGGGCGCGGGTTGGGGGCGAGGTAGGCGGCTCCACGCCATATCTCCCTGCCAGTGGCGGGTGGCAATTCGGCCAAGGGGCGACTACCCAGTTCGTGGTAGCGGGCGGCGAGCCGTTCCGCTGCGGCCTGGACAGTGACGGCGTACGTTCAGAGCGGCGTGGGGCGCTCACAGGCGTTGGGGACGAGCCACCAGAGCCGGGTCCCGTCGGTGTGGACCAGAAGGCCGATGCAGATCGAGATGATGACCTGGTCGCCTCGTAGTGGCAGAGCGAACGCAGGGATGTTGTGCTGCCGAGCAAGGGTCTGGATGAGCTCGCCCAGGCCATCCAGGTCAAACGCCGCCGCACCGACCACAAGACCGGCAAGACCATCATCGTGACCATCTACGCCGTCACCAGCCTCCCACCGGGACGGATCACACACGCACAGCTCGCCGGGCTGATCCGCGGACACTGGAGCATCGAAGCCCTGCACCACATTCGCGACGTCACCTACCGCGACGACACCTCCAAAATCCGCACCGGCACCGCACCCCGAATCATGGCCACCCTCCGCAACCTGGCCATCGGCCTGGCTCGCCTCATCGGCTGGACCAACATCGCCGCCGCCACCGACCACTACCGCAGCCACCCCGCCGACGAACCCCAGCTACACACAGCTTGAATGCGTAGTGTCTTAGCGTCGTCACGGATCGCTTCGGGTGCGGTACGACCGTGGGCTGCGGTATGGGCAGAGGGGTGAGTACACGCCCGCTGAGCAGGAGCGGCGGGAGCGTGTACGGCTGCAGGCGGCCGAGTGGTTCGAGGCCGGAGAATCGACCAGGGCGGTGGCCGCCTGGTTACGGATGCACGGGCGGCCGGTGACGCACTGGCGTAAGGCCTGGCGGGAGGGCGGCGCTGAGGCGTTGCGGTCCAAGGGGCCGGTCTCGGCGGAGAGCTTGTCGGCGGGGCAGTGGGAGGGGTTGGATGCCGAGTTGCGGTAAGTCTACGGTAAACAGAGCGCGATTACACCAGAACTCCTTGAATGCACTCTCCATCTGCTTCAACGCTACAGAGGAAACAAACTCGAGACGTCAGGCGGTCAACCAAACATACATAATTCTGACAATCGCCAACACACAGCCAGCACACCCAGAAACAAGAGCCCATTTTTTCCAGATAATTACACTTGCCCCACCCGAGAAAATCACTGCAAGTATGGCCATCACAGTAGCCCCAAGAATGTTGCCCAAAGATGGAGGATTAGTCGCCCCAACATCAACCGCGTCATAGGTGCGGGCATCCACGGCGAAACTCAGCCATAGACAGAGAGCAGCCATTGCATAGCAGATGCCACCGACTATAGTCCTAAATATCCGCATGAAACAAAATCCTTCTCCGATGAATCAGAGCGCAAGCCCTTCCCCTTCACGGGGCGAGCAGTTTGCCAACTTCTATGCGACTTGCCATAACCCAGTAACCGTACCGCTGGCCATTATGGACATATCCTGGATTGTAAACGTTTGCGATATTTGTCCATGCCTGCGTCCATTGTGCATCGGTGACCGGCTCCTTCTTCCCCTGCATATAGCTATCGCGATAGGCGGCGATATGTTTTGCGGCAATAAAGATTGAGAGGACCGGATCGGCGAGAGCATCGAGAACTAGTCGAGCCTGTACGGCCTTCAGCTTGTTCGGATCGTACCCGAGCGCCACTGCGGCCACCCTGATCGATACATTCATCGCACCGAGACTCGTATCTAACCACCTCCCTCCCTTGATAATCGTATTGGGGGCCGCAGCCCGAATCTCTTCTGCGATTTTCTCCAATGTTTCCCATTTTTTGCCGACTTCGATTAGCGCGATGCCACCGAGGACGATAGCAGGGATGGCATAAAAAGCAGCCGCCCCCTTGATGACCTCTCTGTAGTGGCGCACCCAACCTCTCTTGAAGTTGTTTAGCTTGTCCCAGTTCTCCTTGAGTTGCCAGGCGGCCCAGTCACTGAAACCCCATTCCGGCGCACCCTGGTTATATTTCTCATACTTCCTTGCGGCATCCTTGAGCATCTTATGCGCGGGAGACATGTAGCATGATGCCGACTGCGCTTTGGACTCTCCAAACTTACATGGATTCCGAGGAATGCCCTTCCCGCCGGCCATCGTGCCGGCGTTCATCATCAAGGCGCCGATCCATGCGGCCAGAAGCTGCTTATCGTCGAACGCCGGACTGTAGGCCGCCATAAAGGCATTCTGCACCGCAGCGCTAGCTTTCCAGAACTGAGACTCTATGTCTTTCGGCACCGCCCTGCCGTTGGGCATGACCCTATATCCGAGTCTCTTGATTTCCTCGTCCGAGGCCAGTGGGAGATGCTCGTAGTCGTATCCAGGGGAGGTGACGTATTCGTTCCACCATTGCTGGTGAACAAAGGTCTCGGAACAGATATTTCCGGCACAGATATAGCCTCCGCCGCTGACACAATTACTGGCCCATGCACACATGTCACCGATCTCGTAGTTGTCCCGGACGGGACCATAAGGTGTGCCTGCGACTCCTGAGACCGGCAACCCGACGTAGGAGGGGGTATCCGAGATTGAGCCGAAGCCGCTGGTCGTGACGGAAGCATGGCCGGTGGGGTCGGTGCCGGTGAGGGGGGAGGCGTTGGCGTAGGTGTAGCGGTTGGCCTGCACGGAGGGGTTCGGCGTGAGAGTAGCGGTGTCGCGGCTGGTGAAGTTGCCGGTGCCGGGCTGGTACCAGCGGGCGTGCATGTTGACCTTGCCGGTGTCCGGGTCGGTGTATTCGCCCTGGTAGCCGAGGGTGGTCTTGACGCCGGTCTGGGCGGTGACGGTGCCGAACGGGTCGTAGGCGGTAGTGGTGGCCAGGGCGGTGGTGCTGTAGGTAGCGACCAGGTCGCCGTGCAGGTCACTCAGCGTGGCCAGGGCGGGGTTGGTGCCCTCTTGCTGGCCGAGCAGCGTGCCTCCTGCGTCACGGCCGTATTTGGCCTGGATGGCGCCGCTGCTGTCGGTGAGGGCGGCCAGGTCGTTGCTGAGTCCGGCATAGGCGAAATTCTGCTTGACCGCCCCTTTGATGCGCGAGCTGATGCGGTCGAGGGCGTCGTAGCTGTACAGCGAGTCGCCGTCGGCGATGAGGCGGTCGAAGGCGTCGAAGGTGTAGTTGGTGGTGGCGCCGGCTTTGGTTTCCGTGGCCAGGGTGCCGCGCGGGGTGTAGGTGTAGTCGGTGCCGTCGCCTGAGGTGAGGCGGTTGCGTTCGTCGTAGGTGTAGGTCTTGGCACCGGCCTTGGTGCGGTTTCCAGACTTGTCCCACTCGTACGCGGTGGTGGCGCCGCCGGGGGCGGTCCAGGACGTTAAGCGTCCGGCCTGGTCGTAGCCGTAGGTGTTGGTGCCCGCTCCGGCCAATCCTGCGGTGGTCTTGGTGGTGAGGTTGTCGTCCTTGTCCCAGCCGTAGGTGATCTTGGCGAGCTGGGTGCCGCTGGCGGCGCCCTTGCGCAGGGTCTGGGTTTCCAGCCGGTCGGCGTAGTCGTAGGTGAAGACCTGAGTGTCGACGGTGGTGGTACCGGTCTTTGCCGTCAGCGAAGCAAGGTTGTTGGCGGCGTCGTAGCCGTAGGTGAGTTTGCGGCCGGTGACCGGATCGCTGGCGGTTTCGGCGCGGTTGTTGGCATCCCAGGTGAAGGTGGCGGTACCAGCGGCGTCCACGCGCTGGGTGGGATTGCCCAGGCCGTCGTAGGCGTAGCCGGTCAGCTGGGTCGTGCCACGCTTGATCGATAGGGGCAGGGTGCGGTCGTTGTAGTCGACGGTCAAATCACCGATGGTGGTGGGGCGGTCGGCCAGGTCGTAGCCGAAGGTGCGCTCCGCAGTAGCGGCACCGCCGCCCGCACCGCTCTCCTTGGTGAGCCGTCCGAGGTGGTCGAAGGTGCGGTCGATACGCACCCCGCCGGGCTGGATGACCACATTGGGGTTGCCGGCCGCGTCATAGCCGGTGGTCCAGGTACGGTCGGCCGGGTCCGGGTGGGCGATGGTGGCTGGCTCGGTCACCGTTTCGGCCAGGGCGAGGCTGTTGTATGTGGTCCAGGTGGCGTTGCCGCGGCCGTCGGTGAGCCGGGTGCGGGCGCCGGTGGCGTCGTAGCCGAAGCTGGTGGTGATCGAGTCAGTGGCGGAGATCGGCTCGATCAGTGAGGTGGCGCGGTTGAGCGCGTCGAAGGTCTGCCTGGTGGTATGGCCTTCGCCGGAGGTAACGCTGGTCTGATTGCCAGCCGGGTCGTAGCCAGCGCTGGTGGTGCGCCGAACCGTCGTACCTTCCAGTTCCTTGGTGCCGATTTGACGGCCGGCCAGGTCGTACTCGACGGTGGTGGAGTTGCCTCGGTCGTCGGCGGTCTTGATCAAGCGGCCGGCCAGGTCGTAACCCATCGTGGTGGTGGTCGCCGTGGCCGTGCCCTTCGCGGCGATCTGCGTCACCACCTCACCAGCCGCGTTCGGCGTGTAGTCGATGGTCTTGTTGCCCGGGGCGACCGTCTTAATAAGGAAGTCGGCCTGGTTGTAGAACAGGTTGGTGATGTAGGCGGCCGTGGCTGGCTTGCGCTCGATCTGTGTCTGGGTGATCTGACGGCCTAGGCCGTCGTAGGTGGCCTCAGTCCGGGCGCCAGTCGGGTCGACGGTCGCCTTCTTCGCGCCGTCCATGTAGTACTCGATGATCGACCGGCCTGGGGTCTGGCCGTCCGGGGCGGGGTCGGTGATGCGGACCTGGCGGCCTAGCTTGTCGTACTCGAAGGTGGTGACGTAGCCGCGCGGGTCTGTGGTGGTGATCAGCTGACCGGCTGTGTCGTAGGTGTTGCTGGTGGTGGGGGTGACGGCGGTGCCGCCGGGCGGGGTGTAGCTGGGGGCGCTCTGGCTGGTCAGTCGCCCGGCCTTGTCGAAGACCGAGGTGACCGTACGGCCCTCGGCGTCGGTCTCGTGGGTCTTGACGCCGAGCGTGTCGTAGCCGAAGTGGGCGGTGGGGTGCACATCGCTGGACGTGCCGGCCTTGTCCACCTTCACCTGCGGGCCGCTCACCTCGATCAGCCGACCGAGCGCGTCGTAGCGCATGGTGGAGGTGAAGTCCGCCGCATTCGCGCCGGTCACGTTGCCGCGCGGGTCGGTGCTGGCGACGGCCAGGCCGCGATCGTCGTAAGTCGTGGTGGAGACCAGGTCCTGGTCGCCATTCTCCACGGTGGTCTTGGTGACCTGGTTGACCTTGTTGTAGGCGTACTCGGTGACCTCTGCGCGGGTGGAGCCGGCGCCGGTGCGGGTGGTCTCGAGCACGTTGCCGTTGGCGTCGTAGACGAAGGCCGTCTTGCGGGCCAGGCTAGTGGGATCGAAGGTCTGTGAGGTCAGTCGGCCGGCGGCATCATAGACAGAGTTGGTGGTGATCGACTTATCCCCGCCACTGACCAGTTTGATCTGATTGCCTGCCGCGTCGTAGGTGTGATTCTCCAGCACCACATCGCTGGTGGTGGTCGTGGAGTCGTTCAGCAGGGCGCCTACGGCTGTCTTCTTCTCCAGCAGGTTGTCCTTGAAGTAGCTGTAGAAGGTCGTGCGGCGCATCGCGTCCGTCTGAGTCTCAAGGCGACCGCCTGGGTCATAGGTGAACGACTCCAGTACCTCGTCCTTGGCCGGTTGCGGATTGACCGGGCTGCCGGTCCAGCCCTTCAACGTGCGTGAGGTGAGTAGGCCGCGCGCGTCGTAGCCGTACTCCACTAACGCGCCGCGGGCGTCGGTGATCGTCGCCAGCTGGCCGATAGCGTTCCAGGTTTGCCGAACGACGCCGCCCTCGGGGTCGGTGGTCGTCTCCAGTTTGCCGTGAGTGTCGTAGGTGTAGCCGATGACACGCTCGGCATCTCCGCCAGTCAGGTCGGTGAGGGTGTCACTGAGCTTGTTGCCGTCCGGATCATAGGCGAACGTGGCGCGCTTGGTGTGCGTGACCCCGGAGACCTCGTTCTTCACTCCTGGATCGGTCTGCGTCAAGGGACGGCCCACCCCATCGTAGGTAAAGGTGGTCTTCACGCCGTCCGGGTACGCCTGCGAGACCTCGAACTTCTCCCGTACGCGCCCGAGCCCGTCATATGCCAGCTTGACCAGCAGGCCCTCAGGATTGGTCTGCTCGGCCAAGTCACCAGCTGCGGTGTAACGGTAAGTCCACGTGTAGCCTCTGGCATCGATCTGCGAAGCGACCAGGCCCGCGGGAGTGGTCCCACCACCGATCGCCGCCTCAGTCCCGTCGGTAAAGCTCATGCCGATCGAACGGCCATTGGGGAAATCGGATGTCGCGGGGGAAGTCTGCTTCGTTGACTCCCCGTACTGGTTGTATTCCCAGGTGGTGACGTAGGTATTGTCCGTGGAACTAGACGATCGGGCATCCCGATTAGTCAGCACACGGTCGTTACGCGGGTCGAACTCGTCATTCTTGTTCAGGTAGTACGTGGCATAGGCGATCTGGCAGTCGACCGTGCTGGTACGGCAGGTCTTGCCGCTGATCGGGTTTCCCCGCTCATCATTGGCCAGCGTGGTGACGTTATCATTGGGGTCGATCACCTGTGCCAGGAAACCACCAGTGTCGTAGTCGTAGCTGGTCTCTCCGCCGACCTGATCGGTTACCGAGACCAGCCGGCCGCCACGCCAAACGCTGTGCACACTTGTGATCTTCTTGCCATTCGGGTCGGTCACCTCAATGGTGGACGTTCCCTCAGCGGAATCGATGACCGGCTCACCAATCTGCCACGTGCCGCCATGCTGATCGGTGTGGGTCTTGATCCTGTCCGTCGCCGCATCGTAGGTGTTATCCGCCCACACCCGGCCGGACGGCAAGGTGACCTTCGTCAGCTTGTTGGGCGCTTCCAGACGGGCCGCGTAATGCGACTGGATCTCCGCCTCCGTCAATGGCCGGTCATAGATCGCCGCCTCATCCAGTTGGCCACGGAAGCCAGTGCTTGCGACAGGCCAGCGGAAGCCGAGCTGCCCGCCGGCGAACTGTGCCACAGGCTGCCAGGCCTCATCCCGCACGGACTGCAGCACGCCCACGGACTGTCCGTCCAGGTACAGCCGATCGGTTCCGTTTTCAGCTGTCAACACCACG
This sequence comes from Nonomuraea sp. NPDC048901, assembly GCF_040649695.1. Classification (NCBI taxonomy): domain Bacteria; kingdom Bacillati; phylum Actinomycetota; class Actinomycetes; order Streptosporangiales; family Streptosporangiaceae; genus Nonomuraea; species Nonomuraea sp. NPDC048901. The sequence goes on along the minus strand of NZ_JBEZFW010000009.1, from coordinate 77,255 downwards.
TGGTGCCATTGTCCGTTGGTGACCGTGGCTGAGCTGGTGATCGGTGTGTACCAGTCGTCCACGTCGAGACCATGCGCTCGAAATTGCGCACGCAGCTTGCCATCGGTGCCGACATAGATCGCCGAAGACGAACTCCCCATCTCACCAGCGGAGAAGACCACGCCGGGTTGAGTGGTCTTGAACCACACCTCCACCGAAGCCTGTCCCGCCAGCCGCCCGACCACATTGGGCCGAAGCTGGATGCCGCCAGTCGCCAAACCGCCAAACGTGAACCCGACCGAGGCGTCAGCAGTGCCGGCCAGCGCACCCGGCTGCCGCAGCGTGGGATCGTTATAGGTCGCCGGACCCGCACCCCATCCGAGATTGGCCGCGTCGGTACCCGTGGCCTCGTTCAAGCGCCAATATCCGTACGGATCCGAATCCAGCACTCGCGGCCGGTACGCCGACCCGCTGCCGTATCCGTACTGGGTACAGTTCGGCGCCGCCACCGGCGAGCAGGAGGCCGTCAAACGATCACCGTCGTACTGATATGACCACGTCAACGCCGCGCCATCAACGGGGTCAGTTGACACGGTGGTGACGTGGTTCCCCGTCCAGCCGAACCGCAACGACCGGCCCCCTGTAGCGGTCGCTGAAGCCAGCTTGCCGTCGGTTCCGTATGCCAGATCCTGCGTACGACCGCGACCGTCACGCACCTTCAGCAACCGTCCAGCAGCATCGAACACATACGAAGTCGAGGACTGATCCATCAACCGCCAGCCGCCACCGGTCTGCGCGGCAAGCGCGGCATGCATGCCCGGCGGAGACTGGAAAGTGCCGTCCCCGTTGGCCGCGAAACGCAGAATCTGGCCATTAGGCCAGGTGACCAGAAGCGCTCCCGTTTCTTGGACGATCCTCATGTCCCATCGCGTCGACCACCCGGCGCCGAACATCCCATCCACGCGTGCATCCAGCGTGTTGTAGGTGCGTACGACCGACAGCGGCGGGCTGGCCGTCGCGACCGACGCGTCGGCGAACGTGGTCGTGTAGTTGCCATCCAGTTGGTGGAACTCCTGGCCGTTCACGCCCCGCGCCGCCAGTTGAGAACCCACCACCGGCTGCTTCACGCCGGTGGTGAACGTGTTCACCTCCGACTCGGTCTCCACCAGCGTGCCGCGATCCGTGGCCGTGACCTGCCAGTAATACTGCTTGCCCCATGCCAGCTTGCCCGCGGGCACCCTCCAGGTGTTGACATCGCTCAACACCGCGGACGAGGAACACCCCGCCAGCATCGAGGCGTCACGGCACACCTTGAAGGAATAGTCGATGCCGTTATCGCTGGTCGCATAGACGACCAGCAACGGCGTCCTGGTCCCGACCAGCGCAAAATCCAGCGGAAACATGTCCTCGATCAGCGGAGCACAGCACGCGGCGTCCAAACGCTCGGCACGAGCCACCCCACCAGGTAACGCCCGCTCATCGGTATCTTCCGCCGCCTGTTCCGCAGGCCGACGTTCAAGCGGCAACGCCCCCTTGGGCCGCTCCCCCGTTGTGGCCCGGACAGGACCCGTCGCCGATGTCGCGTCAGGCTCCACCAGCGTCGGCAGCAGACCCGCCCCACCAGTCAGCTGCTTGGGTGTCATGGGCATTCCCTGCGTCTGCTCCGCCTCACTTGCCACTTGCGCCTGCGCAGATAGGGGAAGGACCGCCAGCGTCGCAACAGGCATGCTCACCACAAGGGCGGCCACCGCACACGAACGAGCCCAAGCCAGCAATCGGCGCATACGCCGTCACACTCCGAACCACGCGGGGCGCCGCACAGCGCCGGACGAAGCCCCAGCTCACCTGACATGAGCCCGAAGGCCCCCGCCCGTGTGGTTCGGAGCAAGATTGCCAAACGGGCAAAGCGTAAGCTGCGTATAAAACCGACACAAGATCGATTTTTGTGATCAAGAGTCACGGAATGCGACTTACCGCACGATCAGGCGTGCATAAGGACATGTATGCGCATGCAGGGCCAAGGAGTAACAGATCGCACCGCTTCGCTGGACAGGGAGGGTGTTCGGGACCGGCCAATTGCAAGTTCAGGCCGATGAGCCGCCTATCCAAGACCCGTGTTCGGACACCGGCTGAACCGCCACGACTTTGATGGAGTCCTCGGCGCAGATGTGGGTGGGGAGGTTGTCCAAGACGATCGTGCGACCCGGCCGGAGCCCTTGCCGGACACGCTCACGAGCGGAATCTGTCCGCACCGCGCTCGGCGACCTGCTCCCAATATGCGGCCAGATCTCCTTCACCCAGGCAGTGATGGCTTCGTCATCGCATTCGGCAGCGCGGTGCGCGGGCACCTGGGGCTCGCGGGGTGTAGTCGATACGGAACAGCTCCTTGATCAGAGCGGTGACGCGGGCCAGATGTGCGCATAGTCACGGTTTGACGTCACTTACCAAGCTTGCGACCTGCTGCGATCACCGCAGGTGACCACCTTCTGGACGGTGATCATCGATGACTACTGATCGTAGATTTTGACCAGAGGTGTACTGGTGTGGCTTGATCAGGGCGCTTCATCTCTTCCTCATTCCTCACAGCGGAGATCCACGTGCGTCTCTTATCCACGGAACGTCGCAGACCCGCCGCATTATGGCCGGCCGCCCTCGGCGGCGTTCTGACCCTGACGGCCGGCCTCCTCATCGCTCTGGCACCCACCGCCTCGGCCGAGGACTCCATGACCGACCTCCACGTTCTCTCCAACAACAGTGACCTGGTCGTCGGAGGCGACAAGGTCGCCGTCGCCGCCAGCGATCGCATCGTCGTCGCGGACACCACCGGCAAGATCGAGGGCACCGTGACCGGCCTGTCCGGTGCCTTCAGCCTGGCCATCACGCCCGACGGCGCCCGCCTCTACGCGGCGCTGTACCGCTCGAACGAGGTGGCCGAGATCAACACCGCCACATTGGAAATCACCCGGCGGATCGACCTCGCCGACTACCCGTGTCCGGGGAGCCTGGCGCTCACCGGTGAGCGGTTGTGGGTCGGATACTACGGCTGCGGCAATGGAGGATACGGCGTCGTCGGCCTCGACCTGTCGGTGGCGAAGCCGGAGCCGGAGCCGTTCGACACCTCTCTCCTCAAGTCGGCCCCGGTAGTCGCGGCGGCCGGGAACACGCTGGTGGTCGGCGAAGGAGGGAACTATCCGACCGATCTGTTCGTCTATGACATCAGCGGCGCAGCTCCTGTCCTGCGCGGCGAGATCGACGGGCACGCCAACGACAACGCCCGGCTGATGGACGTCACCGTCACCCCGGACGGCTCTCACGTCATCTCGGCGTTCGCCCTCCCCTACTCGTTCGACGTGTGGGACGCCACCACCTTGGCGAAGGTAGGCGGCTATGACGGGCCCGCGTGGGCGACGGCGGTCGCTATCAGTCCAGACAGTGCCTACGTCGCGGGCGGGCGCGACAACGGCCAGGGGGTAGCGTCGATGACGCTGTACGACGCGGCCTCAGGGGCGAACCTTCACACCGAGAACACCACCGTGGGTGAGGTGGTCAACGGGAGCGTCGCGTTCTCTGGCCGGGACGTCTTCAGCCTGGTGAAGTCGCGCACGGACCAGCTCTACCTGTGGCGGCTGCACGACATGACCTTGCCGCGCTCGACGCTGACGCTGACGGCGGCACCCGGCGGGACGGCGCATGAACCGCTCACCATGACAGGACAGCTGGCGTTCGCCGACGGGACGGCCCCGGGCGCGCAGCCCCTCGCCGTGACCCGCACTCTGCCCGACGGAACCAGCGCGGAACTGCCCGGGGTGACGACCGCGGCGGACGGGACCTTCTCCATCACGGACGCACCACCGGTCGGAGGGCGGATCGCCTACACCGTGCTCTGGAAGGGCGACGGGGAAGTCCGGTGGAGCAAGGCCTCGGCCACCACTGCGGTCAGGTATGGGACCACGCTGACGCTGACGGGGCCGACGAGCGGGGTCGCCGGCAACACCATGGTGTTCAGCGGAGTGCTGCGGTTCGAGGGCGTCGCGTTGCCGAGTAGCGCCCGTGTCACCGTCCAGCGCACTCTCACCGCCGACGGCAGCGGCCTGCGTCTGTGGTCGGCGAGGGTCAGCAGCGACGGGTCGTACATCTTCGTCGACACGCCGGAGGCGGGTGAATACACCTACACCGTGCTGTGGCCCGGCGACAGCAGGACCGGACCGGCACAGACCAGTCAGGCCGTCACGGTCGACGAACCGAGCAGGTGACCAACGGTGCTGCCCGGCCCTGCCGCCGCCGGGCAGCACCTTTCGAGGATCTTGCCCTGACGCGGTGAGCGCGTCAGGGTGCGGCCGTCATCTCAGCACCGCGGGTGCAAGGCCAGCGGCTTGACCCGCGGCGCATTCACGATCTCCCGACGCTCATGAACGACAGGCTGGCCATAGGACCTGGAATCAGGGAATCGAGTAGCTCCCACTCAGCATCGGACAGATCGGTCGGGTACGGACGCCGAGGAACCATCGCATGCCTCCAAGCTCACGCCCCCGACATCTGTCAGCATGACTCGCCCGACCCTTTTCAGACACCCTCTGCTTCGGCCCTTGGAAGCCCTCTCCACTTCCTCTAGGCCCGCCCCGGGGCGCCGCGCCGCTACGGATCACAGCGCCCTTAGACGGATCACGAGGAGCAGTGGTACAGGCCGTCCTGGCCGGTTACGGCCTTGCAGTTGGCCTGGACCCACGTGGTCACCTCGCTGTTGCCCCTGCCGGGGCCACCCCGGTCGCCGTCACCGGCCAGCACAAAGCGGAGCTTGCCGGATGCCACCAGCTCCTTGAGGCGGGTGACGGTCATGGCGGGGTCGCTGCCGGTGAAGCCGCCCATGGCCATGACCGGCTTGCCCGTGGACAGGATGATCGACGACGCCTGCATGGCGCTGCTCACGGCCACAAGCCACTCAGCCTTGCCCTGGTTGGCCTCCAGATAGGAGATCATCGAGCTGCTGACGCCCCCGCCGAAACCGCCCATTCGCCCGAACCGACCGTCCGCACCCTGCCCGTCCTGCCTGTCCTGGACCCGGCCGTACTGGCCGTCCTGGGCCTGGCCGTCCTGGCCGTTCGGTGGGGTCATCGGAGGCTGACCGTTCTGGCCGGGGCGCATCATGCCGCGGAAGCCGCCGCCCGGCCCGAAGGCTGCGCCGCCCGACGGTCCTGCCGTCGGGTTCGAGCCGTTGACCTGCGACTGGAGCGGCGTTACCGCGTACGCGGCCGGACCGGCCAACCCGGCGATCACTGCCGCTGCCAGCCCGATCGCGACCAGTCGGACCGCGACCTCGCGACGGAACGTGGCCAAGACCAGCCCCACCACCGCCACAACGGTCGCAGCAAGCACTACCCAGGCCAGCCATGGCAGGAAGTCGGGTGTACGGCGCAGCACCATGAACGACCAGGCGCCCGTGACGGCGATGCCCGAAGGCAGGACCCACGCCCATGCCCGCGAGTGTCGGTACGCGTCCCACATGGCCAGTCCGCCGAAAGCGGTGATGGCGGCTACGGCGGGCGCCATGGCGGTCGTGTAGTACGGGTGGAAGGTACCGCTGGCGAAGCTGAACACCATGAAGTGAACGACGAGCCACCCACCCCAGACCAGCCATGCGGCGAGGCTTGCCCCGAGCTGATCGGCGGCCCCTGAAGTGCCAGCGGCTATGGACGGGCCAGTGGCCTCGGGCGCGGTGCCGACCTTGGGCGCGATTCCAGCCTCGGACGCGACGCCAACCTTGGACGCGGTGCCAACCTCGGGCGTGACCAGGCCGACCCAAGGCGTGGTCGCCTCAGGCTTGGCGGCGGTGCTCGTGTCCGTGTCGGCCCAATGCGGCGCGGTGAGCTTGGCGCGCCGCCACCGGGCGGTCAGCGCGAACACCAGGGCCAGCCCGCAGAACGGCAGCAGCCACGAGATCTGACCCGCCATCGTCTCGTTGAACAGCCGGTCCGCCCCCGCCGCCCCGCCGAACGAGGCGCCACCGCCACCACCACCGGGACCGCCACCGCTCTGACCGAAGACACGGCCCAGACCGTTGTAGCCGATGACCAGGTCCCAGACAGTGTTGTCGGTCGAGCCGCCGATGTACGGACGGGAGTCGGCAGGCCACAGGTCGACGATCACCATCCACCAGGCGCTCGACGCCACCATCACGGCGCCCGCCGCCAGCAGATGCCCGACACGCTTGACCCACGAAACCCGCGCACACAGCAGGTACGCCAGCGCGAGCGCGGGCACGACCACGTACGCCTGGAGCATCTTGACGTTGAACGCCAGCCCCACGAACAGCGAGCACACCAGCAGCGACCCCAGCCGCCCGGTGCGCAGCGACTCCAGGCAGAACCAGGCGGCCAGGACGAGCAGCAGCACCAGGATCGTGTCGGGGTTGTTGTCGCGGTTGATCGCCACGGTGATCGGGGTGAGGGTCATGACCACGGCCGCGATCAGGCCCGCCACGTGTGCCTGCCGTACCTCCGAGTGGGCAGACACGACGATGGGGTAGGCCCGTCTGACGGCGGAGAAGACCAGGCCGACGGAGGCCACGCCGGCCAGCGCCTGTGGGATCAGCATGCTCCAGGTCGAGAAGCCGAAGATCCGTGCTGACAGGCCCATCACCCACAGGGCCAGCGGCGGCTTGTCTACCGTGATGTACGAGCTGGAGTCGATCGCGCCGAAGAAGAACGCCTTCCAGCTCTTGGTGCCCGACAGGATGGCGGCCGAGTAGTACTCGTTGGCGTTGCCGCTCAGTGCCCAGGTGTAGAGGACGAGGGCGACTGCCAGGACGGCCCAGAGCGCGGGCCGGGACCAGCGGGGGTCCTCCGGGGCGCCGCGCCAGATCCGGGCTGGACGGGACATGCGACGGTGACTCGGACGGTCGAGGGCAGCCGTGGTCATGACGTGCTCCGGCGAGGGTTGAAGACCCAGACGCGCAGCAGCAGGAAGCGGACCAACGTGGCCAGCGCGTTGGCCACGACGACCGCCACCAGCTCCACCCCATGCGAGACCCCGTCCGGCAGCAGCGCCAGCACCCCGCTGGTCAGCGCCAGCCCCACGAGGAACGCGATCAGCCCCTCGAACTGGTGCCGCATGGCCCCCGCCGACCCCGTCACCCCGAACGTGAAGCGCCGGTTGGCGGCGGTGTTGGCCACGGCCGTCACCAGCAGCGCGATCGCGTTGGCCGCCAGTACCGGGATCGCCTGCCGCAGCCCCGAGAACAGCAGCAGGTACGCCAGCGTGCTCACCACGCCCACGACCGCGAACCTGGGCAGCTGCGCCGCCATCCCGCGCGGCAGCCGCGCCTGCGACACGCGGGCGGGCACCGGAATGCGGGCCGCGCCCGACAGCGTCTTGCGGGCCACCCTGACCAGGCCGCGCAGGTCGTCCATGGCGGTCTGGAAGACGTCCACCCGGCTGTCGGGGTCGTCGACCCAGTCGACGGGCACCTCATGGATGCGCAGCCCGTGCCGCTCGGCCAGCAGCAGCAGTTCGGTGTCGAAGAACCACTGCTCGTCCTCGACGGCGGGCAGCAGCGCCTGCGCGATCTCGGTGCGTACGGCCTTGAAGCCGCACTGCGCGTCGGAGAACTTCGCGCCCATGACCGAGTGGAGCAGCAGGTTGTACGAGCGGGAGATGAGCTCGCGCTTCGGCCCGCGCACCACCCGCGACGTCCTGGCCAGCCGGGTGCCGATGGCCAGGTCGCTGTGGCCCGACAGCAGCGGGGCCACCAGCGGCAGGAACGCGTCCAGGTCGGTGGACAGGTCGACGTCCATATAACTGACGACGTCCGCGTCGCTGTCCGACCACACCTGGCGCAGCGCCCGCCCGCGTCCCTTGCCGTCCAGGTGTACGGCCCGCACGTGCGGGAGTTCGGCGGCCAGCTCTATGGCCAGTTGCCAGGTGCTGTCCGTGCTGGCGTTGTCGGCGATCGTGATGCGGTAGTCGTAGGGGAAGGTGCCTGAGAGGTAGGCGTGCAGCCGGCCGATGCTGTCGCGCAGGGCCCGCTGCTCGTTGTAGACCGGGACGACCACCTCGACCAGCCGGGTCTTGACTGTTGTGTGCATGACCCAGATCCCATCGTGGGGGTCTTTAACGGGAATTAGCCGATTATGAGTGAGGGGTGAGATTCCCGGGCAGTTCGACGATCGCGATCGCGCCGCCGCCGGGGGCGTTCTCCAGACGTACCTTTCCGCCCGCCTCGGCCACGGCCTGCGCGACGATCGCCAGGCCGAGCCCGGAGCCGGGCAGGCCGCGCGCGGCCGGGGAGCGCCAGAAGCGCTCGAAGACGTGCGGCAGGTCCTCTTCGGGGATGCCGGGTCCGTGATCGCGTACGGTCAGCTCGCCCTGCCGCAGGGTCACCTGGACCTCGCCGTCCGGGCTGAACTTGGCGGCGTTGTCGATGAGGTTGAGTACGGCACGTTCCAAGGAGGCGGCGTTGCCGACGACGTACCAGGGCAGGAGGTCGATCGTGACGTCGGCGCCGCGCAGCCTGGCCCGTTCGACGGCGGCGGTGACCACCTGGTGCAGGCCCAGTTCGACGTGCGGTTCGTGGTCGGTGTCGCCTCTGGCCAGCTGGAGCAGGTCGCCGACGAGCGCGGTGAGCTCGGCGAACTGGGCCTTCACGTTGATCAGCAGGCGTTCCTTGGCACCGGGGTCGAGGCTGCGGCCCGTCTGCTCGCTGCGCAGCAGCAGGTCGATGTTGGTACGCAAGGTGGTCAGCGGGGTGCGTAGCTCGTGCCCGGCGTCGGCGACCAGTTGCTGCTGGCGCTCGCGTGACCCGGCCAGAGCGGTGATCATGCCGTTGAACGCCAGGCTCAGCCGGGCGATCTCGTCGCCGCCCTTGACCGGAATGCGGGTGTCGAGGTCCTCTGTCTGGGCGATGTGCTCAACAGCCCTGGTGAGCCGGCCGACGGGCGCCAGAGCCGTACGGGAGATGGCCAGGCCCGCCCATCCGGCACCGAGCACGCCCAGAGCGGCGACGGCGGCCAGCGCGAACGCGGTGTTGCGCAACGTGTCCTGAAGGTGGAAAAGCGGCCTGGCCTCCAGGACGGCCACACCTGGCGCGAAGTTCACCGTCACGACGCGCACCGGCATGCCGTCCTTGGTGACGCCGTAGCGGTAGATCGGCCGGCCGGGGTGGGGGATGGCCGGCTTGTCCTCCTCGGTCACCACGATCGGCGAGCCCAGCGAGCAGGTAGTGCCGTCCCCGTACAGCAACGTCACCAGGCCGGCGGCGTATTCGGCGGGGGTTCCCTCCGCCGAGCAATGGTCCCTCAGCCATCTCTGGTCCTTCCCGGACTCGGGGTCCATGATCGTCTGGTCGAGCTGGCGGACCATCTGCTCGCGCACGATGAGCCAGGACAGACCAGCGCAGGCCGCGATGGCCAGCGCCACGGCGACCGTGACGAGGAGGGTGAGCCGGGAGCGCAGGCTGTAGCGCCTCACGGCGCGGCCCGGAGGGTGTAGCCGACGCCGCGGACGGTGTGGATCACCCGCGGCTCGCCGCCGGCCTCGGTCTTGCGGCGCAGGTACATCACGTACACGTCGAGCGAGTTCGACGTCGGCTCGAAGTCGAACCCCCACACCTCGCCCAGGATCTGCTCACGGGTCAGCACCTGGCGCGGGTGCGTCAGGAACAGCTCCATCAGCAGATATTCGGTCCTGGTCAGGTCCAGCCGCCGCTCGCCCCTGGTGACCTCGCGGGTGTCGGGGTCCATGCGCAGGTCACCGTAGGTCAGCGTGACCTCCGGGACGGCCGAGTTGAGCGCGCCCCGCCGCAGCAGGGCGCGGACCCTGGCCAGCAGTTCGTCCAGCTCGAACGGCTTGACCAGGTAGTCGTCGGCGCCCGCGTCGAGCCCGGAGACCCGGTCGCCGACCGCGTCGCGCGCGGTCAGCATGAGGACGGGGATGTGGTTGCCCGTGGCCCTGAGCCGGCGGCAGGCGGTCAGCCCGTCGAGGCGCGGCATCATGACGTCGAGCAGCACCGCGTCGTACGTCTCGCGCGCCACCTGGTCCAGCGCGGCCTGCCCGTCGTTGGCGGTGACGACCTTGTAGCCCTCGAACTCCAGGCTCGACTGCAGCGCCTCGCGCAACGCGGGCTCGTCGTCCACCACCAGCAACCGTGCGGGCTCACTCATAATCTTTACGCTAAGGCCCCATCATGAGAACGCCATGAACGGTTCCGAGGCTGTTTCATGAGTGCTATAGCAGCTACCACGTGACGGGCATGGCGTTCGCCCCGAAGATGACCTGACTGTACTTGAACGACACCTCCTCCTCGTCCACCGCGAGACGCAGCGACGGGATCCGCTCGAACAGCGTCCGGTAGGCGATCTCCAGCTCGGCCCTGGCCAGGTTCTGGCCGAGGCACTGGTGCACGCCGTAGCCGAAGGCGACGTGGTGGCGGGCGCCGCGGTCGATGTCGAAGTCGTCCGGCCGCTCGAAGGCCCGCTCGTCCCTGTTCGCCGAGGCGCCGAGCACGAAGATGCCCTCGCCCTTCCTGACGAGCTGCCCGCCGATCTCCTGGTCCTCGATGGCCACCCGGTCGAAGGCCACCCAGTCGACGATCGACAGGTAGCGCAGCAGTTCCTCGATCGCCATCGGCCACAGTCCCGGGTCCTCGCGCAGCCTGGCCAGCTGGGCGGGGTGGCGCAGCAGGGTGAGGACGCCGAGCGGGATCATGTTGGCGGTGGTCTCGTGGCCGGCGATGAGCAGCAGCGAGATCATGCCGACGATCTCGTCGTGGCTCACCTGTCCCGCCGAGATCAGCCGCCCGAGCAGGTCGTCCTTGGGCTGCTTCTCGGCCTCGGTGACGAGGTCGTCGAGGTAGCTCTTGATCTCCACGATCGCGGCGAAGCTCGCCTGCGGGTCGTCGCTCGACACCATCATGCGGGTACGCGACTGGAAGAACTCGTGGTCGCTGTACGGCACGCCGAGCAGCTGGCAGATGACCAGCGACGGCAGCGCCAGCCCGAAGTCGGCGACCAGCTCGGCCTCCGGGCCCTTGGCGAGCATGTCGTCGATGAGCAGGTCGGCGGTCCGCTGGATGCCGGGCCGCATCTCCTTGACCCGCCTGACGGTGAACTCGGGGATGAGCAGCCGCCTGAATCGGCCGTGCTCGGGCGGGTCCATGTCGATGAACTGGCCGACCCTGAACCGTTCCATGAACTCGCGCTGCTCCTGGGTGGGCTCCTCCGTGGTGAAGGCGTTGTTCGGATGGCCGGGGGTGGCCGGGCTGGTGCTGATGCCCTGGCCGTTCAGCACCTGCCTGGCTTCGGCGTACCTGGTGACCAGCCAGACGTCGCCGTTGGGCAGCGACGTCCGTACGAGCGGCGCCTCCTCGCGCATCCGCTCGTACTCGGGCGGCGGCGCGTACGGGCACGTGCGCGGGACAGGGAAGGAGGGGGTCATAGTCTTGCTCCCTACGAAGCCGGAATCGCATTGCTTACTTACGCGAAAGTAAGCAATGATGGGCCCGGCCGTCAAGCGAACGGAGTGGAATGGCAGGGCGGCGGACCGATACACGTGAGCGGATCCAGCGGGTCGCGATGGAGCTGTTCGCCGAGCGGGGCTACGACAAGACCACGTTGCAGGAGGTCGCGGAGCGGCTGGAGATCACCCGGCCGGCGTTGTACTACCACTTCCGGACGAAAGAGGAGATTCTCGCCAGCATCGCCGACGGGTTCATCGCCTCGCTCGACGAGCTCGCGGAGTGGGCCCGTACGCAGCAGCCGGACACGTTCGAGGCCCGGCAGGAGATCCTGCGGCGCATCTCCGAACTGCTGGAGGACAAGTGGCGGCCACTGATGCGCTTCGCGCAAATGAACCAGGGGGCGTTCGCCCAGTCGTCGGTGGGCGACCGGATGCAGGAGCGCATCGTCACGCTGGTGTCGGTGCTGAGCAGGCCCGGGGCCGACGCGATCACGCAGTTCGAGGCGCGGCTGGCGGTGTTCGCGCTGATCCTGGGCGGGGTGCCGGAGCTGTTCGGCATGGACCTGCCGCCGTCCGAGCTGGCCGCCGCCGCCATGACCGTGGCGGTCCGGCTGGTCTCAGACCACGAGTCCTCAGGTCAGTAGGGCCATCGCCGCGTTGTGGCCGCCGATGCCGCTGACGCCGCCGCCCCGCCGGGCGCCCGCGCCGCACAGCAGAATCCGCTCGTGCCCCGTCTCCACTCCCCAGCCGCCTTCCTCCGCGTACGGCCAGCTCAGGTCCCGGTGGAAGATGTGCCCGCCGGGCAGGCCCGCCTCGTTCTCCAGGTCCACCGGTGACTTGGCCTCGACGCAGGGCGTGCCGTCAGGGGCCCGCAGGAGGCAGCTCTCGATGGGCTCGGCCAGCACGCTGTCGATGGAGGCCAGGGTGGCCTTGAGCGCCTCGTCCCGCGCCTTGTCCGGATTCTCGCGGAACAGCCGGGCGGGCATGTGCAGCCCGAACAGCGTCAGCGTCTCCGCCCGGCCGCGCAGCTCGGGGCCGAGGATCGACGGGTCGGTCAGCGAGTGGCAGTAGACCTCGGCGGGCGGCAGGTCCGGGATCCGGCCCGACACCGCCTGCGCGTGGGCCCGGGCCAGCTGGTCGCGGCTCTCGTTGATGTGGAACGTACCGCTGAAGGCCGCGCGCGGGTCCACCGAGTCGTCCTTGAGCCGCGGCAGCCTGCTCAGCACCATGTTGACCTTCAGCTGGGCGCCCTCGGGCACCTCCGGTGTCGCGCCGAGCAGCCGGTCGAGCACGGCCGGCGGCAGGTTGGCCAGCACGTGCCGTCCGGTGACCGTGTGCTCACCGTCGTCCGCGCGGAACGCCACCTCACCCGATGGGGAGATCCCGATGATCTCCGCACCGGTCCTGATCTCGGCGCCCGCCTGCCTGGCGGCCGCTTCGAGCGCTCCTGACACCGCGCCCATCCCGCCGACAGGCACGTTCCAGTCGCCCGTCCCGTCGCCGATCACGTGATAGAGGAAGCACCGGTTGGCCAGCAGGTCCGCGGCGGGGTCGGCGAACGTCCCGATCAGCGCGTCGGTCAGCACCACGCCGCGTACGGTGTCGTCACCGAACCGCTCGTCCACCGTCTGCCCGATCGGCCGCTGGAACAGCTCCCGCCACGCCTCGGCGCCCACCAAGCGCTCGATCTCGGCGGGGGTACGCAGGGGTTCGAGCAACGTGGGCGCCAGGGCCCGGGCCACCTCGGCGGTCAGCCCGTAGAACTCCCGCCACGCCCGGTGGTCGGCGTCGCCTCCGGTGACGGCCCTGAACGAGGCGGCGGTCGCGCCTTCGTCGCCGTCGTCCACGAGCAGGCCGGTGGCGCCGTGGGGCGTGTAGGAGGAGTAGCGGCGCCGGCGCAGGTCTAGACGGAGCCCCAGGTCGCGGACGATCTCCGTGGGGAGGAGGCTGACCAGGTAGGAGTAGCGCGACAGCCGTACGTCCACGCCAGGGAAGGGCCGCGCGGAGATCGCCAGGCCGCCCACGTACCCGAGCCGCTCCAGCACCAGCACCCGCCGCCCCGCCCGCGCCAGGTAGGCGGCCGCCACCAGTCCGTTGTGCCCGCCACCCGCGACAACGACGTCATAGGACCCCATACCGGCACCATACCTAGTGATCGCTCTCGTAGAGTCCGGGGCATGACGAGCGAGCACCCGGCCCGCTTCAGCGGAGGGGACGGACGACGTCGGCCAGCGGGGTGGCGGGGTGGCCGGTCAGGCGAGCGATGGCGTCGCTGACACCGTCCATCTCGCCGTTGGCGATGGCGGTGTAGGTGGAGACCCAGGCGTCGAGTTGCCAGTCCGGGGCTCCGTAGGAGGCGCGGGACCGGTAGGCCTCTTCCACGCCCTCAGGGTGGTAGGTGATGGCGCGCCCCGTGGTCCGCGACAGGATCGCGGCGACTTCGGCGAGCGTGAGCGATTCTGGTCCGGTCAGGTCGTAGGTGGCTCCGGCGTGCTCGGGAGCGTGGAGCAGTACGCCGGTGGCGGCGTCGGCGATGTCGTCCTGCGCGACGACCGCGGCTCGCCCCTGCCCGCCGGGACCGCGGATGACGCCGTCGTCGCCGACCAGGGCCGGCGTGAAGTCGGCGTAGAGGTTGTCGCGCAGGAAGGTGAAGGCCAGGCCGCTGGCGCGGATGTGCTGTTCGGTGGCCCAGTGGTCGCGGGCCAGCGTGAACGTGGCGTCGGGGGCGGCGCCGTAGAAGGAGATGTACACCAGGTGGTCGACTCCGGCCTCGGCGGCGGCGTCGACGAAGGTGCGGTGCTGCTGGAGGCGGTCGGGGGTTTCCGAGGCCGACACCATCAGGACCCGATCGACGCCGTCCAGGGCCCGCAGGACGGCGTCACGGTCACCGAAACCGCCGCGGACCGCGGTGGCGCCGGTCAGCTGAGGGGCGCGGTCCAGGTCGCGTACCACCATGGTCTGCGGGATACCGGCGGCGGCGAGCCGCCGGACAACGCGCCCGCCGAGGCGGCCGGTGGCGCCGGTCACGGCGATCCTCGCTTGGCTGATCATGGATGCCCTTTCCTGTCGAGGGCTCTCTATGGTGTCAAAGATCGGTGAGCCAGTCGGTGATCGACCGGTGCAGCGGGCGCCAACCGAGGAGATCACGGGTACGGGTGCCGCGCACGCGGCTGTTGGAGCCCAGCGCGTGGCGGGCGAACTGGGGATCCCAGACGTTGTCCGGCGAGCCAGGGTCCCAGGGCCGCGGGCCGGGCAGACCGAGGGAGCGGGCGATGGCGCCGGTCATCGCGGCGAAGGACTCCTCGCCGTTCTCCACGAAATAGAACGTGCCAGGGGGCGTCTTCTCCAGGGCGAGGAGATAGAGGTCGGCCATGTCGTCGATGTGGACGTTGGACCAGATGTTGCCGCCGCTCCCGACATGGCGGACCACGCCGCCGGAGCGCGCCTGGTGGACCAGCGCCGCGATCAGGACGCTGTCGCGGCCCAGACCCCGTCCAGGTCCGTAGATCAGGCTGTTGCACAGGACCGCGGAGCGCACGCCCTTCTCCGCGGCGCTCAGGACCAAGCGGTCGATGGCGAGGCGTGCTTTGCGGATGGGATGGTCGGGCTCCCATGCGGAGTCGGCGTCGAGGATGTCCTCGCCGAAGATCTTCCCGGATGCCTCGCCTTCGGTGCCGACGCCCACGATGCTGGAGCCACTGGTGTGGATCAGCGGCTTGCCGGACCCGGCCAGCGCGGCGACGAGAGCTTCGACGGCCCCGCGATGGTCGCTGCTGGCGGCGTTGACGACACCGTCGGCGCGGTGGGCCTGCTCGGTGAGCAGCGCCGCGTCGTCAAGGGTGCCCACCACCGGCCGGCAGCCGAGCCGGGCGAGGTCCTCGGCTTTGGCCTGGTCGCGGATCAGGCCGGTGACGGTATGGCCTGCCTGAATGAGGCGGGCGGCGACGGAGCCGCCGATGTAGCCGCTCGCGCCGGTGACGAAGACATGCATGGCGGAAAGGATCAGCCTGCGCTGGATGGAATCGCAAGCTGCTTTGCCGAAGCGGCAAAACCATCGGTCAGGGTCGGCTGGCGATCGCCAGGAGGGTGGCGGCGGGAGCGGCGAGTGAGCGGCCGCGGCGCCACACCGCGCGCAGGCTCCTGACCAGGTTGATCCCGGCCAGCGGCACCTCCACCAGCCGGCCTGTGGCCACCTCCGCCTCCACGGCGTACCCGCTGAGCACCGCGGGCGCCGCCCCGGCCTGGGCGGCGCCCTTGACGGCCGAGTTCGAGCCCAGCTCCAGTCGCGGGCTGGCCCGGTGCAGGCTCTTGAACGCCACGTCCAGCGTCTCGCGGGTGCCCGAGCCGGGTTCGCGGACGACGAGCGGCGTGGCGGCCAGCTCCGCCCCCATCAGCGCGGTACGGCGCCGCGCCCAGGCGTGCCCCGGCGCCACCACGACCACCAGCCGGTCGGTGCCCACCACCCGGCTGGCCAGCCCCTCGGGCACGCTCGGCCCCTCGACGAAGCCCAGCTCCACCTCCTCGGCCAGGACCCGGGCGGCGACGTCGGCGGAGTTCACCACGTCGAGGCCGACCTGCACGTCAGGCTCGCGGTTCTGCAGCTCGCCCAGCCAGCGCGGCACCAGGTACTCGGCCACCGTCATGCTCGACGCCACCCGCAGATGAGCCGCCTCGCTGCGCCGTACCGCCTGGGCGGCGCGCATCAGCTCCTGGGCGGCGGCCAGCACCTGCGCGGCCCAGCCCGCCACCATCTTGCCCTCGGCGGTCAGCGTGGACCCGCGCGGCGTACGCTCCAGCAGCGGCAGGCCCAGGCGGCGCTCCAGGTGGGCGATCCGCTTGCTGGCCGACGGCTGGGCGATGCCCGCGACCTTGGCCGCCTGCCCGAGGCTGCCCAGCTCGCCCACGTCGACCAGGAGTTTGAGCGAGTCGAGATCCGGCAGCGTACTCATAGCCCAAGGCTATGACCTCCCAGGCAACGCGTGGCTACCGAGCCCTCCAGGCGCTCAGAACACTGGGATCATGTACTCCACCGCGCGTGTGCCGCACGATCGTCCGCCTGGTGATCGTCTGCGCGACGATCGCCTGCCTGGTGTCGGCGCGGCGGCGCTGGCGGTGGTGTTCGCGCTGGTGGTGAACCGGTTCGTGCCGGTGCTCAGTCCCGCGGCCATAGCCGTGGTGTCGGGCGCGGCGCTGGCGAACCTGGTGGGCGTCGGCGAGCGGCTCAAGCCCGGTCTGCGGTTCGTCGCCAAGCGGGTGCTGCGTATCGCGATCGTGCTGCTCGGCCTGCAGATCGCGGTGCCGCAGGTGCTGGCGCTGGGGTGGCGGACGGTGGCCGTCGTGGTGGTGGCGACCGGCGTCACGTTCACGCTCACTCCGCTGATCGGCCGCCGCCTGGGCCTCACACCGGGCGCGTCACTGCTGGTCGCCACCGGCGTCTCGATCTGCGGCGCCGCCGCGATCGCGGCCATGCGCGAAAGTACCGACGGCTCCTCCGACGAGGACGCGGCCGGCGCGCTCAGCGTGGTGGTCCTGTACGGCACCGCCGCCATCGCCGTGGTGCCGCTGGCGGCGTCCTGGCTCGGTCTGTCGGCGACGCAGCTGGGAGTGTGGGCCGGGGCGGCGGTGCACGAGGTGGCCCAGGTGGCCGCGATCGGGGCCGCCTCGGGCGTGCTGGCCACCGCCGTCACGGTCAAGCTGGGCCGCGTCATCCTGCTCGCCCCGATCGTCGCCCTGACCTCATACCGTCACCGCGTTGACTCCCCCGGCCGGCTCAAGCGCCCGCCGGTCATCCCGCTCTTTGTGGCCGGATTCCTGGCCATGGTCGCGCTCCGCAGCAGCGGCCTGGTCCCCGCCGCCGTGACCACCGTGATCCCCCAGGTCACGAACGTTCTCATGGCCGCCGCCCTGTTCGGCCTCGGTACGGGGATCGACGCCCGCGCGCTGATCAAGGACGGGCGCACACTGCTGCTCGGCGCCGTGGCCACCGGCTTGATCGGGACCATCTCGCTCGCGGGTGTCATGCTTCTCGTGTGATCACCGGCGGACGTCCTCCTCCGTAACGTGCTTGTCCGGAACAAACTTCGTAAAATAGACCGTTCCACCAAGCCGTCCTACGAAGGAGCACGAAACCCACATGCGCAGCGCCGCCGACCCCATCCTCCGGCCGTCCGACGAGGTCGCCGAAGCCCTTGCCACCGGCGCTCCGGTCGTGGCCCTGGAGTCCACGATCATCTCGCACGGCCTGCCGCAGCCGCGCAATCTGGCGGTCGCCCGGGAGCTGGAGGACATCGTCAGGGCGGCGGGTGCCGTACCGGCCACGATCGCGGTGCTCGACGGCGTCGCCCGCGTCGGCCTGGACGAGGTGGAACTCGAACGCGTCGCGACCGAGTCGGGCCTGCGCAAGCTGGGCCAGCGTGACCTGCCGGTGGCGGCGGCGCTGAAGGCGAGCGGCGCGACGACCGTGTCGGCCACGTCGTTCCTGGCCGCCCGCGCGGGCATCCGGATCTTCGCCACGGGCGGGCTCGGCGGCGTGCACCGGGGCTGGACCCAGGCGCAGGACGAGTCGGCCGACCTCGACACGCTGGCGCGTACCCGCATCACCGTCGTGTGCGCCGGGGTCAAGTCGATCCTGGACGTGCCCGCGACCCTCCAGCGCCTGGAGACCCGCGGCGTGACCGTGGCGGGATACCGTACGGACACCTTCCCGGGCTTCTACCTGCACTCCTCCGGCGAGCCGATCGACTGGCGGATCGAGTCGGCCGACGAGGCCGCGGCCATCATGCGCGGACAGGACGGGTTCGGCGGCCAGGAGACCGCGCTGATCGTCGCCAACCCCATCCCGGTGGACCGGCAGCTCGATCCGGCGCTGCACGACCGCGTGCTGGGCGAGGCTCTGGCCGCCGCCGACCGCGAGGGCGTGACCGGGCAGAAGATCACCCCGTTCCTCCTCGACTACCTGGTACGCGGCACCGGCGGCGCCTCCCTGGAGGCGAACCTGGCCGCGGTCCGCGGCAACGTCGCCCTCGCGGCGCAGATCGCGCTCGCCTGGTCCCGAGCGTGAGCGCAGGCGGCCTCCTCGTCATCGGCGACGTCGTCACCGATGTGGTGGCCCTGCACGACACTCCGGTCATGTCGGGTACCGACACGGCCGCCGACATCGCGCTCCGCCCCGGCGGCTCGGGCGCGAACACCGCCTCCTGGGCCGCCCACCTGGGCGCCGACGTACGGCTGCTGGCCCGGCTCGGCTACGACAGCAGCGAGTGGCACACCGCCGAACTGCGCAAGACCGGGGTACGTCCGCACGTACGCGTCGATCCCCACCATCCGACGGCGATCGTGATCGCCATGGTGGACCGGACCGGCGAACGCTCGTTCCTCACCAACCGGGGCGCGGGCGGCCGGATCTCCGCCGAGGACTGGGACGGCTCGCTGCTCGACGGCGTGGGCCGCCTGCACCTGTCCGGCTACACGCTCTTCGCGGAGGCGGGGCTGGCGCTGGCCAGGCTCGCCATGGCCGAGGCCCGCGCCGCCGGGGTGACCGTCAGCATGGATCCCGCCTCGACCGGCTTCCTGCGCGAGTTCGGCGTCGCCCGGTTCCTGCGCGAATCCGCCCCCGCCCACCTCATCATCCCCAACCGGGACGAGGCCCTCCTGCTCGCCGGCGCGCAGACGCCCGAGCGGGCCGCCGAACTCCTCAGCGAGAGGTACGGCACCGCGATCGTCAAGCTGGGACCCCAGGGAGCTCTGGCGGCCACGGAGGGCACTGTGACGGAGGCGGCAGCGGGGGTTCCAGCCGAGGTCGTCGACTCGACGGGAGCGGGCGATGCGTTCGCTGCGGGATATCTCACAGCGAGGTTGAACGGCGCCGGTGAAGGGCAGTCTTTGGACGCCGGATGCCGGGCCGGAGCGGAGTGCGTGGCCCTGGTGGGCGGTCGGCCACGGTACGGTTTGGAGCTGAACCTTCTTTACCCTATTCACACCGATTGATAGCTTGCCGCGTAGGCTGCACCAAGAACCACATGCGTATTGAGTGGCATCACGCGGCTCACTGGGGAGGATAAGGTCCGCCGATGGAAGTCGAGTCATCGATCTGCCTGAGCGACCTGGTCCCTGCCTTGCGCTGGAGCCGTCCCCAGCAAGTCGCGGAGGCGCTGGGCGATCCGCGCCTGCCCGCCGGGTGGTGGTCGTCCGTCGCCCTGTCGAGGGCGCTCGGCACGACCGGACTCGACTGGATCTGCGACCGGCTCGCCCTGCTGGCCTCGGCCCGCTGGGACCACCTCGCCCTCTCGGACGTGCTGCCCGCGCTGACCGTGCACCCCATCGACCCGGCGCTGCCCGGCTGGCCGGAGGCCACCAGGACGGCGATCACCGGCCTGGGGGGCTGGCAGCGGTTGCGCCGCCTGTCGCCCGGCGACCTGAGCACGCCGTCGGCCACGCCTGAAGTGGTGATCGGCTCGGTGTTCCGCGAGGTGCTCAGCCGCATCCCGGTTCAACGCGAACCCGGCCAGCCCGCCGCCCAGCCCGCACAGCAGGGCCACCCGGCACAGACCCGGCCGGGCCAGCCCGCCGCCCATCCGGGACAGGGCCACCCAGAGGTGACCCGCCCGCTTCAGCGCGGCACGGTCCCCGGCCAACGCGACGGAGGCCCCGGCCAGCGTGACGGGGGTCCGGGCCAGAGCCCGGCGCACACCGGTCCGCAGCCCGCCGTGGCCCAGGACAACGGCGGCTCTCCCCGCCAGACCGGCTCCTTTCCTGTCCAGGGGGCCCCGCGGTCGGGTTCCTTCCCTGACCAAGGTGGGCCGCAGACCGGCTCCTTCGCCGCTCTGGGCGGGGCCGCCCGCCAGACCGGCTCGTTCCCGGCGCAGAACGAAGGCGCCCCGTCGCCCACGGCCGGTCGGCAGCCCTTGTCCGCCCCGCAACCTCAGTCCAGCCCCCAGGCCGCCCGCCAGGACACGAACTCCCCCGGCGCCAATCCCCCCGGCACCGCCCAGCAGGGCGGCCTCTTCCCCGGCACCAACGCCCCGGGCACTGGCCAGCAGAGCGGCGGGTTCCCGAACACCGGCCTCCCCGCCGCCAACGGTCCAGGCACCGGCTCCTTCCCAGCGGTCGGGTCCGTCTCGGGCACCGGGCTTCCGGGTGCCAACGTCCCCGGCAACGCGGACCCCGAGCGCACTGGCCCGCACACCGGTCCCCATCCCACCGCCAATCCGCACACGGGCCCGCACCCCACTGCCACCGGTCCGCACACGGGTCCGCACTCGACCGTCGGCCCGAACACCGGTCCGCACCCCACCAGCGGCCCTCAGGCCGGTACGTCGCCCGCCGGCGGCCAGCTGCCGCCCAGTGGCCCGCACACCGACCCCCGGTCCGGCACCGACCGTCCTGGCGGGACAGCCCAACCGGGCGCCCAGCCGAGTGCCCTCCCGGGCGCCGACCGCCTCCCCGGCGGAACACCCCACACCGGACCACGCCCCGCCACCGGACCGCTCGCGGGCAACGGAACGCCCGCGGGCAACGGGTCCGTCAGCGGCACCGGCTCCTTCCCCGCGGTCGGGTCCGTCGGCGGCACCGGCTCGTTCCCGGCCGTCGGGTCCGTCACAGGCACCGGCTCGTTCCCCGCTGTCGGGCCACTCGCCGGCACCGGAACACCCGCAGGCAACGGATCATCCGCCGGTGCCGGCACGGGATCGCGCCCCGGAGGCGCCTTCCCAGGCGACCTGGGCACCACGCCCCGCACCCCGAACGCGGACCCCTCCACCCACACCGGCGACGTCTCTCTCCCGCCGACAAGCGTTCCGGGCCTCGGCGGCGCGTACGACACACCAGCACCGGCGGCGACGCCCGCGCCCTCCGAGACCGATCACGCCATGGTCCGGGTCGTCGACAGCCTGTTCCGCAGCCTGGACAAGCTGGCGCTCGCGGTGGCCGTACACCGCCTGTTCGCCGAAGACCCCGTCAGCCTGCGTACGCTCGCCCACAAGATGCTCGTCGACCGTGACGCGCTCTCCCAGGCGCAGCGGACGGCCGAGGAGCGCGTGCTGCACTGGCTGCGTTCGTCGGAGTCGGCGCCGGTCACCGGGCACATGTTCCGGCTGACGGAGTGGCTCGGCGCGGCCGCCACGCAGGACCAGCTCATCGGCGCCGACCCGGCGCACCCGGTGATGGTGCCGTCGTTGCGCACTCCGCTCTGGCGGGTACTCGTGACGCTCATGCCCGACCGCCGTCTCCAGGACGGCTGGCTGGTGGTGGGCGACCTCCACGGCCTGCAGGCCCGTACCAGGCAGTTGCTGGCCGGTCAGCCCGCCGACGCCGACGTGGTGGAGCTGCTCAGCGAGCTGGGCATCCGCGCGCACTCGGCCAAGGCGTGGCTTGACGCGCTGCCGGACACGTCGGACCCTGTGGCCTCCGCCCCCTCCCCGGCCCAGCCGCTCCCCCGCCGTACCCCCGGAGCCAACGGCCACCACCACAGGGGCGGCCAGCCCATCCCCTCGGCCGAGAGCAACGCCATCGACCCTTCGGCGGCCCTCGCCACGCTCTCCGCCTTGTCGGGCGGCCGGTCCGGCATGCTGCCCCCCACGCTCGCGGGCACTCCGGCCACCCCACCGCCGCCGCTGCCGAGCCCTTCCTCGGACCCGCGCCGCTGGCAGCGCATCGAGGTCACCAACGAACACCTCCGGGGCGGCCCGGTCCCGGTGCCCGAGGGGTACGCCACGCAGCTCGGCATGCGCCCCGGCACCCTCCTGTCGGTGACCGGCCCGGGCGACAACGCGATCGTCCTGGTCTGGCAGGGCCACCAGCCGGTCTTCGACTCGCTCCAGCCGGTCCTCATGCGCCTCAACGCCCGCCCCGGCGATCAGGTGTACGTCACGGTCGACGGCTACCGCCTGGAAGCCCAGCTCACCGGCTGACCACAGCCGCCCGGGACACCGCTTGGCACCAGAGGCCAAGCAGCAACCGGCGTCTTGGCGTCGAAGGCCAGCAGCGGCCGCACCCTTGTGCCGTGGTCAAGCGGCGGACGAGGCCGGTCAGTCGTCGGCGAAGAGGCGGATCCGATGGGCCACCGCGGATGCCTCGCCGCGGGAGGCGACGCCCAGTTTGGCCAGGATGTTGGAGACGTGCACGCTCACGGTCTTGACCGAGATGAACAGCTCCCCCGCGATCTCCCGATTGCTGTGCCCCTCGGCCACGTGCCGCAGCACCTCCATCTCGCGCGCCGTCAGCCCCAACGGCAACCCGTCGGGCGCCGGCTCGTCGGCCACGGCGACACGGCCCCGCCGCGCGAGCGCGTCCAGCCGCTCGACCAACGGCGCCGCACCGAGGCGCTCGGCCAGCTCACGGGCTCTCGCCAGTCTGACCCCCGCCCCCTGCCGATCACCGGCCTCCAGCGCCGCACGGGCGGCACCTTCCAGGGTGCAAGCTTCGGAGTAGGGCTCCCGCAGCCCCGCCCAAGCCGCCACCGCCGCGTCCCACATCTTTAGCCGCCAGGCCGCGTCATCGAGACCGACCACGGAATCAGACTCGGATCCGACACCCGAGCCAACACCAGACCCGGAGCCCCGCTCCGATCCGGCACCCGACTCAGGACCAGACCTTAAACCCAGCTCGGACTCGGACAGCCCCGTCAAGGCCATGAACGTGAGCCGGTGCGCCTCCTGGCTGTCGCCCTCAGCCTCGAGCCGCCCCGCGACCGACCGCAGCTCCCCCACAAGATCCCCGCCCAGCTGCGCGATCACCACCAGCAGCGGCCAGGCGTAACGCGGGCTGGCCACCAGATCCTGCTCACGCAGTGTCCGGGCAGCCGCCTCCCGCGCCTCGTCGAGGCGTCCCCGCGCCACCAGAAGCTCGACCTCCCTGCAGGCGTGCGGCAGCACGCTCTGGTCGCGGAAGCGCCCGCGCGCCAGCACGCTGCGTGAGGCCGCGAACAGCTCCTCGGCCCGATCGACCCGCCCGCGCGCGAGCGCGATGTCGGAGGCCAACCCCTGCAGGCTGGCCCGGTAGGGCGGCGGCGGCATGAGCTCCAGGGCGTGCTCGATCACCTTCAGCGCCTCGTCCCAGCGCCCGAGCGACCACAGCGGCTCCGCCAGGTTGATCGACAGGAACGTGCCCGACGTGCGCGCCACGCCGTAGCGTTCGGCCTCGGCGATCCCGTCGCGGGCGACCTGCGCGGCGCGTTCGTGCCGGCCGGCGCCCTCCAGCACGTCGGATTCGGAGATGGCGCCGCGCAGCATCGCGTTGTGGGCGTCGGCCGTGGCCGCGATGCGGCGCGCTTCGGCGAACCCGTCCAGGTAGGCGTCGATGTCGGAGAACTGGCAGCGCGCCCAGGTCAGGCTGATCAGCGCGTGCGCCTCGGTGTTGGCGTCGCCCACCTCGTGGCCGAGCTCCATGGCCAGCCGGGCCGTCGAGATCTTCTCCTGCCAGTCGTCGTAGAGCATGCGCGCCAGGCTCTCCAGCACCTGGGCCCGCAGCTTGCTGGGCTTGTCGGCGGGCACCAGCGACGCCGCCCGGCGCAGGTCGTCGACATGGCCGGGGCGGCTGAGGTCGTAGCCGGTGAGACCGCGCTGGCGCAGCAGCCTGGCGGCCCTGGCCGGCTCGGCCGGCTCGTCGATCTCGGCGAGCCCGGCGGTGGCCAGGGCGATCGAACGTTCGTACTCGCCCGCCAGGTGGGCGACCGTGGCCGTCTGCCTGAGCACCTCGACGTGGTCGGCGCCGATGCGCTCCGCGGCGTCGGGCACCTGATCCCACAGCTCCAGCACCCGGGACAGCATCCTGAGCTGCTCGTCGTAGGCGGCGGAGCGGCGGGCGGCGGCCGCGGCGTGCCAGGCGCTGATCAACGCCCACGTGGTGTCGTGGGCGGCGTGCCAGTGGTGGGCCAGCTCGATCGCGCCGCGCGGGACGGGCAGGATCGACAGGTCGCGCTCCAGCGCCTCGGCGAAGCGCGTGTGCAGGCGGGTGTGCTCGCCCGGCAGCAGGTCGTCGTGGAGCGCCTCGCGGATCAGCGCGTGCCTGAAGGAGTAGCCCTCACCGTCGACGACCAGCACGTTGCCGGCCACGGCGGGGCGCAACGCGTTGGACAGCGCCACGTCGTCCCGCCCGGCGACGGCGGACAGCAGGTCGTGCTCGATGCGCTGGCCGCCCGCGCTGGCCACGCGGAGCAACTCCTGGGTGTCGTCGGGCAGCCGTTCGACGCCGGCGAGCAGCAGGTCGCGCAGCGACTCGGGCAGCGACTCACCGACACCGGACTCGCTGAGCAGCGCCTCGACGAACAGCGGGTTGCCCTCGCTGCGCGCGTAGATCAGGTCCATGTCAGGGCCGGACGGCTCGCGCTCCAGGATGCTCGCCGCCTGCTCGACGACCTCCCTGCGGGTGAGCCTGCGCAGCTCCAGCCTGGCCACCCAGTCGACGCGGCCCAGCTCGGCCAGCAGCGGGCGCAGCGGGTGGGTGCGGTGCAGCTCGTCGGCACGGTAGGTGACGACGATCAGCAGCCGTACGCCGGAGCGCTGGTAGCGGACCAGGAACGAGAGCAGGTCGCGGGTGGATCGGTCGGCCCAGTGGGCGTCCTCGACGACCAGGACGACCGGCCGGTCCTCCGCCAGCCGCTCCAGCAGGCCGAGCAGCTGCTCGAAGAGCCGGGCGCGGGCCTCGGAGCCGTCACCGTCGGGCTCGCCGAACTCGGGCAGCAGCCGGGCCAGCCCGCGCGTGGTGCCGCCGGGCACGAGCGCCGCGACGCCGTCGCGGCCGAGCTCGCGCACCAGCCCGCGCAGCACCGCGGTGAAGGGGGCGAACGGCAGGCCCTCGGTGCCGAGCTCCATGCAGCCGCCGACGAGCACCATCGCCTCGCCCGCCCGGTCGGCGAACTCCCTGACCAGGCGCGTCTTGCCGACGCCCGCCTCGCCGCCGACCAGCACGGTGGACGCCGCGCCGGTCCGGACGCCGGCCAGCGCGCGCTCGAGCGCGCTCAGCTCGCCGCCGCGGCCGACGAAGCGCGGGCTCACCGCGTGGATGCTCACGCCCCAAGAATGCCATCAGGCGGCGACAGAAACGGCCCCGGGCCTGATCACCAGTACAGGTGACGCGCCTCAGGCGCGGTTCTCCCAGAACAACCTCTCGTCCTTGTCCGGATCGGTGACGATCTCGCACTCGGCGTCGAGCCACATCGTGGCACGGTCTTTCAGCGTGTAGGCGGGCCATCTCGGCACGTCCACGGCGGTGGGACGGCCCGTGCGGGCGAAGCCCGCCCACAGTCCGCTCATATGCCGCGCGGTCGCCAGCCGCCCCGGCGATTGATCGGCGTAGAGGAAGAAGTCGAGGTTCTTGTCGGTGTTGGCGAATTTGAGGTTGATGTCTGATGCGTGCGGCGAGCCGATGGGGAAATCGGTGCCTGGCACCACGGTCGGGTTCTTGTAGGCGAGCTGGTACATGAACACGGGCGCGGCGCGCTGCGTCACCTTGGCCTCTGCGATCTTGATCGCGTCGCGCCAGATGGGCGAGGTCGTGATCGCGAAGTAGAGCTGCGCGGGCGTCGCGTCGGGCCGCGACGCGTGGAAGGTCCTGATGATCTGGTCGAGCTCGGCACCCTGGTACGTGCGACTCAGCTCCCTGCGCAGGCCGGCCTCGTCGATGCGGAAGATGTCGGGCGGCCCGAAGAGACTGAAGAACACCGTTTCATCGCGGCATGTGCCGCACATCAGCGGCTTGCCGGCCGAGAAGGACGCGACTCCGTCGGCGAAGGGGTGCCGCGGGATGACGGTGCCATCGACGAAGGCGCCGAAGCCGGGGAGCGAGCCGGGGTCGCCCCAGGGTGCGACGCCGTTCGCGGCTTCGGACTGCTGGATCTCGAGCAGCCTTCCGGCCGGAATCTCATGCAGCTGGGGAATGTCCGACGTGGTCAGTCCCAAGAGCTCCAGCGTGCGCTCGGCCCGCGCGGTGGCGCCTTCGCGGGTGGGGAAGCGCAGCGGTGCGGCGCTTTCGATCGAGGCCTTGTGGAACAGCGACGCGGCATCCGGCATGGTGTAGACGGCCGCGGTCTTGGCGCCGCCGCCGCTCTCGCCCCAGACCATGATGTTGTCGGGGTCGCCGCCGAAATTCTCGATGTTCTCCCTGGTCCAGCGCAGCGCCGCGAGAATGTCCAGCATCCCCTGGTCGGCGGCGTAGTCGCCGCCGGCGAGATCGCCCAGGAACAGATAGCCCAGCAGGCCCAGCCGGTGGTTGGACTCGACCACCACCACGTCATAGAGCCGCGCCAGATGGGTGCCGTCCTGCCCCGTGGCCGAACCGGAGCCGATCATGTAGCCGCCGCCGTGGTTGTAGAACATCACCGGCCGCCGTTCGCAGTCGGCGGCCGGGGTCCAGATATTGAGGTAGAGGCAGTCTTCAGAGGGTGCCGGCATCCGGCCATTGCCGTTGGGGCCCATCTCGTTGCCCGCTGCCTGGAATGCCGGGTTGGGAAAGTCCACCGCGTCGCGCACGCCGGTCCAGCGCGTGGGCGGCTTCGGGGCCTTGAACCGGAGCTTGCCGAGCGGCGGCGTGGCATAGGGCACGCCGAGAAACTTGACGATGCCGTCCTCGCGTCTGCCGCGCACCCTGCCGTAACGGGTTGCCGCCTCGTCCGTTCGCCCAGTTCCCTGCGCGAGTGCCGGGGAGCCCTCACCCGTCACGGCGGCGACCACGGATAACGACGTGCCGATCATCGCCCTGCGGCTCATTCCCGACCCCACCATCAGGCTCCTCTCTTGGAGAGCGCACGCGCATGCAGGACTAGCCCGAATGAGTAACGTTTTTCACATTTTCCCGACCATAGACGTCGATGTCGTCACTGGTCAAGGCACAACGAAGCAGGAGAGCAGGCCAATAGCTCATCGCAAATGTGGGTAACGTTACCCATTCACATGCCAAGGCGCCGGGGACGGTGCGACGCCGCCGGCGCTAGCGGAGGATCTTCCTGAACATCGTCGCCGACGCCTCGTAGCCCAGCGCGTGGTAGAACTCGGGCGCTCGCCGCGTGGCCATGGCCACGTAACCGGCCTGCCGCGAACGGGCCCACGCCTCGAATTCCACCAGCAGCGCCCGCCCGATGCCCTGCCGGCGCGACCCGCTCTGCACCATCGCCTCCTCGACCCAGGCGACAGGCCCGTTGGCGAAGAGCGTCAGGTGGACGAACCCCAGCAGATAACCGTGCACCCGGCCGCCCACCACGGCCGCGATCAGCATGACGTCGTCATCGCGCAGCAGTTGCGGCAGCGCCGCGTCGAAGGCCTCCCGTTCGGGCCTGAAGGTCAGCCCGAACTCCATCGCCAAGGCGAACAGCTCGTCCGCGTCGGCCTTCTCCGCTCTCCTGATGTGGAGATCGTCTGACGTCATGTCGTACGACCTTAAGTCGTGGCGTGGCCGCCGTCCACTCAGGTCAGCCCGTCAGCCCGGTCATGTCGGCTCGTCAGCCCGCTCAGGACAGCGGGCCGGCGCGGTCAGGTCAGCTCGTCAGCGCCTTGACGGCCTGTTCGGCGACCTCCTGGGCGCCCTTCATGAGCACGTCCTCGGCGACCGGCTCGGTGTCCTTGCCTTGGGCGAGGATGTCACCGTTCTTGTTGTCGGTGCCGAAGTAGCGGACGTTGATCGTCGTGTTGCCCATCACGATGTAGGCCCAGACGTTCGTGGTGCCTTTGAGGTTCTGGGTGTACATGGCGTGGGTCTCGTCGCCGACGCCGTCGAAGTCCTTCATCTCACCGTACGTGCTCAGGAACCGCAGGCCGGGGTTGTCCTCCTTGGTGCCCGCCATGTCCTTCATCGAGCCGAAGTTGAACTCGGCGTCGTCCCTCGCGGCCGCGACACTGGGCCAGACGTTGACGGCCAGGTGGATGGTCCGCGATTCCAGGGTGCCGTTCTTGATGTTCTTGGCCGTCTGGGTCCATTCGCAGCCCTTGCGCAGCGCTCCGTACCCGTCCTTCTGGACGCCGGGCGCGGACTGCGATTTGGGCGCGAGCCGCCTGGTCAGGCTCGCGGGCAGCAGGTCGCACACCTCCGGCACCGCCTTCAGCGGCGGGAAGGTGGAGGTGGCCGCGGGCGTCTCGGCCGGATCCGACGAAGCCGCCTCCGACGGCAGCCCGGACGACGAGGGAAGGGAGGACGGCAGTGTGGACGGCAGTGTGGACGGCAGGTCGAACGAGGGCGACGGCAGCGCGACCGGAGGCGCCTCCTGGCCGACGTTGCGTACCGCGATGAGCGCCCCGCCCAGCACCGCCACCGCCGCGGCCCCCGCCAGCACGCCCTTGGCCCAGCCGGGCGCCTTCGGCGAGACGGGCCGCTCGCCGCCGCCGTCCGGCCAGTACGAGGCCGGCGGAACGGGCGGCGCCTGCGGTGCCTGTGGGCCCTGGATCATGGCCACCCCTCATCGCGGCGGATCATTACGAATGGGATGCTGTTGACGCGTCCGGGATGGAAATATAGCGAACCGAAAGTCTTGCACACTATGGTCTCCAACGTGCCTGGTCTGGGGGATTCCAAAATCGCAGGCCGCTATCGGGTGCTACGGGCGCTCGGTCAGGGTGGCATGGGCACCATCTGGCTGGCTCACGACGAGCTGCTCGACCGCCAGGTCGCCATCAAGGAAGTACTGCTCCCGCAGTCCCTCGCCCCGGCCGAGCGGGCGGAGGCGCTTCAGCGGGCCATGCGCGAGGCGATGGCGGCCGCCCAGCTGCGGCATCCGGGCATCATCACCATTCACGACGTACTGTCCGAGGACGGGCGGCCGTGGATCGTCATGGAACTGCTCCGCGGCCGTGACCTCAAGGACGCGGTGGCCGCCGAGGGCCCGTGGTCGCCGGAGCGCACGGCGGCGATCGGGTTACGGGTGCTGGAGGCGCTGTCCGTCGCTCACGCGCACGGCATCCAACATCGCGACGTCAAGCCCGCCAACGTGTTCCTGACCGACGACGGCCGGGTGGTGCTGACCGACTTCGGCATCGCCAGGCTGGAGGACCAGGCGACGATCACCGAGTCCGGGCTGCTGATCGGGTCGCCCGGGTTCATCGCCCCCGAGCGGCTGCGCGGCGAGCGCGGCGGGCCCGAGTCGGACCTGTGGTCGCTGGCCGCCACGCTGTACGCGGCCGTGGAGGGCCAGGCTCCGTACGTCGGCACCTCCCCCATGTCGGTGCTGCGTGACGCCCTGACCCTGCCGCCCCGGCCGCCCCAGCGCGCCGGGAATCTGGGGCCGGTGCTGATGATGATGCTGGCCCGCGACCCGTACCAGAGACCCGCCCCGCAGGCGGCCGAGCAGCTGCTGCGGCGGGTCGCGGAGGGCGGCCCGGCAATGGCGGTCACGCAGCCGATGGCCGGGCGCGCGAACCGGCTGCCGATCGTCGTCGGCGGCGCGGTGGTCGCGGCGGCGGTGCTGGCGGGTACGGTGGCGTTCGTGGCCCTGCGGCCCGCGGACACCCCCGCGACACCCGTGGCGGAGACCGTGAAGCAGCAGCCGCACACCACGTCCCCCACTCCCACCCCCAGCAAGGAACCCGAGCCGGCGAAGACCCCCAAGTTCACCGC
Organism: Nonomuraea sp. NPDC048901; assembly: GCF_040649695.1. Classification (NCBI taxonomy): domain Bacteria; kingdom Bacillati; phylum Actinomycetota; class Actinomycetes; order Streptosporangiales; family Streptosporangiaceae; genus Nonomuraea; species Nonomuraea sp. NPDC048901. Next base: position 47,294 of record NZ_JBEZFW010000009.1, on the reverse strand, counting down.
CGCCGTGAACCTGTGCACGCTGCTCACCCCCGCGCAGGTCGCCAAGCTCGTGCCCGGCGCGGGCAAGGGCAAGCGCGACGGCGACAGGTGCGAGTGGACCACCCGCGGCAAGGGGCTGTCCGCCGAGGTACTGACCAACATCGGCGGGCCCGACAAATGGAGCGCGGTCCCGGAAGACGCGGAGGAGGAGTACATCGGCCGGCGCAACGGCGCAAGCGAGGGCTCGGAGTTCACCTGGACATGGCCGGAGGTCGGCCTCACCAAGGGGATCAAACAGCAGCGCCGCCACGTCGAGGACATCGACGGCATCGGCGATGAGGCGTACGGCTACGAGTTCGTCAGCCCGAAGGGCAACGCCGAGAACATCACCGTGGTCTTCCGGCTCAGCAACGTGAACGTCCAGATCGGCTACGTCAACGTCAACAAGATCGGCGACAACGCCGCCCTGCGCAAGGGGGCGCGTGACGCCGCGCGATGGCTGGCCGAGGCATTGAACCGCCAGGAGTGAGGCAATGAACCAACCGCGACTCGTGGGCGGCCGCTACCAGCTGCTCGAACAGCTCGGCCGCGGCGGCATGGGCATCGTCTGGCGCGCGCACGACACCATGATCGGCCGCGAGGTGGCGGTGAAGCAGGTGCTGCTCCCGCCGAACCTCTCCCCCGCCGACCAGGCCGCGCTGCGCCACCGTACGCTGCACGAGGCCCGCGCGGCGGCCGGGATCCGGCACCCCGCGGTGGTCGGCATCCACGACGTGATCGACGACGGCGGCCAGCTGTGGATCATCATGGAGCTGGTCCGCGGGCGCTCGCTCGACCAGGTCGTCAAGACCGGCGGGCCGATGGGGGCGCCGTGGGCGGCCTCGATCGGGCTGTTCGTGCTGTCGGCGCTGGCCTCGGCGCACACGCGCGGCCTGCTCCACCGCGACGTCAAGCCGGGCAACGTGCTGCTCGCCGATGACGGCCGCATCCTGCTGTCCGACTTCGGCATCGCCGCCCCGACGGGTGCGGCCCAAGCGGGTCCCCAGCAGGGCGGCGTGCCGGTGGGCACAGCGGGGTTCACCGCGCCCGAATGCCTCACCGAGAGCGTCGCGCCGGGGCCGCCGTCCGACCTGTTCTCGCTCGGCGCGACGATCTACACGGCGGTGGAGGGCGTACCGCCGTTCCAGCGCAACACCGCGATCGCCACGCTCGGCGCGGTGATGACCGAGCCGCCCAGGCCGGCGCAGCGGGCCGGCACGCTCACCCCGCTCCTGCTCGGCCTGCTGGCCAAGGACCCCGCCCACCGGCCCGACGTACGCACGCTGCGGCGGGGACTGGAGCAGGTGGCGGGCCACGCGGTGCCCACCGTCAGGACGCCCGCGCCCGCGTGGGTGGTCTCGCGCACGGCCGCGTACGGCTCGGCGGCGGCCGTGGTCGTGGCGTTCGTCGTCGCGGTCACGCTCATCCTGACCATGGGGTCGTCCGCCGCCCCGCCGCAGGCCACGCCGTCGGCGGCGGCACGGACCACGAAGCCGGCGCCGAGCAAGGCCGCCCCGACGAGCGCGGCGCCCACGGCCTCGGTTTCCGCCAGTCCCTCGCCCGCGGTCACGCTGCCGGCCGGCAAGTTCTCCAAGGTCCCCCGGCCCTGCCAGCTGCTCACCAGGGCGCAGGCCACCCAGCTCGTCGGCGCGTTCATCACGTCCTCGACCGACCCGACGTTCAGATGCGCGTGGTCAACCACGGGCCTCCCCCCGGCGGGCAAGGAGCTGAGCGTCTTCCTGACGCTCTGGCTCTACGCGCCGCAGGGCGACGGCTACGAGACCACGCTCGCGCAGGAGCACATCGCCGGGGCGCGGAAGGAAGCCGAGGACAAGGCGGGCAGGGGCGGCTCGGGCGAGAAGCAGGGCGAGGTCTTCGAGATCCCCGGCGCGGGCGAGGAGGCCATCGCGTACGAGATCTCCCGGGTGAAGTTCAACGACAAGGCGGAGGCCGAGGTACACGTACTCTTCCGCACCGGCAACATGGTGGGCGAGTTCCGCTTCGTGCACGACGTGGCCAAGGACGCCACGCTGCGGGACAAGGCCGCGCGGGCGGCCAAGTTCCTGGCCGCGAACCTCGACGCCAAGGCCTCCTGACCATGCGCGTGATCGCCGGACGCTACCAGCTGCTCGCCCCGCTCGGGGCGGGCGGCGCGGGCACGGTGTGGCGGGCGCGTGACGAGCTGCTGCACCGCGAGGTCGCGGTCAAGGAGGTACGGCTGCCGCCCGGCCAGGACCAGCAGCGGGCCCTGATCGACACGCTGCGCGAGGCCAGGGCGGCGGCGGCGCTGAACCACCCGTCGATCATCACCGTGCACGACGTGATCTCCGAGGGCGGCCAGCCCTGGATCATCATGGACCTGCTCGCGGGCACCTCGCTGGGCGATCTGGTCAAGACGCGCGGCCCGCTGCCGCCCGGCCACGTCGCCACGATCGGCCTGCGCGTACTCGACGCGCTGGAGGCCGCCCACCACCGCGGCATCCTGCACAGGGACGTGAAGCCCGGCAACGTGATGATCACCGATGTCGGTGAGGTCGTGCTGACCGACTTCGGCATCGCCGCGCACACGGGCGACGCCCCCGGCGCGGGTACGGCCGCCGCCGCGGCGCACGCCGGCGACGTCGCGGGCTCCCCCGGCTACATCGCGCCCGAACACCTGCGCGGCGAGCCCGCGGGCCCGATGGCCGACCTGTGGTCGCTCGGCGCCACCCTGTACCTGGCCGCGGAGGGCCGGGCGCCGTTCGAGCGCGACTCGGCGATGGCGATCGTCGCGGCCGTGCTCACGCTGCCACCACCGCCGCCCGTCAACGCGGGCCCGCTCGGCGGCCTGCTCCTGGCGATGCTCGACCGCAACCCCGCCGCCCGGCCGCACCCTCGGGCCATCAGGGCGCACCTGGAGTCACTGGCGATCCCGCTGCCCGTCCGGCCGCGCGAGACCGCGCCCGCCACGATTCCGATCCGGGCGGGGTCGCGCCGCCGTACACCGCTCGTGCTGGGCGGTCTCGCGGCGGGTACGGCCATCGCGGTCACGGCGGTCGTACTCGTCAACAGCTCCGGAGGCTCTCCAACCGTCACGACGTCGGCCACCCCCGTCGCCCAGCCCGCCTCGACCACGGCGCCCCCGACCCCGGCGCCCTCTCCCACCACGGCGCCCCCGACCGCACCGGCCAGGGGCGACGGCCAGTTCGGCCAGCCGCCGAAGGCGTGCTCCCTGCTCACCGACGACCAGGCGCAGACCGTCCTGCCCGGCTCCCATTCCAAGCAGCCCGCCCTCTACGACGAGAGCGAATGCTACTGGTCGGTCGGCACGCTCGGGCTTCTCGACCGCACGTCCATCAACCTCAAGGTCAAGTACTCCGGCACGGTCAAGGCCGCCGAACGTGCCTTCACCCAGACCGTACGGTCCCACGACACCAAGGCGGGCAGCCAGCAGACGGTGACGACCTCGCGCACCAGGACGGTGCGCGCGGGCGACGAGGCGGCCGCCCAGGACAACGAGGCCGGCATCACCCACACCTCGACGACCACCATATGGATGCGGGTCAGCAATGTGATCATCCAGGTGGAGGCCAGCCATCCGAAGCGAACGAAGGTGACCCCCCAACTCCGGGACACCGCTCTCAAGACCGCCCGCGCGGTGGCCGACACCCTCCAGAAGGCGCGATGAACCAGCAAAATGACTTCCCGACCGCGGCCGTGCCGCGCACCGCTCCCACCCAGCAGTCCCGCCCCGGGCTGCGGGTGACGCCGGCGATCCTGAGCGTGGCGGCGGCCGTGGTCGTGCTCATGCTGTTCACCGTCCTGTTCCTGCTGACCCGGCAGCCCGACAAGTCGGCGGCCGTGGCCATACCCGTCAAGACCACGCGGACGGTCGAGCCCTCAGTCAGCCCGCCTTCGCCCAGCGAGCAGGCCGGCACGAGCGAGCCCGCGCCGACCGGCGCCGCCACGTTCACCAAGACCGTCGACCCATGCACGGTCACGGACGAGGACCTGGTCAAGAAGCTGACGTTGTTCCCGGACAAGTCGCAGATCAAGGCCGAGGAGTGCGAGTGGTCGACGCTCGCGCCCGGGTCGGGGATGCCGGGCAACATGCAGTTCCGGCTCCAGGTGTACGTGAAGGTCTTCCCGGGTGACGTGGCGGCGGCGCACGAGCAGTTCGTCGCGCAGCGGCAGGAGGCCGTCCTTCTGGCCAAGACCTCCACCCCCGCCGAGCCGCCCATCGGCGACGCCTCCTGGACCACCCTTTACACACTGCCCGGCGACACGGGCAAGGGGCCGACCATCGCGACCGCCGGCGTCCGGGTCAGCAACGCGGTGATCCAGGTGACCTACCAGCGGCACGTCACCGAGGACCCGACGGGCAGGCTGACCAAGGGCGCCCTGGACGTGGCCAGATCGGTCGCCGAGAAGCTCGGCACGTCGAACTGATCGGTTTACAGGTCGCCCAGCCCCAGCTGGCGGGCGATCAGCATGCGCTGGACCTCGCTGGTGCCCTCGCCGATCTCCAGGATCTTGGCGTCGCGGTAGAAGCGGCCCACCGGGAACTCGTTCATGAACCCGTAGCCGCCGAAGACCTGCGTCGCGTCGCGGGAGTTGTCCATGGCGGCGTTGGAGGAGACGAGCTTGGCGATCGCCGCCTCCTTCTTGAACGGCACGCCGGCCAGCATCTTCTCGGCCGCGTGGTAGTAGGCCAGGCGGGCGGTGTGGGCGCGGGCCTCCATGTCGGCGATCTTGAACTGGATGGCCTGGTAGTGGCCGATCGGGTGGCCGAACGCGCGTCTGTCCCTGACGTAGCGCAGGCATTCGTCCACGCAGCCCTGGGCCAAGCCGACGCCGACGGCGGCGATGGCGATGCGGCCCTCGTCGAGCGTCTGCAGGAACTGGGCGTAGCCGCGGCCGCGCTCGCCGAGCAGGTTCGCGGCGGGGACGCGGCAGTCGGAGAAGGACAGCTCCCTGGTGTCGGAGGCGTTCCAGCCGACCTTGGAGTACTTCTTCGAGACCGTGAATCCGGGCGTCCCGGACGGCACGAGGATGGTGGAGATCTCCCGCTCGCCGGTCAGCGCGGCGACGCCGACCACGCCGGTGATGTCGGTGCCCGAATTGGTGATGAACGCCTTGGTGCCGTTGATCACCCACTCGGCGCCGTCGAGCGTGGCCGTGGTACGCATGCCGCCGGGCACGTCGGAGCCGCCGCCGGGCTCCGTCAGGCCGAACGCGCCGAGGGTCTCCCCCGCCGCCATCCCCGGCAGCCAGGTCGCCCGCTGCTCGGGCGTACCGAATCGGTAGATCGGCATGGCGCCCAGCGACACCGCGGCCTCCAGCGTGATCGCCACGCTGGAGTCGGCGCGCGCCAGCTCCTCCAGGGCGAGGCAGAGCGCGAAGTAGTCGCCGCCCATGCCGCCGTACTCCTCGGGGAAGGGCAGGCCGAACAGGCCCATGGCGCCCATCCGGCGCACGATGTCGTACGGGAACTCCTCCCGCTCGTAATAGTCGCCGATCACCGGCGCCACCACGTCGCGGGCGAACGCCTCGACGGTCTTGCGCAGCTCTTCGTACTCGTCGGTCAGCATGGCGGGTCAGCCTTTCGCGAGGGCCTGGACGACGCGGGACGGGCTGGGGCGGCCGAGCCGCTCGGCCAGCCAGGTGCTCGTGGACACGAGCTTGTCGAGATCGAGGCCGGTGTCGATGCCGAGCCCGTGCAGCATCCACACGAGGTCCTCGGTGGCGAGGTTGCCCGTGGCCGACTCGGCGTAGGGGCAGCCGCCGATGCCGCCGGTGGAGGCGTCGACGACGGTCACGCCCGACCGGAGCGCGGCCAGCGTGTTGGCCAGGGCCTGGCCGTAGGTGTCGTGGAAGTGCACGGCCAGCCGGTCGGGATCGCGGAACGACTCGATCAGCGCGGTCACATGCCCGGGGGTGCCGACGCCGATGGTGTCGCCGAGCGACAGTTCGTGGCAGCCGAGGCCGAGCAGCCGCTCGCCGACCGCGACGACCTGCGCGATGGGCGTCGGGCCCTCCCATGGGTCGCCGAAGCACATCGAGACGTACGCGCGGACCTTGACGCCGTTGTCGATCGCCCTGGCCACGACCGGCTCGAACATGTCGAACTGGCTCTCCAGGCTCCGGTTCAGGTTCTTGGCGGCGAACGTCTCCGTGGCGCTGGCGAAGACGGCGATCTCCTCGACGTCGTGGGCCAGCGCCCGGTCCAGGCCGCGCGCGTTCGGGACGAGCACCGGGTAGCGCACGCCCGGCCGCCGGTCGAGCCGGGTCAGCAGCTCTTCCGCGTCGGCGAGCTGCGGCACCCAGGTGGGGTGGACGAAGCTGGTGGCCTCGATCGCCCGGTGGCCCGCGTCGGCGAGCCGGTCGATGAACTCGGCCTTCACCTCGACCGGGACGATCGCGGACTCGTTCTGCAGGCCGTCGCGCGGGCCCACCTCGTAGACGGTGACCTGGTGCGGAAGGCCCTCCATCGGGTACGGCCTGCGCATCAGGACTCCCCGGCGGTGACGACGGCCAGGACGGCGTCCATGTCGACCGGCCGGCCCGCCTGCACGGGCAGCTCGGTGACCCGTCCGTCGCAGGGGGCGGTGACGGTGTGTTCCATCTTCATGGCCTCCACGATGAGGAGCGGCTGGCCCGCGCTCACCTGGTCGCCCGGCTGGGCCTTGACGACCAGGACGGTGCCGGGCATGGGGCTTCTGACCACGCCGTCGCCCGCGTGCGCGGCGCCCGGGCGGTCGCCGGGGTCGCCGATGCGGTGACGGGTCAGGGACCAGGACTGTCCGTCCCTGCCCAGCCAGAGGGTGTCGTCGTGGCGGGCGTGGGTGTAGTGGTGGGTACGGCCGGCCAGGGTGACGGTCAGCTTGGCGCCGTCGACCAGAAGCCTTGCCGGAACGGCCACCCCGGGCACGACCCCGCCGACCGCGCCAGCCGCACCGGTCGCACCGGTCGCACCGGTCGCTGGGACGGTGGCGGTGGTGGCGGCGGTCTCTTGGGTTGCGGCCTCTGGGGGATTTATGCGGATTTCTGCTGATTTTTCGGGCAGGCCGCGTACCTGGACCGTGTGGACGCCGTCCCGCGACTCCAGCCGCCAGGCCGTCCACGCGCGCTCGCCGACCCGCCAGCCGTCCGCGACCTCCCACGGGTCCGTAGCCTGAGGCACGGTGTGAAAGGCCAGCGCGGCGGCGGCCAGCACCTCCTCGGGCGGTCCGGCGGCCGGGACCAGCGCGGGCAGGGCCCGCTCGACCAGCCCGGTGTCGAGCTCGCCCGCCCGCACCTGCGGGTGCGCCGCGAGCGCCCGCAGGAACGGGACGTTCGTGATCACCCCGAGCACGACCGTCTCGGCGAGCGCCTGGTCGAGCCGCCGGAAGGCCGCCTCCCGCGTGGGCGCCCACGCGATGACCTTGGCCAGCATCGGGTCGAACTCGCTGCCCACGACACCGCCCTCGACCAGCCCCGAGTCGACCCGGACGCCACTCTCGACCAGCCCTGAGCCGGCCCGCATACCACCCTCGACCAGCCCCGAGCCGCCCCGGACGCCACCCGGCTCCGCCAGCCGCAGGACCCGGCCGCCCGTGGGCAGGAAGCCGCGCGACGGGTCCTCGGCGTAGACGCGGGCCTCGACGGCGTGGCCACGGAGGCGTACCTCGTCCTGGGTGAAGGGCAGCGGCTCGCCCGCCGCGACCCGGAGCTGGAGCTCCACCAGGTCGAGGTCCGTGACCAGCTCGGTGACCGGGTGCTCCACCTGGAGGCGGGTGTTCATCTCCATGAAGTGGTATTCGCCGGTCGTGCCGTCGACGATGAACTCGACCGTGCCCGCGCTCACATAGCCCACCGCGCGGGCCGCCTCCACCGCCGCGGCGCCCATTCGCTCGCGCATCGCGGCGTCGACGAAGGGGGACGGCGCCTCCTCGATGATCTTCTGGTGGCGGCGTTGCAGGCTGCACTCGCGTTCGCCCAGATGGACGACGTTGCCGTGGGTGTCGGCCAGCACCTGGATCTCGATGTGGCGGGGGTTCTCGACGTAGCGCTCGATCAGCAGGGTCTCGTCGCCGAACGCGGAGCGGGCCGTACGGCGGGCCGACTCCAGCGCGTCGGGCAGCTCGGCGGCCGAACGGACCAGCACCATGCCCTTGCCGCCCCCGCCCGCCGATGGCTTGATCAGGGCGGGGAAGTCCGTCCAGGACAGCAGCGAGTCGCCGGGTTCGGCGCCGCCCGGAACCACGGGGACCCCGGCGGCCGAGACGGTGGCCTTGGCGCGGATCTTGTCCCCCATGGCGTCGATGGCCGCGGGCGGCGGGCCGACGAAGACCAGCCCCGCCTCGGCGCACCGGCGGGCGAACTCGGCGTTCTCCGCGAGGAACCCGTATCCGGGATGTACGGCCTGCGCCCCGGACGCCTCGGCCGCCACCACCATCGCCCCCATGTCCAGATATTTCGGTATCTGGAGAGCGATGTCGGCCTCGCGGACGTGCCGGGCGCCCGCGTCCGAGGCCGTGTGGACGGCCACCGACGTGATGCCGAGCGCACGCAGCGTGCGGATGACCCGGACGGCGATCTCGCCCCGGTTGGCGACGAGGACACGGGTGAACATGGGCAGCGTGGTCAACGTGGTCACATCCGGAAGACGCCGTAGCCGACGGGGTCGAGCGGGGCGTTGGCCGCCGCGGAGAGTGCCAGACCGAGGACCGTACGGGTGTCGAGCGGGTCGATCACGCCGTCGTCCCACAGCCGGGCCGTGGAGTAGTAGGGATTGCCCTGGTGCTCGTACTGCGCCCTGATGGCCTCCGCGTCGGCGTTGCCGACGGTTGTGAGCACGTTCGCGGCCTGCTCGCCGCCCATGACCGAGATGCGGGCGTTCGGCCACATCCACAGGAACCTGGGAGAGTACGCCCGCCCGGCCATCGCGTAGTTGCCCGCGCCGAACGACCCGCCGATCACCACGGTGAACTTCGGCACCCTGGCGCAGGAGACCGCGGTGACCATCTTGGCGCCGTGCTTGGCGATGCCGCCCGCCTCGTACGCCTTGCCGACCATGAACCCGCTGATGTTCTGCAGGAACACCAGCGGGATGCGCCTGCGGTCGCACAGCTCGATGAAGTGCGCCCCCTTCAGGGCGGACTCGCTGAACAGGATGCCGTTGTTCGCGATGATCCCGACCGGGTGCCCGTGCAGGTGGGCGAAGCCGGTGACCAGCGTCGCGCCGTACTCGGCTTTGAACTCCAGGAACCGCGAGCCGTCGACGAGCCGCGCGATGATCTCCCGCACCTCGTACGGCCGGCGGGTGTCGGCGGGCACGATGCCGTAGAGGTCGCGCGGGTCGTGGCGGGGCTCCTCGGGCTCGACCCGGTCCCAGGGCCGCTCGGCTCTCGGGGCCAGCGTGGAGACGATGTCGCGGACGATGGCCAGCGCGTGCGCGTCGTCGTCGGCCAGGTGGTCGGTGACGCCGCTGACGCGGGCGTGCAGGTCGCCGCCGCCCAGCTCCTCGGCCGTGACCTCCTCGCCGGTGGCCGCCTTCACCAGCGGCGGGCCGCCGAGGAAGATGGTGCCCTGGTCGCGCACGATGACGGCCTCGTCGCTCATGGCCGGGACGTACGCGCCGCCCGCCGTACACGATCCCAGCACGGCGGCGATCTGCGGGATGCCGCGCGCGGACATCGTGGCCTGGTTGTAGAAGATGCGGCCGAAGTGCTCCCGGTCGGGGAAGACCTCGTCCTGCTTGGGGAGGAACGCGCCGCCCGAGTCGACCAGGTACACGCACGGCAGGTGGTTGTGCAGCGCCACCTCCTGCGCGCGCAGGTGCTTCTTGACGGTGATCGGGTAGTACGTGCCGCCCTTCACGGTGGCGTCGTTGGCCACGACCACGCACTCGCGCCCGGCGATCCGGCCGACGCCGGTGATGATCCCGGCGGCCGGCGCCTGGTCGTCGTAGAGGCCGTTGGCGGCCAGCGGCGACAGCTCCAGGAAGCGGGAGCCGGGGTCGAGCAGGCCGTCGACGCGGTCGCGCGGCAGCAGCTTGCCGCGTTCGACGTGGCGCTGCCGCGACCGCTCGGGACCGCCCGCGGCGGCCACGGCGAGGCGCTCCAGCAGGTCGGCGGCGAGCCGCTCGTTGAGCTCGGCGTTGTGCTTGTACGCCTCGCTGCCGGGGTTCGCGGCCGAGTTCAGCACCGGCCAGTCGCTCATGTATCCCCCTCCGTTATGAGGCAGATGTTAGTCATCATTAACGTAACCGTCTACCATGTGAGACGTGACGACGACGCGGAGCCGGGGCAGCCGGCGCCTGGAGATCCTCGGCGCGGCCGCGAACCTGTTCGCCGCGCGCGGCTTCCACGGCGTCTCGATCGAGGACATCGGCGGCGCCGTCGGCGTCTCGGGCCCGGCGCTCTATCGCCACTTCAGCGGCAAGGAGGCGCTGCTCGCCGAGATGCTGCTGGGCATCAGCTCGCGGCTGCGCGAATCGGCCGCCGCGGCGGTCACCTCGCCCGGCGGGCCCGAGGAGACGCTCGACGCGCTCCTGAACGTGCAGATCACCTTCGCGCTCGAACAGCCCGCGCTGATCACCGTGCACGACCGGGAGCTGGGCAACGTGCCCGAGCCGGAGCGGCGGCAGATCAGGCGGCTGCAGCGGCTGTACGTCGAGGAATGGGTCACCGTGCTGGCCGAGCTGCATCCGTCGTGCCCGCCCCCGCGCCTGCGGGCCGCCACGCACGCCGTCTTCGGGCTGCTCAACTCCACGCCGCACAGCGCCGGCGAGCTCCCCGCGCGCGCCATGCGCCTCCTCCTGCACGCGATGGCCCGGGCCGCCATCGCGGCCTCGGTTAAGGCTCACTAACACAGCGCCACAACACCCAAAAATGGGGCTATTCATGCCAACTATCTAGATATATCGTCACGCTATCTCGATAGTTGGAGGCGTGATGCGTGATCCACACATGTGGGAAGGGCCGCCCGGCGCCCCACCGCCACCGCACCCCCCGCTTCCCCCGGGCCCGCCTGGTCCGCCGGTCTTTTCGGGCGGCGGGCCGGGAATGGGAGGTGCGCCGGGGATGGGCGGCATGCCCGATGTGCCGCCGATGGGCTGGGAGGGCGGCGCTCCGCGCGTACGGCGGGGAGACGTCAGGGCCGCGCTGCTGAGCCTGCTCGCCGAAGGGCCGAAGAACGGCTACCAGATGATCCAGGACATAGAGGAGCGCAGCCGCGGAGTGTGGCGGCCCAGTCCCGGCTCGGTCTATCCGGCACTCCAGCAACTGGAGGACGAGGGCCTGGTAACCGGTGACGACACCGGCGGTTCCCGGCTCTACAGCCTGACCGAGCAGGGCCGTGAGCGGGCCGTACGTCATCTCGACGGCGAGCCGCCCTGGGACGAGGTGGCGCGCTCCGTGCCCGAGGACCGGCACGAGCTGCGACTGCTGTGGGCCCAGCTCAACGAGGCGTTCAGCCACCTGGCGCGGACGGCCAACGACCAGCAGGTCGTCCGGGCCAAGAAGCTGCTCAGGCAGACGCGCAAGTCCGTTTTCCAGATCCTCGCGGAGGACTGAGCGATGACAGACGCGGCGGTGGCCGTACACGGCTTAAGGAAGGACTACGGGAAGATCGAGGCCGTCAAAGGCGTCGACTTCGACGTGGCCCCCGGCGAGGTCTTCGGCTTCCTCGGCCCGAACGGAGCCGGGAAGACCACCACGATCAGCATGCTCTGCACACTCGTCAACCCGACCGGCGGCAGCGCGACGGTCGCCGGGTACGACGTGGTGCGCCAGCGCGACGAGGTACGCCGGAACATCGGCCTGGTCTTCCAGGACCCGACGCTCGACAGCTACCTGAGCGCCGAGCAGAACCTGCGCTTCCACGCCGAGCTGTACGGTGTGCCGAAGAGCGTCGTCGGCGACCGGATCCGGCAGGTCATGGAGATGGTCGCGCTCTGGGACCGCAAGGACGCCAAGGTCATGACGTTCTCCGGCGGCATGAAGCGGCGGCTGGAGATCGCCCGCGGGCTCCTGCACTCACCCCGGGTGCTGTTCCTGGACGAGCCCACGGTCGGCCTCGACCCGCAGACCCGCTCGGCCATCTGGGGCTACATCAACCAGCTCCGGCGCCTGGAGGACATCACCATCTTCATGACCACCCACTACATGGACGAGGCCGAGTACTGCGACCGGATCGCGATCATCGACCACGGCGAGGTCGTCGTCATCGACTCGCCGGAGGCGCTGAAGGCCAGCGTCGGCAAGGATCGGGTACAGATCCACACCGGCGACGACGCCGCCGCGATCCGGGCGCTGCGCGAGGAGTTCGGCCTGGAGGCGGCCGTACACGAGGGCGCGGTGACGTTCGCCGTGGCGTCGGGCGAGGAGTTCGTGCCCCGGCTGTTCGCCGAGTTGGGCATGCCGATCAGGTCGGTGAGCGTCTCACGGCCCTCACTCGACGACGTGTTCATGAACTACACGGGTTCCACGATCCGCGACGCCGAGGAAGGCGGCGAGTCGGGCGGCCGGACGTGGATGAGAGCGATGGCGAGGCGGTAGTCATGGCCTGGATCAACGCGATGGCGGGGTGGTAGGGATGGCGACAGAGGCGATCGGCGTCCGGGTGCCGGTGCAAGGCGCCGGGCACGACCTCCGGGCGGTCAAGGTGGTGCTGCACCGGGAGCTGCTGCGGTTCGTCAACGACCGCACCCGCATGCTGTCGATGCTGCTGCAGCCGGTGCTGTGGCTGTTCGTGATGGGCACCGGGCTCGGCTCACTGGTGCGCGGCGCCATCCCGGGCATCGACTACCGCACCTTCATGTATCCCGGCATGATCTCGATGACCGTGATCATGACCGGCATGTTCTCGGCCGGGTCCATCGTGTGGGACCGCGAGTTCGGCTTCCTGCGCGAGATGCTCGTCGCCCCGGTCTCACGCGCGGCGATCGTGGTCGGCAAGTGCCTGGGCGGGGCCGTGGTGGCCACCGGGCAGGGCGTCATCATCCTGGCGATGGCCGGGCTGGTCGGCGTACCGTACTCGCCGGCACTGATCGTGACGATGCTGGCGGAGATGTTCCTCGCGGCGTTCACGATCACGGCGTTCGGGGTGATGCTGGCGGCCCGGATGCGGAACATGCAGACCTTCTTCGGTCTCATGCAGATGGCGATCATGCCGATGCTGTTCCTGTCGGGGGCCATGTTTCCGCTGGCCAACCTGCCGTCGTGGCTGCACCTGCTGACGGTGATCAACCCGATGACGTACGCGGTGGACCCGATGCGGCACGCGGTGTTCTCCCACCTCGACGTGCCCGCACAGGTGAACGCGGTGCTCAATCCCGGGGTCCGGTGGTTCGACTTCCAGGTGCCGGTGGGGGTGGAGCTCGGGGTTGTGGCCTTGCTGGGGGCCGTTCTGCTTGGGGTTGGGATCGCGCAGTTCAGGCGGGCGGAGTAGGTCGTACAGGTTTTCGTATCTGGTTGCGACGCTCCGGTCACGGAGGGTAACTTCTGCGATGCAAGCGCAATCCCCCCTTCAAAGGAGCGCCAGAGTTGGACTTGCACGCGGCAGTGATTGAGCTCGAGGGCCGGGTCTCCGTACTCGAGAGACGTACAGTTAGCGGTGTGCCTGACATGACGGTCGCCGAACGGTTCAACACCCACCATGAGCGCGCGGACGCCATGGGCAAGAACATCCTCGACAAGATCGACAAGCGGACCAAAGAGCTCAACCAGAAGATCGACAGCCGGGCGAACCAGCTCGACGAGAAGATCTACACGCTCAATAGCGACACATTGGATGGCTTCGACCGGGTCAACCAAGACATTGCAAAGGTCAATCATCGCCTCGATCAGCAGAACACCAGGCTCGACAACCTCGAGTTGTCCATGGCCCGTCGATTCGAGGCCGTCGACAAGGACATAGCCGAACTCAAGACCGATGTCAGTGAGCTCAAGACGGGAGTCGGTGAGCTCAAGACCGATGTGGGTGAGCTCAAGACCGGGTTCGGTGAGCTCAAGTCGATGCTCATCAGCCTCGGCGCGAAAGCCCCCGAGTCCTAGCAAAGACGCATGAGGCCCGGAGCAACCTGCCCCGGGCCTCAAACCAGCGATTCCGACGTGTTACCGCTTCACGCGGACATAGTCACTACGGCTGCTGTCTCCGTAGAAATCGTCGTCCCCGCCGAACACGAACTTCCACGAGCCCGACTTCCACGCCTTGACCCTGACGTACAGCTTGCCGCTGTCACCGGACCGCGTGGTCTTCACGTACTGCCACTTGTGCGAGCCGACCGGCTTGAAGTACAGCGCGACCTTGCCCGCGTACCCCTCCCAGGATCCGCTGTCGTCGATCTGCAGCACGCCCCTGGCCTTCAGGTACCTGCCGCGCTTGACCGGCTCCGGGTAGGCGTTGAACTTGATCACCCGGCTGGCCGACTTGTCGGCCGTCGGCGGCGGGGTGGGCTCGAGGACCTTGACCCAGGCGGCGTCGGAGACCGAGCCCTTGACGCCCCTGGTCCCCGCGAACGCGGCCCGCCACCAGCCCGAGGACTGCGCGGTCGCGGTGGCCCAGAAGCGGCCGTCGCGGTTCGTCACGTCGCTGGTGACGTACTCCCAGCGGCGTGAGCCGTCCTGCCTGAAGTAGATCGAGACCCGCTGGCCGGGCAGGGCCTGCCAGCGCTCGACTTGCAGGGTGCCGGTGAAGTTCAGCCGGGCGCCCTTGTCGGCGGGCGCGGGGGTGACGTCGAAGCCGACGATCCTGCTGTCGGAATTGTGCCTGATCCGGACGTCGACCCGGTCGCTGTCGCTGACCGATGCCCTGGCTTCCTTGTTCCCGCCGAACTCGGCCCGCCACCAGCCGGTGGCATCGGCGCGCACCCTGGTGCTGAACCAGCCGTCGCGGCCGCTCGTGACCGTGGCGACCCGGCGGTAGGCGTCGGCACTCCGCTCACGGAAAGTAATCGCCACGACCCCGGTGTATCCCTTGCCGTCGGCCAGGAGTCGGCCGGAGACCCTGATCATGTCGCCGCGGTGCACCTGGCCGGGGCTGGCGCCGAAGTCCACGATCTTGGTGACGAGGGCCTTCTGGACGTCGAAGGTGCCGCTGGCGGACTTGTCGCCGTCACCGTGGGCGATGGCGAGGAAGCTCCACTTTCCGGCGTCCTTCGCCTCGAAGCTCTTCGTACCGGTCCACTTCGTCCACACGCCGAACGGCGCCGACTTGAGGTCGATGGGCGTGCCGACGCTCAGGCCGGGCGGCTTGAGCTGGAGTTCGGCCTTTCCGGCGTCCTTGGTGGTGAACGTGAACGTCACCGTGACCGGCTTGTCGAAGACCACGGCCGGGGAGCCCGGACTGAGGTCCACATTGGAGATGGCGGGGGCCTTGGCCGCGGCCGACGCCGATGGTGCCAGGGCGAGAAGCCCGGCGGCCGTCGCGAGCGCGACGGCGGCGACACGGATGCGTTGTAACATGCGGGTTCCTTTCTGGATCCCCTGGTGCTCAACGCGGCATTGAGGGTGCCACGCTTATCTTTCCCAGTAGACATTCAGGTTGGCCAGAAAGTTGCGAAATCTGACAACTTGTTATAGATCGGGGTCAATCGGACCGGTCCACAACATGTCACTCCCGACGGGCAGACGAACCCGGGATCGGGGCGACATAATCGCCTTGTGGCGCGCGACACTGTTGAGACTCATTTCACCCAAGCCATTGCGACGCTGAAGGGGGGCGCGGCCCGTGATCCCGGCCGGCCCGTCCGCGAGGGCGCGTCGCTGACCGGTGAGCAGTGCCGCACCCTCTTCCAGCGCCAGCTCGACAGCCGCCTGCTCGACATCGCGGCCCGCTGGCTGCGCGCGCAGGAGCAGTCCTTCTACACGATCGGCTCGGCCGGGCACGAGGGCAACGCGGCGGTCGCCGCCGCGCTGCGGCCCGGCGACCCCGCGCTGCTGCACTACCGCTCCGGCGCCTTCTACCTGACCCGGTCCGAGCAGGCCGGACGGCTGCCCGAGCAGGGCATCCGCGACGTGCTCATGGGGCTGGCCGCCGCGGCCGACGAGCCGATCGCGGGCGGCCGGCACAAGGTGTTCGGCCATCCCGACCTGGCGATCATCCCGCAGACCTCGACGATCGCCAGCCACCTGCCGCGCGCGGTGGGCGTCGCCTTCGCCATCGAGCGGGGCCGCGCGCTGGGCGTTCCCACGCCGTGGGCGGACGACGCGATCACCGTGTGCAGCTTCGGCGACGCCTCGGTAAACCACGCCACGGCGCTGACCGGGTTCAACACCGCCGCCTACGCCACGCATCAGGGGCAGGCGCTGCCGATCCTGTTCGTGTGCGAGGACAACGGCATCGGCATCAGCGTCCGCACGCCCAAGGGCTGGGTGGCGGCGAGCGCGCGGCGTCCCGGCATCGAATACTTCGCCGCCGACGGCTGCGACCTGGCCGACGCCTACGACACGGCCGTCCGGGCGGTCCAGCACGTACGCGACAACCGCTCCCCCGCGTTCCTGCACCTGAGCACGGTCCGGCTCATGGGCCACGCCGGCTCCGACGTCGAGTCCGCCTACCGCACCCAGCGGGAGATCCGCGCCGACATGGAGCGCGACCCGCTCCTGGCCACCGCCCGGCTGCTGGTCGAAGCGGGGCTGGTCACGCCCGACGAGCTGCTCATGCAGTACGAGTCGTCGCGCGAGCACATACTGCGGATCGCCCTGGAGACCACCCGCAGTCCGCGCCTCGGCTCGGCCAAGGAGATCATGGAGCCGCTCGCGCCCCGCCGGCCCGAGATGATCGCCAGGATCAGCCCGGTGGCGGCCGAGGCGTCGGTCAGAGAACGCGCCTTCGCCGGTTCCCTGCCCGAGGCCGAGAAGCAACTGACCCTCTCCCAGGCCATCAACCGCACCCTGACCGACGCGCTCGCCGTCTACCCGGAGATGATGGTCTTCGGCGAGGACGTCGCCAAGAAGGGCGGCGTCTACGGCGTCACCCGGGGGCTGCAGAAGCGGTTCGGTGGCGGGCGGGTGTTCGACACGCACCTCGACGAGCAGTCCATCCTGGGGCTCGCGCTCGGGTCGGGGGTGTCGAAGCTGCTGCCCGTGCCGGAGATCCAGTATCTGGCGTACCTGCACAACGCGCTCGACCAGCTCAGGGGCGAGGCGTCGACGCTGTCGTTCTTCTCGCAGGGGGCCTATCTCAATCCGCTGGTGGTGCGGGTGGCGAGCTACGCCTACCAGAAGGGGTTCGGCGGCCACTTCCACAACGACAACGCGGTCGGGGCCCTGCGCGACATCCCCGGCCTGGTCATCGCCTCGCCGTCGCGGCCCGACGACGCGGCGGCCATGCTGCGTACCTGTCTGGCGGCGGCCCGCACGGAGGGTTCCGTGTGCGTGTTCCTGGAGCCGATCGCGCTCTATCACACGCGCGACCTGTTCGAGGAGGGCGACGCGGGCTGGCTGGCGCCCTACGCGCCGCCGTCGCGCTGGCCGGAGACGCACGTCCCGATCGGGCGGGCGCGGTCCTATGGCGACGGGCGCGACCTCACGATCGTCACCTTCGGCAACGGGCTGCGGATGAGCCTGCGCGCCGCCGTACGCCTGACGCAGGAGGGCTACGGCTGCCGGGTGCTGGACCTGCGCTGGCTGGCGCCGCTGCCGGTGGAGGACCTGGTGCGGGCGGCGGAGCTGACGGGCAAGGTGCTGATCGCCGACGAGACCCGCCACACGGGCGGGGTGTCGGAGGGGATCGTGGCCGAGCTGATGGACGCGGGGTTCTCCGGGCAGGTGGGGCGGGTGACGTCGGCGGACAGCTTCATCCCGCTGGGCGAGGCGGCCGCTCACGTGCTGATGTCCGAGGAGGAGATCGAGCAGGCGGCACGGAAGCTGCTGGGCTGAGGTCTCCTTTCAGTACGGCTCACTACGGCTTTCAGGACGACTCAGTACGGCGAAGCGCCGCCGAACATCTCCCCCACCCGGGAGGCCAGCGTCACGTCGCCCGTTATCTGGAGGCGGCCCGACATCAGCAGGGCGGCCGGGTTCGCCGTACCTGCGACGATGCGGAGCAGGTCGGCGACCGGGAGGGTGAGCGTGATGGACGGGGCGCGGGCCGGGCCGGGGAAGGCGCGGGCCCGGCGGCCTCGGATGGCGATGGTCCAGGTGGCACGGGGTTGGAGGCGGAATTCGAGAGCGCCCTGGAAACCGAAGGCCTTGTCCGGCCTGAAGGAGCGGGCCATGAGATTGAAGAGAAGCCGCTGACGGCCGGGGCTCAGCCAGCGGGTCAGGTCCTCGTCGGAGCGGCCCGCGACGAAGCGGGACAGAAGGTGCCGGCCCGTGAGGCGGGCTCGCTTGCGGGCCGCGGCGAAGACGTCCGCCGGGGTGGGCGGCGGGCGGTGGGTGACGCGGGACAGCTCCGCGTCCTCGTCGATCACGTACGGCTGGGAGAGCTTTCTGGCCGGAGAACGCCTGGACAGGGCGGCTTCGATGACCGGAGCGAGCCGGGCGGACTTGGCGCGCTCGCGCTCTTCACGGCCTTCGGTGAATGCGGGCAGGACCTTTTTCCCGAACAATTCAAGACTTTCGCAAATGTGCTCATGGCGATTCGGACCGGCCTGGAGCACGAAGATCATTTGATCCACGCCCGCCACCTCGTAGCGGCTGATGAGGTCGATGAGTTGCTGCGGACTCCCCAATGCGCCCGCGAGCGGATCCCTCCCCTGCGCCCCCACCTTTGGCTGCTCTTTCGTGAAATTTCCCCAAATGCTGCTGTGGCCGGGAGTGTGTTTCGACGGCCCGTAATAATGCGCCAGGGCATAGGCGAAGAAGGCCGCCCCCTGAGCGCCCCGATGCCGAGCCTCGGCGGGATCCTCGTGGCACATCATCGGCAGCACGACCGCCAGGTTGGCGTTGACCGCGAACCCCGCCGGCACGCACTCCGCCGACTCCAGCAGCTGGTAGTAGTCCCGCGACCACTTCCCCGCGTCCTCCGGATGCACGAACGCGAACGACAGCGCCCCGATCCCGTTCCGCGCCGCCAGATGGATCGTCTCCCGCCGCGAGCAGGCCACCCACAGGGGCGGGTGCGGCTTCTGCACGGTCTTCGGGATCACGTTGCGCGGCGGCATCCGCAGGTACGGCGAGTGCCACCCGGCGAACGGCTCCTCCACGAACATCCGGGTGATCGCATCCAGCGAGTCCTGCCACATGGCCCGCTTCCGCTCCCGATCCACGCCGAACCCGCCCAGCTCGGCCGCCGAACTGGCCTCCCCGGTGCCGAAGTCCACCCGGCCACCCGAGACGAGGTCGAGCGTGGCGACGCGTTCGGCGACCCTGGCAGGGTGGTTGACCGGCGGCGGCACCTGCACGATGCCGTGGCCGAGCCGGATGTTCCTGGTGCGCTGGGAGGCGGCGGCGAGGAACACCTCCGGGGCGGACGAGTGTGAGTACTCCTCCAGATAGTGGTGCTCGACCTCCCACACATAGTCGAACCCGACCCGGTCGGCGATCTCGACCTGCTCCAGCGCGTCGGCGTACAGGCGCTGCTCGCTGTCCGGCTCCCAGGGGCGGGGCAGCTGATGCTCGTAGAAGATTCCGAACCGCACCTCAAGCCTCCGGTCTCAGAGACGATGCTTCCCACCATACGGCGGCGACATCACCGAGTCCCGGCTCAGATCTCGCGGCGCAGTGGGCTGAGCCAGATCGGTATCCAGCTGCACGCCATGATCGACGCACCTGCCCACATCGCCGCCCCCGTACCCCAGAGCTCGCCGAGGAGACCCGCCAGCAGGCCGCCGACACCGACCGCGCCCATCAGGATCAGGCGCATGGTGGCGTTCATCCGGCCGAGCATCGAGTCGGGCGTGACCCGCTGCCGGAAGCTGACGAGCAGCACGTTGTTCAACCCGGGGCTTGAGCTGACATTCACCGCGCAGGATGCGGCCCATGTCCGTTTCGCCGTTTCTCCTCTGTGGGAGGTCGTCGCCAGCGTCCGGGTGGTGAAGAACCCGGCCGCCCATGCCGTACTCAAGCCCTGGGCCGAGCGGGTACGCCGGCGGCTCGCCGATGTCGACTGGCGGTTGCTGTCCGACCTGGTGCCGGTGCCCACGACCTCGATCGTCGGCTTCGTCAGCCCGCCACCCTCGACCTCCGTGCCCAACCTGGAGGTGGAGCTGGCCACGATGGTGGCGATGGCGCCCCTGGTCCGGGAGGGTCTCGACATCTGGGACGGTCCACCCACCAGAGCGCTCCAGGCGCTCCATGCCGACCCCGCGGGCGGTCTCGAACGGCTGGCCGAGGAGATCCGCGGCTACTGGGACGCGGCCATCGCGCCTTACTGGCCCCGGATCAGCAGCCTGCTCGACGGCGACGTGCTCTATCGCGCCAGGTCGCTGGCCGAGGGTGGCCTGCGGCACATGCTCAGCGACCTCGACACGGCCGTGACGTGGGAGGGAGAGACCCTGCGCCTGCCGAAGACGGCCTGCGAAGGAGTGCGTCCGCTGGACGGGCTGGGGCTGTTGCTCGTGCCGTCGGTGTTCACCTGGCCGCGGGTCTTCTCCATCACGACCCCGCCCTGGCAGCCCACGATCCGCTACCCGCCGCGGGGCGTCGCGACGCTCTGGGAGCACCGCGAGAGCGACCCGCCACAGGCGCTGGCCGCCGTGCTCGGCCGGACCCGCGCCCGGCTCTTGGCCGAACTCGACCAGCCCGCCTCGACCAGGGAACTGGCCACCCGCCTCGACCTGTCGGAACCGGGCGCGAACCAGCATCTCACCGCGCTCCGCAAGGCCGGACTGACCAGCGCGCACCGTACTGGGAGATATGTGCTCTATGCCCGTACGGCCGTCGCCGAGGCACTGCTGGCCGGAGAACGGCAGGATGGGAGCTCGTCCTGAGCGGGCGTGAAAGCGATCGGGCGGATCGGGGGATAAGAGATATCCGCTGATCGCCGACGAGACCCGCCACACGGGCGGGGTGTCGGAGGGGATCGTGGCCGAGCTGATGGACGCGGAGTTCTCCGGGCAGGTGGGGCGGGTGACGTCGGCGGACAGCTTCATCCCGCTGGGCGAGGCGGCCGCTCACGTGCTGATGTCCGAGGAGGAGAACGAGAAGGCGGCGCGGAAAGCTGATTTCTAGTCCGCCTTCGGTGAATGCGGGCAGAACCTTTTCCCCGAACAATTCACGGCTTTTGAAAATGTGCTCATGGCGATGGGGACCGACCTGGAGCACGAAGATCATTTGATCTACGCCCGTCGCCTCGCAGCGGGCGATGAGGTCGGCAGACTACCAAATGCGCCCGTGAGCGGATCACTACCCTGCACCCCGACCTTTGGCTGATCTTTCGTGAAATTTCCCCAAATGCCGCCGTGGCCGGGAGCGTGTTTCGACAGTCCGCCGCCGATGCCACGGCCAAGGGCTCCAGGTGGCCGTGGAGCTACTCCGACTGACCAAACCGACATGACATCCACCTTTCCGCAAAGGTCTCTCATCGAAATATCGCCGAATGTAGAAAACAAGATAGTGAGCGGTCAATTAACCCACCGCCATCTGGACTCCAGTCCTCCGCGACATGCATATTTAAATGATGTGCACCTTTTAGTGAAATCGTTGGAGCTCAGAGCGGCGGACCGCTATGGATATATCAACAGCAGTGCAGGAAAATAAAGTCAGGCATACCAAAGCCGCCGCCAAACGGTATCGCTGGAGCGGCTCCGATCGTTATGAAGCCTCGCGAAGGCAAGAGCAGGGTGAGGCGTTCCCCGACTCGCCAGAGATGCTCGCAGCCCGCACCGCCCGCCTCATCCAGCGTAACGGGGTCCCGGTCGAGGCAGCGATCGAGGCCACCCGGGGCGAGAGCCTGGACCGGACCAGGATGTACGAACGCATCCTCGGGGTGGCCAAAGAGCTGCAAGCCTGGAGCTTCCTGCCTCGGGGCGCACGGGCCGCGCGGACCGTCGCACGGATCTCGGTCAGCGAGAACGGCCGCGAGGTCCCGATCGGCACCGGCTTCCTGGTCTCACCACGGCTGCTGTTGACCAATCACCACGTGTTTCCCAGCGTCACGGCGGCGCGGTCGGCCTTTGTGGAATTCGACGCCCAAGTCACCGTCGACAATCTCCCTGACGTGTCCAGGCGGTTCGCCCTCGTCCCGGACACCTTCTTCATCGCCGACTACGATCTCGACTTCGCCCTGGTCCTGGTGAGCCCTGATGCCGACGGCCAGCCCCTGGGAGAGACGTTCGGGTGGAACAGGCTCAGTGTTCAGACGGGCAAACTGGTCATCGGAGAGCCGGTCAACATCATCGGCCATCCCAGCGGCCGGCTGAAGGAGATCTCCATCCGTGAAAACCGGCTGGAGGCACGGCTGGACAACTTCATCCAGTACCAGACCGACACCGAGCCGGGCAGTTCCGGCTCCCCGGTGTTCAACGACCAGTGGGAGGTGACGGCACTCCACCACAGTGGCGTGCCCAAGACCGACGACCAGGGACGGATCCTGCGGCGCGACGGGCAGATCTGGCACGAGGGAGACGGCGACGACGCCATCGACTGGGTCTCCAACGAGGGCGTGCGCATCAGCGTCATCCTCAAGCATCTGGCAAAGCTGACGCTCGACGACGCTCATCTGGCGCTCTTGGCCGAGATGGGGCCGGAGGCCGGGCTCCAGGACAGGACCGCCGTGCGGACGGCCGTCACCGGCACAGTCTCGCCTCCCGCCCCTTCGGTCGACGGGCTACCCGTCGAATCAGCCGTACGGGTCGGCGTCGGCCTGGCCGCCGGCCCGGGCGCGTTCGGCGGGTCCAGGCATCTGGTCTTCCTGCACGGCCGTGCCCAGCAGGACCATGACCCGGAGCAACTGCGCCGGTACTGGACCGCTGGGTTGAACGGCGGGCTCACCCGAGCGGGGCTGGCCACGATCGCACCGGCCGACGTCTGGTTCCCCTTCTACGCACAACAGCTCGTCCAGGCCATGCGAACACGGGGAGAAGCCCTTCCCCGCTCACCGCGGGAGATGGTCGACGATCCGGTCGATGCGGCCGCGCCGGGATCCGGCGCCACGCGTCAGCTGTACGAGCAGATGATCATTGAGGCGGCGGACCGGGCAGGTATGCCCGCCGAGCGGCTGGTCCGGAGGGAAGGGCTGGGCGATGCCGTACACCAGGGCTTGAGCTGGCTGGCCAACACCACCAACCTGGATCGGCTGCTCATAGCCGCGATCTTCGCGGATGTGGCCGCCTACCTCGACGACCAGCGAATCCGGGAGGCGGTTCTGGACTGCGTGCTCCAGACGATGCCGCAGACCGGCCGGTTGGTGCTGGTCAGCCACAGCCTGGGCACGGTGGTCGCCGTGGACCTGCTCACCCGGCTCGACCCGAGGGTCGAGGTCGAACTACTTCTCACCGCCGGCAGCCCGCTCGGTATGGACAGCGTCTACCAGCGCCTGCTCACCGGCGGGGCCCAGCGTCCAGACCGAGTGGCCCACTGGGTCAATGTCTGGTGCCCCATCGATCCGGTCGCCATCGGCTGCCCGCTGCGCGACCGCTGGCAGGGTGAGCTGACCGAAGTCCCCGTCGCCAACCCCGCAAGCCGGGCCCACGACATCGAGGAGTATCTCGCTCACCCCGAGGTCGCCCGTGTGATCGGGACTCCGCTCACGTCACCGGCCCCGGTCATCATGCGTTCGATGAATGGAGGGACAAAGCCATGGCCACACTCAAGGTCGCGACGGTCAACGGCGAGTGGATGAACGACTGGTTCACCCTCGACGCGCAACCGGCGGCGTTCAAGCCGACATTCTCCCGCGATGGCGAGCAGGGAGTCACCGCGGAGGCCGCCGGCCGCTTGGGCGGGCTGATCTCCGCCGTCGACGCGGACATCGTCGCGCTGGTGGAGGCGCCAAGCCGAGCAGCGGAACTGGCGCTGTTCATCCACGACTATCTGACCGTTGGCGGAACCGCCACGTACGACTTCGTGCTGGGCGATTCCGGTGGAAGTCAGAAGCTGGCCCTGTTGTTCAAACCCGATCGTGTCGCGGTCACTCTCACTCCTTCGACGGAGGCGGCGCCGTTCATCGAGCCGTGGCTGGCCGACGTCGACGGCGACGCGGTGCTCGACGAGTACGCGTTCACCAGGAACCCGCTGTGCTGCACCGCCGATGTCTCCGGTACCCGATTGGAGGTAGTGGTCGCGCATCTGAAGTCGAACTTCATCAACCAGGGCCGTGCGTTGTGGCAGGACCCTGCCCGGCGCCCGGATTTCATTCGCGCCTCGTTGCGGAACCGGCGACGGATCGCCACTGAGGCGATGCGGATCCGCGGAGCCATGGAGCGGCGCTTGGACGCCGATCCGGCCTCGGCGTTCATCGTGCTCGGAGACCTGAACGACGGCCCTGGCCAGGACTACTTCGAGGAGTTGTACCTCGCGCACAACGTCACCGACATCCTCGTCGGCTCACCGTATCGGCCCGAGCGACTGTTCGGCCATGCCCAGGCCGATGTGGCTGAGGACAAGCGCTACAGCGCCGTGTTCGACGATTTCGTCACCGACGAGCCGCACCGGCACATGCTGCTGGACCACATCCTCCTCTCACCCGCCCTGACGAACGGCGGGGCAGGCGGGGCATCGCTGACCAAGGTGCCGGGGTCCGGTCGCATCGAACATGACGCCTGGGAAGCCCAGATCTCCGGCGACGGATCCGCACGGGACCACCGCGCGACCGATCACCGCCCGGCCAGCGTCACTCTCACTCATCCCTGAGACGCTCTTCCGGCGCCGGCTCAGGGCGGCGGGGGCGTACGGAAGGAGCTCGTCCGGGCGGGATGGGTATCTGCCCTGAGCGAGCGTGAAAGCGATCGGGCGGATCGGGGGATAAGAGATATCCGCTGATCGTTCGAAGGGTGGCACATGACGGGGCAAGCATTGTGAAGGGGCGACCGTGGTGACGGCACTGTCCTGGATCTCCGGCCACGCCGCCCAGGGATCGGTCGAGCGGGAGCCGGAGTCCCTCGACCGGGCCGGGGGCGCGCCCGGGTCGCTCGTGGACGCCGAGGTGTTCGGGGCGGTGTTCGACGCCTGTTTCAGCGACATCCACGGCTATGTCGCCCAGCGCCTCGGTGCGGACCATGCTGAGGACGTCGTCTCCGACACGTTCCTCATCGCGTTCAGGAAGCGCGCGCAGTACGACCCGGCGCGCGCGACCGTGCGGGCCTGGCTGTTCGGCATCGCGACGAAGCTCATCGGCAAGCACCGCCGCCTGGAGGCGCGGACGCTGCGCGCGCTGGGACGGTACGGTCCCGACCGCGACGCGCCGGGACACGAGGACCGGGTGACCGCGCGGGTCAGCGCCCAGAGCCTGCAGCCGAACCTGGCCTCCGCCCTGGCGGCGCTGGATCAGCGCGATCGCGACGTCATCCTGCTCGTCGCGCTGGCCGGGCTGAGCCATGAGGAGATCGCCACGGCGCTCGGCATCCCGTACGGCACGGTCGGCTCCCGGCTGAGCCGGGCCAGGAAGAAGCTGCGCGGCTCCCTGGGCGACACCAATCCGCTGCTCGCCCCCGAGGAGGCCGACCATGGATGAGCTGTCGTCGATCCGCGAGCTGTACGGCGAGCCCTCGGCCGACCCGGCGCTCAAGGCCAGGGTCCGCGAGCGGCTGGACGCCGAGCGCTCCTCGCGTACGTCGTGGCTCTCCTGGAGAGGGGTCGTGGGCAGTCTCGCCGCGGCGGCGGTCGCCGTGACGGCCGTGGTGGCGCTCGCTTCGCCCCGTACGCCCGGCTCGGCGGTCTCCGGGCGGTCGATCCTGCTGGCCGCGGCGACCACGGCGGCGTCGGGTCCCGCCGACAAGGGGACGTACTGGCACATCGAGAAGCTCCACGACGGCACGAAGGTCACCGACCTCTGGGCGACCCCCGACGGGAAGGCGTGGACGGGCGAGCGGGTGACGGGCCGGCCCTCGAAGGTCGTCGCGGTCTCGGGACGGGCGCCGTTCAGCATGGCGGGGAAGGATCTGACGGTCGAGCAGATCCAGCGGCTGCCGTCCGACCCGGCCGCGCTGAAGGAGTGGGTGATCGGGATGCTGCCCGCCGGGTCCGGCGACGATGTCCTGGCGGACGCGCTCAGCGGGCTGCTGTGGAGCAAGCCGTCACCACCGGCCGTCCGGGCGGCGGCCTATCGGCTGCTCGGTGACCTGCCGAACGTCCGGTACCTGGGCCGGAAGACGGACCAGCGGGGACGTACCGGTGACGCGTTCACCTTCAGCCTGGCCGGCGATCCGCCGGTCCAGCGGACGCTGATCATCGATGTGACCAGTTCGCAGGTGCTGGCCAGCTCCAACACCACGGGGACGAGCGGCCCGCAGACGTCCGAGGTGGTCCTGGGCGCCGGTTGGACCGACAAGGGTCCGGCGGAATCCGCAAGCACCCGTCCATAACCCCATAGGTCAGGGCACACCCGTGCCCTGATCTCACCGCCGCGCGGGCGTCTGTGCCACGCGCTCGCACCGCCGCGCTCGGTTCTCGCGCGCCGCGGCCCTCCCCCGCAAGTGAAGCTCGCGCGCCGCCGTTCGCGCCGCGTGTGGGTTTCGCGCGCCCGAAATCAGGAGTCGCCACGTGTTCTGGCGTGCCCGTACGACGCCCGGCCGGGCCATCTGCCTGGCCCACCAGTTCCCCAAGATCAAGCTGCCGGAGGTGATGGCCGGGCGGGTGACCTTCGTCGGCCTGCCCCCGGTGGACCTCGGCCAGGACATCGACTGGCGGCTGAACCCGCACGGCAACCGCTCCTGGGCGCTGAACCTGCACACCCTGCGCTGGATGGGCGGCCTGGTCGCCGAGTACGAGGGTTCGGGCGAGCGGGCCTACCTCGACCGGGCCGAGACCCTGGCCGACGACTGGATCCGCAAGAACCCGCGCGACCATGCCGACATCAGCCCTTGGGCCTGGGCCGAGCACGCCGTCGCGCTGCGCGCCCCCGTGCTGGTGTGCCTCAGCGCCCACGTCGACAGCCGCCGCCTGCTGGACAGCCTCGCCGAGCACGGCGAGATCCTGTCCGACCCGGCGCTCTACCGGCAGGGCCACAACCACGGCCTGGACCAGGACATCGCGCTGCTGGTGGTGGGCTGCCGCCTGGGCCGGAACGAGTGGCGTGACCTGGCGATCCGCCGGATGCTCGCCTCGGCCGAACTCGCCATCGACGAGCAGGGCGTCCTGCACGAACAGGCGCCGAGATACGGGCTGTACGTGCACCGGCGGCTCGGGGTGGCATTACGGGCGATCGAGGAGAGCGGCGCCAAGATCCCGAACCGGCTGACGGCGCGCCGGACCGCCCTCGAAGCGTACGTGGCCCATGCCACGCAGCCCGACGGCTTCCTGGCACCCCTCGGGGACAGCCCGGCGGACACGCGGGCGGCCGGGTTCGCGCACGACGGGGCGACGGTGCGGGTCTTCGACGGCGGGTACGTCTTCGGCCGGACCGCATGGGACGATCCGGGCTCGGCGTTCTACTCGATCAGGTTCGGGCCGGGGCGGCGGCTGCACGGGCACGAGGACCATCTGGGCGTCACCTATCACGCGCAGGGTCGCCCGGTGCTGGTCGAGGCCGGTTTCCACTCCTACGAGAAGACGGACTACGTGGAGTGGACCAAGTCGCCCGACGCGCACAACGTACCCTCCGTGGTGGGCGCGGGCTTCCGAGCGGGTACGGCCACGCGCCTGGACGCGTCGGACATCGGCCCGTCGCGGCAGTCGTACCGGCTCAGCGACGAGGCGTATGGCGTGCGCCGTACGCGCGAGGTCCTGGTCAGTCACGGAGCGGACCTGATGGCCGTACTGGACTCGGTGCCGGAGGGGCACGCGGTGCGCGACCTGTGGCACTTCGACCCGTCGCTGCGGCTGATCGACCAGCGCGACGGCGTCGTGGTGCTGGGCGACGACGCCCGCCGCGTAACGCTCCTGCAGCTCACGACCGACGGCAGGCCGGTGGGCGGTCAGACGGTACGGCCGGGCACGGTCTCACCGGGATACCTCCGGACGGCGGTGACCGTGACGGTGACGTCCCCGGAGGCTTCCCGGCTGCTCACCGTGATCGTGCCGGGCACCGAGGACCCGGCGGTCTCGGCTGAGGGCCACCTGATCACGGTGCGTACGCCCGGCGGCCCGGTCACCTTCGGCGGGTCGACACTGTGCCCACTGCGGTGATCAGGCGATCGGTTGCCACTGTTGAAGAGCGACCTGCGCCGCCTCCTGTGCATGCGCTCACTATACCCATGGGTTCAAAAACCTGAACCAAATGGTTTGCAAATGAACAGTCCGGATAACTATGTTGAACCCATGAGTTCAACTCGGAAGACCTTGGTCATCACAGGTGGCACCGACGGGATGGGCAAGGAGCTCGCCCGCACCTACCTGCGCCGCGACGACACCGTCGTCATCGTCGGCCGCGACAAGGACAAAGCCCTCCCCGGCGCCCGTCTCATCGCCGCGGACCTGAGCCTGGTCAGCGAGAACAGGCGGGTCATCGACGAGATCAACGCCGCCTATCCGGCCGTTGACGCACTCGTGCTGTGCGCCAGGTACTTCCGCTCCACCCGGTTCGTCACCGCCGAGGGAATCGAGGCCACCTTCGCGCTGGAGTACCTGAGCCGCCACCTCCTCAGCCACGGCCTGACCGATCCCGGAGTCATCATCAACGTGTCCGGCCCGGGCGTCCCCATGGGCCGCGTCCACTGGGACGACCTGATGCTGGAGCGCGGCTATGACGGGGTGGCGGCCCAGATGCAGGCCGGCCGTGCCAACGACCTGCTCGGTACCGCCTTCGCGGCCGAGCGGCCGAGCGGCCGTACCCGGTATGTCCTGATCAACCCTGGGCCCGTGTCCACCGCCTTCCGCGGCGAGTACGACGCCGCGACCGCCGCCCACGTCGAGCAGCTCAAAAGGCACGGCGCGCCGGTCGCCGAAGGCGTCAAACCCGTCATCGCCCGCGTCGATGCCCCGCCCGCCGCCCCGCTCAGCGCCTTCATGCGGAGCAAGCCGATCAGCCTGGACCACCCGTCATTCTCGGCTGAGGCCGCCGCGAGGCTCAGCGACGTCACCCGCCACCTGCTGCGCTCCCTGGAGGGCTGAACAACATGACCACATGGACGGCGGCCTTCAGGTCAGCCCCGGTCAGCGCGTACGAGTCGATGACGCTCATCCACCCCTCGCGGGCCTTTCATGACCAGACCCTGCGTCAGATCGTGCGCGTCCGCGGGGCCGGTGATCGTCTACGGATCCGTCTCAGCAACCAGTACGGCAAGCAACCCCTGACCATCGCCCGGACCAGCGTGGCCGCGCACGACACCCGATCCTCGATCATCGCGGGCACCGACACAGCGGTCACCTTCGGGGGAACGGCGCATGTGACGATCGACGCCGGGGCCGAAGCCGTGAGCGATCCCATCGGCTTCGTCACAGCAGGCGACAGCGACCTGGCGGTCAGCACGTATCACGCCTCAGACGCCGGTCTGGCCACCTACCATCCCTTCGCCCTGCAGACCGGTTACGTGGTAGCGGGCGACGCCGTCTCGCGGACGCGCCTGACGGCTGCCGAAGAGGTGGAATCCCGGTTTCACCTGGGCGGCATCGACATCGGGGGGCCCGAGGGACGCCGGGTGATCGCGGCCTTCGGCGACTCACTCACCGACGGAGTGGGCACCGCCCACGGCACCCACCGTCGCTATCCCGACCTGTTGGCCGGCAGACTCGCCGACACCTCTGTGCTCAACCTCGGCATCGCCGGCAACAGGCTGCTCAGTGACGTCTTCGGCGAACGCGGCGTCGCCCGATTCGAGCGCGACGTGCTCGCCGCGCCAGGGGTGACGCACGTCGTCCTGGAGCTGGGCCTCAACGACATCGGCATGCCGGGCATGCTGGGTCTGCCCGCCGTACCGGCGGACGACCTCATCGACGGGCTCGGCTCGATCATCCGGCAAGCCGCGCGAGCGGGGCTGACGACGGTCGTCGCGACCATGACCCCCTTCGGCGGAGCGAACGGTGTCAGCCCCGGATTCGACACCCCCGAGGGGGAACGGACACGGCAACGCGTCAACGAGTGGATCCGCGCCCACTCGGACGTCGTCGCAGACTTGGATCACGTGCTGCGTGACCCGGCCGCGCCGGCTGTCCTGCGGTCCGAATACGACAGCGGCGATCACATCCATCCCAACGACGCGGGAACCGAGGCCATAGCCGACATCGTCGCCGGAGCGGTCCTTAGAGCCGGCGGCCGAGCGCGGGCGCCGCACGGTCAGCAGTCGCGTGCCGTGACGTCGTTGAACACCGAGTAGCCCGCGACGGCGGCCCGCGCCTGTTCGGGCGAGTCGATCGCTGAGCCCTCCACCCGGTTCGGCGGGGATCAGGTGGAGGTGTTCGCGAGGGAGCTGAGACGCGCGGTCGCCGAGGTCGAGCAGGCCCTGACCGACTTCGCCGACTGATCACAGTGGGGTGACCGGGCTGGCATGCGGCACGTACACCAGGGCGTCGTAGGCCTGGGCGGGCACCGTCTTCACCGTGTACGTCCAGCTCAGGGAGCTGTAGATCGACCGGAAGCCGTCACCGACGTTACCCATCGGGACCTCCGAGGTGAGCACCTCACGGTTGCCGGGTTGCGACGAGGCCTGCGCGAGGTTCACGTAGCCCAGCGGCTGGTCGCCGAACAGCTTGGCCAAAGGCGAGGTGTGGCTCACGGTGAACCGCTTGCGTTCGCCGGAGCCGTCGTCCCTGCTGACGAAGGTGCTCGTGCCGAACTCGGTGCCGATCGTGAAGTAGTCCTTGCCGTACGCCTTGGCCAGCCGCCGCCCCATCGACTCGTAGGAGAACGCCGCACCGCTCTTGTCGATGTGGCCGTTGTGACCGCCCACTATGACCTTCTTCCGTCCTTGGGCGGCCTCCGCGTCGGCGATCCACCTGACGTTCTCGGCCATCCAGGCGTCCCGCTTGCTGTTGTAGTCATTGCCGGAATTCTGTAACTGCGCACCGCGCTGGATCGTCTCGGCGTGGTGCACCGCGAGGGCGAACGACTCCTGGGAGCTGAGGCTGACGTACTTCTCCCGATTCGCCGTCATCTGGGCGACGAGCCGCCCAGCGGCGGTGGCGGCGGCGGCGACCTTCTCCTTCTCCTGTTCGGACCTCGTGGCATCGGTGAGAGCGGCCAGCGACTCCTGGACCGGGCGGACCCGAGCGGGGTCGACCGTGGCGAGATAACGCAGCAGCCGCTCCTTGTTCCGGTCGTAACGCTGCATGTCGAAGCCGTACAGACGCACCTTGTCCGCGTCGGGGACGGCGGCGTTGTGGTCATGGATCCACTTGAGCAGATCCGCCATCTCGCGGGTCCGGTAGATGTCGAAGCCGAGCGCCCTAGCCGCGTCCTCCGCGCTGCCCCGGTCCTTCATGAGATAGTCGTTGGCCGTGGCCGTGCCGCCGAAATCGGCCTCCAGGGCGACGGTGCGGAAGCCGTACTCTCCTACCAGCTTCTGGATGATCAACGCGCGGCTCTGGACGAACTCCTTGTTGCCGTGCGTGGCCTCGCCGATCCCGACCACCCGTTTGCCGGCGGCGTCGGCGAGCGGGGCCTGGTCGAGAGGGACCACGGCGTCGGACGTCACTCGCGAGGTGTCCACCCCCGCGCACCCGGCCGCCGCCAGGCCGATCAGGGCGATGCTCAGGACGAGCTTGCGCCTCATGTCAGTTCACTTCCTTGCGGAGCACGCGCATGACGCCGAGCGTCATCGGGATGACGATCCAGAAGATCATTGACGCGGCCAGCCGAGCGGCGTCGCCCCCTGTCATGTCGCCGACCATCAGAGGGGTGGCGGTGCTGCCCAGGTCGAGCCACTCGGTCAGGGCCGCGCCGGTGGCACCGAGCCGGGCGACGACGCTCCACAGCATCGGGGTCGCCAGGCAGATCACGATCGCGGCCGGCGCGTTCAGGAGCAGCATGCCGACGGACAGTCCCATCGCGACCACCAAGACGTTCGTCGCGGTCCAGCCCAGCAGGGCGAGAGGGGTGATCTCCCAGCCCGCCGGGACGTCCTGGGCGCTGGCGACGGCCGCCGTCACCGGCACCGCGACCAGCATCGCGAACAGGGAGGCCGCCATGGCGGTGATCAACGGAGGCAGGCACTTGGCCGCCAGCACCCGCAGGCGCCGAGGTTCGAGCGCGAAGGTGGTCAGGGCGGTGCGGTGGCTCCATTCGCCGGTCAGCGTGAGAATGCCGATGACGGGGAGCAAGGTGCTGAATCCGATTCCGGCGGTCCCGATCAAGGTGCCCAGCTGCGGACCATCGATGACGCTGCGCGCCGTAATGGACATCAGGGTCAAAACGATCAGGATCACCGTCATGATCTTGCCACTGCGGGTGTCGAAGAGCTTGCGAGCCTCGACCGACAGCAGCCGGTAGAAGGGAATCGATGTGGTCATGCCGCACTCCGGTCCGCGTTCGCCGTCAGTTCGAGGAAGGTCTGTTCGAGGTCCCGGCCCCGGCCGAGCTCGTCGACGGTCCCCTGGGCGAGGACACGGCCGCGGCCGATCATCACGATGTGGTCGGCGACCCGCTCCACCTCGTGCAACAGGTGCGAGCTGAGCAGCACCGTACGGCCCGAGTCGGCGAGGTTGCGCAGCAGCCCGCGTATCCATTGGATGCCTTGAGGGTCTAGACCGTTGGCGGGTTCGTCCAGGATGAGCACCTTGGGCCGGCCGAGGAGCGCGTGAGCGATGCCGAGCCGCTGCCGCATACCGAGTGAGTAGCCACCGACCGTCCGCCGGCTCTCTCTGGCGGCCAGTCCGACCAGGTCGAGGACCTCGCCGACCCGCGACTTCGGCAGTCCGAGCAGCATCGCGCTCAGGGTCAGGATCTCCCGGCCGGTCCGGCCGGGATGCTGGGCAGCGGCGTCGAGAAGCACACCCACCTGGGAACCCGGGCAATCCAACTCGGCGTACGGCCGGCCCAGCACGGTGGCCGAGCCCGAGGTGGGACGGGACAGCCCGGCCAGGATACGCATGGCCGTGGACTTTCCGGCGCCGTTGGGCCCGAGGAAGCCGGTGACGCTGCCCGCTTCGGCGGTGAAGGACACGTCGTCCAGTGCCTTCACGTTCTTGTAGAACTTGCTGACGTGGTCGAACTCGATCATGGATCAAGTTCACCGGATGCGACGCCGCCGGTCATCGAACCCAGGTCGAGTCCGGTTATAGACCTTTGGCCACCTGGATGTGGACCTGGGTCGCTAAGGCTTCGGCCAGGAGATCTCTAGGCTGTAGGACGTGCACGACCTGAAGGAGAGCCGGGCGGCCCTGGACCCGCAAAGCATCACACTGCGCTATGTGTGCGCCCTGCTGCCGATGCTGTTCCATGGAGCCACCTTGATCGCGGTCGTTTCCCGCGACCCTTACCGGCTTCCGTCGGCACTGGTCGATGTGGGGCTCGGCGTGATCGCTCTGGTCCTGATGGGCTGGCGGCGTCGCTGGCCGTGGCAGATCGCCCTGGTCACCGCCCTGCTGAGCGCGTTCTCCAGCACGGCGAGCGGCCCGGCATACGTCACGTATGTCTCCTTGTGCATGCATCGTCGGTGGCGTCAGATCGTCCCCGTCGCGGTCGTGTCCTGGCTGAGCGTGGTGGCGTTCGCCGCCCTGCCGGCCATCACCGAGGCGACCGATGTGTCCATCATGACCGGAACCGCCATCCTCGGCGGACTGACCCTCTTCGGCCTCTACTTCCGCGGTCGCCAGGACCTGGCCGCCTCACAGCAAGAGACGGCCCTGCTCGCCGAACGTCAACAGCTGCAGCTGATCGAGCAGGCCAAGCTGGCGGAACGGCTCAAGATCGCCCACGAGATGCACGACGTCCTGGCTCATCGGATCTCCCTGCTGTCCATGCTCGCCGGCGGCCTGGCGTACCGGAAGGACCTCAGCGCCGAGGAGACCCGCGAGGCCGCACTGGCCATCCAGGAGAACGCGCACCAGTCACTGAACGAGCTGCGCACCGTGCTCGGCACGCTCCGGCACGACGAATCCCTGGAAGCCCCGCAACCGAACCTGACCCATCTCGATGCCCTCTTCGACGAGGTGCGCACCGCCGGTCAGCAGGTCGAGGTGGACGACACCATCGGTGACCGGGAACTGCTGCCGACGCCGACCGGGCGGCACGCGTACCGGATCGTGCAGGAGGCTCTTACCAATGCGCGCAAGCATGCGCCGGGCAGCCGGGTGATGGCCGAACTCGGCGGGCGGCCGGGCGACGGCCTGCGCATCCGGGTGAGCAACCCGGCGCTGTTCGCGACGGCCGCGGGACCGGGCTCGAGGCTGGGGCTGGTCGGCTTGGCAGAACGCATCCGGATGGCCGGCGGCACTCTCAGCCACGCCGTACGGGACGGACGCTTCATCCTCGACGCCACGCTGCCATGGGAGACTTCACGCCGTGACTCGACTGGTGATCGTGGATGACGACCCGATGGTACGCACCGGCCTGCGCCTGATTCTCGGCGGCGAGCCCGACCTGGACCTGGTCGGCGAGGCCGGGGACGGCCGGCAGGCCATGGACGTGATCCGCGACCTGCGGCCCGATGTCGTGCTCATGGACATCCGGATGCCCAACCAGGACGGGCTGACCACCACCGAGCTGCTGCTGGCCCAGCCGGACCCGCCCCGGATCCTCGTACTCACCACCTTCGACGCCGACGACATGGTGCTGCGCGCTCTGCGGCTCGGTGCCGACGGCTTTCTGCTGAAGGACACGCCACCACCGAAGATGATCGAGGCGGTCCGCACCGTGGCGAGGGGTGAGCCGGTACTGTCGCCGAGCATCGCCCGGCAGGTGATCGCCGCAGCGACCGGCGCGGGCGAACCGCAGCGCGCGGAGGCGCCGCGGGAGCTGGCCAGACTCACCGACCGCGAGCGAGAGGTCGCGATCGAGGTGGCCCGAGGCAGATCGAACGCCGAAATCGCCGGGCAGCTCCACATGAGCGTCGCGACCGTGAAGGCGAACATCACCCGGATCTTCGCGAAACTGGGCAGCGACAGCCGCGTCCAGGTCGCCATGAAGGTACGCGACGCCGGCCTCCTCTAGGAATCCGCTTATCTGGCAGGTAATCGACAGGCCGCACCAGGCTCGGACAGGCTTGCGGCATGACCCATAACGCCAATGCCACCCGTGACATCGTGGAAGCGCTGATGCGGCGTATCGCCGAGGGCGATCACGACCGTGTCGCCGAGTTGTTCGCCGAGCCGATCGACTGGCAGCTCGACTGGCCCGCTGAGGGGCATCCGGCGGTGCCGTGGATCCGGCCGCGATCGAGCCGAGCCGACGTGGCCGACCATTTCCGGACACTGGAGGCCCATCACGTGCCCGAGCTGAACGGCACGTCGGTGGCGCGAATCCTGGTCGACGGGGCGGACGCCGTCGTCTTCGGGGAGATCGTGCAGACGGTACGGAGCAGCGGCACCGCTTACAGCTCACCGTTCGCGCTGCACCTCACCGTCGAGGACGGACTCATCACCCGTTACCACATTTACGAGGACAGTCTCACGGTCGCGCGCGCCCTCAGCGCTCAGGCAACGGAGAGCCCGGTGCGCGCTCCGGCGTCCGCGAGCCGCTAAGAACTGATTCGGCGCTCGCCTGTCCGAGTTCGGCCAAGCGGGTCAGGGCCGGGAGGGCGTCGGTGATCGCCTGGCGCTGCTCGGGGGTCAGCTGGGCGATGAGCGGGACCAGGTGGCGGGTGCGGTCGTCGTGGCGGGAGCGCCCGATCTGGCGTCCGGCCTCGGTGATGTGGACCAGGACGGCGCGCCGGTCGCTGGGGTCGGGGCGGCGTTCCACGAGTCCGTCGCGCTCCAGCCGGGTGACGAGCTGGGTGATGCCGGGCTGGCTGACCTGCTCTGTCTTGGTGAGGTCGGTCAGCCGCATGGGGGCGCCGCGGGTGGCGAGGGTGTCGAGCACCGACAGCGTCGTGAACGACAGCTTCTCCAGCATGGGGAGGCGGATGTAGAAGCGGTTGAAGTTCTCAATCGCGGTGGCGAAGGCATTCACGTCCAGGTCGCCGTCGCGGTCAGCGTCCAGGTCGCCGTCGCGGTCAGCGCCCTGGGCGGGGTCGCGGTCCGAGCCGCGATCGCCCAGCGCCTCGTCCGGCATCTCGCCCGGTGTCTCGTCCGGCGTGGTGTTCACGCCGGAAATATATCGCAAACTTATTTAAGTTGCTTATGATGTCCGGCATGACACTTCGATTGGGCATCAACGGGTTCGGGCGGATCGGCCGGAACGTCTTCCGCGCGGTGGCCGCTCGCGCCGACGCCGACATCGAGATCGTCGCGGTCAACGACCTCGGCGACGTGGCGACCATGGCGCATCTGCTGGCGTACGACTCGATCATGGGCCGCTTCCCCGGCGAGGTCGCCGCAGAGCCGGGCGCGATCCGGGCCGGGGACGCGACCATCAAGGTTCTGGCCGAGCGCGACCCCGCCGACCTGCCGTGGGGTGACCTGGGCGTGGACGTGGTGATCGAGTCCACCGGGATCTTCACCAAGGCCGAGCAGGCCCGCGCGCACGTGGACGGCGGCGCGAAGAAGGTCGTCATCGCCGCACCGGCCAGCGGGGAGGACGTCACGATCGTGCTCGGCGTGAACCACGACGTCTACGACCCAGCGCGCCACACGATCATCTCCAACGCCTCGTGCACCACCAACTGCCTGGGTGTGCTGGCCAAGGTGCTGCACGACGCGGTCGGCATCGAGTCGGGCATGATGACCACCGTCCACGCCTACACGCAGGACCAGAACCTCCAGGACGCGCCCCACAAGGACCTGCGGCGGGCCCGGGCAGCGGCGCTCAGCATCGTGCCCACCTCCAGCGGGGCGGCCAAGGCGATCGGCCTGGTGCTGCCGGAGCTGCGGGGCCGGCTGGACGCGTTCGCGCTGCGAGTGCCCGTGTCCAACGGCTCGGTCACCGACCTGACCGTCACCACCAGCCGCGCCACCACCGTGCAGGAGGTGAAGGACGCCTACGCCGAGGCCGCGGCCGGTCCGTACAAGGGCCTGCTGACCTACACCGACGCACCCATCGTGAGCAGCGACATCGTCGGCGACCCGGCCTCGTGCGTCTTCGACGCCGAACTGACCCGCGTGATGGGCTCGCAGGTCAAGGTCGTCGGCTGGTACGACAACGAGTGGGGGTACTCCAACCGCCTCATCGACCTGGCCCTCATGCTTTGACGCGCTCCCCGGCGTTCACGCCGGGGATTCAGTCTGTGCCGTGTGGTGTCACGCGGCACTTCTGTGGCTTCCTGTTTCATCGACCGTGCGCCCGTGCTCGCCCCGAGGAGCGGGCGGAGGGGTCTTACCGGTCTCCGCAGGCGTTCTCCGTCTCCGCTTCCCGCCCATCTCAGGCACGGGTTTCCGTCCTTGCGGGACCGGAAACGGGGCGGCCCCAGCCTGGGCCCCTTGCAGGTCTGGGCCAGAAAGAGACCTCTAGTAGAAGAGGAGCGGACCAGGACCGGATCTATGGGCAGGGGTGGTGTGGATCTTCGCCCACACCCTGTGGCCCACCTCCTTCTCGCCCTCACACCCCACCTGGTCGGCGATCGCGGCGACGAGGGCCAGCCCCCGGCCACGCTCCGCATCGGTCCGGAAGGCCGCGCCGAAGTGAGGGCGTCCACCCCAACCGCAGTCATAAACCGCGACAGTGATCATGGCGGTCGTGCGGGTGATCTCGACGATGAAGGTCCCGCGAGGGCTGCCGCTGCTGGTGTGCTGGAGCGCATTGGCGGCCAGTTCGGCGACGATCTGCTCGGCATCGTCCCGGCATGGGGCGTCGGCCAGGAGGTATCGCGCGAAGTGGCGGGCGTGCGGGATCTGGTCGGGGGTGCCAGGGAAGGTACGCCGCCAGTTCAGGCCGCCGGGGTGCAGGTCGATCATCGCGTCGATGTGTTCGCGCAGGACCGGGTGGGATGGCCCGGCGCTCGGGTCCTGGTCGCGTTGCCGGGGAATGAGCAGGTGAGCAGGTGCGTCCACCGTTTCGGCGGTGTCGGGCATTGGGATCCTCCGTGGACACGTGAGCCGTTCGACTCGTACCCAAACGGTGCCCCATCGGATGCGCTGTGTGGACCCCCAACGCATCCTCATGGACAACCCGCGCTACGCGCGCGCTGACCTGCACGCATCTGTCGGCGTCGAGGATCGGCACCCCGATGCGATCTCGATCTACCTCCACGATCGCCAGTACGGACTGTGATCAAAGCTTTACAATAAGCGGTAATTCCAGTCTGGAGGTGGTACGGATGGCCGGCGAGAGGTACCAGGCGTTGCCTCAGGCCCGCTCCTCACATCCCGCAACCCGCGGCTGTACGACTTCGAGTCCTAACCGGAGGCCGGGCGTCGACCGCCCGTACTTCTACCCGCCGTGGGCCCGTTGCATGAACATGACCCCGCGAGTGGGCAGTTCTTCCACGACCTTGTACGTGATCGGGACCATAGCACTCCAAATTCACCCGCAGCCTCTCCCGTACGACACAACAAGGCTGGAGACCTGGCGCGAAGGCGACCACATGTCGCCTGAAAAGAGCTTGCCCCGGGTCGCATGCAGAGCAGTGGCGATATCCCGGGGCCTACAGAAGCATCGTAGCTCACTCTCCGCGGCTAAGGGAGGTAGGCGCCGTGAATCCGATTGAGAACAAGATCATCGCAGATGCCATCTCGCCTGCCCGCCTTGCACCCTACCTGCGCGCGTGTGGAGGCGATCTGGAAGTGGCGCTCCGCCTCTATACGTGGAACAAGGAGATCGTCGGGGCGTTCTCCGGCTCGCTGTCCGAGCTTGAGGTCGTCCTGCGCAACGCTATGGACCGTCGGCTCACATCGCACTTCGGCGGGCGTGATTGGTGGGCGTCTCCGCGGATCAGACTGGCACCTCATGCCCGTGACAAGATCACGGCCGTTGCGATGCCGAAAGCCGGAGCCATACCTACGGCGGATGATGTTGTCGCAGGCCTGACCTTCGGATTCTGGGAGTCCCTCCTGGGCCGCAAACACAATTACGAGAGTCACCTGTGGTGGCCAGCACTCAGGGACGCGTTCCCCGGCTACTCCGGCGTCCGGGGCCCGCTGCATGCTGACGTCTACAACCTCCGCCTCTTCCGTAACCGGATCTCACACTGCGAGCCCATCCACGGTCGTCATCTTGAGCAGGACAACCGGACACTGCTGAAGATCCTTGACTACATCTCCCCGGAGGCCGCCCGATGCGTTGCGAGGTTCAGCCGCGTTCAGGAAGTACT
Organism: Nonomuraea sp. NPDC048901; assembly: GCF_040649695.1. NCBI lineage: Bacteria > Bacillati > Actinomycetota > Actinomycetes > Streptosporangiales > Streptosporangiaceae > Nonomuraea > Nonomuraea sp. NPDC048901. The sequence goes on along the minus strand of NZ_JBEZFW010000009.1, from coordinate 8,053 downwards.
GGATCGGCGTGCCAGCGTGTTGGACGGAAGCCTCACCCCCCGGTTCTGAGGAAGCCGCGATGGGTTTGAAAGTGACCATGACTGAGATCGCTGAGTTCGCAGCCCTGGCCCATGCGGACGTTCGCAACCGTCGACCCGCTTCGACCTCGATCCATCTACCATCCACCCGTGCTGAACGTAACCGTAGCTTTACAATAAGTATGCGATCTCAAGCTTGAGGGGGTGCCGATGTCCGGCGAAGGCTATCGAGCGTTGCTCCAGGCCCGCTCTTGGAGTAAGCGTCTCAGGGAGAAGGGCTTCACGTGGGATCAGATCGCTGACGTGCTCGCGCTCACCCATCAGGTGAGCCCGTTGCGGCTCTACCGGCTGGCACACGGCCGCACCGCGGCCGACGTGGTGGCGATGGTCAACGACGCCGACCCGGCGGGCGCGGCCGCTCTGCGTGAGACGCGGCTGTACGACTACGAGTCCTGGCCGGAGGCGGGACGTCGGCCGCCCGCGCGTCTGCTCACCGTACTCGCCAAGATCTACCAGACCGCCGCGCGCAACCTGGCGCGAGGAGAAGACCTAGTGGCGTACGGGGTCGCTGATCGTGAGCTGATCGATGGTGCGGATTTCCGCGACCTGGACGCCAATCGGCCCGCTGGAGCGCGTGTCACCATGGAGATGAGCGCGGCAGCCCCACCCGCTGACACGTCGCCCCTGGACGCCTCAGCGTGCGTGCGGTTGCTGCATGCCACCGGCGCCGAGGAGGCCGATGTGAAGCGACGGGAACTGCTCTTCGAACTAGCCCTGGTGCTCGGCGGCACTCGGGCGCTCGACCTGCTGCGGATCCTCACATCGGAAGAGGAGGAACGCCTGGCCGGGGTGCTGCGCAGCACGTGGCGGGTGGATGAGGCAGCAGTGCAGACGTTTGAGAAGCTGACGATGCACGCGCGGCGGGCCGACGACATGTCCGGGCCTGCGGCGCTGCTACCCGTGGTGAACGGGCAGCGGGCAGCGGTCGGGCGGCTTCTCGTACGTGAGTCAATGCCGCCGGGCCTGCGCGACCGGCTCCTCGGGACGTATGCCCAGCTGTCACAGTTGGCGGGGTTCCTCGCCTGCGACCTCCGCGATTACGCAGCGGCCGAGCAACCCCTGAACGACGGGCTGCGGGCGGCACTCGACCTGGGCGATCCGACATTGATCGGCTACGTGCACTACTGGCTGGGCAGGGCAGCCGCTGAGCAGAACCGGACTGCCTCGGTCTTTGACCATGCCTTCGCGGCTCGGGAATGGGCCGTCCGGTCCCCCAGCAAATTGCTGGCGTCCATACACGAAGGATTGCTCTCGCTCGCCTACGCCGCTGAGGGTAATGCCGCGGCGAGTACCCGCGCGTATGAACGCGCACTCGCGTTGGCTGGGCCCTCGGAGGGCGACGAACCACCGTTCCTGTACTGGGTCTCACCCTCCTCAGAGGAGACCAGGAGGGCCTGGTCTTTGATCCGGCTCAACCAGCCTGAGCCCGCCCTGGCGGCGGCCGAGCAATCTCTGGCCGGACTCGATCCCCGGCGTGCGAGACCGAGGCTATATGGGTTGGCACTTGCCCGGTATGCCATTGCCTTGACCTTGGCCAAGGCAATCCCCGAGGCAGCAGCCAAGCTGGCGGAGGCCGCCGATGTCACCAAGCAGCACAACTCGGCTCGGCTGATCGACGAGGTCGGCCAGGCGCGGGCCCGGCTGGGGCCATGGGCGGACACCAGTTACGTTCGCCAACTGGATGACACCCTGCGATCTTGCGGCCTCACTTCGGCTTGTCCAGCAGGAGGGGCTTGAGCTGGCGGAAGAATTCGGTCGTTGGCCTGATCTCGCCCGATCTCGTGGAGGCGGGGTCGATTGGATGGTAACCAGGGAGAAGAAGATGTTGAAGCGGAATGGCTATGTATGCGCGGGGATTCCGGGTGAATGGCCTAGGCCTGTACGGAGTTGAGATCAGCGGATCCGCCCGCGTTCTGGTGTGAGGTCCTGGTTGGCCATCGCCATGGCGCGCGGGAACCTTTGGGAGGTTCTTCACGTCCTACGCATCATGCATAAGATCGTGACCGCAGCCATCACCGGGGTCGGCATCCTCATCTTTTCGTCCGCCTGTACCACTTCAGCCGTGACTGCTTCCCAGGAGTCATGCACGTTCACCTGGTCCAACATCGACGACCGTGACGTCCTCACCGCGGTCTCCGAAGCGAGAACGTTGGCAAAGGGCGAGAAGTGGGTCCCGTCCATGCATGTGCTGCGGTCGGGCGTCGCGCAGGTGACCGGGGTGAAGCTCGACAACCCGCAGACAGCGATCACGTCGTTGGGCAAGCGGGTCGGCCAGTCGTTGGCACCGATCGGCCAGATGTATCCGTCCAAGGGCCGTCACGGTGAAAACTCTTTCGGTGCCGCGGGACGGTATGTCGTCTACCAGGTGGCGCGTCACCTGGTAGACGCTGACTTCGTCGTGGAGTGCGGCGGGAAGCGGCTCGGCTCGGGACACGCCACCTCCTGGCAGTCCGGCGACTCCGGCGGGACGGCGGAGTGCGGCGTCAAGACGGGGGACGAGAACCGCATTGCCCGCATGGCGCTCGAACTGGCCTGCTAGCGCCGGTGGCGGAGTCGACACTGACCAGTCTCAACTCCGTACAGACTTTAGAGCCAGTCGCGGCGCTTGAAGACCGTATAGAGGACCAGGCAGACCAGGGCCATCAGCAGCATCGCGAACGGGTAGCCGAACACCCAGTGCGTCTCGGGCATGAAGTCGAAGTTCATCCCGTAAATGGTGCCGACCAATGTCGGGGCGAACAGGATGGCCGCCCACGCGGAGATCTTCTTGACCTCCTCACCCTGCCGGATGCTGGCCTCCGTCATCCTGGCGATCTCCTCGTTCTGCGCCTGGGTCACCAGCGTCGAGTTGACCAGCAGGATGTCCTGGAGCATCTGCCGGAAGGAGGCCACGCGTTCGTTGACCGTGATGGCGTGGTCGGCCACGTCACGCAGGTAGCTCTGCAGCTCCTCGTTGACGCCGTACTTGGTCGCCCCGGCGATGAACCCGTCGATCATCCGTACCAGTGGCGTGGTGGCCCGCTGGAACTCGATGACCTCGCCCGACAGCTCGTAGACGCGCCGGGAGACGGACGGGTCGCCGCCGAACACCTGGGCCTCGATCTCCTCGATGTCCTTCTGCAGCCCGGCGACCACCGGGGCGTAGCCGTCGACCACGGCGTCGAGGATGGCGTACAGCACCGCCTGCGGGCCCTGGCGGAGCAGGTCGGGGTCCGATTCCATGCGCTTGCGTACGGCCTGCAGGTCAGGCGCCTCCGCGTGCCGTACGGTGATCACGAAGTTGGCCCCGACGAAGACGTGCAGCTCGCCGAACGCGACCTCCTCGACGTCGTCGAGGTAGCGGGCGGCGCGCAGGACGACGAACAGCATGTCGCCGTAGCGGTCGGCCTTGGGCCGCTGGGAGCCCACGATGGCGTCCTCGATGGCCAGCGGGTGCAGCTGGAACTCCTCGGCCAGCTTGGCCAGCTCCCAGTCCTTCGGTCGGTAGAGGCCGATCCAGGCGAGACTGTCGGGCAGTTCCTTGAGGCGTTCGAAGGCGTCGGCCAGCGAGGCGGGGTTGTCGACCCGCTTGCCGTCCTGATAGATCGCGTTGTCGATGACGGTGGGCTGGTAGGGGGCCTCTTCGCCGGGGCGCGGGTCCATCGAGTGCTCAGGCGCCGGCTCGCGGGCGCTGCCGCCTCCGCGTCCGAAACCCTTCATCCGTGCCATTGCCCGCCCCTTACCCAAATCTCTACTCGAGGTCGTCGAGTGCCCGCGTCGCCCGGTCCCTGATCGACTTGCGCCACATGGGCGTCCAGCCGAACAGCAGGCCGTGCGGCCTGCCCAGCGCCATCCGGGACCAGCGTTTGAAGTCGAAGTCGTCGTGGTGCCTGACGATCAGGCCGTCCTCGAACCTGAACAGCGCGTCGATCTCGTTGACCACTTCGCGACCCGTACGGGAGAAGGTGTAGCGGGAGGTCCAGCGCGCCGTACCGGTGTAGTCGTCGGCCGTCACGTCCCTGAACTCCGACTTCAGCCCGTCGCTCACGCCCAGCTGCAGCCGCCACATCGCCATCACCCGCCGCCGCCCCTCCACTTCCAGGAAGACGGGGTCGCCGAAGCTCACCTCCGGGTGGTAGCAACTCTCCATCGCCGCGTAGTCGGTGCGGCCGAGTGCCTCGTAGAAGGCGCGGATCAGCGCCACGTGCTGGTCGTTCACCTTGCCCATCAGATCATGGTTGTACCGTTATGCCAGCATACGGCCCCCGGTCAGTCGCCTCCCAGATCGAACGAGTGAAGAGCGGCCAGCCGGTGCGCGTACGAGTGGGGAATTGTCGGGAAATCTGTGCCGAGCACCACCTTCCCCACAGGAACCAGATCAAGCGGCGACTTGGCGGAAAAGACGCGCGGCATCAGAATCTTGTTCTGTGAGCACGAGCGGGTCTTTACCTGGATAGGGTCATACCTCGATGGACAAGCTCTGGGCCCACCTGATCGAGGTTCAGCCTGCCCCCGACCCGTGGGTCGTGGTGGTCTCGGCACTCGTCGCGCTCGCGATCGTCAGTTTCGGCATGTCCTGGCAACTGTCCAGGGGCCTGATCACGATCGCCCACGAAGGCGGCCACGCGCTGATGGCGCTGGTCACCCGCCGGAAGCTCGAAGGCATTCGCCTGCATTCCGACACCTCCGGCGTAACGCTGACCAGAGGCCGGCCCACCGGCCCCGGCATGGTGCTGACCGCGCTGGCGGGCTATCTGGCGCCGTCGTTGCTCGGACTGGCCGCCGCGTGGCTGACCGAGCAGGGACGCATCACGTTGCTGATGTGGACCGTGCTGCTGTTCCTGGTCTGCATGCTGCTACTGATCCGCAACCTGTACGGCGCGCTGATCCTGCTCGCGACGGGTGGCGCGGTGTTCGCCCTGTCGATGTACGCGCCGGACAACGTGCAGCAGGTCGTGGCCCTGGTGGCGGTCTGGTTCCTGCTGTTCGGCGGGGTGCGGCCGATCATCGAGTTACAGCGCAAGCGGCGCAGGCGGCAGGCGCGTGACTCCGACGCCGACCAGCTCGCCAGGCTGACCATCCTGCCCGGCGGCTTCTATGTGTTCTTCTTCCTGGTCGTGGCGGGCGCCTCCGTGGTGGCCGGCGCCTATCTCATGAATCCGCTCTAGTCCGGAAAAATCACATTAAACTCGCCCGTGACAGGGGGGAGTACTGTGCTGCCAGTCGAGGACGCGCCCGGCTACCGGGTACTCGATCAGGCCGGCCAGGGCGGGTTCGCCATCGTCTACCGCGCCTACCAGGAGCGCCTCGATCGGATCGTGGCGCTGAAAGTCCTGTCCGTGGACCGGGTCGACCAGCGGACCATGCGCAGGTTCCAGCGCGAACTCCAGCTCACCGGCCGGCTCACCGGCCATCCGAACGTGGTCACCGTGTTCGACACCGGCGTGACGCGCTCCGGCAAGCCGTACATCGCCATGGACTTCTTCGAGAACGGCTCGCTGCGCGACAAGGTCCGCAAGGAGGGGCCGCTGCAGGTGCCCGACGTGCTGCGCACCGGCGTGAAGCTGGCCGGGGCGCTGGCCGCCGTACACGAGGCGGGGGTCCTGCACGGCGATATCAAACCGCAGAACATCCTCATCTCCCGGTACGGCGAGCCGGCCGTGGCCGACTTCGGCGTGGCCAGGGTCGTCGACTCGGCGGAGATCTCGGCCACGGCGCAGGCGTTCACGCCGCTGCACGCGGCGCCGGAGGTGCTGACCGGGCAGCCGCACTCCGCCTCATCCGACATCTATTCGCTCGGCTCGACGCTCTACCATCTGCTCGCCGGGCAGCCCGCCTTCCACAGCCCGACGGACCCGTCGATCGCGCCGCTGATGTACCGGGTGCTGAGCGCGGATCCGCCGCCGATCAACCGCGCCGACGTGCCACCGGTGGTGTTCGAGACGGTGCTGCGGGCGATGGCGAAGCAGCCGGAGGTACGGTACGGCTCGGCGCGCGAGTTGGCGCAGCGGCTGCGGCAGGTGCAGGCGGAGCTGGGACTATCGGTGACGGACCTGGTCGGGCAAGATGCCGGGCCCGTGCCTTCGACGACTCCCCGGCGAGCCGACAGCGGCGAGCCCCCGGTGCCCGGCCCCTCGACGGGCGCGCACTTGGCCGGGCCCGCGACCGGTGCGTACACACCGAACCCGGCGCGCCCGGCGAGCGGCCCGCTGCCGACGGGCTACAGCCCTTTCGCGCCGCAGCCCTCGGGACCTCAACCGCCTGATCAGAGCCCCTTCGCGCCGCCCCAACCCTCGGCGCCTCAACCGCCTGATCAGAGCCCTTTCGCACCGCAACCGTCCGGCCACCACCCCGCTGGGCTCCAGCCGTCGGGTCCGCAGTTCGGCGGCCCGCACGCGACCGGTTCCCAGCTCGGCACGGACGGGTCGAGCGCCCCCGCCACGGTCCCACCGGCGCACCCGGCGCAGACCGGCTCCTCGTTCGGCGCCGCATACCCAGCCGGTCCCGCGCACGCGTCGAGCGGAGTTCCGTCCGACGGTTCGAGGACGCCTGGCAGTACGAGGACCCGGGTGATGGCGATCGGAGCCGCCGCCACGATCGTGGCACTAGCGGGCGCCGGGTTCGCCGTATACCTGTCGATACAGAACGAAGCTCCCCTGGCCGACCCGCAGCGGTCCCAGCCCCCCTCGACCGCCGCCAAGCCGTCCGAGAACGTCGGCAAGGAAGCCCTGGCCGCACTGGCCCCGCGCCGGGTACGCGTGGTAGCCGACCGCAGCACACTGGTGGAGCTGCGGTGGGCGCTGCCGAAGGAGTCCGCCCGCTACCCGGTCGTGGTCCAGCGCTCCCCGGCCAAGCAGGGCGAGCAGGCGATCACCGCCCTCCAGCCCGGCACCACCTCGGCCCGTGTGAGCGGCCTGGACCCGGACACCGGCTACTGCTTCCTGGTGGGCGTCCCACTGCAGATCTCGAAGACGAGCAAGGTCGCCTGGTCCAAGCCCGTCTGCGTCAGAGGCGCGGTGGCCAAGAACGGCTAGCGCCGGCGATGGCGTAGCGGGCCAGCGCCGTACTCCAGTCCTGGCTGCGGGCGGTGTCGGCCCCGGAGTCGCGCAGGAGCCGCGTGGTCAGGCCGTCGCCGTTGGCCAGGGCGAGATCGGCGAAGCACTGCTTGAGCAGGGGGAGATCGAACAACACCCGGCCCCGATCGTGGACCACCTGACGTCCCCGCATCCGCAACGCGGCCGCCAGCCGCCGTGAATCGGGGAAGCTAGCTGACAGGCCAGTCTCCGCGCCTCGCCAGATGTAGCACGAGGGCAGCGATGTTCCACGCGTCGTCGTCGCCTCGGTGGTGGCGGCCCTCCAGCGGGAGGCCGGCCATCATCAAGGCCTGGGCCATTCCAGGGCGTCGTCGCAGGCCGTTAGAGACGGTGAAGGCGACCTTCGCGTTGGTGTGACGCTGGCAGAAGGGGTACTCCGTACCCGTCTGGCGGCACTGGCGGGTGAACTGGTTACGATCGTAGTCACCCCAACTGGCCCAGGGCAGCAAGCCCGTCTGATGCTGGGCCGCCAGCGCTCGGCACGCCTCAGCAAAGGGAAGACCCCCGTCTACCTCGGTCTGCGTCAGCCCCGTCAGCTCCGTACAGAATGGGCTCACCCTCGATCGGGCTGGGCGTACAAGCAGCCGGTGCTTGGCGAGGCGCTCGCCCGCGCGCAGATCAACGACAGTGAGCCCGATTTCGATGATTTCGCTCACCTGGCCGGGCGGCGGCTGTCCCTCCCAGCATGTCGCTTCGACATCGACCACGTTCAGCAGGTGCTCGTTAGCGTCCATGAGGAGTGAGCGTAGAAGCAGCCTTGCCCCAGGTCATCAGGATTTCGCCTGATCACCCCCGCGCAGAGTTTCTGGCCCTGTCTCACATTCGGTGGTGACCGAGCGTGCAGCTATCCGAGAAGGATGCGATGGCGAAGGAGGGTGAATCCTGCGCGTCCATGCATCTGG
>NZ_JBEZFW010000008.1:0-515287 GCF_040649695.1 Nonomuraea sp. NPDC048901 | reverse complement strand
CGCCGCCGCCAACGGCGCCGGACAACTCGGCAACCTGCCCGCCCTGACCAACGGCTTCTCCTCCGCCTTCATCGGCGCCGCCGGCATCGCCGCCGTCGGCGCCCTGCTCGCCGGGCTGACGCTGCGCTCCCACCGCACCGAGCCGGCCGCGTCCGAGCCCGCCACCACGCACAGCGGCCACTGACCACCTTGCTCTCTGAGCCCCGCTTTCAGGGAGTAACCCATGACCACCACACCGATCCTCATCGCTTACGACGGCTCATCCGGCGCCCGCCATGCGCTCGAAGAGACCGCCCGGCTCTTTCCCGGCGCCCCCGCCGTGGTCCTCTACGCCCGGCAGCCACTGGAGAGCCTCGCCGCACACCTGGAAGGCCACCCCGCCCTGGACGAGCTGCGCGACTTCGACGACAAGACCCTCGACGCCTCCGAACGACTGGCCACCGAAGGCGCGGATCTCGCCCGCGGACTCGGGCTGAAGGCCGAACCCCGGGTCGCCTCGATCCCCGAGGAGACCGTCGCCGACGCCATCGCCGATGTCGCGGAGGAGATCGACGCCTCGCTCATCGTGATCGGCTCACGAGGCAGGCAAGGACTACGGGCACTTGTCGCCGGAAGCACCTCCACCCACGTGGTCCACACCTCAGGCAGGCCCACACTGGTCATCCCGTCCAAGCCGCTCGCGGACGCCCGTCGCCACACTGAGCATCGCGCCGTTCGCTGAGACGCCTGCCCTTCTCCCGGCTCCCCGTTCCAGGGAGCCGGGAAAAGCACCACCGAGCGACCATGGGAGCGCCTCGGCTCGGCCAGAGCTACTTGAAAAACGAGAAACCCCAGCTCAACATCGATGAGCTGGGGTTTCCGTGCGGTGCGCCGCCAGGGACTCGAACCCCGGACCCGCTGATTAAGAGTCAGCTGCTCTAACCAACTGAGCTAGCGGCGCTTGCAGAGAGGAATATACCGGCACTCCGCATCCTGGTCGAATCGGTATCACCCGCCTGCCAGCCGCTAGAATAAAGTTCGGCAAGCAGACAGGAGCATCGATGTTCGACTCGCCCGCCGACGTGACCGAGCGGCTCGCCGCCGTTGACTATCTCTCCGACGACGCCATCTCCACCTCGGTGTTCCTCGCCGCCGCCCTCGGCAAGCCGCTGCTGGTCGAGGGCCCCGCGGGGGTGGGCAAGACGCAGCTGGCCAAGGCCGTGGCGCTGGCGACCGGCGCCCAGTTGGTCAGGTTGCAGTGCTACGAAGGGCTCGACGAGGCCAGGGCCCTGTACGAGTGGAACTACAAGAAGCAGCTCCTGCGCATCCAGGCCACCAGCGCCGACGACGACATCTTCAGCGAGGAGTTCCTGCTGGAGCGGCCGCTGCTCAAGGCGATCAGGGCCGGGGTGCCGACCGTGCTGCTCATCGACGAGACGGACAAGGCGGATATGGAGGTCGAGGGGCTGCTGCTGGAGCTCCTGTCGGACTTCCAGGTGACGATCCCCGAGCTGGGCACGATCAGCGCGGTCCGCAAGCCGTACGTCGTGCTGACCTCGAACGCGACCCGCGAGCTGTCCGAGGCGCTCAAGCGGCGCTGCCTCTATCTGCACATCGAATACCCGACGCCCGAACGCGAGCGCGACATCGTGCTCAGCCAGGTGCCGACGATCCGCGCGGACCTGGCCGAGCAGCTGGCCAGGACGGTCGCCACGCTGCGCGCCATGGAGCTGAAGAAGGCGCCGTCGGTGGCGGAGACGGTCGACTGGGCCAACACGCTGCTCGCGCTCGGGCGCGACGAGCTGGACGAGCCGACGGTGGCCGGCACGCTGGGCGTGGTGCTCAAGCACGCCTCCGACCACGCTCGCGCGGTCAAGGAGCTCGGGCTGCCCTCATGAGTGACACCTCGCTGGTCGACAGGCATGTCGGGTTCGTGCACGCGCTGCGCGAGGCGGGATTGCCCGTGTCGCTGGCCGAAGGGCTCGACGCCGCGCGGGCGCTGCGGGTGATCGATCTGACCGAGCGCGAGTCGCTGCGCGCCGCCTACGCGGCGACGCTGGTCAAGAAGCCGGGGCACCGTCCCGGGTTCGACATGCTGTTCGACCTGTGGTTCCCGTCGTCTACCACTGGTCTGTACGAAGAAAGCGCCGTAAAGAGCGACACCGCTGAGCTCAGTGAGCTGCGTGACCAGCTGGCCAGGCTGCTGACCACGGGCAGTGAAGCTGAGATGCGGGAGTTCGCCAGGGCCATGGTCGGGCGGTTCGGCCGCCAGCCGGCTGGTCCCGGCCGCCAGAACTGGTTCTCCTACAGCGTCCTGCGCGCCCTGTCCCCCGAGACGCTCATGGCCCGGATCCTCCAGGAGGTCCTGGCCGGCCAGGAGCGCGGCGGACTGGCCGAGAAGACCGCCCGCCAGCGGGTGAACTCCGGCATCAGGCGCTTCGAGGAGGCGGTCGCCACCGACGTGCGCCGCCGGATCGCCGAAGACTCCGGCGTCGAACGCATCGCCCGCTCGGCCGTACGCCCCCCGCTCGACCAGCTCGACTTCCTGCGCATCACCAAGGCGGACCTGGCCAGGCTGCGGCGCGAGGTCTACCCGCTGGCCCGGCGCCTGGCGGCCAGGCTGACGATCAAGCACAGGAAGGGCCGGCGCGGGCGGCTCGACTTCCGCCGCACCATGCGGGCCTCGCTGCAGAGCGGCGGCGTGCCGCTGACCACCCATTTCAAGCCGCCCCGGCCGCACAAGCCCGAGCTGGTGATCCTCTGTGACACCAGCGACTCGGTCTCGTCGTTCGCGCACTTCACGCTGCTGCTCACGTACGCGCTGAGGGAGCAGTTCACCAAGGTACGGGCGTTCGGGTTCGTGGACACGGTCGACGAGATCACCCGCTTCTTCGTCCCCGGCGCGGACGTGGTGGAGGCGATGACCCGGCTGGCCAACGAGGCGGACATGGTCCGCTTCGGGCGCACGAACTACGGCCACTCCTTCGAGCGCTTCGCCGAGCGCTACGGCGACGCGATCGGCCCCAAGACCTCGCTGCTGATCCTGGGCGACGCCCGCTCCAACTACCAGCCGGCCGCCGTCGACACCCTGCGCGCCCTGGCCGCGAAGGCCCGCCACGCCTACTGGCTCAACCCGGAGCCCCGGCAGCAGTGGGACACGGGCGACTCCATCGCCACCGACTACGACGCGGTCGTGCCGATGTACGAGTGTCGCAACGTCGCGCAGCTCAGCGCGTTCATCCAGGACTTGGCCTAGGCGCGCTGGAGCTCCCGGGCGGCGGTGCGGGTGAGCAGCTCGATCTGCTGCTCGTCGAGCACCTCGCCGGCGGTCGCCTTGACGCGCCGGGCCGCCAGGCTCGGCTTGAGCAGCGTGAGGCCCTCCGCCGTGACCTGGCCGCCGCGCGGCAGCAGGCCGCAGTGCACGGCGAGCAGCGGCGTGATCGTCACCGGGATGCCGGTCTCGCGAGTCAGCAGCTCGGCGAAGGCGTTGGAGGTCTCGATGAGAGACTTGGCCACCTTGGTGCCGTACTTCTCGCCGAAGAACAGCCGCCCGTTGTAGGTGGCGATCTCGGTGTCGGGGCTCCACGACTCGTTGTCGATGGCCCACAGCCCGCCGGGGCCGATCACGAGGTGGTCGATGGAGGCCTGATCCCTGATGGCCCGGCCGTCCAGGACGCTGTAGCCGAGCTTGCCGAGCGAGCGGCGGAGCATCCGGCCGGTGATCACCTCACCGCGCCGCCGGCCACGCCAGACCGCGGTCGCGTGGAAGGAGCGCCAGGCGATGTACCAGTCGACGCCGGCCACGATGCCCGCGAGGGCGACGCCGTAGAAGGCGGTGAGCGCCAGGTCGAACCGGATCGCCAGGCCGATGCCGGCCACGAAGCCCACGCCCGCCTTGATCATCCTTGATCGCTTGCGGTTGTTGGCGTCCTCCCGCCAGAACTTCTCGTAGTACCACTGAGGCGAGGCCCCAGTGAACTTCTCGTCCTGCTGCACGTAGATCGAGCCACCAGGCACGGCAAACTCCCCCAATGAGTCGCTGAACCATCAGGATCTGCCACGCCGAAGATCCCTCGCTGAGTCAATTAATACCCCACCTGACCCCAACGGAAGCAAGGGGACCCTAAGGTGACGGAAATAGCACCTGCGGGAAGTCCATCAACCGACCAGTCGGTATGCTGTGACACGTGAAGGAAGAACCGGTACGCAGGAGGCTGCTCAGCGAGGCGACCCGGCTGTTCGCGGAGCGGGGCTTCGAGGGCGCGTCCGTGCAGGAGATCGTCGTGGCCGCCGGCGTCACCAAGGGCGCCATGTACCACTATTTCGACTCCAAAGATGATCTGCTGCACGAGATCTACGCGCGCGTGCTGCGCATGCAGATGGAGCGCCTGACCCACATCGCCGACGGCCCCGGGACGGTCGCCGAGCGGCTGCACGCGGCGGCGGCCGACGTCATCGAGACCACCACCGCGAACCTCGACGACTCCAAGATCTTCTTCCGCTCGATGCACCTGCTGGCGCCCGAGACGCGCAAGACCGTCCGCGCCGAACGCCGCCGCTACCACGAGCGCTTCCGCGACCTGGTGATCGAGGGCCAGCGCGAGGGGCTGTTCAGCGAACGCGTCCCGGCCGAGCTGGTCGTCGACTACTTCTTCGGCTCGGTGCACCACCTGGGCAGCTGGTTCCACACGGACGGACCGCTCACCGGCGCCCAGGTGGGCAAGCACTTCGCCGACCTACTGCTGACCTCGCTCGGGGCCGGGCCCGTCGACGAGTGAGGCCGGCGCCGGCACGTCGGCCAGTGATGCCAGCGCCTCCCGGTGGTCGCCGGGCGTGCCGAGCGCCGTCTCTGTGGCCTTGGCACGCTTGAGGTAGAGATGCAGGGGATGCTCCCAGGTCATCCCGATCCCGCCGTGCAGCTGCAGGGCCTCCTCAGCCGCGTGTACGGCCACACCCGCGTTCCACGCCTGGGCCACGGCGACCGTCACGGCCGAGTCGTCGCCGGCCGCGGCACGCGCGGCGGCGCGCGCCCTGACCACGTCGAGCCAGAGATCGGCCAGCCGATGCTTGATCGCCTGGAACGACCCGACCGGGCGGGCGAACTGGTGGCGTTCCTTGACGTAGGCGAGCGTGGTGTCCAGGCACCACTCCGCCACCCCGAGCTGCTCGGAGGCGAGCAGCCCGGCACCGGACCGCAGCACCTCGACCAGGTCGCACGGGCCCAGCGACCGCGCGGGCGCCGCCGAGAAGGTGACCGTCGCGACCGGCCGGGTCAGGTCCAGCGACGGTACGACCTGGACGGCGGCGTCGGCGGCCTCGACCGCGTACAGCTGGCCGCCGACCGGCACCAGCAGCACGTCGGCCACCTCCGCTCCCGCGACCGCGGACACGGTCCCGGACAGCGTCCCGCCGTCCAGGCTCACCGACGAGCCCCGCCTCGGCCGGTACGGCGAGGCGGCGAACGACACCACCAGGGCCGCGGTCGTCCGCCCCTCCGCCAGCCCGCCCAGCAGATCGGCCGAGCCCGTCGCCAGCAGCGCCTGAGTGGCCAGCACGGCGCTGGTGAAGAACGGCACCGGCGCGACACCCCGGCCGAGCTCCTCCAGCACGACAGCGGCCTCACGGGCCGACGCGCCCGCCCCGCCGTACTGCTCGGGAATGAGCAGGCCCGCCACCCCGATCTCCCCGGCGAGCGTCTTCCACAGGTCGAGGTCGTAGGGGTCGGACTCCACCCGCTTGAGCACCGCGGCCGGCGGACAGCGGTCGGCGAGCACCCCGCGCACGGCGGCGCGCAGCTCCTCCTCGACCTCCGAGTACAGCAGGGTCATCGTGGCAGGTCCTTCCAAGGGACGTCCTTGTCGACGCGGGGTTCTGAGGGCAGGCCGAGCACTCGTTCGGAGATGATGTTGCGCAGGATCTCCGAGGTGCCGCCCTCGATCGAGTTGCCCTTGGCGCGCAGGTAGCGGTAGCCGGCGCCACGCCCGTAGAAGTCGAGGTCCTCCGATCGGCGGAAGGTCCAGTCGTCGTAGCCGAGGTCGCGCCGGAGCTCGATGTCGAGGCCCGACAGCTCCTGGTTCAGCTTGGCGAACGACAGCTTCATGCCCGACCCCTCAGGACCGGGGTGCCCGGCGACGAGCTGTTCGCGCAACCGTACGCCGGACAGGCGAGTCACCTCCGCCTCGACCCACAGCGACAGCAGCCGCTGGTGCAGGTCGTGGGTGCGCAGCTCGGGGTGTTCGCGCCAGGTGTCGAGCACCGGCCCGATCATGCCGCCGCCGCGCCGTACGGGGGCCCCGCCGATCGCGACGCGCTCGTTCATCAGCGTGGTCTGGGCGACCCGCCAGCCGTCGCCGACCTCACCGAGCCGCAGGTCGTCGGAGAGCCGGACGCCGGTCAGGAAGACCTCGTTGAACTCGGCCTCTCCGGTGATCTGCCGCAGCGGGCGCACCTCGACGCCCGGCGCGTGCATGTCGCAGATGAAGTACGTCATGCCGCGGTGCTTGGGCACGTCCGGGTCGGTACGGGTGACGAGGATCGCCCACCGGGCGTGGTGCGCGCCGGAGGTCCAGACCTTCTGGCCGTCGACGACCCACTCATCGCCGTCCCTGACCGCCCTCGTGGCCAGCGTCGCCAGGTCGGACCCCGCGCCCGGCTCGCTGAAGAGCTGGCACCAGATCTCCTCGCCCGTCCACAAGGGCCGAAGGAAGCGGCGCCGCTGCTCCTCGGTGCCGAACGCCAGGACCGTCGGCGCCGCCATGCCCAGGCCGATGCCCTGCACGCCGGTGTTGAGCTGCGGCGTGTCGGCGAGCTCCCGCTCGACGACCTGCTGCAGGTCCCGCGACACGCCCAGGCCGCCGAGCCCTTCGGGGAACCACACCCACGCCAGCCCGGCGTCGAACCTGGCCCGCAGGAACTCCAGCCGGTTCTTCGGATCATTGGCGCCGAGGAGCGCGTCGACGCGCTCCTTAATCTCCGCCTCGTTCACATGTACCTCTTCAGTTCGCGGTAGGCGAGTGAGCGCTTGTGCACCTCGTCGGGACCGTCGGCCAGGCGCAGCGACCTGGCTCCCGCCCAGAGCCCCGCCAGGGGGAAGTCCTGCGAGACGCCGCCCGCGCCGTGCACCTGGATCGCCTTGTCGAGGATCCATTCCACGGCGATCGGGGTCGAGATCTTGATGGCCTGGATCTCGGTGTGGGCGCCCTGGTTGCCGACGGTGTCCATGAGCCAGGCCGTCTTGAGCACGAGCAGCCGCAGCTGCTCGATCCGGATGCGGGACTCGGCGATCCACTCCTGGATCACGCCCTGCTGGGCGACGGGCTTGCCGAACGTCGTACGCCCCAGCGCGCGGCGGCACATCAGCTCGACGGCGCGCTCGGCCATGCCGATCAGCCGCATGCAGTGGTGGATACGGCCCGGCCCGAGCCTGGCCTGGGCGATCGCGAAGCCGCCGCCCTCCTCGCCGATCAGGTTGTCGACCGGCACCCGTACGTCCTCGAAGACGATCTCGGCGTGGCCGCCGTGGTCGGCGTCGCTGTAGCCGAACACGTGCATGCCGCGCTTGATCCGCATCCCGGGCGTGTCACGCGGCACCAGGACCATGCTCTGCTGGCGGTGCTTGGGCGCGTCGGGGTTGGTCTTGCCCATGAGGATGAAGATCTTGCAGTCGGGGTTCATCGCGCCGGAGATGAACCACTTGCGGCCGTTGATGACGTACTCGTTGCCGTCGCGGGCGATGGAGGTGGCGATGTTCGTGGCGTCGGAGGAGGCCACGTCGGGCTCGGTCATCGCGAACGCCGAGCGGATCTGCCCGTCGAGCAGCGGTTGCAGCCACTCCTTGCGCTGCCACTCGTTACCGAACATGGAGAGGACCTCCATGTTGCCGGTGTCGGGCGCGGCGCAGTTGGTGGCCACCGGGGCGAGGTTGGGGCTGCGGCCCATGATCTCGGCCAGCGGCGCGTACTGCAGGTTCGTCAGCCCCGCGCCGTGCTCTCCCGGCAGGAACAGGTTCCACAGGCCGCGCTTCCTGGCCTCGTCCTTGAGGTCGGCGACGAGCGGCGGGGAGCTCCATCCGCTGGTCGCGGCCTGCTCCTCGAAGGCGGCTTCGGCTGGATAGACGCATTCGTCCATGAAGAGAAGCAGGCGCTCACGCAGGTCCTCGGTGACACTGTCGAAGGCGAAGTCCATACCCCGGAGCCTACCGACCGGCCGGTATGAGTGTCGACAGGTGGTCGCCGAGAAACCGGCTCAGGTGGCCATAAAGGCGATCCGGATCTTCTTTTAGGGTGACCGCTATGACCGCGAACCTGCCCTCCCCTGTGCTGCTCGAGAACGACGTCGTCCGCCTTGAGCCGTTGACGATGGAGCACATTCCCGACCTGTTCCTGGCCGGGGGCGGGGATGAGGAGGTCTGGCGCTGGATGCCCGCCAAACCACCGCGAGCCGAGTCGGAGCTGGCGGGGCTCGCTCAGGGCCTCATCTCGGACGACAAGCACATCCCGTTCGCGGTCGTGCTCAGGTCGTCGGGGCTGGCCGTCGGCTGGACCACGTACGGCGACGTGCCCGGGTTCGAGAAGAGCATCGAGATCGGCTGGACCTGGTACGGCCGGACGGTCTGGCGTACGGCGGTCAACACCGCCTGCAAGGTGTTGCTCATCGACCATGCTTTCGACAAGCTGGGCTACAACCGCGTCTTGCTCAAGACGGACGTCCTCAACCTACGTTCGCAGAACGCCATCAAGCGCATCGGCGGTGTGCACGAAGGGACGCTGCGCCGCCAGCGCAGGAGGCCGGACGGCACCTGGCGTGACACGGTCTATTTCGGCATCCTCGAAGAGGAGTGGCCGGACCACCGAGCTCGCCTGATCCGTTAGCGAAAGGGCCGCATGACCGACCGGCTGGGGGGCTACTGGTTAGGCTCCCGGCTCGGCGGTGCCGTCCATGACGCCTACGACGAGTCGGGCACTCGATATGCGGTCACCCGCCTCCCCGCGCGGCCCCCGGGCCCCGTCAAGGCGGCCTTACAGGTCCGGTCGCTGTGCGTCGCGCGGGTGGTGGACGCCTGTCTCGACGGGGACGCGCCGTATCTGGTCAGCGAGTACGTGCCCGGGCCGACGCTGGCGGAGGTGGTCGGGCGGCGGGGGCCGTACGGCGGGGACGACCTGTACCGGCTGGCGGCGGCCACGGCGACGGCGCTGGCGGCGATCCACGAGGCCGGGGCGGTGCACGGAGGGCTCACGCCGGACCGGGTCGTCCTGGGGGCGGAGGGGCCACGGCTCGTCGGGCTCGGGACCGCGACCGACGGGAGTGGGCCGCCGGGGGATGTACGGGATTGGGGCCGGCTGCTGGTGTTCGCGGCATACGGCCCCGCGCCACCCGACGGGGTGGACCCGTCGCCGGGCCAGCCCTCCGGCCAGCCCACTCAACCCGGCCAGCCTGGGCGGCCCGAGCGGCTGCTCGATCGGTTCGATCGGCCGCTTCGGGAGCTCGTGCTGGCGGCCCTGCGCCGGGATCCGGACCGGCGGCCGAGCGCGCACCAACTGCTGCTGTCCCTGCTCGACGTGCCGCAGTCGCAGCAGGGGCGCCTGCTCCCGCCCGAGCCGGTGGACGACCCCCCACTGGGCGTGCGAGCCGAACGCCTCTACCTCCAGCTCAGCCCCGCCGACCAGGACCTGGTGCCCGAGGTGTTCCTGCGCCTGGTCGGCATGGCGGCCGACGGCACCGACACCCGCCGTCGCGCCACCCGTACCGAGTTGGTCACCGGCCGCCCTCCGGAACAGGCCGCCATGGACCGGGTCCTCAGGGCGTACACGGAAGCGGGGCTGATCGACCAGAGCGACTCCGACGCGGACGGGGTGGACATCGACCGGAGTGGCATCGACGCGGGCGGCCTGGTCATCGCCCAGGCGGCGCTCCTGCGGGCCTGGCCGCGCCTGCACGAGTGGCTGGAGGCCGAACGCGACGGCCTCGCCGTACACCGCGACCTGACCAGGGCGGCGCGGCGGTGGGAGTCGGGCGGCCGGCGGGAGAGCGACCTGTTCCAGGAGGACGACCTGGACCGGGCGCTGGCGTGGGCGGCGAGCGGGCGGCGGCGCGTGACGCTGAGCGCCGCCGAGCAGGCGTTCCTGGACGGCGGACGCGCATTGGTACGCGGTCGCGCACGCGGTCGGCGGCGGACCATGGCGGCCCTGGCGTCGGTGACCCTCGTGGCGGTCCTGGCGGCGGTCGTCGTCGCCGTCTGGCACAACAGCAGCGCCGAGGGGCGGCTGGACCAGGCGATGGCGCGGGTGGCGGCGTCCAGGGCGCGGGCGCTGCGGGCGGCCGACCCGGTGACGGCGCGCCGGTTGAGCCTGGCCGCGTGGCGCCTGGCCCCGGTCGCGGAGGCCCGTGCCGCGCTGGCCGACTCGGCGGCCGATCCGGCGGTGGACGTGTTCGCCGACCCGTACGGCGGTCCGCACTCGCTGGACGCCCTCAGCGACGACGGCACCCGGCTGGCCGCGCTGACCGACGGGACGATCCGGGTGTACGACCCCCTTTCCCGCAGGCAGCTGGCCATGACCGCCGGTCCCGCCCAGAGCGTACGGGCGCTGGCCTGGTCCCCCGACGGCCGGACACTGGCGCTCGTCGGCGTCGACCGGTCCTACCTGTGGGACACGACCTCGGGCACGGGCGTGGGACGGCCCTTCGGCCGGGGGCTGGGCGCGCCGGGACAGCAGGCGGCCTGGTTCAGTCCAGGAGGCGGTCTGCTGTTCGCCGCGGCCCGCCAGTCGGGCGAGCGATGGGCCTGGAACCTGCGGACCGGCCGGGCCGCGTTCGTCGGCCAGTACGCGGTGGTGGGGCCGCGTGACAAGGTGGCGCTGGTGTTCGCGGGGACGCGTTCGGAGGTGGTCCGCCTGTCCGGCCGTGGCGCCCGTACGCCGGCGCCCTGGCTGGACCGGATGCCGTGGGAGTACACGGTGTTCAGCCCCGAGGGTGAACGGGTGGCGATCGCCGAGGAGACCGGCGTGCAGATCTACACGCTGGACGGCGTGCCCGTGCTCCCGGCCCGGCTCCGGCCCTCTCCCGGCAGCCTCACCTTCAGCGCCGACGGCCAGCTCCTGACCAGCACGGACAGCGACCGTGTCCGGGTCTGGCGCGTCGCGGACGGCACCCGCCTCACGGACCGCCAGGCCCCGGCGGCCGGCGCCGACCGTCCCGTCCAGGCCGCTCTCGCGCCGGGCGGACGCTGGCTGCGCGTACTGGCCGGCCACGGCACGGTCCTCACCATCGACCTCGCCCACGCGACCCCGCCCCCGGATCCGGCCGGGTCGGCGGCGTCGATCTGCGGCCGGTACGGAGGGCTGTCCCAGACTGACTGGGACCGTTATCTGGCCGAGGTGCCGTATCGACCGGTGTGCTAGCTCACCCCACCACGTGGAGGTGCTCGCGTGCGTAGGCGCTCGCACGTCAGTGGCCGCGTGCGTAGGCGCTCGCACGCCGATGGCCGCATGCGTAGGTGGCCGGGCGCCGATGCCCGCATGCGCAGACACTCGCACGCCGATGCCCGCATGCGCAGGTGGCCGGGCGCGATGGCCCGCGCCGCCTCAGGTGCCTGACCCCAGCATCCCCCGCAGGAGGTCCCGTACGGCCTCCCGCAGGTCGTCGCGCGAGGGCACGGCACCCGCCCCCGCGATGGCGTCGAACATGATGCCCTCGCCGAACGCCACCAACTGCCGCCCATGCCGCACCGGATCCGGCGACCCGAGGGCGGCCAGCAGCCCGACGACGGGATCGCGGAAGCGGCGCCCCGCCTTGTCGTAGATCTCGCGCAGCTCAGGCCGCCTGGTCGCCTCCAACGCCAGCTCGTAGCGGGCCAGCGTGCGCCTGGAGTCGCCGAGCTGAACGTGCAGCGCCTCAGCCACCAGCCCCGGCAGATCGGACTCCAGGAACGGGTCAGCTGCGGCGTTCGCGCCCTGGAGCCGGTAGACCGGGGCCAATGCCTGTACTTCCAGGTCCGTGAGGCGGGAAAGCGTCAGTTCCAGCAGCGCGGCGCGGGTGCGAGCCAGGTTGGACGTGGACCCGGGCGGGAGGCCCGCTGCCTCGTCGACGGCCCGGTGGGTGAGGCCGC
This sequence comes from Nonomuraea sp. NPDC048901, assembly GCF_040649695.1. Taxonomy (NCBI): domain Bacteria; kingdom Bacillati; phylum Actinomycetota; class Actinomycetes; order Streptosporangiales; family Streptosporangiaceae; genus Nonomuraea; species Nonomuraea sp. NPDC048901. The sequence goes on along the minus strand of NZ_JBEZFW010000008.1, from coordinate 503,205 downwards.
GCATGCCGCGCTCCGCCAGCAGGGTGATGGCCGTGTCCGCGACGGTCTCAGAGCGCTTCACGAGCAGCAAGACTACACCGGTAGTGCCACCGGACTACAGGCGTAGTAGGGTGAAACTACAGACGTAGTTTGGGAGGCAAGGCATGGCCAGAGCCGTGGTGATCGGTGGCGGTATAGGCGGGCTGACCTCGGGAATCGCGTTGCGGCGCAAGGGCTGGGACGTGACCGTGCTCGAACGCGCGGCCGCGCTGGAGCCCGTCGGGGCCGGGGTGGCCGTCGCCGCCAACGCGTTGAAGGCACTCGACGTGATCGGCCTGGGCGACCGCGTGCGCGAGTTGTCCAGGATCCAGGGCCAGGTGGGCGTACGACAGCAGAACGGGCGCTGGCTGACGCACACCACCGAGGACAAGGCCCAGAAGCTCTACGGCGACTCGATCGTCATCCTGCTCCGCGCCACCCTCGTCGAGTTGCTCATAGAGAGCCTGGGTCACGAGCGCCTGCGCTTGAACACCACCGTCACCGGGGTGGACGCAGGCCAGGGCATCGTCCGCACCGGTGCCGGTGACATGGAGGCCGATCTGATCGTGGCCGCCGACGGCATCCACTCGGCGACGCGCACCGCGCTGTTCCCTGAGCACCCCGGTCCGGTGTACTCGGGAGTCACCGCCTGGCGGGGGCTGGTGCCCGCGCTCGACCGTGAGGTCCCGAGCACGGAGACGTGGGGCAGGGGCCTGGTGTTCGGGGCTCACCAGTTGAACGACGAACTCATCTACTACTACGCGACGGACCTGTCACCCGCCGGAGCCGTGCACGCGGACGAGCGCGCGGAGTTGCTGCGCAGGTTCGGTGGCTGGCACGATCCGATCCCCGCCCTGATCCGCGCGTCGGACAACGCACGGATCCTCCGCAATGACCTCTACTACTTCGACACCCCGTTGCCCGCCATGCACCGAGGCCGGGTGGCGCTGGTCGGCGACGCGGCCCATCCCATGACGCCCAACCTCGGCCAGGGCGCCTGCCAGGCCATCGAGGACGCCGTCGTTCTCGCCCTCACCGTCTGCGGCGACTTCTGGATTAATGGTGGTTCTCCAGGCCGACACCTCGACGCGAATGGCGCGGGTGGGCACCTCGACGCGAATGACCCAGGTGGGCGCCTCGGCGCTGGGGGTGGGCTCGCCGCCTATACGGCCGCGCGTCTGGAGCGGACCGCGGGCATCGTGCGCCAGGCGATGACCATCTGCAAGGTGACCAAGCTGCGGAATCCGGTGGCCGTCGGGCTGCGGAACGCGGGGGTGGCGCTGGCCTCGCGGATCACACCAGATCTGATGTTGCGGTCAATGAACGAGATCCTCGGGTGGCGTCCACCCCGACAGGCTGGGAGTGATCAGGGGCCAGCCGCCCGAGTGTGATCGTTCCCCCGATGGTGAGTGCGGCCGCCAGCATGGCCGGGATCGCCGTGGACGGGCTGGTCGGGAGTGGTTCGCCGAGGAGGATCGCGCCGGCGAGCACCGAGGTGATCGGGTCCACGACCTGTACGCCCGCGTACGCGATGCCGAAGTAGCCGACCGCGTAAGAGCGTTGCAGCATCACGACCGCGCCGACCAGCAGCACAGGTATGACGAGTGTGAACCAGTGCAACAGCCTGCCCCAGTCCCCGTTCATGCCACCGCCGACCGCCCGGACGAACGTTGACACGCTCGCGGTCACGGCGCCGGCGCCCACGGACAGGACGAGGGCCTTGCTGGGTCCGCGCAGCCTGTTGGCGAACAGTTCGGCGGCGAGCACGATCAGGCCGATCACGACGATGAAGCCGATCGCGGCCCCGCTGCCGAGACTCGGTCTGACGTTGTGCGCCGGGACCAGCACCATGAGCCAGAGCAACCCGACGGCCACCGCGATGGAGCCGAGGATCTCCGCCTTGTACGGGCGGCGGCCGTACATCAGCGCGGCGAGCGGCACCGCGAACACCAGAGTGGCCACGCTGATCGGTTGTACGGCGACCAGCGGCGCGAGGCTCAGCGCCACGGCGTGCAGGGACGCGCCGACGAAGCCGATGACCCCGCCGATCCACCAGCGAGGACGCCTCACCAGCCTGAGGGAGGCGCCCTCCGCTACGGCTTCGTACTGTTGCAGCGCCGCGCCGAACGCGTATCCGAGTGCCCCGGCCAGCGCGATCACGAGACCGACCCAGGTCATCGGCGCCCGCGCAGGGACATGGATCCTTCCAAGAGCATTGCACCAGCTTATGAGGGAAGCTAAGTGCTTGAATCATCCTTTTGGCCAGACATCCCTCATCACGGACGTACCGCCGCACCAGTCCGGTCCATCACCCCAGCCACACAGCGGGACGACGGGACGTGTCAGGATTTTTCAGGACTTTTCGGGGCAGACGCAGAACGCGTGCCCCTCCGGGTCCTGCATCACGATCCACCCGACCTTCCCGTCCGTGACCCCGGGCTGGAACTCGGGCTTGGTCGCCCCCAGGGCGATGTACTCCTCCACCGCCCGCTCCACGTCCGGCACCCGGAAGTCGAGATGGAACTGCTTGTCCGAGCTGGGCCACTCCACCGGCTTGCGGTCGGCGACGCGGCCGAAGTAGATGTTCGTCGTCCCGTCGCCCACCGCGGCGTACTCGTCCTCGGAGTATTGGATGTCCAGCCCGGTCACCTGGTGCCAGAACTCGGCCAGCCTCTTGGGCTCGGCACAGTCGATGGTGAAGGCGATGAGCTTCGCGTGAGTTGTCATGATGAAAGGCTCGCAGGCATACCTGCCATCTTTTGTCAGGTACGCCTAGCCGCGACGAGTGGCCGATGTCACACGCTTGAGGATCCTGTCCCACTCCGTACCGAACGGGTTGTCCTGCACCAGATAAGTCCAGGTCGCGGTGGGGCGCTTGAGGTCGGGCTCCGGTGCCTCGAACGATTCGACCGAGCGGCGTTCGACCTCCGACAGCAGCGACTTGTACTCCGCCACGGCCTCCCGGTGGAACTCGTCGATCGGGCTCATCCGGCCGAGCGCCCGCAGGTGGATGCCCTCGCGCAGGTCGGTCAGGAACGCCAGGTGCTCGGTCCAGCAGCGGTCGATCGCGTGCAGCACGATCTGCCTGGCCGTCTCGTCGCGGGTGTCCTCCGGCAGCGACTCCCAGCGCTCGGGGTCGGCCTCGGCCAGCGCCTTGGCCGCCGAGTCGCCGTGCAGGACCTTGTCGCGCCACTCCAGGATGAGCTCGCGCTGGTGCTCCAGCAGGCGGGTGTAGCGCCACGTGTTGCGGTGGATCTCCAGGTTCACGCCCTCGGCGACCCGCTGGGCGTGGGCCACGAGGTAGGGGCCGCGGCGGTGGCGTACGAGGCCGTCGGCGTCGGCGGCGGGCGGGCGCTCGTCGGGGACGAACTGGGTGATGAGGTCGTCCTGCATGCTGACGAAGAACACCGAGGCGCCGGGATCGCCCTGACGGCCCGCGCGACCGCGCAGCTGGTCGTCCAGGCGGCTGCTCGCGTGGCGGCCCGAGCCGATCACGTACAGGCCGCCCAGCTCGGCCACGCCGTCACCGAGCCGGATGTCGGTGCCGCGGCCGGCCATCTGCGTGGAGACGGTGATGGCGTCGCGCTCGCCGGCCTTGGCGATGATCGCGGCCTCTTCGGCGTCGTTCTTGGCGTTGAGCACGACGGGCTCCAGGCCGCGCCGCTGCAGGAGCTTGGCCAGGTTCTCCGACTCGGCCACGTCCAGCGTGCCGATGAGGATGGGCCGGCCGGTGGCGTGCGCCTCCTGGATCTCCTCGACCAGCGCGGCGTCCTTGTCCGGAACGGTCGGATAGATGCGGTCCGGCTCGTCCTTCCTGACGCACGGCCGGTTGGGCGGGATCACCGCGACCTTGAGGCCGTAGAACTCGCCGAGCTGCTCGCTGACGGCGACCGCCGTGCCCGTCATCCCGGAAATCTGCGGATAACGCCGGATCAGGCCCTGGACGGTGATCGAGTCGAGGATCTCGCCCTTCTCGCTCGGCGGCAGCGTCTCCTTGGCCTCCACGGCCGCCTGCAGGCCGTCGGGCCAGCGCTGGAGCACGGCCACCCGGCCGCGCGAGGGGTTGATGAGCTGGACCTTGCCGTCGCGCACGATGTAGTCGACGTCACGGGTGAGCAGGGCATGGGCGTGCAGGGCGAGGTTGAGCTCGATCAGCGTGCCGGGCTCGTTCTCGTCGTACAGCTCGACGTCCAGCATGCCCTCGACGCTGTCGGCGCCCTTGGTCGTCAGGTAGACGTTGCGCGCCTGGTCGTCGATCTCATAGTGGTAGCCCCGGATCAGCTGCCTGACCAGCGCGGCCATCTCCGGCACCGCGCTGCCCTCGTCCGCCGCCCCCGCCATGACCAGCGGCACCCGCGCCTCGTCCACGAGCACCGAGTCGGCCTCGTCGACCAGCGCCACCTCGGGCGCGGGCACGATGATCTCCGCCGCGTCGGTGCGCAGCCGGTCGCGCAGCACGTCGAAGCCCATCTCGCTGACGGGTCCGTACGTGACGTCCTGCGCGTAGGCCGCGCGCCGCTCGTCGGGCGTGGAGTTCTGGTCGATCCAGCCCACCGAGACGCCCATGGCCTCGTAGAACGGCGCCATCCACTCGGCGTCGCGCCTGGCCAGGTAGTCGTTGACGGACATCACGTGCACGCGCTTGCCCTGCAGCGCGTAGCCGGCCGCGGCCATCGCCCCCGACAGCGTCTTGCCCTCACCGGTCGCCATCTCGGCGATCTGCCCGTCGAGGAGGGCGAGCGTGCCAAGAAGCTGCACGTCGTACGGCCTGAGCCCGAGCGTCCGGTCGGCGGCCTCCCGCGCTACGGCGCAGAACTCCGCCAGATCATCCATTTTCGGCCTGGGCAACTCTTCGAGCGCGCTGACGCGTTCGGCTCGTTCGCCCGCCGCCTTGACGATCTTTTTGTACGGGCTGAGGTTCACCCCGCCCGGACGATCCAGGAGGTTTCTCACTATTCCGGAAATCGACGCCACAATCCCTCCAACGCATGCTTTGTCAGCGCCGTTCCCATTTAGTGTCAAGTGCGCTCTATCGGGAGCGGAGCGACGGTACGGCAAGCATCGCCGTACCGGACCCTAACTCATAGGACGCCCGCAATCGCCACTCCGCTCCGCGACCGCTAATCCTTCTCTGTAGTACGCCCTGCTTGAACGGCCGGAACCACCACCGCCGCCAGCAGCAACCCGCATCCGCACCATGCCATGGGCGTGAGCCGCTCACCGAACAGCACCACGCCGAGCACGGCCGCGCCAACCGCCTCGCCGAGCGAGATGATGGAGACGGTCGTGGCGTTGAGCGTGGTCAGGGCGCGGAAGAACAGCCCGTACGCGAGCGCGGTCGGCACGGCGCCCAGGTAGAGCAGCAGGGCCACAGGTGTCGCCCCGGCCGTCGGTAGCACCCCGTCGACCAGGGCGAACGGGGCGAGGCACGCGGCCGCGACGGCGAACCCGCCCATGGCCGTGCGCTGGGGGTCGTCGCGGTGGTGGCGCGAATAGAGGGTCACGCCGGCGTACCCGGCGGCGGACACCAGAGCCAGGACGATCCCGGCCGCCCGCCCACCGCCGACGCTCCCGGAGAGGACGGCGCTCACCCCGGAGAGGTTGCTCTGCCCGGTGAGGGCGCTCTCCCCAGTGAAGGCGCTCTCACCGGTGAGGAGGAGCAGGCCGCCCAGCGCCGCGACCAGCGCGGCGAGCGCGGTGCGGGTGACGCGCTCCCCCAGGAGGAAGCGGCTGCCCAGTGCGGTGAACACCGGCGTGGCGCCCATCGTGACCACCGTGGCGATGGCGACGCCGGACTGGGCGATCGCGCCGAAGTAGGCCGTCTGATAGACGGCCATCCCGATCCCGACGACCAGAAGCCGCCGGTCGAAACGCGCCCACAGCAGAGAAGGCCGACGCCCGCCGACATCACCCGGCCGCACAACAACTGGCCTAACGATGGCCGACCGAACGGCGGCTCGCCGAACGGCGGTCGCGGTGGGGCGAGTGGTGAGGCGGGTGGTGACGTACAGGAAGGCAGCGCCCAAAAGGTAGCGCCAGAACGAGACGTCGACGGGGCCGAGCCCGCCCGACTGGAAGAGCAGGGAACCGGCGGCACCGCCGGTGCCCCAGGCGGTCGCGGCCACGGACATGAAGAAGGCGCCCCGCCGCGCGGAGACATGGGACATGACTGATCTCTCCGGATGGAGTGGTGGAAGTGGGCCCGGCGCGCGGGCAGCAGCCACCCCCAGATCTGGTCAGATCCGGAAAAATCGGGAAAAGCCGCCCGCTACTCGGCGGGCGGAGGGGAACAGATCAGTCGACGCGGCACGACGCCCACTCTAGCGCCGACAATCCACCACGATTCGCCAGATTCCCGGACGTCGGAGGCCAACGCCCGGACGTCAGCCGGGCTTCCGGGCAGCTGAGGCGGGTTTGCGGGCCACGCCACCCAGCAGGAGCGCCTCCCACGTGGCCAACGGCCCCGGCAGCCGCTCGTCCGGCCGCCACTCCGGGAAGTGCACCACCCCGGGCTCCTCCAGCACCAGCCCGTCGAAGAAGCGCTCGATCTCTTCCCGCGACCGGAAGTAGCCCGTCCCCATCGTCGCGTGCAGCATGGCTTCCAGCGCCTGGGCCTGCGGGCTGACCGAGGCCAGCATGTTGGACGCCGCCAGGTAGCTCCCCGGCGCCAGCGCGTCCATGTATCGCTTGACCAGCCCGTGCGGATTGTCCCTGTCGGGGAACAGGTGCAGCAGCCCGATGGCCATCAGCCCGACGGGCTGCGAGAGGTCGATGAGCCGCGTCAGCCTCGGATGCCGCAGCACGGCCGCCGCGTCCCTGGCGTCCTCGGTGATCGCCAGCGCGTTCTCGTTCCCGTTCAGGATCGCCCGCGCGTGCGGCTCGACCATGGGGTCGGAGTCGACGTACACGACTCGCACGGAGGGGTCGGCGAACTGGGCGACCTCATGGGTGTTCTCGATCGTGGGCAGCCCGGATCCCAGGTCGATGATCTGCCGGATCCCGGCCTCACGGACGAAGAAGTCGACGACCCGGCCGACGAACGCGCGGTTGCACCAGACGAGGTTCACCACCTCGGGCACCGCCTCTTTCAGGCGGCGGGCGATGGCCCGGTCGGCGGCGAAGTTCTCGGTGCCGCCGAGGAGGGCGTCGTGCACGCGCGCGACGCTCGGCGTGGTGCTGTCCACGCCGGGAGGCGCCCACTCGGACCCGAGAGTCACCTGTCCCCTTTCACCTCATCTGTGACGCGGATGTTATCCGCTAGCTGGCTATTCCGAAACTGCTGGCCACCTTGGCGGGGCGCCGCCGGGGAGCCATCAGGCGCTTGAGCGAGCGGGTACGTGAGCGCGCCCGCGGTGGCCGGCCACGGCTTGGCCAGCGGCCCGGTCACCTGGAGCGCGACCAGCGCGAACGCCGATTCTTCATGTGATTCGCCCCCTTCGTCATGAGGAGGGGCGCCCAGCCGCCTTGACGGCTCATTGACGACCGCTATACGAGAGCGCGGTGTTTAGCGGCCATAGACGGGGTAGCGGAGGGCCTGCCCGAGAAAAGACGAAAGACGGAGAGAGGATGAGCCATGGAGCTCTGGGACTATCAGCCTGACGTCTACAATCGCGGCCAGAGTCTGGACCTCGTGGGTTACCACGTCCAGGCGACGGACGGGAAAATCGGGTCCGTCGATGAAGCCACGTACGAGGTCGGCGAGAGCTACATCATCGTCGACACCGGCCCGTGGATCTTCGGCAAGAAGGTGATGCTCCCTGCCAAGGTCGTCACACGTATCGACCCGCAGGAGCGCAACGTCCACGTCTCGCGTACCAAGGCCGAGATCAAGGACGCGCCCGAGTTCGACGAGGGCAGCTTCAAGGAGCCCGAGTACAGGACGCGGCTGGGTGACTACTACGGCCGCTTCCCGCACTAAGCTCCCCGTACGAGACGAGAGCCGCGCCCGACCACGGGCGCGGCTCTCGCCGTCTCACGACCGCCATTGCGGCCGCCGTCGCGACCACCGACGCGTCATACGGTCACGGCCAGTGCGGGTCGCCGTTCGCCTTCACCGGCGCTTCCAGTACGGCCAGGCGTTCGAGCAGCGTGATGAACGTCGTGGCGTACGGCGATCCGGCGACCACGGCGGCCGCCCGGGGCCAGTCGACCTGCTCGCGCAGGGCCCGCACCTGGGGCAGCAGCGCCCCGTAGTCGCAGGCGTGCTCCGACAGCGGCAACAGCCACGAGATCACCAGGTCGGTCGCCTCCAGCACGGGCACGATGACCGCCGACGCCGTCATCGGCTCGGCCCGGTCGAGGAGCTCGTCCGTGATCGCCTGGTCGGACACCCGGAAGATCAGATCGACCAGCCGGTCCTCGTCGAATGCCTTGACCAGCCAGTCCTCCGGCGGTTTGGCGGTCTTGAAGCCGATCCCCCGCAGAGCCTCCAACGCGGCCGGCACATCATGCTCGGTCAGTACGAAATCGACGTCGTGCAGCGAAGGAGCCGCACCTCTGGCATAGGCCGCACAGCCGCCCGCCAGGGCGAACTTCACCCCCGCGTCCTTCAATCCGGAGCTCGCGCGCTTGAGTGTGTCGAGGATGGCATCAGTGACCGCATGACTATGGCTGCCCATGGGATCGGGCTACCCGGACGATCGACAAGTAGGCGTTACCCCGCGCGGCGGAGTAGAGCTGGAGGCCGAGGGTAGCGCCTGCCCTTATGACCGACTTCCTGGAGCAGACAGAACGGGACTACGAAGGCGAGCACGACCGGCCACTCGGCACCTACGCACGGATCATGGCCGTCTACGGCGGCGCTGTGGCGACGGCGGTGGCGGCCGCCGCGCTCACCGGGCGGCGGCCGCCCGAGCACGTCGGGTTCATGGACGTGGCGCTGATGGCCGCCTGCACGCACAAGGTGGCGCGGCTGATCGCCAAGGATCCGGTGACCAGCCCGATACGGGCGCCCTTCACCCGCTACGAGGGAGTGAGCGGGCCCGCCGAGCTGAAGGAGACGCCCCGCAACACGATCGGCGAACTGCTCGGCTGCCCGTTCTGCATCGCCCAGTGGGCGGCGACGGTGTACGCGGCCGGGATGGTCTTCGCGCCCCGGTTCACCCGGCTGGCGGGTGCGACGATGACCGCGGTGGCCGTCGCCGACTGGCTCCAGTTGGGCTACGCCAAGCTCATCAAGGCGACCGATTAGCGAGCCCCTTCGCAGGCCAAGAAATTGGCTTATACACCTTTCTACCTGGTGCTTCGGAGAAAAGCATGTTAAAGGCCGATGGCTGAGGGCAGAGGCGGCTCATGGCTACTTTGCTCTGGATCATCGCCGTCATACTCGTCATCTCCGGGATCTATGTGATCCTGGCCCGGCGCGACCTTCTCTGGGGAATCGTGCTCATCGTACTCGGCTTCCTGGTGGGTCCCGGCGGTGTCAGCATCTTCAATGTGTAAGGGGCGTGACGCCCCGTCCCACCGTCCCCTCCACTGGGCCGGTCTTCGAGTCCGGCCCAGTGGACTGTCCACTCTTTGCTGAAATATCGCAACGTATGCACCTCTTTCCCGCCCTCTGCTAGGGAATGGGAAGGATGTGAGCAATTACCCGCCGTTCGGCGGCCGCTACGACTGTGGCGCGGCGGCCGCCGGGATTCGCGAGCTGCTGACGCGGCTGCGTCGCCGGATGCGTAACGAGGCGATCGTCGACGAGGCCACCGCGCGGCTGGCGATACGGCTGAACGTCAGGCCCGCGGAAGCGGCCGACGAGCTGTCACGAATGGCGCACGACAGTGGGATCTCGCTGGTCGAGGTCGCCATGGGGGTCGATCGGCCGCCCGGCAAGCCCGTCGAGCCACCGAAGCTGCCCGGCTGGGTCACCGGAGTTCTCGAAAGCGTGCACGTCCCGGCGTGTTTCCTCACCCCCGTGCGCGACGCCACGGGCCGCGTCGTGGACTTCCTGATCGCGGCGGCCAACCAGCAGGCCGGCGAGCCGGCCGGTCAGACGCCCGAGGAGCTGCGCGGGCGCCGCCTCATCGAGACCAGCCCCGGCGCGGCCAGCTCGGGGCTGTTCGACGACCTCCTGCACGTCCTGGAGACCGGTGAGACGCTGCACCGGGGGCCGCTGGAGTTCGTCGAGGCACGGGACCACCTGCTCTGGCCGGCCACGATGACCGTCCGCGCGGTGCGCATGGACAACGGGCTGCTCGTCACCTGGCGCGCGCTGGACGATGAGGAAGTGCTGGTCGCCGGCTGGGAGCGGGCGCAGCGGCTGGCCGAGCTGGGCTGGGGCGAATGGAACCTGGCCACCGAGCGGACGCTGTGGACGCCGCAGATGTACGAGATGTTCGGCAGGGAACACGGCGAGGGCCCGATGCCCTTGGAGGAGCTGCCCCTCGTGGTGGTGCCCGAGGACCTGTCCATCGTGGACGACCAGTTGCGCACGCTCCTGGAGCACAGCGAGGCGGTCGAGACGGAGTTCCGCATCCAGCACCGGCACGGGCTGCGGCACCTCAGTGTGGTCAGCGAGCCGGTCCTGGACACCGACGGGCTGCCCATCAAGGTGCGCTTCCTCGTCCAGGACGTGACCAAGAACCGCCGCAGGGAGCGGGCCCTGGCCGTGGCCCACGCGCAGGCCTCCCGGCAGCGGGAGCGGGCCGAGGAGGAGCACCGCGTCACCGTCCAGCTCCAGAACACGATCCTGCCGGTACGCCGGGGGCTGATGCAGCTGCCCGGCCTGTCCATCGGGGTGCGGTATCTGCCCGGCGAGGAGCTGGCCCGGCTGGGCGGCGACTGGTTCAAGGCCCGTCCCATCCCCGACGGCAGGGTGCTGCTGGCGATCGGCGACGCGATGGGCCACGGGCTGGCGGCGGCGAGCCTCATGCTGCAGATGCGCTCGGCGCTGGCCGGCCTGGCCTACACGCACGCGCCCGCCAACCAGCTCACTACCTGGCTGAACGACCTGCTCGTCCACTCCAACGAGGGCGTGACCGTCACCGGCACCGCGATCATCGGCCACTTCGACCCCGCGGACCGCACGCTGACCTGGACGAACGCCGGCCACCCGCCACCGGTCCTGGTCAGGAACGGCCACGCCGAGCTGCTCGAAGGCGTGCCCGGCACCATGCTGGGCGCCTTCGAGGCCGCCCAGTACGGCCTAGCCACCACGCAACTGGAGGCCGACGACACCGTGGTGCTCTACACCGACGGCGTCATTGAACGGCGCAGCCAGGACCTCGACACCGGGATCGCCGCCCTCGCCCAGGCCGGGAGCCAGTGCGTCGGCGACGACCCGGAGAAGATGATCGACTGCGTGCTGTCGCACCTGGGCGGCCGGGCCTCGGACGACGACGTCTGCATCGTCGCCGCCCGCATCCTGTGATCAGTCGCAGATCGGTCAGGCGCAGATCGGTCAGTCGCAGTCGTCGAGGCAGTAGACCCCGTACGCCCTGCCGAGCACCGGCAGGGCCACGTTGCGGACCCTGATCCCGCCCGGTGTCATGCCCTTCTCGGTGCCCTTGTGCGCGTGCCCGTGCACGAAGAGGTCCGCCCCGGCGGTGTCGACCGCCTCGGCCAGCAGGTAGCTACCGAGAAACGGGTAGATCTCGGGCGGCTCGCCCTCCAGCGTCTCCTTGATCGGCGAGTAGTGCGACAGCACCAGGCGATGATCGGCCTGAACCTCCTTCAGCGCCACCTTCCACGCCTCGGCGATGTGCCGGGTGTGCGCGACGAAGTTCTTGATCTCCCGCTCGCCGAACTCGCTCGCGCTCTTGCCCGCGAACCCGCCGCCGAAGCCCTTGCCGCCGACCACGCCCAGCTTCGTCTCGCCGCACTGGAGCACGGCGCCGTCGTCGTCGAGCACGGTCACCCCGGCGTCGCGGAGCTCCGAAGCGATCTCGTACTGCTGGTCGGAGTGGTAGTCGTGGTTGCCGAGCACGGCGACGACCGTGACGGGCAGGTCTCGGAACTCGTCGGCGACCACCCGGCCCTCCGCCAGCGTGCCGTGGCGGGTCAGATCGCCCGCCAGCATCAGCACGTCGGCGCGCTCCTCGATGCCCTCCAGATGTTTCCGGTAGTGGCCCCGGCTGTCCTCGCCCAGGTGAACATCCCCCACGGCCGCTATACGCAGGTCAGTCAAGGTGCTCATCCTCTCCGGGCTCGATGATTTCCACGATCTTGATCTCGTTGTGCAGGTGGAGGGCCGGCGCCGTCTCGTGGGCCACCGCCCCGAGCCGTTCGCGCTGTTCGGCGCCGTCCACCTGGCCGCGCAGGAACAGCTGATCGCCTCTGATGTCGACCCGGATGCCGAGCTCGTGCGTGCGCGCATCCTCGGCCAGCGCCCGCTGGACCCTGGCCGCGACGTACTGCGGAGCTTCCATCGCAACTTCCTCCTTCTCCAGACGCCGCATGCCCGGAGGGAAACCGCTCAAACGGCGCGTACCAGGCCGATGACCGCCCGTTCCACCGGGCCACGCGTGGCCAGCTGGCCGAAGCCGGCGTCGGCGCCGAGCTCGGTCAGCGCGCCCGCGATCGTCTTGCCCTGGTCGTACGCCTTGATCACCCGCGGGTCGACGTAGGACTCGCGAGCGACCGTGGGGGTGTTGCCGAGATACTCGGCCACCTCCTTCATCACCCGCGTGACCGCCCGCTTGCCGGTCCCGGCGTGGGTGGAGACCGCCAGCCCCACGGCGGCCAGCACGGTCGCGTGCCAGGTGCGGAAGTCCTTCGCGGTCACCTCGTAGCCGATCGTCTCGCGCAGATAGTCGTTGATGTCCTCGCTGCGTACGTCGGCCCAGCCGCCGTTGTGCCGGTAACGCAGCAGTTCGCCCTCGGCCCTGAGCCTCTTGAGCGATCTGATCACCGCGCACGCCCCCGGGTCGGCCACCTCGATCTCGCGGGGGATGTCGCCCTTGGCGGGGTACGAGCAGGTGATCACGCCCTTGCCGCAGGACACGTGCTCCATCTTGAGCGTCGCCAGGCCGTAGGAGTCGTAGCTTTCGCCGCCGACCCGGAAGAAGCCCACGTCGAGCAGTCGCGCGGCGGCGGCGAGCACCCGCTGCCTGGTCAGCCCGCGCCCGGAGAGCTGCTTCTCGACGCTCTCGCGGAAGGCGGGCAGCCGCTCGGCCAGCTCCAGCACCCGGTCGAACTTCTCCCGGTCCTGCTGCTCGCGCCAGTCGTCGTGGTAGCGGTACTGCCTGCGCCCGGCGGCGTCGGTGCCGGCCGCTTGGAGGTGCCCGTCCGGCGAGGCGCAGATCCACACGTCGGTCCAGGCCGGCGGGATGGCCAGCGCCCTGATCCGCTTCAGCGTCCCGGCGTCGCGCACCGTGCCGCCGTCGGGCCGGTGGTAGCTGAATCCGCGACCGCGCCGACGGCGCGCGATCCCCGGCTCGTTCTGGTCACTCGGCCGTAGTTCAGGCACGCCGGCGCGGCTACCCGCGACGTTACGCGGCAAACGGCGGGGGCAGGTGGGCCCTATGCCTGAGAACAACGGTTGGGAAGAGAGCCGGGATGAGCGATCCCACGCGATGGTCCCCGCGACACCGCGCGATGTGGCGCACATCAGGGTGGGCTCCTTCATCTTGATGTTCCTGTTCGCGTTCGCCGTGCTCGGCGTCATCGCCAGGGCCCCGGTGATGACGGGCATCGCGGTCGTGGCGGCGATCGCCACGGTCATTGACATGGTGCTGGCCATCCGGCGGCAGCACCGCGGTAGATCAGGAGAGGCGGGATGACCTTCATGGCGCCACAGAGTGCCGAGAATCTGACCACCAAGACGGAAATCACCGACAACCTGCGTGACCGCGTGGTCGTGGTGACGGGCGCGAGCGGCGGCGTGGGCCGCGCCGTGGTGCGCGAACTCGGGGCGAAGGGCGCCAAGGTGGCACTGATCGCCCGCGGGACGACCGGCCTGGGCGCCGCCGCCGTGGACGTCGCCGTGGCGGGCGGGAGCGGGCAGGTCTATGAGGCGGACGTGGCCGAGTACGACCAGGTACGCCAGGCGGCCGAACGCATCGAGGCGGAGATCGGCCCGATCGACGTGTGGATCAACGTGGCGTTCTCCTCGGTGTTCGCCAGGTTCTCCGACGTCTCCCCGGAGGAGTTCGAGCGGACGACCAGGGTCACCTACCTCGGCTACGTCTGGGGCACGCGGGTGGCGCTTGAGCTGATGCGGCCCCGCAACAGGGGCGTCATCGTGCAGACCGGCTCGGCCCTGTCGTATCGGGGGATCCCGCTGCAGTCGGCGTACTGCGGGGCCAAGCACGCGATCAAGGGCTTCACCGAGTCCGTACGGGTCGAGCTCATGGCGGCCCGCAGCAACGTCAAGATCACCATGGTGCAGCTGCCGGCGGTCAACACGCCCCAGTTCGACTGGGTGCTCAGCAAGCTGCGCCGCCACCCGCAGCCGGTGCCGCCGATCTACCAGCCCGAGGTCGCGGCCCACGGCATCGTGTACGCCGCCGAGCACCCGGAGCGCAAGGAGTACTGGGTCGGCGCCACGACCGCGGCCACCCTGGTCGCGCAGCGGATCGCGCCCGCCCTGGTGGACCGCTACCTGGCGCGGACCGGCGTGGACTCCCAAGTGACGGACGAGAAGCCGCCCAGCGGTGCGGCCAACCTCTGGGAGCCCGTGGACGACGACCGCGACTACGGCGCGCACGGCAGCTTCGACAAGCGCTCGCACGCCCGCAGCCCGCAGCTCTGGCTGTCGCAGCACCGGCGCGCGGTGCTCCTCACCCTGGCCGCCGCCGCGACGGCGACCGGCCTCGCGGTCCTCAGCCGGGGCGGCAGACCGGGGCGTTAAGCAAGCCCGAGCGTTAAGCAAGCCAGAGGGGGTAGGCGGCGGGCAACCACGAGGAGGGACCTGATGCCTGATCGCGATCTGCATTTCCTGTCCGAACTCGCCGCGCAGTTGCGTGTGGACTCCGTACGCAGCTCGGCCGCCGCCGGCTCCGGCCATCCGACGTCGTCGATGTCGGCCGCCGACCTGATGGCGGTGCTGTTCGCCTGCCACTTGCGCTACGACTTTCAGAATCCCGGCAACCCCGCCAACGACCATCTCATCTTCTCCAAGGGTCACGCCTCGCCGCTGCTCTACTCGCTGTACAAGGCCGTGGGCGCGATCACCGACGAGGAGCTGCTGTCGTTCAGGAAGCGCGGCAGCCGTATGGAGGGCCATCCGACGCCCAAGCTGCCCTGGGTGGACGTCGCCACCGGCTCGCTCGGGCAGGGGTTGCCCATCGGGGTGGGGGTGGCGACGGCCGGGCGGCTGGAGCGCCTGCCGTACCAGGTGTGGGTGCTCTGCGGTGACAGCGAGCTGGCCGAGGGGTCCATTTGGGAGGCCGCCGAGCAGGCGGGTGCCGAGGGGCTGGCCAACCTGACGTTGCTCGTGGACGTCAACCGGCTGGGCCAGCGTGGCCCGACGCGGCATGGCTGGGACACCGGCGCGTACGCCCGTAGGTTCGGGGCGTTCGGCTGGCACACGATCGAGATCGACGGGCACGACCCAGGACAGATCGACTTCGCGCTGAACGACGCCTGCAACACCCGCCGGCGGCCGACCGTGATCCTCGCCAAGACGCGCAAGGGCGAGGGCGTCCTGGAGGTGGAGAACCGCGAGGGCGCCCACGGCAAGGCGCTCAAGGACCCGGACAAGGCCATCGGCGAGCTGGGCGGCGTACGGGACGTGCGGGTCGAGGTGCGGCCGCCCGAGCCCAACGGTGAGCCGTTCCGCTTCCACAGCGGGGACCTGGCGCTGCCCGCGTACAAGACCGGCGACGAGGTCGCCACCCGGGACGGGTTCGGCGCGGCGCTGGTCGCGCTGGGCGCGGCCCGTGGCGAGGTGGTCGCGGTCGACGGCGAGGTGGCCGACTCGACCAGGACCGAGGACTTCGCCAAGGAGTTCCCCGAGCGCTTCATCGAGTGCTACATCGCCGAGCAGCAGTTGGTCGCGATGGCGATCGGCTTGCAGGTGCGCGGCTGGATCCCCTACGCCGCCACCTTCGCGGCCTTCCTGACCAGGGCGTACGACTTCATCAGGATGGCCGGGGTGAGCCACGCGTCGATCAGGCTGGTCGGCTCGCACTCCGGCGTGTCGATCGGCGAGGACGGCCCGTCGCAGATGGGGCTGGAGGACCTGGCCATGATGCGCGCGGTGTACGGCAGCACGGTGCTCTACCCGTGCGACGCCAACCAGGCCGCCGCGCTGACGGCCGCGATGGCCGACATCTCAGGGGTGTCGTACCTGCGTACCACCCGTGGCGATCTGCCGGTGATCTACGAGCCGGGCGAGCGCTTCCCCGTGGGCGGCTCGTCCGTGCTGCGGCAGTCGGCGGCGGATCGGGCCACGATCGTGGCGGCCGGGATCACCGTGCACGAGGCGCTCGCGGCGGCCGACGAGCTGAGCCGCGAGGGAATCCCCGTGGGCGTGCTCGACATGTACTCGATCAAGCCGATCGACACGGCCGCGCTGATGGAGGCGGCCACCACCACCGGCACCCTCATCACGGTGGAGGACCACCGGCCGGAGGGCGGGCTGGGTGACGCCGTGCAGGACGCCGTCAGCGAGCTCGGGCCGCGCGTGGTGAAGCTGGCGGTACGGGAGCTGCCCGGGTCGGCGACGCCGCAGGAGCAGCTGGCAGACGCCCGCATTGACCGCCACGCGATAGCCGAGGCGGTCAAGCGGGTGCTGTGAGCTGGGTTGTGGGGGTAAGCCGCGGGCCTTGGCGCCGGCCCGCGGGTTGGCCTTCTTGTGGCCGGAGGATTTACAGGGGCGGCTCGTCATAGCGGCGACGTTCCTCGTACACGGTGGTCCGGCGAGCCTGGGGCTCCTCGTAGACGTCCTGACGGACTACCGGCTCGTCGATGGGGGCCACAGCCCTGCGGGTCACACTGATCCGGTAGATCCCGAACAGCAGGCCGACCACGCCACCGAGCATGAGGATGACGCCGACCACGTTGATGTCGATACCGGCAAGATCGAATTCGACGGCCCAGGTGAGAATCGCACCCAGCATGATGAGGATGATGCTTCCGGCGATGGTCATGTTTTTACCTCCTTGACAAGATGAACCTCTATCCCCATGTCGAAAAACAAACCAGCGGTCATGGCCGGGTCGGGTTTGCCCCTGCTGACCAGGCTTGATAGTGAGGGGGGATGTTCGCTGAAAAGCCCACTCTCCAGGGCGATCGAGTGACCCTGCGCCCGGTCGGTCCCGAATACGCCGACGATCTGTTCGAGCTGGTCACCGACCCCGAGGTGCGGCGGCTGACCGGCTCGCACGGCGAGTTCGACCGGGAGGCCAGCCGCCACTGGTACGCGACGAGGAGTCAGCACGCCGACCGCCTCGACCTGGCGATCATCGCGGAAGGCGGCTTCGTGGGCGAGATCGTGCTCAACGAGCTCGACGCGGGCAATCTCTCGTGCAGCATGCGGATCGCGCTGATCGGCGCTCGCGCGTTCGGCAAGGGCTACGGCACGGAGGCCATCGACCTGCTGCTGAACCATGCCTTCACGACGACTCCGCTGCACCGGATCGGCCTGGAGGTCTTCGCCTTCAACGACCGTGCCAGGCACGTCTACAAGAAGGTGGGATTCGTCGAGGAGGGCGTACAACGTGACGCGCTGCTCTGGGACGGCGAGTGGCATGATGCCATCACCATGTCGGTACTGCGGACCGAATGGCGGCCAAGATCGGAAAGCCTGACATAATGATCATGACGCACGGGTCCTCCGGGGCGCGCGGGGGACCTGTGACGTCTTGCAACCAAATCACGATTTCGTGCATCTAAGCAGCAGTGACGATGCGCTTGGTGCCCGGTGACCCCGAGAGACTTGGCGGCTACTGGCTGGCCGGGCGGCTTGGCGCGGGCGGGCGCGGGGTGGTCTACGACGCCTACAACGACGAAGGCCGCCGGTTCGCGATCAAGGTGCCTCGGGGCGAGGTCACCAGACAACTCGCCGAGGCCGTCGGCCTGATCAAGCCGCGCCATCTGGCCCGGGTGGTCGGTGTCGGGCTCGACAGTGAGAGCCCCTACATCGTCAGCGAGTTCGCCGACGGGCCCGATCTGCGGCAGGCGGTGGCGGTCCATGGGCCGTACGCGGGTGATGAGCTGCTCGCGCTCGCGCTCGCCCTGGCGACCGCGCTCAGGACGCTGCACGAGGCGGGCATCACCCACCGCGACCTGAAGCCCGAGAACGTGCTGCTGGCCCCCGACGGCCCGCGAGTGATCGACTACGGCATGGCGGCCGGCGATCCGGTCGGCAGGCGGCACACCTATCTGGCGCCCGAGGTGCTCACCGGTCAGCGGGCCGGGACGGCCGCCGACGTGTTCGCCTGGGGCGCGGTCGTGCTCTACGCGGCCACCGGCCGCGACCCGTTCCAGGGCGAGAGCCTCGGCGCGATCATGCACCGGCTGCTGACCGTCGACCCGGACCTCGGCGAGCTGCCGCCGCGGCTGCGCGACCTGGTGGGGCGCGCTCTGTCGAAGAACCCGGCCGACCGCCCCTCCGCCACGGAGCTGCCGGCCCGCGGTCCGGCCGAGCTGCGCCCGCCCGGCGGGCTGACCGGCCCGCGCTCGCTCGGCGAGGTGGCCGAGAAGGTGTACGCCTCACTCACCCCGGCGCAGCAGGGCGAGCTGCCCGGCCTGCTGCTGCGCCTGCTCGACGGCGAGGAGGTCAAGGACGACGGCGAGGAGGGGGGCGTGCTGACCCGCCTGGTCGCCGCCGGCCTGCTGGTACGGCTCAGCGTCCGGGTCGTGCCCGTCACGACCGAGGTGGGCAAGCTGGTGGCGATCAGCGACGACCGGGTCGCCCCGGCCAGCGCCGCGCTCTTCCGCGCCTGGCCCCGGCTGCGCGACTGGGCGGCGCACGACGCGGCGACCCGCCGCTCAGGCGACGCGCCGGCCCGGCGGACGAACGGCCCGGCGGCCCGGCGGGCGGCCGGCGCCCGCGAAGCCGACGCGCCCCACACCGATTCAAGCCCGATGCCGGACCTCACCTCGATGGCCGACCTCACCTCGATGTACGTCGTCCACCGCGCCATGCTGACCGACCTGCGGCGGCTCGCCGAGCTGCTGACCGGGCCCGCCGAGCTCGGCGCGGCCAAGGGCAGGGCGGTGCGCGGCTACACGGCCTCGCTGCTGACCCAGGTCGACCACCACCACGCCAACGAGCGCGAACTGCTGTGGCCGGCCATCGAGCGCGCGGCGGGCCAGTCCGTCGACCTGACCCCCTACAGCGTCGGCCGCCAGACGTTCGGCCCGCTGCTGGACCGCTGCCGCGCCGCGCTGAGCGGCGACCCGGGCGCGCTCGGCCGGGAGCTGGGCGAGTTGCTGGAGCCGCTCGAGGAGCACCTCGCCGAGGAGGAGTCCGAGCTGTTCCCGATCGTCTTCCGGTTCGTACCGTTCGACGCCTATGTACGGGTGGAGCGGCAGGTCGCCAGGCGGACCACCCTCCGCGAACTGGCCTTCACCACTCCGTGGCTGCTCCGCCACGCCACGCCCGAGGAGGCCGCGCGCCTGCTCAAGAGGGCGGGCCGGCCGCTGCGCCTGCTCGCGGCGGCCACCAGACCGGGCTACACCCGGCGCGAGCGTCAGATATTCGGCTAACCCGGCGCTTGGCCGGCCCGATGCATGGCTGCCCGATG
The DNA here is from genome assembly GCF_040649695.1 of Nonomuraea sp. NPDC048901. NCBI lineage: Bacteria > Bacillati > Actinomycetota > Actinomycetes > Streptosporangiales > Streptosporangiaceae > Nonomuraea > Nonomuraea sp. NPDC048901. The sequence goes on along the minus strand of NZ_JBEZFW010000008.1, from coordinate 483,562 downwards.
CTTGCCCGGCCCGGCGCTGCACGGGCGCCACCGTGATGCCGCTCCTGGTCGGCGGGTAGCCTGTGGGGCGGCCGAACGTCCCCACGACGGCACCGCGCATCTTCGAATAGCTGGGAGCTCGACTCGATGACCGATCTGGTGACCTTCGGTGAGACCATGGCGCTGTTCGCGGCCCGGCGCACCGGTCCGCTGCGCTTCGCCCGCGACTTCGACCTGGGTGTCGGCGGCGCCGAGTCGAACGTGGCCATCGGCGTCAGCCGCCTGGGTCACAGCGCCACCTGGATCAGCCGGGTCGGCGCCGACGAGTTCGGCGAGCTGATCCGCTTCACGCTCCAGGGCGAGGGCGTCGACGTCCGGACCGTCACGGATCCGGGGGCGCCCACCGGCCTGATGATCAAGGGCCGTCGGACGGCCGACCTCGTCGACGTCCGCTACTACCGCGCGAGGAGCGCCGCCTCCCGGATCACGCCCGAAGACGTCGACCCCGCGCTCATCCAGGCCGCCCGGGTGCTGCACGTCTCCGCGATCACCCCGGCCCTGTCGGCGTCCGCCCGCGAGACTGTACGGCGGTCGATCGCCGTGGCCCGCGCCGCCGGGGTGTTCGTGTCGCTGGACATCAACTACCGCCGGGCCCTGTGGACGCCCGAGGAGGCCGGCGCCTGGCTGCGCGAGACGATCGGCGACGTGGACGTCCTGTTCGCGACCGAGGCGGAAGGCCGGCTGGTCACCGACGTCGAAGGGGGCGCCGACCTGGCCAAGGCGCTCAGCTCGCTCGGTCCCGCCCACGTGCTGGTGAAGTCCGGCGCCAAGGGGGCCCTGGAGTTCTCGGGCGGCTCCGTACGGCAGGCTCAGCCGTACCAGGTGACGGAGGTGGACCCGGTCGGCGCCGGGGACGCGTTCGCGGCCGGGTGGCTGGCCGACTGGCTGGCCGGCGCGGACGCCGACCAGCGGCTGCGCACGGCGTGCGCGGCGGGGGCCTTCGCGGTGACCTCGCAGGGCGACTGGGAGAGCCTGCCCAGCCGGGCCGACCTGAACCTGCTCCAGCGGCCCGCCGACGGGGTCAGCCGCTAATCACCCCACCCCGGCACGGCCGCGCCTGCGCCGGTCGGACACCTGACCGGCATGCCATCAGGGCCGCCAGTCGGTCACTTGATCGGTGTGACGTCGAGTCGGCCCTGGTCGCACACGCGGTCGACGGCGAACGCGATCTCCGTGTGCGCACGCTCGTCCGGCGGGATGACCATGAGCCGGGCCGCACCCGGGCAGGCGGTCTCGGTGCCGGTCTCCACGACCGTCCAGTGGAGGACGGCGCGGGCACTGCCGCCAGGCTTGAGCGTCACCTTCGGCCGCGCTCCCGGTGTCCGGCGGACGCGGGTCCGCAGGGCGTCACCCTGCTTGTCGAACATCACCAGCCCCGGATAGCCCTGCAGGGTGCACGTGGCGCGCGACCGGTTGGTGAACACCAGCGGCGCGTTGCGGTTGCCCGCCCCCGCGTCCACCCGGCCCAAGCGCACCTGGAGCTGGGTGGTGGAGCAGCGCTGCGGAGCCGCGGCCAGCTGCCCGGTCTCCTGCGCCAGCGCGGGCGCGGCACCGCCGATCAGCAGCAGCCCGCCCACGAGTGCGGCGATCCTGAACGTCTTCATGGGCTTTTTGACGCGTGCACCACACCAAAAGTTCTAAGCCGGACTTTCTGGCATTCGCGCCGGTATTGCCGCTGGCCGATCAGTCTCCACAGGACACGGGCGGCCATCGGCATCAGGCGGAGAAAGGCCTCGCGCTCCCATGGCGTGGCGTCCTCCAGCAGCGCGCCCAGGTTGACCAGCAGCCGGTCCTTGGGCATCTGGGCGCGGGCGTACTCCGAGAGCGTGTCCCATTCGGCCTTGGTCAGGTGCGCGGCGACGAGCGGCAGGATGCGCTCCTCCTCCTGGTCGAGGTGGACGAGCAGCTCGTCGTGGAGCAGTGTCAGCGTGTCGGCCAGCCGGTCCCTCCGGTCGGCGTCGGCCTCGGCCCGCCAGGCGGGCAGCAGCTCCTCCAGCACGGAGATGTGGCCGGCGACGCGTTCGTGCTGCTCCTCCATCGTGCGGATGAGGGCGCCCTCCAGCCGTACGCGGCGCAGGAGCACCGGCCAGAGCAGCTTGTCCTCGGCCTCGTGGTGGTGGTGCAGGCCTGCCAGGATCTCGCCCAGGTACGCGGACAGCGTGGCGGCCCGCTCGGTGTCGCCGGGGGCCGCCTGCCGGATCAGCTCGGGGGCCAGCCTGAACTCGCGGCGGAACACGCGGTGGACGACCACCATCTCCCAGATGGCAGGGGCGTTGTCAGTAGTCACCGTGACAGGATGGCGGAGGCCGATTGCCATACGATTGTCCACTGATCCAAGCCGCCGACCAGTCTGTTACAACAGACCCGCGGCAGCCAGGTGCTTGCCGATGCGGCCGGTCTCCTCGTCGTTCAGCGGGACCTGCGGCAGCGCGGTGGCCGGGTGGTCGATGACGCCGCGCAGGTGCAGCGCGGCCTTGAAGGCGCCGAGCCCCGACGAGCTGCCGCCCATCCGGTCGCCGCCGACCGTGACGATCTCGAACAGCCGTACCAGCCGCTCCTGCTCAAGCCGGGCCGCCTCCCAGTCGCCCCGCCGGGCCGCCTGGTAGAGCCGGACGTACCCGTGGGGATCCACATTGCCCAGACCGGGCACCACCCCGTCGGCGCCCATCCACAAGGCGGAGTCCACCGTCACCTCGGAACCGGTCAGCACGCTGAACGGCGCCTCGCGGCCCAGGATCACCTGCCGCAGACCGCCGTCGTCCCCGCTCGAATCCTTGACCCCGGCCAGCACCCCTTCGGCGGCCAGCCCCAGCAGCAGTTCGGCGGTCAGCTTGGTGTGCACGGCGACCGGCAGGTCATAGGCGTAGACCGGCAAGCCGCTCTCCGCGCTGATGGTCCGGAAATGGGTGCGGATCTCGGTGGGATGGGTGCGCGTGTAGAACGGCGCCGTCGCCACCAGCCCCGACACCCCGGCCTCGACGGCGACACGCACGTGTTCGAGCACCCGCGGCGTCGTCATGTCGATCACCCCGGCCAGCACCGGCACCCGTCCGCCCACATGACCGACCACGGTGTCGAGCACCACCCGGCGCTGGGCGTCGGGCAGGTAGGCCACCTCCGACGACGACCCGAGCACGAACAGCCCGTCCACCCCGCCGTCGAGCAGGTGATCCACCAGCCGGATCAGCGACGCGGCGTCCACCTGGCCGTCGGCGGTCATCGGGGTGCACACCGGGGGGATCACACCGGTCAATGTCATGGGCGCTCCTGGATCAGTTCGAGGTCGGTGGCTCCCGCCGCCACCGGGTGGTAGCAGTGGAAGAGGTGGTCGGCGTCGCTGCGCGCCGCGGGCCAGGCCGCGCCGCACTCCTCGTCCGCCCGCCAGCATCGGGTGCGGAACGGGCAGCCGCTCGGCGGCCTGGTGGCCGAGGGCACGGCGCCGACCAGCGGGATCGGGTTGATCGGGGAGATCAGTCCCGGCGTGGCGGAGAACAGCGCCCGCGTGTAGGGGTGCCGGGCGTTCAGGGGTACGGCGTGCGCGGGGGTCTGCTCGACGATCCTGCCCAGGTACATGGTCACCACCCGATCGCTCATCCGCCGGACCGTCTGGATGTCGTGCGAGACGAACACCAGCGCCAGCCCGAGCCGCTCCTTCAGATCGAGCAGCAGGTTGAGTATCTGCGCCCGTACGGACACGTCAAGGGCGCTGGTCGGCTCGTCGGCGATGAGCAGGTCGGGTTCGAGGGCCAGCGCCCTGGCGATGGCCACGCGCTGCCGTTGCCCGCCGGACAGCTGGCCGGGCAGCAGGTCGGCGGCGCCGGCGGGCAGGCCGACGAGGTCGAGGAGCTCGCGGACGCGGGCGTCCCGCTCGGCCGGGGTGCCGCGCCCATGCACGTTGAGCGGGTCGCGGAGCACCTTGCTGACGGGCAGCCGCCGGTTGAGCGCCGTGGACGGATCCTGAAATATCATCCCAACGCTGGATCCGATCAGCCCGCGCCGCTCCCCCTCCTTGAGCGCCCACAGGTCCTTGCCCCGGAAGGTCACGGTGCCCGAGGTCGGCCGTTGCAGGCCCACCAGCACCTTGGCCAGCGTGGACTTGCCGCAGCCCGACTCCCCCACGACGCCGACCGTCTCACCGGGACTGACCGAGAGGTTCGCCTCGGTCAGCGCGTAGACGCGGTCCCTCGAGAACACCCCGCCCGAGCGGGCCTTGTGCACGACGTGCACGTCCTTCAGCTCAAGCATGCTGATCACTCCCCACGAGGACGACGGCGGGATGGTGACACGCCACGGCATGCCGCTGGGTGTCCCCCTCCAGCATCGGAGTGTCGGTACGGCACACGTCCGTGGCCATCGGGCACCGGTCGGCGAAGCGGCAACCGGCCGGGAAGTCCGCCGCCGCGGGCACCACACCGGGGATCTGCGTCAGCCGCTCGGCCCCCGACTCCAGCGACAGCACCGAGCCGAGCAGCCCGCGCGCGTAATGGTGGGCGGGCGCGCCGACCAGCGTCGCCGTGGCGCCGGTCTCCACGATCTGCCCGCCGTACATGACCACGACGCGGTCGGTGACGTCGGCGATCAGCGCGAGGTCGTGCGAGACGAGGATCAGCGCGAACCCGAGCTCCGCGCGCAGTTCCAGCAGCAGCTCGATGACCTGCGCCTGGACGGTCACGTCGAGCGCGGTGGTGGGCTCGTCGGCGACGATCAGCTTGGGCTCGCGCGACAGCGCCATCGCGATCAGCACCCGCTGCCGCTGCCCGCCGGACAGCTCGTGCGGGTAGGAGGACAGGGTACGGCGGGCGTCCAGGCCGACCAGCTCGAGCAGTTCGGCCGGTGTCCGGCGGCCACCACGGCGGGTGACCTGCTTGAGCTGGGCCTTGATGGTCATGGCCGGGTTCAGCGACGACAGCGCGTCCTGGTAGATCATCGCCATCTCGTGACCGAGCAGGCGGCGGCGGGCGCGGCGCGGCAGCGAGAGGAGTTCTTGCTGGTCGAAGCGTACGTGGCCGCTGACTCGGGCGTCGCGGGGCTGCAGGCCCATGATGGTCAGCGCGGTCAGCGACTTGCCGCAGCCGGACTCGCCGACCAGTCCGAGGACCTCGCCCGGACGTACCTCGAAGGCGATGCCGTCGACGATGTCCACGCCCTCGGCGAAGCCGATGCGCAGCCGCTCCACCGCGAGGATCGGCGGGCCCGAGGGCAGGGGGCGGGCCCGTTCGGCCAGTCTGCGGGCGGCCTCGGCCAGTCCCGGCAGCTCGACGACCTCGCCCGAGCCCGGCCGGGCCGCCTCGAACGCGTCGTCCTTCTTGATGGCGGCCTTGCGGGTCGCGGGCGCGGCCCAGGCGTCGGAGATGCCCTCGGAGAGGATGTTCAGGGCCAGCACGGTGATCAGGATGAGCAGGCCGGGGAAGACCGTGGCCCACCAGCCGCCGAGGAGCACCATGTTCTTGCCGTCGGCGATGACGCTGCCCCACGACGGGTTCGGCGGGCGTACTCCGGCGCCGATGAACGACAGCGACGCCTCGAACACGATCACGTCGGCCACCATCACCGTGCAGAACACCAGCACCGGCGCGGCGCAGTTGATGGCGATGTGCCGGATCAGGATGTGCGGGGTGCGGGCGCCGATGATCCGCTCGGCCGCGACGTAGTCCTCGCCGTACTGGGCGATCACGTTGGCCCGTACGACGCGCGCCACCGAGGGCATGTAGAGGAAGGCCATCGCCATCACCAGCACCGGGATGCTGCCGCCGAACACCGCCACCAGCACCGCGGCCAGCGCGATGCCGGGGAAGGCCATGATCACGTCGAGGAAGCGCATGATCGTCTCGTCGACGGCCCGGCGGGAGGTGGCCGCGGCGGCGCCGACGACGGCCCCCACGACCAGGGCCAGGACGGTCGCGCCGAGGCCGATGAGCAGCGACCAGCGCGCGCCGTACAGGAGCCTGGACAGGATGTCGCGGTTGGCGCTGTCCAGTCCCATCCAGTGGCTCGCGGACGGGCCGCCGCCGGCGATCTCCTGGAAGTACGGCGAGTGCGGCGCGATCACCGGCGCGAGCAGCGCGGCCAGCACGATCACGGCGACGACGCCCACGGCGATCCACGACAGCGGCCGTAGCCGTCTGAGGTTGACGCCCGGCTTGGCGAGGCGTTCGGTCAGTCCACGTCTCATCAGGTGGCGCTCCTGAGCCTGGGGTTGACCAGCAGGTACAGGACGTCGACCAGCAGGTTGACGACCATGAAGCCGACCGCGACGGTCAGCACGACGCCCTGCACGACCGCGGGGTCGCCGTCGCGCACCGCGTTGATCATGAGCTGGCCCATGCCGGGCAGGCCGTAGATCTGCTCGATGACCACCGCGCCGCCGATCAGGTAGCCGATGCGCAGGCCGAGCACGGTCAGCGGGTTGATCAGCGCGTTGCGCAGCACGTTGCGGCCCACCACCACGATCGGCGGCAGCCCGCTGCCGATCGCGGTGCGTACGTAGTCGCGGTCGAGCTCCTCCACCATCGAGGTGCGGATGATCCTGGTGAGCTGGGCCGCGACCGGCAGTGACAGCGACAGCGCGGGCAGCGTCATCGAGCGCAGCCAGCCGCTCGTCGAGTCGGCGGGGTTGATGTAGCCGCCGGTCGGGAACAGCCCCTCCCCCACCGCGAGCCACTGGATCATCAGCAGCGCCAGCCAGAAGGCCGGGGCCGCCACCCCGATCAGGGACACGACGCGGATCACCTGGTCGGGCCAGCGGTCACGGAACAACGCCCCGGTGACGCCGAAGATCAGCGCCAGCACGACCGCGACGAGCAGGCCGAGCAGCGTGAGCTGGAGCGTCAGCGGCAGCGCGGTCGTGACCGATTCGAGCACCGGCTTCTTGGTGAGCACGCTGGTGCCCAGGTCGCCGCGGACCAGGTCGCCGACGAAGCGCAGGTAGCGCAGTGGCAGCGGGTCGAGCAGGCCGTTCTCGACCTGGAACTGGTGGATCTGCTCGGGGGTCGGGTTCGCGCCCTGGAAGTAGGCGTACTCCGGCTTGCTGTTGGAGAAGCGCATCACGATGAACACGAACGCGGCGACCCCGAGCACCAGCGGGACCAGGACGAGGATCCGCCGGAGGAGCATTCTGACGATGAAGGCCATGGGCTCAGGTGCGCTTGGCCTGGAGGACGTTGATGCCCGGGTATGCCTGCGCACGGATCCCGGTCAGCTTCTTCGGGTCCCAGGCGGTCATCAGCTCGGTGTGGACGACGGGGTAGAGAACCGCCTGCTCCGCGATGAGATCCAGATATTTCTGGACCTTCGCGGTCTTGGCCGCCTTGTCGGGCTCTTTGGTGGCCTCGTCCATCTGGGTGAACAGGGCCTTGGCGTCCTTGCTGTCGCCCCAGTGGCTGTACTTCATCCACAGGCCGCCGGCCACGTAGTTGTAGCGCATGATCAGGTCGGCGTCCATGCCGAACTGGTTGGGGTTCGAGGCCGCCGCGACCACCTGGTAGTCCTGGAACTGGTCCATCTTGGCGAACAGCGCGGCCGTGTCCTGCGGCTCCAGCGTCGTCTTGACGCCGATCGCCTCCCAGGAGGCGGCGATGGTCGGCAGGCAGTCGGCGATCCAGCTCACGTTGACGGCCATCAGGTTGACCGTCAGGTTGGTCACGCCCGCCTCTTTGAGCAGCGCCTTGGCCTTCTCCTGGTCGTAGTCGTAGACGACCGAGGCCCGCTTGTGGTCGGGGTGGCCCTCGTTGAGGAAGGAGCTGGAGGCGGTGCCGTGCCCCTTGAGGGCCACGTCGATCAGCTTCTTCTTGTCGATGGCGTAGTGCAGCGCCTGGCGTACGCGGACGTCGTCGAACGGCTTGGTCCCGGTGTTGAACATCAGGAACATGTGGTTCATCCCCGCGCCGCCCTCGACGCTCAGCCCCTGCTGCTTGAGCTGCTCGACGTTGGCGTACGGAATGTTGTCGGCGATCTGCGCCTCGGCCGAGCCGCCGGAGATCTTCGCGACGCGGGCCGCCGCGTCCACGATCGTCAGCCAGTTCATCTTCTTGACGGTCGCCGGGCGCGGCCCGTTGTAGTCGGCGAACGCCTCGAAGGTGGTGTTGCTCTTGGGGTTGTGCGCGGTCTGCTTGTACGGCCCCGAGCCGACGGCCTTGCCGGTCTTGGCCTGGTCCCAGGCGCCCGGCTGGCTGAAGACGTGCTTGGGCATGATCTTGGCGATGGTCAGCCTGGGCGCCGCGTCGGGGAAGGCGAACTTGAAGACCAGCTCGACGTTCTTGTCGTCGATCTTCTTCACTTCCTGGAGCCAGGACTTGAAGAAGTTGCCGGTCAGCACGTTGGCTTCCGGGTCGAGGATGCGCTGGAAGGTGAAGACCACGTCGTCGGCGGTCACCGGCTGGCCGTCGTGCCACTTCGCGCCGTCGCGGAGGGTGAACTTCCACGAGGTGGCGTTCAGGTCCGTCGGCAGCGCGGTCGCCAGAGCCGGGTACGGCTCGCGGGTGATCGGGTCGGTGTCGAGCAGGCCCTCGTAGACGTGCTGGATGCCGGCCATCGCGAAGGCCGAGGCCGTCTGCGTCGGATCCCAGCTCTGGTCGTTGCCATAGCCGATGACGGCGGTGATCAGGTCCTTGTTGGATCCGGCGCCGACCGAACCGGTCGAGGCCGGGCCACCCGAGCAGGCGGAGAGGGTGGTGGCGATGAACGCCGCCGCACCCGTGGCCCCGCTGTAGCGCAGGAAATCACGGCGGCTGAACTCAGAGCTCACGGATGCCTCCTGGGGGTTGGTGCAGATCCTGCGATCCGCATTAGGCCGCTTCGTTACGGTCCTAATGTAGAACGTGGGACATCCCATGTCCTATGTTGTGCGTAGGGTGGACGCTATGGGCCGGACCCGGTTGAGGTCAACAGGAGATTTCCGGAATGTTACCTAAGCGCTTACGACGAAGGGATTTTTCATGACCACTGTCCCGCGCCCGCGGCCCAGCCGTGCCGTCGAGGCCCAGGAGGGCGTCAAAGAGCTCATCCTCCGGCGCGGGCTTGTGGCGGGTGATCCCCTGCCCACCGAAACCGAGCTCATGGAAGAGCTCCAGGTCAGCCGCAACTCCGTCCGGGAGGCGCTCAAGGCGCTCCAGGCCGTCGGGATCGTCGACATCCGCCACGGCTTCGGCATGTTCGTGGGCCGGATGTCGCTGGCCGGGCTGGTCGACGAGCTGGCCTTCCACAGCCGCATCACCCTCCAGGACGGCAAGAGCCACCTCACCCACCTCACCGAGATCCGCGAGATCCTGGAGGCCGGCCTGGTACAGCGGCTCATCGACCTGGGCCCCGAGGCCGACCTGACACCGGTGGCCGACGTGATGGCCCGCATGGAGAGCGAGGCGCTGGTCGGCGACGTGTCACCGGAGACGGACCGGCTCTTCCACGACCTGCTCTACCGCCCGCTCGGCAACCCGCTGGTCAGCCAGCTGCTCGGGGCGTTCTGGGACGTCTACCACCAGCTGCGCGACCAGCTCGGCACGCCCGACGAGCCCCCGGCCGACGTGGCCAAGCGGCACCGCGACATCTACACGGCCGTGCAGGCCGGTGACAAGACCGCGGCGGTGGCGGCGGTCTTCGCCCACTTCGACGGCGTCCGCAACCGGCTGGCCCGCCTGCACACCCGCTGAGGGGTTACTCCGATTCGAAGGCCCGCCAGTCGTCCCGCCAGTCGGCGAACCAGCGGGCGAACCACGGTGACGTCGCCGCCAGCGGCACGATGTGCTCCACCGTCTCCCGGTGGTATCGCCGCTGGAAGTCCGCCGGCACCCGGTGCAGCTCCTGCACGTTGCTCACCCGGTCGGCCAGCTTGACCAGCACGGCCTGCGGCGGCGCTGCCGCCAGCCCCCGCAGGTAGGCCGCTTTCACCGCCGCCTTCGCCGCCGCCCTCGCCGCTGCTTTGTCCTGCCCGGCGGCCACGCCCGGCTCGTCCTGTGGGGCGGCCACGCCCGGCTCGTCCTGTGAGGCGGCCACGTCGGGCTTGGTCACCCAGGCGACCAGCTCGGCGACGTGCTCTCCGAACCGCTCGGCGATCTCCGCGCGGGTGCACGGGGTGTCCTCGACCACGTCGTGCAGCACGATCGCCACCAGCACGTCCGGGTCGCGCACCGCCGCCCCGCGCACCGCGACCTCCAATGCCTCCAGCAGATGCTCCAGGTAGGGCACGCCGGTCGGCCGCAACTGATCCCCGTGCCGCAGTTCGGCGAAGGCCACGGCCTCCTCCAGCATCACGACCGTCTCCCCCGGCAGCGCCGCGGCCAGCGGTCGCTCGGCGTCCCGCCAGGATTTCCAGCTCGTGAAGATCTCAGTCATGCCTCGGATGCTATCCTCTGGTCAATCGCCTTGGACGATCGCCCAGGGCGTACGTCCAAACGGAGGAGTCCATGCCGGGACCCAAGTCGGCGGACCAGGGGCGCGAGGTGCGCGGGCGGCTGCTGCGCGTGGCCGCGGAGCTGATCGCCGAGCGCGGCTGGTCGGCGGTGAGCACGCGGATGCTCGCCGAGCGCGCCGGGGTCACGCCCGGACTGGTGCACTACCACTTCTCCTCGGTGCACGCGCTGCTCACGGAGGCCGCCATCGGCACCATGCGGGGCCTGGTCGAGGGGGTGGGCCCGCTGCTGGAGCAGGCCGGCACGGCGGAGGAGGCGCTGGACCTCATGCTCGCCACGCTGGACGAGCACGACGGCCGCGACCCCATGTCGCTGCTGTTCACCGAGACGTACTTGGCGGCCACCCGCGACGAGACGCTGCGCCGATCGCTGGCCGAGGTGATCAACGCCTTCCGCGACCGGCTGGCCTCGCGGCTGGCCGCCCAGGGCGTGGCGGCGCCGGACCAGACGGCGGCGGTGGTCGCCGCCGCCATCGACGGCCTCATGCTGCACCGGGCCTTCACTCCCGACCTGACCGCCCCGGCCGTCGCCCCCGTACTCAGACGGCTCCTCGACAGAAGGGAGCTCTCACGAAAGCCGTGATCTGCGGTGCCGGCATCGGCGGGCTGGCCCTGACCCAGCGCCTCGACGCCATCGGCTGGGACGTGGTGGTGCTGGAGCGGTCCCCCGGCCCCCGCACCCAGGGCTACATGATCGACTTCTTCGGTCCGGGATTCGACGCCGCGGAGGCCATGGGCGTACTTCCTCGCCTGCACGAGGTGGGCTACGTGGTGACGAAGATGACCTACCGCGACGAGGAGGGCCGCCGCCGCTCCGGGCTCGGCTTCGACCAGTTCGCCAAGGTGGTGGACGGCCGCCTGATCAGCATCATGCGCCCCGACCTCGAACGGTCCCTGCGCGAATATCTCTCCGACCGCGTCGACCTCCGCTACGGCGCCGCGCTCACCGGCGTCGAGAACCACCCGGACGGCGTCCGGGTGACCGTCGGCGGCGACACGCTGGAGGCCGACCTCCTGGTGGGCGCCGACGGCATCCACTCGACGGTCCGCGGCCTGGTGTTCGGCGAGGAGCGCGACTTCCTGCGCCACCTCGGCTTCCACACGGCCGCGTGGATCTTCACGGACCCGGAGGTCCGGGCCGATGCGGTAAAGCCCCGTCAACAGATCACGATCTTCCCCGGGCTTTTCAGCCGCTCCAAGGAACGCGTCCGCACGCGGCACGCCTCGGCCGTTGGCGGATCCGAGCGCGACTGTGGGACGGTGTGGGCGTGTCCGACGAACTCCCCCGCATCGCGCTTCCCCAGACCGTGGCCGAGGCGATCGCCGCCGAGCAGGCGGGCCAGGTTCTGCGCTATCTCTTCTTCTGGGGCCATCGCCCGGCTCGCGGCGGCGTCGGCCCCGGCTGCCTGTCCCAGTGGTGGCCGGTCACGTTCAGCGAGGACGGCCACACCTTCGCCTCCGCCGAGCACTACATGATGGCTCACAAGGCGTGGCTGTTCGACGACCACCAGACCGCCGCCGAGATCCTCGCCGCAGGTCATCCCGGCGAAGCCAAGAAACTCGGCCGGGGCGTGCGCGATTTCGAGGAGGACGTCTGGAACGCCCACCGCTTCGACATCGTGGTCCGCGGCAACCTCGCCAAGTTCGCCCAGCACCCCGAACTGGCCGACTTCCTGCTCGGCACCCGGAACCGGGTCCTGGTCGAGGCCAGCCCCCACGACCGGATCTGGGGCATCGGCCTGACCGCCAACGACGAGCGCGCTGCCTCCCCGGTGACTTGGCAGGGCCTGAACCTTCTCGGCTTCGGCCTGATGTCCGTACGGGACACGCTCGCCGCGGCTTCGTAGGCGCGGGTCAGCTCATGTGCTTGACCGGCCCTGGGCGACCGCGGCCAGGAAACCGCCGACGAACGCGTCGCCGAGCCCGATGGTCGTGGGTGCGGCGACGTCAAGGTCGAAGCCGGGCAGGCAGCGAACGACCTCGCCCATTCGGTCTTCCAGCGCCGCGGCGAACTCCACTGACTCCGGTCGCCTTGGCCGGTTGCGCATGAGTTCGTACTGGTGCTCTGTGTAACCATCGCCGTGGGAGTAACGGGTGCTGGCGATCACGATGCCCTCGTTCAGCGGCTCCGCGTACTCGCCGGCTCTCTCGCCGAATGCCGCCGACCAGTACTTGGTGTGCACAACCAGGGTCGGCGCGGGGATGAGAGCGCGCAGCGATTCGAGGGCGCGGGCCACCTCCGTCACGGAGAGCAGGTCGACGGCGTAGCCCAGGTGCAGCTGCAGCTCGTCTTCGTTCAGTCCGTAGACGTCGATGACTTCCAGAAGCGCGTCGCGGACCAATTGGCTGTGGCCCGGCTCGTGGAATCCGGCGTCCTCGTAGTAGACGACCGCCTCGGCCGGCAGCTGTCGCATGTGCTTTCTCAGCGTGGTGAGACGCCGGTCGAGTTTCTGCTGGTCCCTGATCGCGTTGAATCCCGAGATCAGAAAGACCCGTGCGTCGCGGAGCAACGAGCCCAGCTCATCACTCAGCAGCATGGACTCGTTCGCCGGGTCATTGACGTAGATCAACCTGTTCGGGAACGGCGCCCGGATGTCGATGTCGCCTGCTCGAACCCGCAGGTCCTGGTCGTACTGCACGATCAGGTGCGGATAGAGGGTGTCCCGGTCGCCGCTGCAGATGTAGTCGCAGCTTGCCGGCAGCAGGCGGCGGACGATGTCGTTGAGACTGACCAGGTGCAGGGTGGAGGGTACGCCGAGCCGGCTCATCTCCAGCGCCGCCCGGACGGAGGTGCCGCCCAGAGTCGTTCGTTTGGGGAACCGCCCCGCGAACGCGCTCAGGCATTCGGAGGAGGCGACGAAGTGCTCGCCTCCTCCGCCCTTTTTGAGGTAGGTGAGAATCGAGATGACCAGCTCGCGCTCATCGGTCACGGTGACCGATGACGTCAGCTCGGCATTGTGGATCTCATACTCGTCGACCAGCTGCTCCAAGACCGCCGAGGACAGCTTGAGCTCGTAGTCGACGCATCCCCCCAAACCCAGGACCACATGGCTGGCCATGTCAGTAGAGAGACGCCTTGCCGGTCGCTTCGAAGAGGTCGATCTTCTGCGCGGCCACGACCTTCATCGCCTCGATGCACGGCGGCTGGATGGAGTTCGGCTCACGCAGGCTCTCATCGGCCAGGACTTCGCGCATCTTCATGTGGTAAGCGAGCTTGATGTCACTGGAGATATTGATCTTGTTGATGCCGAGCTTGACCGATTCCGCGATCTCCTCGTCGGGGTTGCCCGAGCCGCCGTGCAGCACCAGGGGGATCCTGACCCGGTCCTTGATCTCCTTCAGCAGGTCGAGCTTGAGCTCCGGCTTCAGGGTCTTCGGGTAGATGCCGTGATAGGTGCCGATGGCCACGGCGAGGCTGTCCACCCCGGTCTCCCGTACGAAGGTCACGGCGTCCGCCGGGTCGGTGTAGATGATCGCGTCGCTGCCGTCTTCGGCCTCGTTGTCGGTCTTGCCGATCGTCCCCAGCTCCGCCTCGACCGACAGGCCGACCGCGTGCGCGGTCTCGGTGACCTTCTTGGAGAGCGCGACGTTGTCCTCGAAGGACTTCATCGAGGCGTCGATCATCACCGAGGTGAAGCCGATCCGGATCGCGGTCAGCATCTCCTCATAGGTCGCGCCGTGGTCCCAGTGAATCGCGATCGGCACGGACGAGCGATGGGCCCGCTGGGTGATCGCGGCGATCACGTCCACTCCGAGGTGCCGCACCTCGTCGGGATGGATCCCGACGATGAGCGGCGCGTTCTTCTCTTCGCTGATGTCCACGATGCCGTTGAACATGGCGTAGTCGCTGATGTTGAAGGCGGGCACCGCGAAGTTGTTTTCGTGCGCGGCGGCCAGGAGCACCTTGCCGGTCGTCAGCATTACTGTATTTCTCCTCTGAATAGTTGATTATGCCGCGGGACGGGCATGATGCGTCAGGTCTTGACGGCACCCGAGGTGAGGCCGCCGATGAATCGCCGCTGGAAGATGAGGAACAACAGGAGCACCGGAATGGATCCCAGAATGCTCATGGCCATCATCTGGTTCCACTCGTAGGAGTGCTGGCCCATCAACAACTGAATGCCGATGGGGACGGTTCGCATGTCGTCGGTACGGGTGAGGGTCAGCGCGAACAGGTATTCGTTCCACGAGATCATGAAGGTGTAGACGCCCACGGCGACCAGCCCGGGAACCGAAATGGGCACCAGGATCCGCCAGAGAGCCGTCCAGCTCGACGCCCCGTCCACCTTGACGGATTCATCCAATTCCCGGGGCAGGGTATTGAAATAAGCGGTCATCATGATAATCGCATAGGGCAAGGTGAAGACCATGTGCGTGAGAATCAACCCCGCATAAGTATTATACAGGCCGAGCCCCACCACGAGACCAAAGTAGGGAATGACGAGTGTGATCGGCGGCACAGCCTGAACACTGACGATCACGACGTTGATGGATCGCTTCAACGGGAAGTTGTAGCGGCTGAATCCATATGCCGCGAGTATCGCCACGAACAATGTCAGCACCGTCACCGACAGCGCGACGATGTAGCTGTTGATGAAAAACCGCAACTCGGCCGCGTCGCCCAGGATCTTCGCGTAGGCGTCGAACGAGAAGTTGTCGGTGATCAGCCGTGGCGGAACCTGGAAGACTTCTCCATTGGTCTTGAACGACGTCGACAGCATCCACACGACCGGCAGGCCGGCGAAGAGCGCGCCGACGATCAAGCCTGCGAGCACGGCGCTCTTCGCGTAGAGGCGCCGCCTTTTGCGGGTGAGCACGGGTGATCACCTCTCCTTTTGCAGGCGAACGTAGAAGACGGCCAGAATCATCGTGAGCAGCAGGACTATGACGGCGGCGGCGGACGCGGTGGCGAACTCGTAACTGCTGAAGGCCTGCTTGTAGGTGTAGGTGCTGAGCATCTCGGTGACATTCAGCGGGCCGCCGCCGGTGGTCATCCAGATGAGGGCGAACTGCTGAGAGGTCCAGATGAGATCGAGCACGGCCATGCTCAGGAGCACCGGCTTCAACTGGGGAAGCGTCACATTGCGGAACTTGCGGTAAGTGGTCGCGCCGTCCACGGAGGCCGCCTCGTACAGAACGGGCGAGATTCCCTGCAATCCGGCCAGGATGCTGATCATGAAGAAGGGGAAGCCGGCCCAGATGTTGATGAAGGTCAACGCCCAGAGCGCCATGTTCGGGTCGGAGAGCCAGCTCACTTCCGCGCGCAGTACGCCGATCGTGGTCAGGATGTAGTTGACCACCCCGGACGGGTCCAGCATGAGCCGCCAGATGACCGCGATCACGGCGACCGTGAACAGCCAGGGCAGGATGTAGACGATGCGGAAGATGGCTTTCGTCACTCCGCCCAGCAACGGCGTGTTGAGCATCGTCGCGAAGGCCAGCCCGAGGCCCAGGTGCGCGACCGTGCTCAGAGTGATGAAGATGAACGTGTTCTTCAGCGCGGCCAGGAAGTTGGGATCGGTGAGCACCGTGGTGTAGTTGGCGAGACCGGCGAAGACCGGATTCTGCTCGACGATCACGTTGTCCTTGAACGAATAGCTGACCACCATCGCGATGGGGATGATCATCAACACAAAGATCAATATCAGCGTCGGCGAGAGATAGCCGTACGGGACAACACGCTGTACGGGGAAAGGCCGCGTACTTCTTCGTCGGCTCACAGGGGATTCCGATGCCGATGGTGCGGCTCCCGGGGAGGCCGCGGGATCGAGTTTCGCGGTGTCCATCGATGTCTCCTTGGTTCGGGGCCGCGCCGCACGGTCGGCGCGGCCCACGAAGTGCGGAAGGTCAGAGCACCGGCGCCCAGGCCTGTTGCGCCTTGTTGAGGGTGTCGTCGATGCTCTGCTTGCCGGTGAGCAGGAGCTGCAGTTGCTCGTCGAAGCTGCGCATGAGGTCTTCGGCCTTCGGCAAGCCCACGAACTCGTTGGCGGGGTAGCCCGCCTTGTAGATGTCGAAGGCCGTCTTGAACAGCGAGTCACTCTTGCTGAAGTCCGGCTCGGCCGTCTTGTTGCCGGGGAAGCCCTTCGCCAACGTGCTCAGCTCCGCGTTCGCCTTCTTGTCCATCAAGAACTGGACCAGCTTGAACGCCTCGGCCTTGTGTTCGGAGGAGTCGGCGACGCCGATGCCCCAGGACGCGTACGGGATGCCGCGCTTGCCGGTGTAGCCGTCCTGGGCCGGGATCGGCACCACCGTGAAGTTCAGCTTGGGATTGTTCTTCTTGATCAGCGTGATGTGAGCCAAGGAATCGATCATCATGCCGACCTGGCCGGTGGAGAACTTCTCCACCTTGTCCTGCTCTTTCATGGTGAGCGATCCGGGGGCGATGACACCCGCGTCGTTCAGGCTCTTGACGTACTCAACGGTACTCTTGACGCCCTGGCCGGTCAGGTCGGGCTTGCCGTCCTTGGTGAGCATGCTGCCGCCCGATGCCCACAGCCATGACATCACGTCATTCTGAATGCCGTTGGGGACGGCGGTGTCGAGTGGCAGGGCCCAGCCCTTGACGTTGCCGCCGAGCGCGCTGATCTTCTTGGCCGCGTCCAGAAACTCCGTACGTGTGCTCGGCGGCTTCTTGACCCCCGCCTTCTCGAGCAGATCGTTGTTGACGAACAGGGGGTAGACGAAGTTCACCACGGGGATCATGTAGGTCTTGCCCTTGACCTGGATCTGGCTGGCGAGCTGGCTCGAGTCGTACTTCGCACTCGCCATGAGCTCGGACAGGTCGGCGATGGCACCCTGCTTGGCGAAGTCGCTCACCCATGCGCCGTCGAGGCCCACAACATCAGGCAACGTCCTCGACGCCGCTCCGGACACCAACTGCTGCTTGGTGGACGCGTACGGACCGCTCAGCAGTTTGACCTTGATGTTCGGGTTCTGGGCGGTGAATTCCGTCATGAGCTTGTCGAACGATCCCGCCGGTAGCTCCGGCGCCCACCACTGCGCGAACTCAAGCGTGACAGGGCCGCCGCCGCTTGATCCCGCGCTGGTTCCCGAGTTGGAACCACACCCCACGGCCGTGGCGCTGAGCACCGCCACCGCCACCACCCCGAGTAGTCGCCGTGTCCGGCCCTGCAACCGGGTGCTGCCTCCGGTCATCGCGACCTCCTTGCTGTACAGGTGTTACCGCTCTTTGCCGGTTTCCGCCACATTAACAACGCGTGACGTCGCCTCACAAGACCTAGCAACAGCAAAGTTCCGCTAGAAACCGCACAGTTCGGCAAAGAAAAGGGAAGAGACGCACAGTTGCGGGTGGATCGCAGCCCCCAAGCCCGCGGAGTAAGCAGCATCTCGCCTGGAAGAAGCAGTGTTATGCGGTAGTCTGCAGTTCTAGGACCTGTATCACCCCTCTGTTGCGTTGATCCACAACGCAACTACCGCAGAGATGGGAGGGTCAGTGACCCTTGACGAAGAGGATCGGCAGCGTCGTCTACCCGCCGGACGTAAAGCCCAACTGGCGGCATACGTCGCAGAGACCGGGCAGGTCACGGTCAGCGCGCTCGCGGAGCGCTTCGGCGTCTCCATCGACACGATCCGCCGGGACCTGGACCAGCTGAGCGCCGACGGCGTCCTGGTCCGCACCTATGGCGGAGCGGTCAGTCAGTCGACCCTCTCCCGGGTCGACCGGGCCGTGGACGTGCGGCTCAAGATGGAGGAACGCGAGAAGGAGAAGATCGCGGTACTCGCCGGGTCGCTGGTGGAAGACGGGTCCATCGTCATGATCAATGGCGGTACGACCACTCTCGCCGTGGCCCGGAACCTGCGTAACCACCGGGACCTGACAGTGGTGACGAACAGCCTGCTCGTACCCCCGGCGCTGCCGTCCTCGGCGGTCCGAGACGTGTACGTCGTCGGCGGCGCGGTCCGCACTCTCACGCTGGCCACCATCGGCCCCGTCAGCTTCCGGGCGTCCGGCGGAAGCGAGCTGGACATCAGCTGCGATCTGGCGTTGATCGGGGTCGGCGCCGTTTCGGCGGCCGCCGGCTACACCACGAGCAACCTCGCCGAGGCGGCGATGATGCGAGAGATGATCTCTCGGGCGGCGCGCGTGGCGATACTGGCTGACTCCTCCAAGTTCGGTCGCCGACTCTTCGCCCAGGTGGCCGAGCTCGGTGGCGCCGACTACCTCGTCACGGACTCCACCCCGCCGCCTGATCTTTTGGCGGCGCTGAAGGAGAACGAGGTAGAGCTGATCACGCCGGAGACCGTCGAAGGCGCCCCTGAAGCCCATCAGGATCCCCAGTAGTTCGTGCACCGCTGGCCGTTCCTTCCTCCCCCGCCGCCTCGCACAGGATCCGGAGGACAGTCGATACGTCGATGCGGTCCATGGCGCTCCTCGTCTCTGGGTGGGGGTCTGACCTGGTCGGCCGTCGTCTGAGTGGGGTCTGACCTGGTCAGTCGCCGTCTGAGTGGGGTCTGGTCTGGTCAGTCGTCGGACGCGGTCAGCACCAGGGCGGAGTGGAAACCCCCCGTGCCACGGGCGAGGACCAGCGCGAACGAGACGACCTTCTCAGTGGTGTGCCTGCTGAACTGGAACGTGCGCGTCACGACACCGTCGTCGTACGTGTTGAAGCCGGTGTAGAAACCCTGGGCCTGGTCGCGGGCCAGGAGGAGTGACACGAGATCCGTGTCGAGGGCGTCGACCTTGACCGAGTGCAGGCGCTCTCGCACGATGTACAGGGACTGGGCGTTGATCGCGGTCCGGAATATCGCCGTGACTCCCCGGCTCGCCTGACCGCGGCAGAACTCCTCATAGTGGCGCGCGTCCTCGGCCGTCGCCTCTTTGATGCGCCCGGCGGTCGAGCTCTGGAAGCAGCGAGAAGTACGAGCCGTAGATCCGAGGTGATCGGCTGATCACGGGCCGCACCGCGTAGATGTCCCCGAGCTTCCCGATGACCTGCTCGAACGCGCTCGCCAGTTCGGCACCCGTGCCCCGGCCCACCGCCAGGCCGATCTGCACCTTGCTGCCCATGCTTTGTCCTCATCGTCGGTCGGAAGGATCCGCGAGTACTGAGGGCAACCTCACCAGGCGCCATCGGAACGCCATCGACTCCGGGAAAATAAGACTGATCCCAATATTGATATGAGGCCAACTTTGGTACGGTACTTGTATGAGTACAGACCAGCCTCACCAAGAGACCGTGAAGACCCGACACGAACGGCGGCGGATCCAGACCAGGGAACGGATCGCCGACACGGCCCTGACCCTGTTCAGCGAGCGCGGCTACGACGCGGTGACCATCGCCGAGATCGCCGAGGCCGCGGACGTCGCGAAACAGACCGTCGTCAACCACTTCCCGGCCAAGGAGGACCTCCTCCTCGCCTGGCACCGCCCGGTGGAGGCCGACGTGATCGACCTGATCGACCAGCTTCCCCTGAGCACCCCGCTACCGGAGTTCCTCAAGGAGGAACTGCCGCGCATGTTCGCGAAACTGCCGGAGACACCGAAGGCCCCCCAAGGCGGTGGCGGACGGGCCGCAGGTCCCCAAGGCGGCGGACGGGCCGCGGGCGACCCGCAAGGCGGCGGCGGGCGGGCCGGGGGCGACCCGCGCCTCGCCCGCGTGGGGGCGATCATCATGAAGAGCCCCTCGATACAGGACGCGTTGCGGCGGCGCGGCAGCCGTTACCAGGAGGACCTGGCGGCGATCCTGTCCGACCGGGTGCCCGCGCGCCTGGGACCCGTCGCGGCGCGCGCACTCGCCGCCTTCATCCTGACCACGGTCACCGCCATGGTCGAAGAGGCGATGCGGCTACGGGCCGAAGGCCAACCGGCCGAGCAGATCACTGCCGCCCTCACCGAGACGGTCGGCCGCGCACTGGACATCCTGGACACCGGCCTCGGCGGATCGGAAACGCCATCCGAGTAGTGGCTCCGCCGCCGGAGAAGCCCCCCAAGGTGCGCCACTCGCAACTCTCTGGGAGCAGGTATGACAATGCAGCCCGTTGTCGAAGCGCGCGGCATCGTGAAACGCTTCGGCTCGACGACCGCCCTGCAGGACGTTGATCTGTCCGTTCCGACCGGCACCGTCTACGGCCTGCTCGGCCCCAACGGCGCGGGCAAGACGACGATGATCCGGATCTTGTCGACCCTTCTGCGGCCGGACGCCGGCACCGCCCGGGTGGCCGGACACGATGTCGTCCGCCAGGCCACCGCGGTGCGCTATCAGATCGGGTTGACCGGCCAGTTCGCCGCTGTGGACGAGAAGTTGACGGGACGAGAGAACCTACGCCTGTTCGGCCGCCTCTACCATCTGCCGGGACAACTGATCCGGCAGCGTGCCGAGGAACTGCTGGCTCGGTTCGACCTGTTAGAGGCCGCCGGACGGGTGGTGCGGACCTACTCCGGCGGCATGCGGCGCCGCCTGGACGTGGCGGCCAGCCTCATGATCGAGCCGGCCGTGCTGTTTCTCGACGAGCCGACCACCGGGCTGGACCCACGCAGCCGCAACCAGGTCTGGGACCTGGTCCGCGGCCTGGTCCGCGACGGGACCACGGTGCTCCTGACGACGCAATATCTCGACGAGGCCGACCAGCTCGCCGACCGGATCGCGGTCATCGACCGCGGCCGGCTGATCGCCGACGGCACCCCTACCGACCTCAAAGCCGGCATCGGCGGCGCACGCATCGAGGTCGTGGTCGAAGACCCGGCCACCCTGCCGGCCGCCGCAGCGGCACTCGCCCGGGCGTTCACCACCGAACCCCACATCACCCCGGGTGCCCGCCGGGTCAGCGCGCTGACCGAAGGTGCCAGGGACGATCTGCTGACCGCCGTCCGCGCGCTGGACGCGGCGGACGTCACTGTCGAGGACATCACCCTGCGCAGACCGACACTCGACGACGTCTTCCTCCGTCTGACCGGCCACACCACCACCGAAGAGCAGGAGACACCGTGACGTCCACATCCGCAGCGCCCGCGGTCGCGGGCCCGCTCTCCCGGCTGGGCTGGGCCATCCGCGACGGGTGGGCGGTGGCCGGCCGGGAGTTCAGCCAACTCCGCCACCACCCCGGCGAACTGGTCGGCGCGATGATCGTCCCGGTCATCATGGTGCTTCTGTTCGGCTACGTCTTCGGAAGCGCCATCAACGTGCCGGGCGGCGGCAGCTACCGCGAATATCTCATGCCGGGGCTGTTCGCCATGACCGCCATCACCGGAGTCATCGCCAGCGCCCTGCTCATCTCCAAGGACATCGCCGAAGGCGTCATGGACCGATTCCGCTCCATGCCCATGGCACGATCGGCCATCCCCTTCGGCCGCACCCTCGCCGATCTGGCCACCGGCATCGTCACCACCGCCATGATGGCCGGCGTGGGACTCCTGGTCGGCTGGCGAGCCCACAACGGCCTGGCCGCCACACTGGCCGGATTCGGCCTCATCCTTCTCGTCCGCTTCGCGGTCAGCTGGATCGGCGTCACCGTCGGCCTCTCCATCAGCCCCGAGACCGCGAACGCGCTCATCCCCATCCTTTTCCCGATCTCGGCGCTGTCCAACAGCTTCGTCCCCACCGACGGCATGCCCGCCTGGCTACGCTTCATCGCCGACTGGAATCCCATCAGCGCCCTCGTCGCCGCCAGCCGCCAACTCTTCGGAAACCCCACCATCACCCCCGCAGAGGGATCATGGCCGCTGCAGCACCCCCTCACCGCCACGCTGGCCTGGTCCATCGCCATCCTCGTCGTCTTCATCCCACTGGCGACATGGAGATTCCAGCGAACCACCCGGTAGAGCCGTCCTTTTCCAGCGACGGCGGGGTCATGAGTGGGGAGTGTCACCGCCTGAAGACGTCGATCCCGGCCCAGAAAACAGTAAAACCGCCTAGCGAACTAGGCGGTTTTACCTGGCCAGAAGACCTTCGCTGGTGCGCCGCCAGGGACTCGAACCCCGGACCCGCTGATTAAGAGTCAGCTGCTCTAACCAACTGAGCTAGCGGCGCCCGCAACAGAAGTAACTGTAGCAGCCACCGCGCACCACCCAGCACATCATCCGAGCCGCTCGCCCAGCCCCTCGTAGGCCTCCAGCACCGTCTCCCAGAACCGCTTCACATCCAGCGATGTGGCCACCAGGGCGTTGGGCCGCGCGTCACGGAGCTTGAAGTCGGTGACCGTCATTCCCGAGGTGTGCCGGCCGATCGTCTCCACATCCACCCGCGCCGGTACGCAGGTGAAAAGCGTGGGGTCGAGCACGTACGCCACGGCGCACGCGTCATGGATGGCCGGTCCGGAGTCGGCCGTGACCTCGCCGTAGGACTGGGCGGCCGGGACCAGCAGGTCGGACAGCCGGCCGAGCGGACGCATCCGGTCCAGGACATCGGTGGTCACCGCGGCCGTGAGGGTCACATCGAGGCCGAGCATCTTCACCGTCCAGCCGGCGTCGAAGACGATGGCGGCCGCCTCCGGGTCGGCCTTCATGTTGAACTCCGCCGCGGGGGTCGTGTTGCCGCGGGTGAAGGAGCCGCCCATGATCACGAAGTCGCGGGCCCACTCCACGACGCGTGGCTCCCGGCGTACGGCCAGCGCGATGTTGGTCAGCGGGCCGATGGCGACCAGCGTGATCTCGCCCGGAGCGGCTCGCAGGCTCTGCACGATGAAGTCCACGGCGTGGCCGTCGGAAACGGGGCGCGTCGCCGGTGGGAGGACGGCGTCGCCGAGGCCGGACAGGCCATGGATGTCGGCGGCGCGGACCGTGGGGCACACCAGCGCGCCCGCGCTGCCCGGAACGACCGGAACGTCGCCGAGGTCGAGAAATTCCCTGAGTGCCAGCGCGTTGGCCGTGGTCAGCGCGAGGTCGACGTTGCCGCCTACCGTGGTGATGCCCACGAGTTCGAGGGCCGGGGTGCCCGCCACCAGCGCCAGGGCCAGCGCGTCGTCGATGCCGGGATCGCAGTCAATGAGGACCTTTGTCACAGAACCGAACAATACGCATGAATCGGGGCCGGACAGTCCCCCAACTGTCCGGCCCCGACCGAGGGCGGTCCAGGCCGACGCTTTCCCCCAAAAACGTCGGCGGTCCCGCACTGCGAACGACGGTCCCCCTCCGCGTCCGCTCTTCGGTAAAAGTCTGCAAGTCAGTCGCAGGACTCTTGACCTGCCTCGACACTACCGAGACGAATGCAACGAACGTGTCATAGGGGGGTCGAATGTCCGCCTAATCCGGTTACGGGATTACCAAACGGACCTCCGTACCCTCCTGGAGGGAGCGGCTGACCGTGCAGTACTTCGCGTGCACCCGATCCGCTACCGCCCGGAAGACCTCGTCCGCCTGCTCAGAGGGGACTTCGACGTCATAGGTCACCGTGACGGGACCCAGCAGGTTCGGCTCGACCTTCTCCGATTCGACGGTCATCGCCAGACGGATCAGCCTTTGCCCGCGCTTGGCGGTCAGGGGCTCCACGGTCACGATGTTGCACCCGCCCACCGCCGCGAGCAGCAGCTCGACGGGCGTGAACGCGCCCTCCTCGTCGCCGGCCCCGATCCGTACCTCCGCGCCACGGGCGTTCGTCGCCCGGAATCCGCCGTCTTCGGTCCGCTCAACACGTACGTTAGCCATGTTTTAGACACTACTCAGACGACTCTCATGTTCGGCGAGCATCGTCTATCCCATGGCTAGCGAGGCAAAGGCGAATCAGCCTCTCATCGTGTTCTGGTGCGGTGTGGCGGTCGCGGAGTTCGGGGCGATCCAACCGGGGTTCGGTTACCCGTGGCGTCCCTCCGCGTGGGCCGTCGCCGGACTGCTGGTGACGCTCGGGCTGCTGTCCGCCAGGGCGCCGGAACTCCTCCGTTCGGAGCAGGTCAGGCGGCGCCTGCGCCTGGCCGGGTACGCGGCGGGCACGCTGCTGGTGACGCACCAGCTCAGCTCCACCGCCTATGTGACCAGCGCCAGCCGCACCGGCTCGCTCCTCCTGTACGGCATCGCGGCCGTGATGGCCGTCTGGCACCACGGCGTACGGGCCACCACACGGGGCTCCCTGCTCATCGTCGCCGACCTCGAACCCGCCGGGCTGCGCGACCTGCTCGCCACCCGCACGGGCGACACCGTGACCGTCTACCGGACCGACCGGGTGACCGACGAGCTGCGCGAGCTGGAGGCCGAGCACGGCCTGGTACTCGTCGAGGGCGAGGAGCACGACCCCCGGGCCAAGGAGCGGCTCAGCGCCTCGGGGCTGCGGCGCCAGGTGCCCGACATCGCCGAACGCACCGTGATCGTCGCCGGACCCCGGCCCTTCCAGCGGTACGTCCGGGGCGCCCTGACCCGGCTATCCGTACCAAAGGCGCAGGTCAGGACAACTCGGTTCAAACGCAAGCCTAGGGTTTAACCAGGCATTACGCGCGCCGTGGGACGGTTGCTGCGAACAAGGAGGCAAGGTGACGACTTTCCCCGGAAGCGCCCGTGTCGAAATGGTCATGGGCATACCGGTCAGCGTGGACATCCGTACCGCCCTGCCACGGCGCGAGCTGGCCCCCGTACTCGACGACGCCTTCGCCTGGCTGCGCTGGGTGGACGAGACGTTCAACCCCGACAGGGAGAGCAGCCAGATCAGCGCGCTGAACCGCGGCGGGACCATCCGGCAGGTCCCGGAGCTCATCGAGGTGCTGCATCGCTGCGACGAGCTCAGCGAGGCGACCGGCGGGTGGTTCGAGTCCCGCATCAACGGCGTCATAGACGCCTCCGGCTACATCAAGGGCTGGGCGCTCGAACGGCTCTCCCGCGCGCTGACCAACGCCGGCGCCGTCGATCACCGCATCAACGCCGGTGGGGACATCAGGGTGCGCGGCTCGGCCGCCCCCGGCAAGCGCTGGCAGATCGGCGTGCGCGATCCACGTACCGATCGGGTGCGCACCGTCGTGTTCACCCACGACCTGGGCATCGCCACCACAGGCGGCGCGAAGGTCGTCGATCCGCGCACCGGAATCAAGCAGGACACCCTCGGATCGGTCACCGTGCTCGGCCCCGACCTGGGCGCCGCCGACGCCTACGCGACGGCGATGTACGCCATGGGGCCGGTGCTGGGCAGGCGCTTCGCCATGGAACTCGCGGCGGCCGGGCCGTACCAGACGATGATCATCGGCCGTGACGGCCAGGAGGTCATCACCACACCCGGCTTCGCCGCCTACAGCAGCCCGGAAGCCCTCCTGGCGGGCTGAGGCGGCCTTTCGGGCGGCGCGGCTTCGCCGGTCGCGCGGCTTTGCCGGTCGCGCGGCTTTGCCGGTCGCGCGGCTTTGCCGGTCGCGCGGCTTTGCCGGTCGCGCGGCTTTCGATCGGTGTGGAACAGAACAGCTGTGGGGTGGAAGCGCTAGGCCTCGGGATGCTTGCTCAGATATTCGATGTAGACCGGCCGCAGAGCCTCGCCGAGCTCGCCTTCGCCGGCCGCCAGGGCATCGCTGAGCAGCGCGGACACCCGGCTGAGGTCGTTGGCGGTCTCCGTGTCGTGACCGCTGGCGGCCTCGGCCGCCGGGATCACCCGCAACAGATTCCACAGAAAGCCCAGATCGCCGTGGCGTACGGCGTAGCTGACCGCGCGATCGTGCAGCTCGCTGGCCGACAGCGATTCGAATCCATCCGAGTCCATCTCGCTCCCTTCCCCCGACTGCCTCTTCCCAGCGTTGGCCCTCGGTAACGCCTATCGACAACGCCTATCACAGTGGGTGGCTGGGTGGCACATATCCGCTCATCACGGAGTGCCTCTATCGGAGCACCGATCGGTAATGGGAGGATCAACCAGCGTGAGATTCATCATCAGAACCCTGGCGGCCGCGGTCGCCCTCTGGGTCGCCATCCAGTTCGTCCCTGGCATTCAGATCGCCGGGTCGAACACCCCCAAATACTGGGGCACCCTGCTCATCGTCGCCCTGATCTTCGGCCTCATCAACGCCATCGTGAAGCCGATCATCAAAACGCTGGGCTGCGCGCTGATCGTGCTGACGCTGGGGTTGTTCCTCCTCGTGATCAACGCGGCCATGCTGCTGCTGACGAGCTGGATCTCCGGCCAGCTCGACATCCCCTTCCATGTCGCCAACTTCTATCCGGCCGCCTTCTGGGGCGCGATCATCATCAGCGTCGTCAGCTGGCTGCTCGGCCTGTTCATCCCCGACAACGATTGAGCTCGGTGGAGCTCGACGGTGCCGGTCTGACCTGCGCGCAGGTCCATGCGGCGGCGTACGGCGCGGCCCGGGTCACGATCTCCTCACTGGATCGGGCCCGGGCCGCGTGGCGGGCCGCCCAGGAGCTGACCGGCCCCGTCTATGGGCAGAGCACCGGGGTCGGGGCCAACAAGGACGTGGCCGTCGAGGAGGGCGGGCTCGACCTGCTGCGCAGCCACGCGGGCGGGCGGGGCCGCTCGTGGCGCCAGAACAGGCCAGGGCGATGCTGGTGGTACGGCTCCACCAGCTGCTGGCGGGCGGCTCGGGCGTCGATCCCGGCGGTTGCCGTTCATCAGCTCCGGGGCCGCGACGCTGGCCGACGCCGCCATCGCGGTGCACCGGGTGCGTGTCCTGCTCGACGCCGCCGTCGACGTGGCGGCCTTCAGCTTCGTCGCCGTAGCGGCCTCGGCCGAGCCGCTGGCCGCCGCCGTACAGGAGGCCCGACTCCACCCCGGCCAGTGGGGCTGAGGGCCTCCAGGAAGACGGCCGCTGACCGGTACGAATATCCCGCCGTTACGGCCCGCGGAAGACCCTGTCCGCGCACCGCCGCAGCCCCGCCCACGGCCAGTAGCCCGCCGAAGACAGGCAGTCCCGCCGCTACGGACCGCCCACGACCGGCAGCTGCCCCACCGAGCCGCGTTCGCGGAGCGTCGGCTGCTGCACCACCCGCCGACGCCGCGTCCCACCGTCGGCCGCCGCCGACATGAGGCGGACCGCAGCCCGCACGATGCCGTCGATGTCCCAGTCGACCGACGTGAGCCCCGGTGTGAGCAGGCCCGACATCGGGTGGTTGTCATAACCCATGACCGAGACGTCGCCCGGGATCGACAGCCCCAGCTCCGCCGCCGCCGCGTAGACGCCATAGGCGATCGAGTCGGCGAAGCAGAACACCGCGCTGGGCCGGTGGGCGTCGAGGATGCGGTGGGCCGCGTCGGTGGCCGCCGCCAGGCCGTGGGGCGCGGTGGCCACCACGATGTCGAGGCCGAGGCGGTCGGCTTCGGCGGTGACGAGCACGTCGGCCGGCCGGTCGGGGGTGCTGGTCATGGTCGGCGTCAGGAGGGCGATCCGCCGGTGGCCCATCGCGTGGAGGTGCTCCAGCGCGAGGGTGACGCCACCGCGGTTGTCGAAGACCACTTCGCCGGCCGTGCCCGCCAGTGAGTCGCCGATCGCCACCACCGGCAGCGACTCGCACAGCTCCGACCAGAACGGCGCCGCCGGATCGACGGGCTGCACGATCATGCCGTCGACCCGCTGGTCGCGCAGCTGCTGGGCAAGCGCCCGCTCGCGGGCCGGGTCGCCGACCGCGTCGAGGATCAGCGCGTAGCGGTCCTTCTCCCGCAGGCCCCTGCTGATGCCGACGGCCAGCGACTGCTGCCAGAGGTCCTCGAGCGAGCCGCAGAGCAGCCCGATCATGTTGGTGCGCCCGCTGGCCAGGGCCCTGGCGATGGGGTCGGCCTCGTAGCCGAGCTCTGCGGCGGCGGCGCGGACCCGCTCCATGGTCTCCTCGGAGACCTGCATGCCACGCAGCGCGTAAGAGACAGCGGCCGGCGACAGACCGGTCGCTTGGGCCACTTCCCGGATCGTCGCTCTCTTCCGTGGCATCTAGCCAGCCTATTGCGTGGCACCGACAGAAGCTCGCATGCCAAAGAAGCCGCCGGCGGGGTTCGTCCCTATCGGGGGGCAAGCGGCCCACCGTTGACATTTGTCCAGTGAAGCGGTTCACTGAACCGTATCACTGAAACGGTTCACAG
This sequence comes from Nonomuraea sp. NPDC048901, assembly GCF_040649695.1. Taxonomy (NCBI): domain Bacteria; kingdom Bacillati; phylum Actinomycetota; class Actinomycetes; order Streptosporangiales; family Streptosporangiaceae; genus Nonomuraea; species Nonomuraea sp. NPDC048901. The sequence continues at coordinate 455,179 of NZ_JBEZFW010000008.1, read as the reverse complement.
CCTCGAAGTTCCAGCGTGATAGGTTTACCTGCAATACTAGTAGGAAATAGAGGGAGGTGTGGTCGTGATCATCGACATCCATCAGCATTTGTGGACCCGAACATTCGTCGAAGCGCTCCGCGATCGGACCGCACCCCCCTACCTCGACGGCTGGACGCTGATCCTCGACGGCGAACCGCCCTACGAGGTCGACCCCGCAGACCACACCGACCGGGACGTCACCGGGCTGGAGCTGGCCCTGGTCTCGCTGTCCAGCCCGCTCGGCATCGAGTTCCTGCCTCCGGAGGAGGCGTGGCCGCTGCTCGACGCCTATCACGAGGGCGCGCTCGGGCTGCCCGCGCCGTTCGGCGCGTGGGCCTCGACCTGCCACAGCGAGCCCGATCCCGAGCGCCTGGCCAAGGACCTCGACCGCGGGTTCGCCGGGCTGCAGATCCCGGCGACGGCCCTGCCCGACGACCGGCTGCTGGACGTGCTCACGGAGCGGGACCTGCCGCTGTTCGTCCATCCGGGCCCGGCCGCGGCCACGCCCGGCACACCGTCCTGGTGGCCCGCGCTCGTGCCGTACGTCCAGCAGATGCACGCGTCGTGGCACTACTTCCACGCGGTCGTCAGACCGCGCCACCCCAGGCTGCGCGTGTGTTTCGCGCTGCTGGCCGGGCTGGCCCCGCTCCACTCGGAGCGACTGATCGCGAGGGGCGGCACGGGCCGCGGCCTGGTGGACCCCGGCTGCTTCGTGGAGACCTCCTCGTACGGCCCGCGCGCGATCGACGCGATCGTCCGCGAGCTCGGCGTCGACGTCGTGGTCAACGGCTCCGACGCCCCCTACGCCACCGCACCAGACCCGGGACTCGGCGAGGCAGCCGCCCACGCCATCCGGGTCACCAATCCCCGTCGTCTACTCGGCCGAAAGGAGACCCGTACGTGAGCGAGCAGACCATCGAGCACCCCGGCATTAACCAGACCCAGGACGGGGGTGCCTGTGCTCAGCTCCCGGAGCGCACACTGGACCGGCGCGAGCTGCGCCAGCTGGTGAACGAGCTGGCGGCCAACCCGGCCGAGTGGCGCGAACAGGTGGAGTTCCCCGCCGACGGCGGCCGGCACTACGCCTCGCTCTACCGTGACGCCTACGTCGACGTCTGGCTCCTGTGCTGGCGGCCCGAGGACGACACGGGCTGGCACGACCACGACATCTCCTCGGGCGCGGTCCACGTGGTCCAGGGGGCGCTGCTGGAGTGCAACCCGCGCATCGGCGGCGAGCACCTGGAGACCGTGGTGTCGGAGGGGCAGTCGTTCTCGTTCGGGCCTGACCACATCCACCGGCTCAACGGCGCCGTGGACAACAGCGTCTCGATCCACGCCTACTCGCCGCCGCTGTGGCGGCTCGGCCAGTACTCCATCGACGACACCGGCGTCATGCGCCGCGTCTCGGTCAGCTACGCCGACGAGCTTCGTCCGATGGACGACGCCGTGGTGGCCTAGGAGAGGCGGTAGTGGCTAGGAACGGCGTCGTGGCCTGAGCACGCAGCAGCTCGCGCAGGGCTCCACGGCGGGCAGCGCGATCCACAGACAGCAGGTCCTGCGGAAGTAGCCGTCGTCGGCGGGCTCGATCAGCCCGTCGACCGGCTTGCCGATCTCGGCCAGCAGCGCCATGTAGTCACCCGCCACGAACTGCGTCAACGGGTGGGCGAACGCCTCCGCGGTCGAACCCCAGAGCGTCCGCTCACCCACTCCGGCCATCCGGCTGAGCACGCGTACGAGCGGCTCCTGCGACTCGGCCAGCGCCCGCCTGATCGGCGCGACGCCGGAGCCCCAGCTCACGCGGGAGGCCGCGATCGTCACCCCCGCCCCGGACACCTTGAAGTACGTCTCGGCCGGCCGCATGGTCGGCACCCGCCCGTCGAGCGCCCAGCCGAGCGCCATCGGCAGCGTGTGCCAGTAGCCGTAGGTCTTCCAGAACAGCGCGGCACCGACGTGGCGCGGGGCGCTCCAGCGCGCCGCCGTCTGGTCGACCAGCTCCTCCAGCAGGGTGTACGGCGGGCGCAGCAGCTCCGAGGCGGCCGTCCAGGTCTCGTCCGGCGTGATGACCAGGCCGGGTTCGACCCCGATCACCCCGCCGCGCTCGTCGGCCAACCGCTGGAGCGCCTCCGTCAGCACGTGAGTCCTTCCGCTACCGGTAAGCCTTGTCCAACGTAGCAGGGCGTCCCGCGAACCAGCCGGCCAGGAGTTGCGCCCCCAGCACCCCGAGCCCCGTCAGCAAGGGCACCGTCCACCCGCCGGACACCTGCCTGAGCAGCCCGAACAGCACCGGCCCCAGCGCGGCCACCGCGTACCCCACCGACTGCGCCACCGACGACAGCGCGGTCACCGACGCCGGGTCGGGCGCACGCAGCGCGATCAGCAGCAGCGCCAGCGCGAACGAGGCCCCCTGCCCGACCCCGAGCACGACCATCCACAGCCACGGCAGCCAGGGCGCGGCGACCGGGGCCAGCAACATGCCGAGGTAGCCGGCCACGGTCAGCAGCCCCGCCCCGATCACGAACGGCACCTGCGACGGCCGCCGCCCGGCCAGGATCGGCACGCCGAGCGTGGCGCCCACCTGGACCAGGTTCGTCACGCTGAGCAGGTAGCCGGCCTGGTCGGCGGGCAGTCCTGCGTCATGGAAGATCGTCGGCAGCCAGGCCAGCAGCACGTAGAAGGTGAACGACTGCAGGCCCATCAGCGCGGTCACGTACCAGGTGACCCGGCTGCGCAGCACCACCCCGAACGGCCGCGGCCCGCCCTGCGGCCCCGCCTGCCCGCGCAGCGCCTGCGGCAGCCAGAGCAACGCGGCCAGCAGCGCGGGTACGGCCATCAGCGCCGACATACCGCGCCAGCCGTAGCCCGTGGCGTGCTCGACGGGGATGACCAGTGCCGAGGCGGTCGCGGCGCCGCCCACGATCGCGGAGCTGTAGACGCCGGTCATCAGATTGACCCGGTCGGGGAAATATTCCTTGGTGATGCCGGGCATGGCTACGTTCATCACGGCGATGGCGGTGGCCGCGATCGCCGAGCCCGCGTACAGCGCGGGGATGCCGTCGAGGCCGCGCAGCACCACGCCGGCGGCGAGCACGAGGAGCCCGGCGAGCAGCGTGCGGTCCAGCCCGATCCGGCGCGCGAGCAGCGGCGCGATCGGCCCGAACACGCCCAGGCAGACCACCATCACCGTGGTGATCCCGCCGCCGGCGGCGGGCGTGAGGCCCACGTCGTTCATGATCTCGTCGAGGAGCGGGGAGATACCGGCGATCGCGGGCCGCAGGTTCAGCGCGGCCAGCACGAACCCGGCGACGAGGAGTGCGGATCTCAGGGGCATAGAACCTCTACTCTCGCATAACGCTCTGACAACGTTGTCTGGCCGTCTTACTTGGGAAAGGATCCAAGGGTGAGACCGACGATGAAGGATGTCGCCACGGCAGCCGGGGTGGCGCTCAAGACGGTCTCGCGCGTCGTGAACGGCGAGCCGGGCGTCAACCCGGCGACGGCCGAACGGGTGCGCGAGGCCATCGACCGGCTGGGCTACAGCCGCAACGAGAGCGCGCGCGTGCTGCGCAGGGGCCGCACCGCGACCGTCGGGCTGGTCATCGAGGACGTCGCCGACCCGTTCTACGCGGGGCTGAGCCGGGCGGTCGAGGACGTGGTCATCGTCGAGGGCTGCCTGCTGCTGAGCGGCTCGTCCGGCGAGAAGCCGACCAGGGAGCGCGAGCTGGTGCGCACCTTCTGCGCCCGCCGGGTCGACGGTCTGATCGTGGTGCCGGCCGGTGACGACCACTCCTACCTGCGTCCCGAGCTCGACGCCGGGACGCCCGCGGTGTTCGCCGACCGGCCGCCCGGACCAGGGCTGGACGTCGACACCGTGCTCAGCGACAACGCGGGCGGCGCCAGGGAGGCCGTCGGCCATCTCCTGGCGCACGGCCACCGGCGGATCGCCATGCTCGGCGACCATCCGTCGATCTACACGGCGGCCGAGCGGCTGGCGGGTTACCGCGCGGCCCTCGGCCCGCTCTTCGATCCCCGGCTGGTGGCGATGCGCGCCCCCACGCCCGAGACGGTCAGGGACGATCTGGAGCGCATGCTGGCGCTCGACGCGCCGCCGACCGCCCTGTTCACCGGCAACGGGCGGCTCACCGTGACGGCGCTGCGTGCCTTGGGCGGGCGGCGGATGGGGCTGGTCGGGTTCGACGACTTCGAGCTGGCCGACCTGCTGACGCCCGGCGTGACGGTGGTGGCCCAGGACCCGGCCGGGATGGGCCGGGTGGCCGCCGAGCTGCTGTTCCGCCGCCTGGCGGGGGACGGCGGGCCGTCGGAGCACGTCGAGCTGCCGGTACGCCTCATCCCCCGCGGCTCGGGCGAACTACCTCCGTGACCTCCGAGGCGGAGACGGGGCGAGCTTCCGGGCGTAGTGCGCCGGACAGGGCCAGGGCGACGAGGACGCCCGCGATGCCCGCCGCGAAGATCGCCGGTCCCGGACCGATCGCCTCCCCCAGGACACCGATCAGCGCCGCGCCGATCGCCTGCCCGGTCATCAGCCCGGCCGACAGCAGTCCGAACGCCTGGCCGCGCGCCTCCTCCGGCACCGAATCCACGAAGCGCCGCTGCAACCCGAGCTGGTAGGACACCCCGGCGGCGGACACGGCGGCCAGCACCGCCGCCCACGCCACGCCGGGCGCCGCCAGGAAGGCCAGCCACGGCAGCCCGATCAGCACCGCCAGCGGCAGCGACAACCGCTCCCTGACCGCCGGAGCCGCGAACCGCCCCACCACGAACTCCCCGACCGCCATCCCACCGGCCGCCGCCGCGAGCACCACCCCCGCCTGCCCCTGGCCACCCAGGTAGGGCACGACCATCGCCTCGGCCCCGGCCATGCACGTGCTCGGCAGCCAGCTCGCCAGCAGCAGTCCCCGCACCCGCCGATCGACCAGCAGCGACCGATTCACCCGCAGAGTCACCCGCACGGCCCCACCGCCCGCGCCGCGAGCCGCCTCCGCACCACCCACCGCCGCGCCACCAGCCGCCGTACTACCGGCAGCCGCGCCCCGGCCGGGCCGGTAAGGCAGGCCGTACCGGAGCACCAGGGCGGCCACCGCCGAGAGCCCTGCCGTGATCGCCAGCGCCCCGCGCGGCCCCGTGACCGCCAGGAAGGCACCCCCCACGGCCAGCCCCGCGATCTGGGCGCCCGCCGAAGTAACCCCCATGAGCGACCGGGCCAGCACGAACGCGTCCCCGGGCAGTACGTCCGGCAGCAACGCACTGCGCGCCGCCCCGAACACCGGCGCGAACAACCCCGTCACCAGCACCAGCCCGAGCATCACCGGCACCGGCAGTCCGGCGAAGGCCAGCAACAGGCACACCACCACCCTGACCAGCTCCCCCGCGACCATCACCGCCCGCGGCGGCAGCCGATCGGCCAGCGAGAGCAGGAACATCCCGCCCAGGATGTACGGCAGCCACCCGACCATGTACGCGGCGGCCGAGAGCCCGGGCGACCCCGTCTCCGCGTACACCAGCACCGACAGCGCCAGCATCTTGATCGAGTCCCCGGAGATCAGCAGCGCGAAGCTGCCGAACAGCACCCGGAACTCCCGTACCGCGAACACCTGCCCGAAGGTGGCCCCACGCTCGGTCAACCCGCACCCCCATCGTGAAAGGGCGGCTCCGGAGGGAGGTCTCGGAGCCGCCGGTCACGATGCTGCGGGACCACGCCCGGCGAGGGCGAATCTTTCGGATATAAACGAAAGGTGTTCAGGATCGAGGTCACCCCGCAGGACGTGGTGGCCAGCCGGTTTGCCATCTCGCCGCTGATCGAGACCATGCACGCGCAGTGGGTGCTCGAAGGGCGGACCAGGGCGGGCGCGCACCGGCGGTGGGTGGACAGATGGCACGAGCGGTACAAGGAGCTCGCCGGCCGCCTCCCCGCCCTGCGCGCCATGGCGGCGATCACCGGCAACAAGGGCACCGGCAACGTCGATTTCATCGCGCCGCCGCCCGCCGGGATGAGCGTGCCGTTCGACACCGAACTGGCCACCATGCGCACGACTCCGGTCGAGCAGGCGCACGCCGAGATCGCCTCGGTCCTGGCCCAGCGGCCACCCGTGCCGGAGTGGACCAGGGCGCTGCTGCTCGGACCCGACGTCGTCCAGGTACTGGCCGACGCCTACGAGACGCTGTGGACGGAGATCCTTTCCAAGGACTGGCCGCGCTTCCAGGCGATCCTGGAACGCGACGTGGTGCAGCGGGCGGGCCGGCTCGCCGCGTACGGCTGGGCGGCCGCGCTCGACGACCTGAGCGAGCAGGTCCGATGGCACGGCGACGGGTACATCGAGGTCCGGATGGGCCAGAGCGACGAGCGGCACCGGCTCGGCGGCAAGGGGCTGCTGTTCCTGCCGTCGGCGTTCGTGCCCGCCGTGGGCGCCTACCTGGAGGACGCGTGGCCGTACGCGCTCACGTACCCGGCCCGTGGCACGGCCGTCGAGGTGCCCGCGGCGGGAGCGGGGGCGGGCCTGGCGGTGCTGATCGGCCGCACCCGGGCCCGCATTCTCGCCGAGCTCGCCGTGCCCGCCACCACCACCCACCTCGCGGCCCTGCTCGGGCACAGCCTCGGCACCACCGGCGGCCACCTGGCCGCCCTGCGCCGCACCGGCCTCATCGCGGGCACCCGTACCGGCCGCGCCGTCCTGTACGCCCGCACTCCACTCGGCGACGCCCTCGTAGCGGGAAACAACTGAAGCACGGGTACGCGCGCGAGGACCGATGATAGTTCGGCAGACTCGATACCCCCGTGATCCGAGGGCACGAAGGTATAGTCACATCTGTCCAGCACAACTGTTCAGGCCGAGGGAGCGCGCGCATGAAGGCCGCCGATGTCGCGCCAGAGGCGCAGGCCCGGTTCCCGCACGATCTCATGTACGCGGCGGCGACCCAGTACTACCTCGAAGACGCCACCCAGGCCGACATCGCCAAGCGGCTGGGCGTCAGCAGGGCGACCGTGAGCCGGCTGCTCACCGAGGCCCGCCGCCAGGGCATCGTCGAGATCAAGGTGCACCGGCCCGCCACCCTCGAGGACGGCCCCCTGGCCGCCAGCGTGGCCGAGGCGCTGCGGCTGCGGCGCGTCCACCTGGTCCCCAAGGTCAGCGGCCCGGCGCTGGGCCCCTGGCTGGCGCCGGGGCTGGCCCGTGCCCTGGCCGGGGTCGGGCTGGAGTCGGGTGACGTGGTGCTGGTCTCGTCCGGCAGCACGGTGTACGAGTGCGCGCGCGAGGGGCTGGGGCAGTTCCCCGGCGTCACCATCGCACCGGCCGTCGGCGGGCAGGAGGAGCCGCAGCCGTGGTTCCAGACCAACGAGACCACCCGCATCCTGGCCGAACGCGTCGGCGGCGTGCCCAGCTACCTGTACGCGCCCGCGCTGCCGGGGCCCGAGCTGTTCTACTCGCTCCAGCACGAGCCGTCGGTACGCAAGGTCATGGACCTGTGGGCGCACGCCAAGTGCGCCATCGTCGGCGTCGGCTCCGCGCCGCTGATGCGGCAGGTCGTGCCCGCCTTCATGCCGCGCGACGCGGAGAGCCTGCGCGAGGCCGTGGGCGACGTCTGCATGCGTGTGTACGACCGCGCCGGCGAGCCGGTCTCCTACCCGGGCAGCGAGCGCCTGGTGGCCCCCGGCCTGCACGAACTACGCCGCATCCCGTCGTCGATCGCCGTCGCAGTGGGTGCCGAGAAGGTGCTGTCGATCATCGCGGGCGCCAAGGGCGGCTACTTCAACCAGCTGGTCACCGACGTCCTGACCGCCGAGGGCCTGCTCGCCGCGGCACGCCGTTCCTGACAAGCAGCCGACGCTCCTGACAGCGACGTCCCGATAAACACCCGACAAACCGGGAACGAACCCCAAACGACCACTTCTTGCCCAAAACCAGGCCTAGGCCCTGAACACTTTTGCTGGACAATTATTCAGACCTCGCGCTAGCGTGAGCCACACCACAGGACGTGGCCGGTTGTGAGCGGCTTGTCTCCCGTGGCGTTTTCGGGGGAGCGACGCGATCAGCGAGTCCGTGAGGACGTAGTGAGTGAGGAAATATCCCGTGAAGAGAGTTCAGATGCGGACCTCCGCGTTCGCCGCGGTTGTAGTCATCGCAGGGTCGGCGCTGGCCGCCTGCGGCTCCGGCTCCACCGGTGGTGACAGCGGCACCAAGGCGGGCGGCGGCGCGGAGAACGCCAAGGTGGCCTTCCTCATGCCCGACCTCGCCTCCACCAGGTACGAACTGCAGGACAAGCCGCTGTTCGAGGCCAAGATGAAGCAGCTCTGCCCGAGCTGCACGGTCATCTACCAGAACGCCGACTCCGACGCGGCCAAGCAGCAGCAACAGGCGAACTCGGCCCTGGCGCAGGGCGTCAAGGCCATCGTGCTCGACCCGGTCGACTCGGCCGCCGCGGCCACGATGGTCAAGACGGCGCAGTCTCAGGGAGTGGCGGTCATCGCCTACGACCGGCCGATCCCGGCCACGCCCGCCGACTACTACATCTCGTTCGACAACGAGAAGATCGGCAACATGATCGCCCAGTCCCTGGTCGACCACCTCAAGAAGGAGAACATCCAGGGCGGCCTCCTGGAGGTCAACGGCTCGCCCACGGACGCGGCGGCCGGCCTGATCAAGAAGGGCATCCACAGCGCGATCGACCCGAGCGGCTTCAAGCTGCTGGCCGAGTACGACACTCCCGACTGGCAGCCGGAAAAGGCCCAGACCTGGGTCAGCGGCCAGATCACGCAGTTCAAGGACCAGATCGCCGGCGTGGTCGCGGCCAACGACGGCACCGGCGGCGGCTCGATCGCCGCGTTCAAGGCGGCCGGCGTGAAGGTGCCGCCGGTCACGGGCAACGACGCCGAGCCGGCCGCCGCCCAGCGGATCATCGCCGGCGACCAGTACAACACGATCTCCAAGCCGATCAAGATCGTGGCGGAGGCGTCGGCCGACGTCGCCTACCAGTTCATGCAGGGCAAGAAGCCCGCGGGCAAGACCACGCTCTACAACACCCCGTCCCAGCTGTTCGTCCCCACGGTCGTGACCAAGGAGAACATCAAGGCGGTCCTGTTCGACAGCGGCATCATGAAGGCCGGCGAAGTGTGCACCGGCGAATACGCCAAGGGCTGCGCCGAGCTCGGCATCAAGTAAGGCTAGGGAGGAGCGGCCTTGTCGCCCACACAGCAAGCGGACAGCGTTCTGTCCCTGCGAGGGATCAGCAAGACGTTCGGAGCGGTCGCCGCGCTCACCGACATCGACCTCGATGTCGCGGCGGGCCAGGTCATGGCCATCGTCGGCGACAACGGCGCGGGCAAGTCGACGCTGGTCAAGATCCTGTCGGGGGTGCATCCGCCCGATTCGGGGACGATCACCTTCGAGTCGCGGGACATCCACATCCCGACGCCGGCGGCGGCGCACAAGCTCGGCATCGCCACCGTGTTCCAGGACCTCGCCCTGTGCGAGAACCTCAACGTGATCCAGAACCTGTTCCTGGGCCAGGAGGTCCGCCCGCTCCGGCTGAACGACGTGGCGATGGAGACCCGCTCCTGGGACCTGCTCCGCCAGCTGTCGGCGAAGATCCCAAGTGTCCGCGTGCCGGTGGCCGCGCTCTCCGGCGGCCAGCGCCAGACGGTGGCCATCGCCAGGTCGCTGCTCGGCGACCCCAAGGTGATCATCCTCGACGAGCCGACCGCCGCCCTGGGCGTCGCCCAGACGGCGGAGGTGCTCAATCTGGTCGAGCGGCTGCGCGAGAACGGCCTCGGCGTCATCATGATCAGCCACAACATGGCCGACGTGCAGGCCGTGGCCGACACCGTGGCCGTGCTCCGGCTCGGCCGCAACAACGGGGTGTTCGACGTGGGCGCGGTCTCCACCGAAGAGATCATCGCCGCCATCACCGGCGCCACCGACAATGCGGTCTCCCAGCGCCAGGCGCGCCGCAAGGAAGGTCTGCCCTCATGAACAGCACGCTCACGGACCGCCAGGACGAGCGGCTGAGCGCGAACGAAGGGGTGCGCGGCGCGATCGCCGACGTGGTCGAGCGGGCCCGTGGCGGCGACCTGGGTGTGATCCCCGTCGTGGTGGGGCTCATCGTCATCTGGACGGTGCTGCAGATCCTCAACCCGATCTTCCTGTCCAGCGCGAACCTGGTGAACCTCACCCTGGAGTCGGCCGCGACCGGCATCATCGCGCTGGGCATCGTCTGCGTGCTGCTGGTCGGCCAGATCGACCTGTCGGTCGGCTCGGTCAGCGGCCTGTCGGGGGCCGTGCTCGCCGTGCTCTTCGTGGTCAAGGGGCTGCCGGTCTGGCTGGCCATCCTGGCCGCGGTCATCATGGGCGCGGCGATCGGCTGGGTGTACGCGCAGCTGTTCAACCGCTTCGGGGTGCCGAGCTTCGTCATCACGATGGCCGGGCTGCTGGCCTTCCTCGGACTGCAGCTCTATGTGCTGGGCACCAAGGGCTCGATCAACCTGCCGTTCGACTCGGGCCTGGTGAACTTCGCGCAGCTCGACTTCGTACCGGCCTGGCTGTCGTACTGCTTCGCGGTGATCGCGGCCGTCTGGCTGTTCGCCAGCGGCTACCTGCACGCCCAGGAGCGGCGGCGCGCCGGGCTGTCGGCCAGGAGCCTGTCCATGCTGCTGGTCAGGAGCCTGGCGCTGCTGGCCGTGCTGGCCTTCGTGGTCTACTACCTCGGGCAGACCCGTGGCATCGGCTGGATGTTCATCTTCTTCGTGGCGCTGGTGCTGATCATGCACTACATGCTGTCGCGTACCAAGTGGGGCCGGGCCGTCTACGCGGTCGGCGGCAACGTGGAGGCCGCGCGCCGCGCGGGCATCAACGTCAGGGCCATCTACACCTCGGTGTTCGTGCTCTGCTCGTCGTTCGCGGCGGTGGGCGGCATTCTCGCGGCGGCCCGGCTGGCCGCGGCGAACCAGAGCAGCGGCGCGGGCGACGTCAACCTCAACGCCATCGCGGCGGCCGTGATCGGCGGGACGAGCCTGTTCGGCGGGCGCGGCACGGCCTTCGGCGCGCTGCTCGGCATCATCGTCATCCAGTCGATCTCCAGCGGGCTGACCCTGCTCAACCTCGACTCCTCCATCCGCTTCGTGGTCACGGGCATCGTCCTGCTGCTCGCGGTGGTCGTCGACTCGATCGCCCGCAAGTCGCGGACCTCCCACGGACGCGCCTGATGGCGGTCATCTGCGTCGACGCGGGGACCACGGTCATCAAAGCCGTCGGATACGACGAGACGGGCGCCGAGACGGCCGTCGCCCGGCACGCGACCACCGTCTCCAGGCCCGCGCCGGGCCAGGCCGAGCAGGACATGGACTCAGTCTGGGACGCGGTCGCGGGCACGGTCCGCGAGGTCGCGTCCCGGCTCGGCACCGCGCCCGACTTCGTGGCCGTGACCGCGCAGGGTGACGGCTGCTGGCTGGTCGACGCGGCGGGCCGGCCCACCGGTCCGGCGATCCTGTGGAACGACGGCCGCGCCGCCGCCACGGTCGACCACTGGAACCGCTCGGGGCTGGCCGCCGACGCCTTCCGCGTCAACGGCTCCTCCGCCGCCTCCGGGCTCCCCCACGCGATCCTGACCTGGCTGAACGAGCACGACCCCGACCGGCTGACCCGCTCGGCCGCCAACCTGACGTGCGGCGGCTGGATCTTCTCCCGGCTGACCGGCGAGCTGGCCGCCGACGAGTCCGACGGCTCGGCCCCCTTCATGGACCTGCGCACCCGCGCCTACTCCCCCGCGCTCCTGGCCATGTTCGGCCTGGAGTGGGCCGAACGCCTGCTGCCCGAGCTACGCGACGACACGCGGCGGGTGGGCGCCCTGACGAGGGAGACCGCCGAGCTCCTCGGGCTGCCCGCCGGGACGCCGGTCGTGATGGCGCCCTACGACATCGCCGCCACCGCGATCGGCGCCGGCACCGTCGGCCCCGGCCAGGCGTGCAGCATCCTGGGCACCACGCTCTGCACGGAGACCGTCGTCGAGCGGCCCGACCTGGACGGCGAGCCCGTCGGCATCACGATCGCGATGCCCGACGGCTACCTGCGCGCCTTCCCCACCTTCGCCGGGACCGAGGTTCTGCAGTGGGCCTGCCGGCTGCTCGGCCTGGACGGCCCGGCCGAGCTGGGCGAGCTGGCCGCCACCGGCCCGCCGGGCGCGGGCGGGCTGTCGTTCCAGCCCTACTTCTCCCCCGCCGGTGAGCGCGCGCCGTTCTCCGATCCGCTGGCCAGGGGCGCCTTCCTCGGCCTGTCCTTCGAGCATGGGCGCGAGCACGTCGCCCGGGCCGTGCTCGAAGGGCTCACCCTCGTCATCCAGGACTGCCTGGCCGCCTCCGGTGACGGGCCGCACGAGCTGCGGGTGTGCGGCGGCGGCTCGGCCAGCGCGCTGTGGCTGCGGATGATCTCCGACGTCACCGGCCTGCCGGTCTTCCGATCGGGAGACGCCGAGGTCGGCGCCAGGGGCGCCTTCCTGGTCGGCCTGGTCGCCACGGGCGCGGCCACGAGCATCGAGGCGGCGGCCGACCGGTTCGTCCGGTTGCGGGACGCCGTACGACCCGAGTCCGGCGCGTACGGCACGGCGTACCAGGACTTTCTGGCCCTGCGCGAGACCAGCGCCCGATCATGGCCGCTGCTCGCCGAGATGCGGGGGCGCTCGTGAGCGTCTGGATCGGTGTGGACCTGGGCACGCAGAGCGTCCGGGCGATGGCCGTCACGGACGGCGGCGAAGTGCTCGGCGCGGCGAGCAGGCCGCTGACCAGCCACCGCGACGGGCCCCGGCACGAGCAGGACCCCGAGGAGTGGTGGCGGCAGCTCTCCGCCGCCACCAGCGAGGCGCTGCGCGACGTGCCACCGGAGCGGATCCGCGGCGTCGCCGTGGCCGCGACCTCCGGCACGATCCTGCTGACCGGCCCCGACGGCACCGCGCTGACCCCCGGTCTGATGTACGACGACCGGCGGGCGGCGGCCGAGGTGGCCCGGATCGACTCGGTCGGCGCGCCCGTCTGGCAGCGGCTCGGCTACCAGCGCATGCAGGCCAACTGGGCGCTGCCCAAGCTGCTGTGGCTACTGCCTGACGCCCCGCCGGGCGCGCGGCTGGCGCACCAGAACGACTTCGTCAACCGGCGCCTCGTCGGGCGCGACGTGGCCACCGATCTGAGCAACGCGCTCAAGACCGGCGTGGACCTGATCGAGGAGCGGTGGCCGTACGAGGTGTTCGACGAGCTGGGGGTGCCCGCCGAGACACTGCCCGACGTCGTACGGCCCGGCACCACGCTCGGCACGGTCTGCGCCGAGGCCGCCGCGAGCACCGGCATCCCGGTCGGCACCCCGGTGATCGCCGGGACCACCGACGGGTGCGCGGCGCAGCTCGGCGCCGGAGCGATGACGCCGGGCAGCTGGAACTCCGTCATGGGCACCACCCTGGTGCTCAAGGGCGTCACCAGGGAGCTGATCCACGACCCGCTGGGCGTCGTCTACTCGCACCGCGCGCCGGACGGCTCGTGGCTGCCGGGTGGCGCGTCGAGCACGGGCGCGGGGGTGCTGACCCGCGAGTTCGCCGGACAGGACCTCGACGCGCTGAGCACCCGGGCCGCCGCCCGCTACGGCCCCACCGCCGGCTTCGGGCCCGCCGCCCACTTCGGTCCCGCCGCCAACGGCGGCGCCGGGGAGCCGGTCGTCGCCGCCACGGAACCGGTCGTCACCTATCCGCTCGTGTCGCGCGGGGAGCGGTTCCCGTTCGTGGCGCCCGAGGCCGAGGGGTTCACGCTCGGCCGGCCCGCCGACGACGTGGAGCGCTACGTGGCGATCCTGCGCGGCGCGGCGTTCGTCGAGCGGCTCTGCTTCGACTATCTCGACCTGCTGGGCGCCCCGGCGGACGGGGAGATCGTGCTCACCGGCGGAGCCACCAGGAGCGCGTACTGGAACCAACTGCGCGCCGACGTCCTCGGGCGGCCCGTCACGCTGCGGGAGAACGCCGAGCCCGCGCTCGGCATGGCCGTACTGGCCGCGGGAGACAAGGGCGACGCGGCCGGGATGATCCGCACCCGCGCGGTCGTGGACCCGGCCGGACCCCGCATGGACGAGACCTACCTACGCTTCGTCACCGAACTGGAAGGACGCGGCTGGCTGCCCGCGAGCGCCGCCGACCACGCCCGTGAGAGGACCGCGCCATGACCAACATCGCACTGGTGCGCCACGGCGAGTCCGTCTGGCATGCCGAGAACCGCTACGCCGGGCTCAGCGACGTCGAGCTGACCCCGCGCGGCCTCGACCAGGCCGGGCAGCTGGCCTCCTGGGCGGGCCGGGCCGGGCTTGCGGCCGTCTGGGCGTCCACCCTGAGCAGGGCCCGCATCACCGCCACCGCCAGCGCCGAGGCGGCGGGCGTCGACCTGCGGGTGGACGAGCGGCTGCGGGAGCTCGACTTCGGCCAGGCCGACGGGCTGACCGCGGCGGAGATGCGCGAGCTCTTCCCCGAGGCCCGCGCCGCCTTCGAGGCCGATCCCGCCACGAACCCACTGCCGGGCGGCGAGGACCCCAAGCTCGCGGCCGACCGGTTCACCGAGTGTCTGCGGGACATCGCCGCGGCCCATCCCGACGGCCGGGTGATGGTCGTCGCCCACACGACCGTCATCAGGATCGCGCTGTGCCGGCTCATGGGCGTGCCGCTGGACGAGTACCGGCGGCTCTTCCCGAGCCTGGACAACTGCGCCATCACCGAGATCCGCCCGCGGAACGGCCAGGTGGCGATCCTGCGGTACAACTCCCCGATTGGAGCTCTTCGTTGACCATCCGAGTCCTCGCCGCCGGCGACCACTTCGTCCAGAACCGCCTCTTCATCGACGCGCTCCGGCACGCGGTTCCCGGTGAGGTGGAGATCAGCGAGCTGACGCTGCCGTGGCCGGAGGTGCCGTTCGGCCGGGTGAGCGAGGTGGACGAGGCGTCCGATGTGGAGGACGAGCTGATCGAGGCGCTGCGCGGCGTCGAGGTCTGCGTGACCCAGATGGCCCCCCTGACGAAGCGGGTGCTGGACGCGTCGCCGGAGCTCAAGCTGTTCTGTGTCAGCCGGGGCGGCCCGGTCAACGCCAACCTGGACGCGGCCACCGAGGCGGGGGTCGCGGTCACGTTCGCGCCGGGACGCAACGCCGTGGCCACCGCCGAGCACACGCTGGCCATGCTCCTCGCGGCCACCCGCCGCATCCCCCAGACGCACGCCGACCTGGCGGGGGGCGTCTGGCGGGGCGACTACTACACCTATGACAACGTCGGGCCCGAGCTGGAGGGCTCCACGGCGGGCCTGGTCGGCTATGGGGCGATCGGCCGCCGGGTGGCCCGCATGTTGGAGGGCTTCGGGGCGGAGGTCCTGGTCTACGACCCTTACGTGGAAATTTCAGGACAGGTGGAGTTGGACGAGCTGCTCGAACGCTCCCAGTTCCTCTCCCTGCACGCGCGGGCCACCCCCGAGACCATCGGCATGATCGGCGCGCCGCAGATCGCCGCGATGCCTCGCGGGTCCGTCATCGTCAACTGCGCGCGCGGCTCGCTGCTCGACTACGACGCCCTGTGCGACGCGCTGGAGTCGGGTCACCTGTTCGGCGCCGCGGTGGACGTCTTCCCCGAGGAGCCCATCCCGGCGGGGTCGCGGCTCCTCACGACCCCCAACCTGGTGATGACCCCGCACCTGGCCGGCGCCAGCAAGGAGACGGCCATGAAGGCCGCCGAGATCGTCGCCGAGGACGTGGCCCGCTATGTCCGCAAGGAGCCGCTCAAGCACTGGGCCAACCCGGCGGCGCTCATCCCTTGAGCGCGCCGGCCATCAGCCCGCGCATGAAGAACCGGCCGAGCAGCACGTAGATCAGCATCGTCGGCACCGACGCCAGAATCGCCGCCGCCATCTGCTGGCTGTACGGCGTGGCCTGGGCGCCGGCGATGTTGTTGAGCATGACGGTCGTCGGCCAGCTCGTCGGCCCGGTGAGGAAGACGGCGAACAGGAAGTCGTTCCACATCGAGGTGAACTGCCAGATGATCACCACCGCGATGGCCGGCGCGGACACCGGCAGCACTACTGACCAGTACGTACGCAGCATCCCCGCGCCGTCCACCCGAGACGCCTCGATGAGCTCATCGGGGATGGTGACGTAGTAGTTGCGGAAGATCAGCGTGCAGATCGGGATGCCGTAGACCACATGCGCCAGCGTCAGCCCGGGGATGCCGCCGTAGAAGACGCCCTGCAGCCCGGTCACCTCGTTGAGCTTCACCAGGAGCTGCACCAGCGGGATCATCACCCCCTGGTAGGGGATGAACATGCCGAACAGGAACAGCGTGAACAGCAGGTCCGCGCCCGGAAAGCGCCATTTCGAGAGCACATAGCCGTTCATGGAGCCGAGCACGCAGGACAGCAGCGAGCCCGGCACGGCCAGCAGGACGGAGTTCCACAGGCCCGGGGCCAGTTTCTCCCACGCCACCCGCCACGCCTCGAAGGTCCAGGTCCGCGGCAGATTCCACGCCTGGCTCGGGTCCGCCTCGGTGAGCGGCTTGAAGCTGGTGACCAGCAGGACGTAGATCGGGATCAGGAAGATCACCACGAAGGCGATCAGCAGGACGAGCCGCACGCCGCTGGACACCCGCCGGCGCCCGATCACCGCGGTCATGAACGCCTCTCCTTACGCACGGACCAGATCAGATACGGGATGACGAAGATGGCCACGCTCAGCACGATGTACGAGGCGATGGTGGCGCCCTTGGCCGGGTCGTGGGAGTCGAACACCGCCACCCACATGAACACGGCGGGCACGTCGGTGATGATCTGCTTGCCCGACACCGCCACGATCAGGTCGAACACCTTGAGCGAGATGTGCCCGAGGATGATCAGCGCCGACAGCGTCACGGGCCGGAGCATCGGCAGCACGACGTACCGGTAGACGCCCCACTCGTTGCACCCGTCGACCCGCGCCGCCTCGCGCAGCTCCTCCGGCACACCACGGAACCCCGCCAGGAACAGTGCCATGACATATCCGGACATTTGCCAGACTGCCGGAAGGGCCATCGCGGCCATCCCCCAGTCCGGATCCCGGAACCACTGCCACTGCGGCAGCCCGATCCAGTCGAAGAGCCGGTTGAGCCCGACCGCCCGCTGCTCCATCCCCGAGTTCATCAACCACCGCCACACGATGCCGGTCGCGACGAACGAGATGGCCATCGGGAACAGGTAGATCGCCCGGAACGTCCCCTCGCCCCTGATCCCCTTCTCCATGAGGAAGGCCAGGAACCAGCCGAGCACCAGCGCGCCCAGCACGAACACGAGCGTGAACATGATCGCGTGCTGCACCGAGATGTGCCATCGAGGCAGGTCCCAGATGTCGACGAAATTCTTCAGCCCGACGAACTTGCCCTCGGACACCTCGTCGTGCTTGTCGGTCATGGCCAGCTGGAAGTTCCAGCCCAGCATGCCGTACACGAACACGCCGATCGCGATGATGGACGGCGTGACGAGGAGTAACCCAGGCAGCCAGGTGCGTGCCCGCCTCACAACATCCCCTCCAAGAGGTACGGCAGGCGCGAAACGCCTGCCGTACCCGGGTGACCGCAATTACTGCGCGTTGGCCGTTGCCGCGTCGACGAGCCCCTTCTGCAGGGCCGCGACGTCCTTGCTGCCGATGAACAGGCCGACCGCCTCGGTGATCGAGGCCAGCCACGGCTGGTTCACCGACACCCCGTGCTGGATGGAGCCGGCCAGCTTGTTGCTCGACCAGTCCTTCAGCGCGTCCGCCAGGTAGTCGGTGTAGAGCGACTGGTCGGCGTCCTTACGGGCGGGGATGGAGCCCTTCTTCGGGTTGAAGGCGTCCTGTCCCTCCTTGCTGGCCGCGACCTTGAGCCAGGCGATGGCCCCGTCACGGTTCTTGGCGCCCTTGGGCAGCGTGAAGCTGTCGGACAGCCACAGGTAGGTGCCCTCGGTGCCGGGAGAGGGCGCCCAGTCGAAGTCCTCCTTCGACTTCTTGCCCAGGCCGCCGTCCGGCGGGTTGTGGAAGTAGCCGTAGGCCCAGTCGCCCATGACGTTGAACGCGGCCTCGCCGTCGGCCACCTGCTTGGCCGCGGGCTGCCAGTCGTCCTGCGGGTCGCCCGCGTACGACATGATCGTCTTGAAGCTCTCCAGCGCCTTCTTCACCTCGGGGCTGCCCCAGTTGGCGCCCGGCTTGAACAGCGCGTTGTAGGCGTCGGTGCCGAGCGAGCCGAGCAGCACGCTCTCCATCAGGTGCACCACGGTCCACTCCGAGCCGATGGACAGCGGGATCTTGCCCTTGGCCTTCACCTTGCCCAGGTCGGCGATGAACTCGTCGACCGACTTGGGCGCGGCCGCGATCCCCGCCTCCTTCAGCAGCTTCGGGTTGAACCACAGCACGTTCGACCGGTGGATGTTGACCGGCACCGAATAGATCTTGCCGTCCACGCTGATCTGGTCGATCAGCTGGGAGGGGAAGACGTCCTTCAGCTTCAACTCGTCATAGAGGGAGTTGAGGTCCTCCAGGTCGCCCGCCTTGATGTAGCCCTGCAATTCGGCGCCCGCGTGACCCTGGAAAGTGTCCGGCGGGGTGTCCGCCTGCAACTTCGACTGCAGCAGCGCCTTGGCCTTGTCGCCGGAGCCGCCCGCCACCGCCGCGTCGAAGAAGGTGTAGTTCGGGTTCTCCTTCTCGAAGATCTCCCGCATCGCCTTCAGACCGTCGGCCTCACCCGGCCCGGTCCACCACGAGAACACCTCGACCTGCTTCTTCTCGCCGCCACCCGTGGCCTGCGGGCTCGCCGTTGCGCCGCCGCCGCTACCACCGCAGCCGGCCAGGCCGAGCACGCTCGCCATAGTGATCGCGACGGCCGCCAACCACCGTCGTCGCATCGCACACCGTCCCTTCGAAACCCCGAGTGGTGAAGGTTGACAACGTTGTCAGTAGGGCAATCAACCCACTTCGCACTTGGAGCCGTCAAGGCATGTGCTGATAACAGGTCCGCATAGGCGCGACGACCAGCAGATGGTGGGCGGGCCCGAGCCCTGCGCGGCTCGAGCCCGCTGTCACGCGTCCGGAACCAGACCCCCACCCCTCCGAGGAGGCCAAGCTCCGCCTGGACACGCGACGCCCCATTGGATCGAGCCACGACGCCCCCTGACTGAGAGGCGAGATCGCAAGGTGCGGTCGATCACATGCAGAACGTTAGACATGTGGACGGGACACCGCATGCGTCGAGATGGCCATTCGAGGATGTAACCGTTCGACCCCGGAGATGTGTAGAGAGGTCTGTGCAGCGCCATATGTAGGAGGAGAAGAGTGCCGAGGTCATCCCGGTGAGCGCGTGTTGGCGTACCACTTCAGGAGAGTGCCGCCTCCAGGACGGCGCGGGCGATGAGGGCGGCGGTCGACGGCGCGGCGTGCTCCAGGACCACGCCCACGGCCACCTCCGGCGTGTCCGCCGGGGCGAACGCCGTGAAGAGCGCGTGGTCCTCCCCTGCCCCCGACTTGGCCGCCACCTCCACCCCCGGGATGGCGGACGCCGTACCGGAACCGCCGGCACCGGTGACCGTGAGCATCATCGAGGTGAGCTGGCGGGCCAGGGTGGCGGGGATGGTCACCCGGTACGGCGCCGGGTCGGCCCGATCGATGAGCGAGCCGTCCGGAAGACGTACATCCTCCACCAGGTACGGGCGCATGAGGACGCCGTGGTTGGCGACGGCGGCCGACAGCATGGCGATCATCAGCGGCGTGGCCCGGACGTCATGCCGCCCGATGGCCGACAGGGCGGTCTGGGCCCGGTTCATGTTCGGGGGGTAGGTGCTGGCGGTGACCTGCAGCGGGATCGTGAGGTCGCGGTCGTTGAAGCCGAACGCCTCCGCCTGGTCACGCAGGATGTCCTGCCCCAGCTGGAGGCCGATGCCGGCGAAGGCGGTGTCGCAGGAGGACCGGAAGGCGTCCGGCAGCGTCGGACGGGCATCGCCGCAGGACCCGCCCGTGTCAGGCAGGTAGGCCGTGCTGCCGGGCAGCCGCAGCCGGGCGGGGGCATCGACCCGTGAGGTGGGCGAGTACTCGCCCGACGACAGCGCGGCGGCCGTGGTGACCAGCTTGAACGCGGAGCCGGGCGGATATCTCTGGCTGACCGCCCGGTTGACCAGCGGCCCGGCGGGGTCGCCGCGCAGACGCCGGTCCGTCTTGGCCAGCTCGGCGGGGTCGGTGGTGGTGTAGGCGTTGGGGTCGTACGACGGGTAGCTGGCCAGGGCGAGGATCGCGCCGGTCGCCGGGTTGACGGCGACCGCGGCGCCCGGCCGGCCCGCCGCCCTGAGGCCTTCGTACGCGGCCGTCTGCGCGCGGTCGGTGATCGTGAGCCGGACGTCGGCGCCGCGGGCCCTGCCGTGCCGGACGAGCGAACGGACCTGGATCCTCGAGTCGTCGCCGGACAGGACGTCGTCCGCGGCCCCCTCGATGCCCGTGGTCCGGCTGAGCGACGCCGTCCCGGTCACTGGGGCGTACAGCTCGCCGTGGGGGTAGACGCGGCGATACGCGTACGGCCCGCGGGCCGTCGGACGGCTCACGGCGACGGTCGTGCCGTCATAGGTGAGGATGTCGCCGCGCGGATGGTCGAACCTGGCGATGGCGGAGCGCTGGTTGCGCGGATCGGCGTTGAGCCCCCGCGCCCCGAACCCCTGGATCACCGTGATGTTGGCCAGCACCGCGAACAGCAGCATCGCGCACCCCTTGGCGACGCGGCGCAGCGGGATGTTGATCCGTCTCGCCCTGGGCCCGGCCATGGTCCCGGTCTAACAACCGGACCCCAAAGACAGGGCTAGACGACTCTGCGGTAGTAGGAAATCTTGTTGTGGATGTAGCGCTGACGCTCGGTGAGGTTGGCGATCTGCTCCCGGACGCGGCCGTCGTGCTCCTCCAGGAGCTTGATGCGGTCGGCGATCGTGTGGTCGCCCTGCCGCACCAGGTCGGCGAAGCGGAGCATCTCGGCGATCGGCATGCCGGTGTCGCGCAGGCAGCGGATCGTGCCGAGCCAGCCGACGTCCTCCTCAGTGAACCGGCGCTGACCTGCGGCGTTGCGGCCGACAGGCTCCAGCAGGCCGATCTTCTCGTAGTAGCGCAACGTGTCCAGGGTGAAGCCGGTCTCCTCGACCACTTCCGCGGGTGTGTAGACGCTCACGGCAGAAGCATCGCACCTGGAGCCGACTCCAGGTCAACCACTTCTCAGCAGAGGCCGGCTTGACATGGAGCGCACTCCAGCTTTCACGATCACGGCCATGAACATCGCACTGGGCACGATCCCGTTCGGCACCGCGGTCGACGAGAAGGACACCTTCGCCATTCTGGACCGGTTCGTCGAGGCCGGGGGCACCATGCTGGACACGGCCAACAACTATCCGTTCTGGGTGCCGGGGTGCACGGGCGACGAGAGCGAGCTGGCCATCGGCTCCTGGCTCGCGGCGCGCGGCAACCGGGACCGGATCTTCCTGAGCACGAAAACCGGCGCCCGGCCCACCGTACCCGGCGACGACACGCTCGCCTCGGCGGAGGGACTGTCCGCCGCCTCCATCGGCAAGGCGATCGAGGGCAGCCTGCGGAGATTGCGGACGGACTACATCGATGTGTATTGGTCGCACATCGAGGACCGCTCCGTACCCCTGGAGGAGACTCTGGGGGCATTCGACGACCTGGCCCGGCAGGGCAGGATCCGCAGCGTGGGGGCCAGCAACCTGGCCACCTGGCGGGCCGAGCGGGCCAGGAACCTGTCGGCGGCGCGGGGCTGGCTGCCGTACACATGCCTGCAGCTCCGGCACACCTACCTGCGCCCGCGACCGCTCACGCGGCTGGCCGAGTCGGGCCACGCGCTGGCGACGGACGAGACGCTGGAGTATGTACGCGCCGAGCCCGACGTGACGCTGTGGGCGTACAACACGCTGATGGCGGGCGCCTACACACGGCCCGACCGCCCGATCCCCGACATTTACCAGCATCCGGGTACGACCCGGCGGCTCGCGGTCCTGCGTGCGGTGGCGGCGGAGGTGGGGGCGACGCCCAACCAGGTGGTGCTGGCCTGGCTGCTGGCCGACGGGCACGTCCCGATCGTCGGCGTCTCCACGATGGCCCAGCTTGAGGAGGCTCTGGGCGCGGCGGACGTACGGCTGGACGACGAGCTACGCGCCCGGCTGGACGCGGCGTGCTGAGACCGGCACCGCGGACCGGCGCGTTGCGGGAGCGCTCCCGCGAAGTGCCGCAGACACAGAAGCAGGCGGTCCGTCAGCGACAGATGGACCGTCAGGGCAGGTGGTCGGCCAGGTAGCGGTGGACCAGCTGCTTGCACTCGGCGATCAGGTCGGAATCACCGTCGGGACGCACCCGGAAGGCCAGCTTGAGCACCGCGTCCGTGGCCTCGACCGCCACCAGCAGGGCGCGGTCGAGCCCCGGCCCGACAGGAGCGTCGAGCAGGTCGACCGTGAGGGCTCGCAGCCGGTCGGCGACCACGACGTTGTTCTCCAGGGCGGCGTCGAGCATCCGGTCGGTGCCCTTGAGCGCCGGCCCGCCCGGCGCCGTCAGCACCTCCCCGAAGTCGACCACCGCGAATCCCGGAGTGGTCCGCTTCATCACCACGAACTCGTCGATGGCCAGGTCGACCAGGTCGGTCCAGTGGTCGAGACCGGACTCGGCGATCCGCTCCGTGAGCCGCTCGGTGATGCGCTGCAGGAAGGCATCGAGGTTGCGCAGGGCCAGCGCTCGCACCAGACCCTGCTTGTCGGAGAAGAATTGGTAGAACGTGCCTATCGGCACCTCGGCCCGGCGCGCGACCTCTTTGGTGGTCAGTGCCTCGTAACCGACCTCGTCGAGCAAATGTGCGCACTCGTCGAGCATCCGTTCGACTCGCTCCACGCTGCGGCGTTGGGCTGGACGCCGGCGCAGGGTACTCGTCATGCCCCCCATCTTGGCGTATTACCGCCAGGTAGGCTCCCCCGAGCCTCCGCGAGTTAACATGAGTCCCACTCGGATGATCGCTTAGGAGTGCGCATGTTCCTATGGGGTACGGCCACAGCCGCCTACCAGATCGAGGGCGCCGTCAAGGATGACGGCAGGGGCGTCTCCGTCTGGGACACCTTCGCCCACGAGCCGGGCCGCATCCGGGACGGGCACACCGGGGACGTCGCGTGCGACCACTACCACCGCTGGCCCGAGGACCTCGCGCTCATGGCCGGCCTGGGCGTCAACGCCTACCGCTTCTCGATCGCCTGGCCCCGCGTGCTTCCGCTGGGCACGGGCCGGGTGGAGCCGAGGGGCCTCGACTTCTACGACCGACTGGTCGACGGCCTGCTGGCGGCGGGGATCGCGCCGGTGCCGACCCTGTTCCACTGGGACCTGCCGCAGGCGCTGCAGGACATGGGCGGGTGGATGAACCGCGATATTTCCTACTACTTCGCCGAATACGCGGCGATAGTGGCCGAGCGCCTCGCCGACCGGGTGCCCATGTGGATCACGCTGAACGAGCCGTTCGTGCACATGGCCTTCGGGTACGGCATGGGCGTCCACGCCCCCGGCCAGGCCCTGCTGTTCGACGCCCTGCCCGTCGCCCACCACCAGTTGCTCGGCCACGGCCTGGCCGTACAGGCGCTGCGCGCGGCCGGGGCGCGGCAGGTGCTGATCACGAACAACTGCACCCCGGTCTGGCCCGTCTCGGAGGAGGCCGCGGACCTGGCGGCGGCCGACGCGTACGACACGCTGCACAACCGCCTGTTCAACGACCCGATCCTGCTGGGCGAGTATCCGGACCTGAAGGCCATCGGCGCCATGGACGTGGTCCGCGACGGCGACCTGGCCGTCATCTCCGCGCCCCTGGACGGCCTGGGCATCAACTACTACAACCCCACCCGCATCGGCGCGCCCACGGACGACGGCCTGCCCTTCACCGACCACGGCATCACCGGCTACCCCACCACCGCCTTCGGCTGGCCGGTCGTCCCCGACGGCCTGCGCGAACTCCTGACGGGCCTGCGCACCAGGTACGGCTCCGCGCTGCCGCCGGTGTACGTAACGGAGAACGGCTGCTCCCAGGAGGATGTCCCCGGCCCGGACGGCACGATCGACGACCAGGGCCGCATCGCCTTCCTGGACGGCCACATCAGAGCGGTGGAACAGGCGGCGGCGGAGGGCGTCGACGTCCGGGGCTACTTCGTCTGGTCACTGCTGGACAACTTCGAGTGGGCCGAGGGCTACCACCAGCGCTTCGGCCTGGTCCACGTGGACTTCACCACCCAGCACCGCACGCCAAAGGCGTCATACGCCTGGCTCCGCGACCTCATCGCAGCCTTCTCCCGCTCCCCCGGAGGGGGTATCTCCCTGTAGGGACCCAACCACAACGGACCGTCGTTCCGCACAGCCGCTAGAACACCGACACATGCACATGGTCGTAGTGGTTGGCGGTGACCCCACCCCGATCCGACATCGGGTCCCAACCACCCCCCGACCGAATGTCGTAATACCGCTGCTTCCAGATGATGTACATCACCCCGATCCGGGGCCCGTTCTTGATCAGCCACTCGGCCAGCGCGTCACCCCGGTCGCCGTCGGCCCCCGAGGCCGCCCGCCCGCCGCTCGACATCATGAAGTCGCAGGCCCGCCCCTTGCCGTGCTCACCGGGGTCACCAGGCCGCAGGCAGCCCACCCCGTACGGCATGGGGAAGTTCCGCATGATCTCGGCGCGCACCGCGATCATGCGCGGCGTGAGCCCCGAGGAGCCGCCCGGCTGCTGGAAACCGTACTTGGCGAGGAGCCGCTCGATCTCGCGGCGCTTGCCCTGCATGGTCTTGATCTCTTTTTTCAGCTTGTCGATCTTTTCGGCGGCGGTCCGCTTGGCGTCCGCCGCCTTGTCGATCAACGCCTGGATGCTCTGCACCTTGCTGATGCGCTCGTTGGCCAGATAGGTCATGTTCGCCGCCTGGCCGAGCGCGACAGTGGGGTCGACGCCCGGGGCGATCAACTGGACGCCGTCGAGCGGGCCCGCGATGTAGGTGCTCTGGGCGATCGAGGTCACTTCGGCCTTGGCGCTGGCGAGCCGGGCTTCCAGGTCGCCGGAGTTGTCGGTGGCCTTCTTGGCCTGGATCCGTACTTCCTCCAGGCTCTGGATCTGGCCGCGATAGAGGTCGTTGAGCTGGGACGCCTGCTTGGTCAGCTTGCGCAACTCGGCCGGGTTGGGAGCCGCGGAGACCGGGAGAGGGAACGCGAACAGCCCCACCAGGACGATGGCGAATAGGGCGAAGCGACTGATTTTCACGTCCGTCCTCCCCTCATCGACGGACCGAAACTATAGAAGATGATCTTGAATATTGTCACCTGAACACGGCAAGTCGCGCCCCTTTGGCGAATTATCTGAAGATTGTCCGATCTAAGGCAGGCATAAAGATTGGGCCTTGCCGAGCGCGACGTATCGGTCTGAGATGGCGACGAAACTCGTCTCTGCGAAGGGGCAGACCTCGTGTCTCGATTACTGACCCTGTCCACCGCCGTCGTCCTCGGCCTCGGCACGTCCCTCGTCGCCCTGGAGGCCCAGGCGTCGGTGGACCCCCTACCACCCCGCGACAGGATCGAGCTCTACCAACTGGAGAGCACGCCCGGCACCGGGCAGGCCCTCAAGGAGAAGGGCTTCGACGTCGTCCAGCAGGACACCAAGGGCGGCAAGGAGCACGTCGAGGTGACCGCCGCCCAGACCGACCTCGACGGCCTGCGCAAACTCGGCTACAAGCCGGAGCCCGTACGCAACCCGCAGGGCCAGACCCAGTTGGAGGCCGCCAAGGCGCAGGCCACCGGCGGCTACACCGTCTGGAAGTCCTACTCCGAGCCGGGCGGCATCGCCGACCAGCTCAAGGCCATCGCCAACGCGAACAAGGACATAGTGAAGATCGAGTCCCTCGGCAAGACGCTGAAGGGCCAGGACATCCTCGCCGTCAAGGTCACCGCCCTGGCCAGGGTGCTGCCCGACGGCATCAAGCCGGCGACGCTGTACTCGGCGACGCAGCACGCCCGCGAGTGGATCTCCACCGAGGTCGACATGCGGTTGCTGAAGCACGTGATCGCCAACCAGGCCGCGCTCAAGGACCTGCTGAACAGGACCGAGCTCTGGTTCGTGCCGGTCGCCAACCCCGACGGCTACGACTTCACCTTCACCGAGGGCAACCGTCTGTGGCGCAAGAATCTGCGTGACAACGACGGCGACGGGCGGATCACCACCGGCGACGGCGTCGACCCGAACCGCAACTACCCCACCAACTTCCACTACGACGAGGAGGGCTCCTCGTCGATCCCGAGCAGCGAGACCTACCGCGGCGCGGCGCCCGCCAGCGAGCCCGAGACCAGGGCGCTCGACGGGCTGCTCAAGCGGATCCGGTTCAAGGGCCAGGTGAACTACCACTCCTTCGGCCCGCTGCTGCTCTATCCGATCGGCTGGCAGGTCGCCACCAAGACCGCGGACAACCCGATCTACGAGGCCATCTCCGGGAACGACGCCAAGCCGGCGATCCCGGGCTTCGACCCGGACCTGTCGGCGGAGCTCTACACCACCAACGGCGAGACGACCGACCACGCCCACGCCTCGTACGGCACGCTGGCCTGGACGCCGGAGCTCGACGAGGGCTGTGACGGCTGCGGGTTCGTCTTCCCCGACGACGAGGCGCTGGTCCAGGCGGAGTTCGAGAAGAACATCCCGTTTGCCCTGGACGTGGCCAAGTCGGCCACCAACTGGTCCGAGCCGGTCAACCACCTCGGCAACGCAACGGCCGACTTCGTGCTCGACCCGTTCGAGGTCAGCTACGGCCGGGACCAGGTGGTCCAGGTCGACGCCAAGCGCAAGCTCGGCCCGATCTTCCTGAACTACCAGGTCAACGGCGGCCGGACCAAGACCGTACTGACCGGCGAGTGGCGGGGCGGCGAGCGCTACGGCAAGGGCTACGACACCTACTACCACTGGATGCGCGGCAAGATCACCGGCACCAGGCCCGGGGACAAGGTCAAGGTCTGGTTCAGCTCGATCGGCAGGAAGAGCGGAGACTTCACCTACCAGGTCGCCAGTGACATCGGCGGCAAGGTGCTGGTGCTGGCCACCGAGGACGTCACGGGCCTCAGCCCCGTCCAGGGCGTGACCGAGGCCAAGTACGCCGACGACTACGTCAAGGCGCTCGACGAGGCCGGTTACAGCTCCGACGTCTATGACATGGACAAGATGGGCCGCAAGGCTCCGCACGCGCTCGGCGTGCTCAGCCACTACAAGGCGGTGGTCTGGGAGACGGGCGACGACATCATCCCGAGATCGGTCGGCCAGGTGGCCGGCACCACCTCCAAGGGCGGCGTCGACACCGAGCTGGCCGTGCGCGACTACCTGAACGAGGGCGGCAAGCTCCTGCACTCGGGCAAGTACCCGTCATACGCGGCCAACAACAACGGCGCCTATTACTACCAGCCCGACCAGCCGGCCCAGCCCGAATGCGCGACCCCCAACGACCCGCCGTGCATCCAGGTGTTCAACGACTTCCAGCAGTACTGGCTGGGCGCCTACGTCTTCTTCGACGACTCGGGCATCAACCCCGACACGGGCCTCCCGTACGCGCTGCAGGGCGTGAGCGGCCGGTTCAAGGGCTTCGCCGGCACGCTGGAGCCGAGCCACACCAACTCGTTCGTGGCGACCTCGGCGATCCTGCCGGCCGCCCAGTTCCCGCAGTTCGCCAGCTCCGCGCCGGTCAAGTGGGCACGGCCCGGCGGACCGTTCGACCCGCACACCGGTTCCTGGGACGTCTACAGCGGCATCGCCGACGCCTCCTGGAAGCGGCTGACCAAGACCGTCGACCTGACCGGCAAGACCAGCGGCGACCTGTCGTTCTGGACCTCGTACGACACCGAGGCCGACTGGGACTTCCTGACCGTCGAGGCGCACACCGTGGGCGGCGACGACTGGACGACCCTGCCGGACGTCAACGGTCACACCTCACAGAGCACGGGCAGCAGCTGTGACCCGCCCAGCGGCGGCGAGGGCTGGCGCGCGCTCCATCCGTTCACCCAGCGCTACCAGGGCGCCAACTGCGAGCCGACCGGCACCTCCGGCTCGTGGAACGCGGCCTCGGGCAACTCGGCCGGCTGGCAGCAGTGGAAGGTCGACCTGACCCCGTACGCGGGTAAGAAGGTGGAGCTGTCCGTCTCGTACATCAGCGACTGGAGCACCCAGGGC
This sequence comes from Nonomuraea sp. NPDC048901, assembly GCF_040649695.1. Taxonomy (NCBI): domain Bacteria; kingdom Bacillati; phylum Actinomycetota; class Actinomycetes; order Streptosporangiales; family Streptosporangiaceae; genus Nonomuraea; species Nonomuraea sp. NPDC048901. The sequence continues at coordinate 426,902 of NZ_JBEZFW010000008.1, read as the reverse complement.
GCGGGCGTCTTCCTCGACGACTTCACCGTGACGCTGAACGGCGCGACGGCGGAGCAGACCTCGTTCGAGAGCGACCTGGGCGGCTGGAGCGCGGCGGCGCCTCCTGAGGGCACCTCGCCCTCGATCAACACCTGGGCCCGCACGGACCAGGTGTTCGAGGAGGGCGGCGGCATCGCCACCAAGGACACCGTCTACCTCGGCTTCGGCGTGGAGAGCCTGACGACCCAGGCCATGCGCACGGACCTGGTCAAGCGGTCCTTGCGGCACCTGCTCGGCTGATCGACCGGAGGGGTCCGGTACGCGTACGCGCGTGCCGGACCCCTCTTGCGCGCGTGGACAGAACATGGTTCGGTCACCTTGAGGAGCACCGTAGCCAAGCAAGCATTCGGTCAAGCAGGAGGCTCACGACATGCGCCAGCACGACACGCTGTTCATCGGGGGCGAATGGGTGGCCCCGGCCGGGACCGGCACCATCGACGTCATCTCCCCCCACACCGAAGAGGTCGTGGGCCGCGTGCCCGACGGCACGCCCGAGGACATGGACCGCGCGGTGGCCGCGGCGCGGCAGGCGTTCGACCACGGTCCGTGGCCGCGCATGACGTTCGCCGAGCGGGCCGAGGTGATCGGCAGGCTGGCCGAGATCTACGCCGCCCGTCAGGGCGAGATGGCCGCGCTCATCACCGAGGAGATGGGCTCACCGATCACCTTCTCCAACCTGGCGCAGGCGCCCCAGCCGCTCGGCATGCTGCAGTACTACGCCGACTACGGCAAGACCTTCGCCCAGGAGGAGCAGCGGCCCGGCCTGTTCGGGCCGACGACCGTGCGGCGGGAGCCGGTGGGCGTGGTGGCGGCCATCGTGCCGTGGAACGTCCCGCAGTTCGTCGCCATGTCCAAGATCGCGCCCGCGCTGCTGGCCGGCTGCGCGATCGTGCTCAAGCCCGCGCCGGAGACGCCGCTCGACGCGTACCTGCTGGCCGAGATGGTCATTGAGGCCGGAATCCCGGCCGGCGTGCTCAACATCGTGCCCGCGGGCCGCGAGGCCGGCGAGCACCTGGTCTCCCACCCGGGCGTGGACAAGGTGGCCTTCACCGGCTCGACCGCCGCGGGCCGCCGCATCGCCGCCATCTGCGGCGAGCAGCTCAAGCGGGTCAGCCTGGAGCTCGGCGGCAAGTCGGCGGCGATCATCCTCGACGACGCCGACCTGCCCTCCAGCATGGGCATGCTGGCCATCGCCTCGCTGATGAACAACGGCCAGGCGTGCGTCGCCCAGACCCGCATCCTGGCCTCACGGACCCGCTACGACGAGGTCGTGGACGCGGTCGCGAACATGGTCACCTCCCAGCCCGTCGGCGACCCCGCCGACCCCGGCACCGGCATCGGCCCGCTGGTCGCCAAGCGGCAGCAGGACCGCGTCGAGGGCTACATCCAGGCCGGCATGGACGAGGGCGCCAAGGTCGTCGTCGGCGGCCTGGACCGGCCGATGGACCGCGGCTGGTACGTCGCCCCGACCGTCTTCGCGGGCGTCACCAACGAGATGCGCATCGCCCGCGAGGAGATCTTCGGCCCGGTGCTGTCGGTGATCCCGTACGAGGACGAGGCGGACGCGATCCGCATCGCCAACGACAGCGACTACGGCCTGGCCGGTACGGTCTGGACGGCCGACGCCGACCACGGCATGGAGGTGGCCCGCCAGGTCCGCACGGGCACCTACGGGATCAACTGCTTCATGCTGGAGTCGAACGCGCCCTTCGGCGGCTACAAGGCCAGCGGCGTGGGCCGCGAACTGGGCCCCGAGGGCCTCAGCAGCTACCTGGAATACAAGACGATCGCCCGCCTGGGTTAAGGAACAGGGCTCCGGTACGACGTACCGGAGCCCTTCTCACGGCGCCCCGCACCCAGCGCGCCCCCGCAACGCTTGGTGTGGTCTCCGCTACTCCACGAAGTATGTCCTACGTCCACCGCCTCGACGGTTTCCTTCCCGTAGGACTTTCTCCCGGCGGATTTCTTCCTTACGCCCTAGATAGACGTCTATTACTCAGAAAAGGTTCGTACTGATCCACTTTCCGATTCGGCGGATGAGTTCCGGGGTCGCCGCGGACTCCGCGTGACCGTAGCCGCGCTCGATCCAGAGCTTCTTGGGCTCGCGGGCGCCCTCGTAGAGCTGGTGCGCGTGCTCCAGCGGGAAGAACCCGTCGGCGTCGCCGTGGACGATCAGCAGCGGCGTCGGAGAGATCAGCGCGGCGGCCTCGTGGGGCGGCACCGGGATCGGGTCCCACTCGCCGCGAGCGATCTTGGTGCGCTTGGCCACCCTGGCCGCCCACCTGCCGATCGGCCGCTCGATGGCCCAGTGCACCTGACGCATCGGCTTGGTGCCGCGGTAGTGCCAGCGGGCCGGGCCGCTCACCGACACCACCGCGTCGATGCCACCGAGCAGTCCCGCGTGGCGTACGGCCACGGCGGCGCCCATGGAGAAGCCGACCACGGCGACCTTGGAATAGCCGATCACCCGCGCGTGCCGTACGGCGGCGTCGACATCGAGGATCTCCTTGTCACCCACGGTCGACTCACCACCGGAACGGCCGTGCCCCCGGAAGTCGAACGCGACCACGCCGCCGTAGCCGCTCAGCACGTGCGCGATGCGCCGCGTGGCCGGGTCGCGCCATGAGCCGGTGAACCCGTGCGCCACCACGATGCCGAGGCCGGAGCGGGTGGACGGGGTGTGCGCGGCGTCAATGCGGACGCCGTCCTCGGTGCGGAGCATGACCGGGAAGTTGGGAGCGAGCGCCATGTTTCCGAGCTTATGGTCACCGGTTGCCGAGGCCATGTTCGGCCGCCCATACGGCGCTCATGGTCACCGGTTGTCGAGGCCGTGCTCGGCCGCCCATACCGCGATCTGGGCGCGCGAGCCGAAGCCCAGCTTCTCCATGATGTTGGCCACGTGCCTGGCCACCGTGGCCGGACTGATCACCAGTTGCGCCGCGACGGCCCGGTTGCTCAGGCCCTCGGTGAGCAGCCCGGCGATCTCCCGCTCGCGCGCCGTCAGCGTCGCGTAGCGCGGCTCGCGGGCGGCCGGGCCCGACGAGGACACGAACAGCGTGGCGGGCAGGGACGGGAGCAGGGCGGCGGGCTCGTGCACGTCTCCGGCGTCGGCCTTCTGGTCGAGGATCCGCCGGGCCACCGCGCCGGGATCCTGCGCGATGCCGCTGGCCCAGAGCAGCGCCACCCGGCCCTCGCCGAGCTTGTCGCGGGCGAGCGAGAGCAGCTCCTGGGTGCGGGCCGGGGCGTCGTGCTGGCCGATCGACTCGCGCAGCGCGCTCGCCGCCGCGGCCGCGACGACCGCCCCGTCGAGATCGCCCTCGGCCTGCGCCAGTACGGACAGGGCGACCAGCGCGCGGACGACGCCGCTGCGCCGGCCGGTCTGCGTGCTCAGCACCAGGCTGGCGGCCAGGCTGCGCCGGGCGGCGGGGAAGTCGTGCAGTCTGGCCGCCACCCTGCCGACCTTGGCCTGGCAGCGGGCCAGCTCGACCCGGTTGTCGAGCTCCTCGAGGATGGGCAGCGCGGCCGTGTGGTGCCGCATGGCGGCCGCCAGGTCGCCCCTGGCCTCGGCCACCGCGCCCAGGTGGGTCAGGGCCCTGGCCAGGGTCCAGTGGTGGCCGGTCTCCATGGCCAGGGCCAGCGCCTCCTCGCCGAACCGCTGCGCCTGACGCGGTTGTCCCTGGAAGAGCGCCAGGTTGAGCCGGGCGATGCGGGCGGTCGTCAGGTTGAACAGGTCGTCGTGCTCGGCGGCCGCCACTTCGAGCTCGCGCAGGTGGCGCAGGGCCGTGCCGGTCTGGCCGGTGCGGAAGAAGACGGTCAGGGCCACGCCGTAGGTGACGCCGAGCCAGTGCGTATAGGGGTGGCGCCGCTGCTCCTCGATGCTCTCCTCGATGAGCGCCGCGGCCCGGTCGAGTTCGTCGCGCGTTTCGAGCCCGTAGGCGAGGCCGCCCTTGGCCACGCCGATCAGCTGGTCGGGCACGCCCGACAGGTCGAGGCCGAGCAGCCGTTCGTACCAGCCGACGCTCTCCCGCAGATCGCCGCGCACCGCGAGGATGGTCAGCGCCGCGTGGGCCAGGCGCAGCCCCAGCTCGGCGCCGCCGGACTCGACGGCCCAGTCGATCGCCGCCCGGCAGTCGTCGAGCAGGCGGCGCCCCCTGGCGAAGTGGACGGCGCGGGCCGGCCACGACAACCGGCGGTGGAGCGAACCGGCCTCGTTGCAGCGCTCCATCTCGGCGCAGATCACCTTGAGGTGGCCGCCGCGCAGCCGCGCTTCCTCGCCCGCCTCGCACAATCGCTCGGCGGCGTAGTGCCTGATGGTGTCCAGCAGGTGGTAGCGGCCGCCGTCGCCATGGTGGAGCACCAGCGACTTGTCGACCAGGCCGCTGAGCACGTCGAGCACCTCGCCGCGGCGCAGCAGGTCACCGTCGGCGCACACCTGCTCGGCCAGGTCGAGATCGAACCGCCCGGCGAACACCGACAGCCGCCGCAGCAGCACCCGCTCCTTGCGGGCGAGCAGGTCGTGACTCCACTCGACCGTGGCCAGCAGCGTGCGCTGGCGGGCGTGGGCGGTGCGGTCGCCGGTGGTCAGCAGCTTGAACCGGTCGCCGATCCGGTCGGCGATGCGCCCCGGGCTGAGCAGGCTGCTGCGGGCCGCGGCCAGCTCAAGGGCGAGCGGCAGCCCGTCGAGCGCCCGGCACAGCCGGATGACGTCGGGCATGCTGTCGGTCACGGCGCGGGCCCCGGCCGCGGCCGCCCGCTCGACGAAGAACAGCACGGACTCGGCGTCGGGATGCCGCTCGTCGGGCAGGTCGAGCGGCGGCACCCGCCAGATCAGCTCGCCGGGGATGCGCAGCGGCTCGCGGCTGGTGAGCAGGAATCTCAGCTCGGGGCAGTCGGCGAGCAGGCCGGCGACCAATTCGGCGCACGGCTCGACGAGGTGCTCGCAGTTGTCGAGCAGGAGCAGCGTCCTGGTGCCGCGCAGCCGGATCCGCAGCCCGTCGAGCAGCCGCTCGGAGCCTTCCTCGCGGACGCCGAGCACGTCGGCCATCTCCTTCACGATCAGCTCGGGGTCGCTGACGCGGGCGAGCTGGACCAGCCACACGCCGTCGGCGAAGCCGGACAGGGCGCTGGCCGCCACCCGCAGCGACAGGCGGGTCTTGCCGATGCCGCCCACTCCGCTGAGCGTGACCACGCGCTCACCGCGGACCAGCGCGCACAGCTCGGCCACGTCGCGCGCCCGTCCGACGAAACGGTTGGGTTCGGCGGGGAGGTTGTGCTGGACTTGCGGAGTCATGGCGGAGGTCCAAGTGTTGGCGGGAGGATCACACTCCCTCACAGTCTCCCTTGGTTCGCCGCCCGGTGGGATCACTTTCCGTGCAGAGTTCGCGACTGACCGGATACGAATGTAGCTCCGCGACGCTCACCACCATGCGTACGCGTGACTCTCTCGCCGCGTTCATCGCCCGCGGCAGGTCGGAGATCATCAGGCGGGCCCGGCTGGCCATGATCCGATCCCGCAGTTTGCCCTCGTCGAGCTCCGGTGGGACCGGCCAGACGATCCCGCCGACGGCTATCACCGCGTCGGTGGCCACCAGCAGGTCGGGACCGACGGTCAGGCAGATGAGCACCGTGTCGCCCGCGCGCACGCCCCGGCGTCGCAGCTGGACGGTCGCGGCGGCCGACCTCTCGTCCAGCTGCCCCTCGGTGAGACACAGGCCGGTGCCAGAGTCCACCATCACGATGCGCTCCTCCATGGCGCCCACGCTATGGAGGGCATCTCATGCACACATGGGGCGGAATATGCAGATCGCTATGCAGAACCGCGCGGCTGCTCGGCCGCCCACACCGCGATCTGAGCGCGCGAGGTGTAGCCAAGCTTCTCCATGATGTTGGCGATGTGCCTGGCCACGGTCGCGGGGCTGATGACGAGCTCCTCGGCGATGGCCCGGTTGGACAGGCCCCTGGTCAGCAGGGCCGCGATCTCCTGCTCCCGGGCGGTCAGCAGCGAGTGCCTGACGGGCTCGGTCGCCACCGGACCGGCCGGGACCGGCCGCTCGCCCGCGAGGACCTGGCGGGCGGCGTCGTCGGGGCTCATCGTCCTGCCCCGCGACCAGAGCGTCGCGGTGCGGCCCTCGCCGAGCTTGGCGCGGGCGCGGGTGAGCAGCTCCTCGATGCGGATCGTGGCGGAGTGCTGGCCCATCGACTCGCGCAGCGCGGTGGCCGAGGCGGCGGCAAGTACGGAGCTCTCCAGGTCCCCTTCGGTCTCCGCCAGCACCGACAGGCTCACCAGGCAGCGGGCCACGCTCTGGCGCTGCCCGGTCAGCCTGCTCAGCTTCAGGCTCGCGGCCAGCCGCTCCCTGGCCACCTCGAACTCGTGCAGCAGCGCCGCGACCCGGCCGATCCTGGCCAGGCAGCGGGCCAGCTCGATGGTGCCATTGAGCTCCTCCAGCCACGGGACCGCCAGCTCGTACTGGGCCATCGCCTTCACCAGGTCGCCGCGCGCCTCGGCGACCGCGCCGAGCTGGGTCGCGGTCCTGGCCAGCAGCCAGCGGTGCCCGTGCTGGCGGGCCTTGGCCAGGGCCTCCTCGCCGTGACACTGGGCCTCGCGCAGCCGGCCGCGGGTGAGCGCGACCGCCGACAGCCCGGCCAGCCCGGCCGCCTGGTTCCACTGGTCGCCGGAGGCGGTGGCCAGGGCCAGGCCGGTCTCGGCGTGGTGCAGCGCCTCGTCACCTCGTCCCATGCGCAACAGCACCACGACCGTCAGGCTGTGCATGACACAGCTGGGGAAGACGTTGTCGGCGCCCAGGCCCGCCAGGCTCGCCATGGCGTACTCCAGCGAGCGGGCCAGCTCGTCGCGACCCTCCAGCCCATAGGCCAGGTACGCGTGGGCATGCGCGATCTGCTCGTCGGACACCTGGGTCAGGTCGAGGGCCAGCAGCCGCTCCACCCAGCCGACGATCTCGGCCGGATTGGCGCTGCTGACCGGGAGCAGGCTGGTGCTGTAGGCGCACAGGCGCAGGCCCAGCGGCGCGTTGCCGGACTCGATCGCCCAGTCGAGCGCGGCCCGCTGGTCGTCCACCAGGCTCCGGCTGGCCTCCAGCGCGGCCAGCCGCACCGGCCACGGCAGGTCGGGCTCGACCATCTCGGTGCCGAAGTGGCGCAGCTGGAGCTCGCACAGCACCTCCAGGTGCCGGTCGCGCAGCACCTCGCGCTCGGCCGCCTCCGCCAGCCGCTCGGCCGCGTAGTGCTTGATGGTCTCCAGCAGCCGGTAGCGCCTGCGCTCCTCGTCGCACAGCACGAGGGACTTGTCGACCAGGGCGCCGAGCAGGTCGACGATCTCCGCCTCGGAGATGGGCCGGTCGGCGCAGATCTGCTCGGCGAGTTCGAGGTCGAAGGACCCGGCGAACACCGACAGCCTGCGCAGGAGCACCTGTTCCTTGGCCGACAGCAGGTCGTAGCTCCATTCAACCGCGGCCAGCAGTGTGCGCTGCCTGGGCGGAGCGGTGCGGCCGCCGGTGGTCAGCAGCGAGAAACGGCCGTCGATCCGATCGACGATCTGGCCGGGACTGAGCAGGCTGGTGCGGGCCGCGGCCAGCTCCAGGGCGAGCGGCAGCCCGTCGAGCGCCCGGCACAGTCGTACGACATCGTCCAGGCTCGCCGGGCTCAGTCTGGTGCCCGCGGCGGTGGCGCGGTCGACGAAGAGCAGCACGGACTCGGCGTCGGGATGCCGCTCGTCGGGCAGGTCGAGCGGCGGCACCCGCCAGACCAGCTCACTGGCGATGCGCAGCGGCTCGCGGCTGGTGGCCAGGATGCCGAGGCCCCGGCACGCCGCGATGAGCTCGGCGGCCACTTCGGCGCACTGGTCGACCAGGTGCTCGCAGTTGTCCAGCAGCAGCAGGGCGGGCGTGTCGCGCAGCCGGGCCGCCACCGTGTCGAGCAGCGGGCGGGCGCCTTCCTCGTGGATGCCGACGGCCCGGCCGATCTCCTGCAGGATCAGCTCGCCCCGGGTGAGCCTGGCCAGCTCGACCAGCCACACGCCGCCCGGATAGGAGGGCACCAGACGCGCGGCGACCCGCAGCGCCAGGCGGGTCTTGCCGATGCCGCCGACCCCGCACAACGTGACCACGCGCGTCTCACCCAGCAGCCCGCACAGGTCGTCGACGTCGCGCTCGCGACCGACGAACCTGTTGGGCTCGGCCGGAAGATTGTGCCTGGGGGGCTCGGACATTGTGGTTACCCTGCGTCGCGGAAGGATCACACTCTCCCACAGTGTCGCACTTTTCACCGGCTGAGCGAGCTGACGACGGCCCTTTCGTCCACAACGCGCAACGTCGGATCGCCGAGCAGGCGTCTGACCACCTCGTTCGGCGCGATCACCAGGGTGGCCGCGTGCACGTGCGCGAGCACGCGGCAGCCGATCAGGCTCGGCTCGTGCGCGATGACCACGTGGGCGCCCGACATCAACGCCAGATCGAGCACCCGCAGCCCCTTGAGCGGATCGCTGACCGCGGCGAGCACGACGTCGTCCTCGTTGACCAGCAGCCGGGACGACAGACTGCGCAGGTCCGACGCCAGCTCGTCGTGGTCGTAGACGTATTCGCCGCCGACGCTCAGCGCGGGGCCGGCCAGCGGCCCGAACTGGACCGAACGCTCACCCAGCAGGTCGCTGAACGGGAGCTCCCCCGGCGTCGGCTCGAAGGTGAAGACCTTCTGAACATCCACCGCGAGCGGGTCGTAGCCGCGCTGGGCGATCATCATGCGGGCGGTCCCGGAGTCTCCGAGCACCGCCACTCCCCCGGACCAGGCGACGGAGTGGACGGCGATGGCGAATCCCACCCCGAGCGGCATGTCGACGATCACGCGGTCGCCGTAGCGCAGACCGTGACGGCGCAGCCCCGCCGCCGCGTGCGTGACCTTCCGCGCGAACGCGTTGTAGGACAGCACCTCGCCGGTTCTGACGTCACTGACCGCGGGCTGGTCGCCCTGTACGGGAGAGGCGCCCAGCACCAGCTCTGTCCAGGTCATGCCGCCAATGTAGGCATCCGGCACCGGCCGGGACATGCGTAGAAATGTGCAACCCGCTATGTACGTCCGGTGCCCGGCGAGCCGCCCATAGTCTTGATCCATGCAGGACGACTCCGGCGAGCCGACCACGGCTGGGCGCATCCTCGACGCGGCCTACGCGCGGATGCTGGAGCACGGCCTGCGCCGCCTGACCGTCGACGACGTCGCCCGGCAGGCGGGCCTGTCGCGGATCACCGTCTACCGGCGCTTCGCCCGCAGGAGCGACCTGATCCAGGGCGTGATGCTGCGCGAGCTCCACCGGTTCCTGCGGGCGTTCGAGCAGGAGGTCGGGCCGCTGCCGACCATGGCCGACCGGGTGACGGAGGGGTTCGCGGTCACGCTGCGCCTGGTGCGGGGGCATCCGCTGCTGAGCAGGCTGCTGGCGACCGAGCCCGACATGATCCTGCCGCACCTTACTGTGCAGGCGGGCCCCTACCTCGCGGCCGCCAGGGCGTATCTCGCCGGCCATCTCAATGCCTCAGACGCCCCGGACGCCGAGGCCGTGGCCGAGATGTTCATCCGCATCGCGCTGTCGTTCGTGCTCACTCCGGACAGTGCGATTCCGCTGGACAGCGACGACGAAGCCCGTGCCTACGCCAGGCGGCATCTCGTCCCGCTCCTGCCATCAGAGGGGATCAACTAGACTTATAAGGCCGCGACTTCGCGTGGCCGACCCCACGATCACAGAGCGAGACGTCATCATGCCTTTGAACAGCCGCGACGACCTGCGGAACATCGCGATCATCGCGCACGTCGACCATGGCAAGACCACGTTGGTCGACGCCATGCTCTGGCAGTCCGGGGCGTTCCGCGCCAACCAGGATGTCGACGACCGCGTCATGGACTCCAACGACCTCGAGCGCGAGAAGGGCATCACCATTCTCGCGAAGAACACCGCCGTGAGTCACGGCGGCATGACCCTCAACATCATCGACACCCCTGGCCACGCCGACTTCGGCGGCGAGGTCGAGCGCGGCCTGTCGATGGTCGACGGTGTCGTGCTGCTGGTCGACGCGTCGGAGGGGCCGCTGCCGCAGACCCGCTTCGTGCTGCGCAAGGCGTTCGGCGCCAAGATGCCGGTCATCCTCTGCATCAACAAGGTCGACCGGCCCGACGCGCGCATCAAGGAGGTCGTGGACGAGGTCTACGAGCTCTTCATGGACCTCGACGCGACCGAGGAGCAGATCGACTTCCCGATCGTCTACGCCTCCGCCAAGGCGGGCCGCGCCTCCCTGAACCGTCCCGAGGACGGCGGCATGCCGGACGCCGAGGACCTGGAGCCGCTCTTCGACATCATCAAGTCGACGATCCCGGCGCCCACCTACGACCCCAGCGCCCCGCTGCAGGCGCACGTCACCAACCTCGACTCCTCCTCCTACCTGGGCCGCATCGCGCTCTGCCGGGTGCACCAGGGTGTGCTGCGCAAGGGCCAGCAGGTGGCCTGGTGCCGTACCGACGGCACGATCCAGCGGGTGAAGATCACCGAGCTGCTCATGACCGAGGCCCTGGAGCGCAAGCCGGCCGAGGAGGCCGGTCCCGGCGACATCATCGCGATCGCCGGCATTCCCGAGATCATGATCGGTGAGACGCTGGCCGACCCCGAGGACCCGCGCCCGCTGCCCCTCATCACGGTCGACGAGCCCGCCATCTCGATGACCATCGGCACCAACACCTCGCCGCTGGTCGGCAAGTCCAAGGGCTCGAAGGTCACCGCCCGCATGGTCAAGGACCGGCTGGAGAAGGAGCTCGTCGGCAACGTGTCGCTGCGCGTGCTCCCCACCGACCGGCCCGACGCCTGGGAGGTGCAGGGCCGCGGCGAGCTGGCGCTGGCCATCCTGGTCGAGCAGATGCGCCGCGAGGGCTACGAGCTGACCGTTGGCAAGCCGCAGGTGGTCACCAAGATCATCGACGGCAAGGTGCACGAGCCGGTCGAGCGCCTCACGGTCGACTGCCCGGAGGAATACCTGGGCGCGATCACGCAGCTGCTCGCCGTCCGCAAGGGCCGCATGGAGCACATGACCAACCACGGCACCGGCTGGATCCGGATGGAGTTCGTGGTGCCGGCGCGTGGCCTGATCGGCTTCCGCACCGAGTTCCTCACCGAGACGCGCGGCACCGGCCTGGTGCACCATGTCTTCGACTCCTACGAGCCGTGGTTCGGCGAGCTGCGCACCCGCAACAACGGCTCCCTGGTGGCCGACCGCTCCGGTCCCGTGACCGCCTTCGCCATGCTCAACCTCCAGGAGCGCGGCACGCTGTTCGTGTCGCCGACCACCGAGGTCTACGAGGGCATGATCATCGGCGAGAACTCCCGGTCCGACGACATGGACGTCAACATCACCAAGGAGAAGAAGCTCACCAACATGCGCTCCTCCACCAGCGAGGAGACCGAGAAGGTGATCCCGCCGCGCAACCTGTCGCTGGAGCAGGCGCTGGAGTTCATCCGCGAGGACGAGTGCGTGGAGATCACCCCTGACCATGTGCGCATCCGCAAGGTGGTCCTCGACGCCTCCACGCGTGGCCGCTCCGCGGCTCGCGCCAAGCGCGCCTGATTCAGGCACTCACCGACCACACCTGACTTCTTCCTGACATTCGGTAGAAGTCAGGTGTGACCACACCGTGACCGGAGTGGCGAGAACAACTCCCTCCGTGAGTGAATCATCCACTTGTGGGGAAGCTCCGGATGTTCATCGCGTTCGGGCTCGCGATGGTCTCGGCGGGAGCGATCGTCTGGTGCACGGTGGCGGCCAGGCCCGTGCCGCTGTCCACGCGGTCCGCGGGTCCCGCCGTGCCCGAACCATGGGAGCTGGAGGACCGGGGCGACCCGCAGGTGAAGCTCGCCCGGCAGGCGACGACCGAGGTCGCGGTGACCAGGGCCGGCCCGGGTGACCTGAGCGCTGTGCCCCAGGGGCGGCTCGACGAGCGGCAGCGCCAGGTGAAGGTGACCATCACGCACCGGCTGCGCATGAACCGGGCCGACCCGCTGGTCGAGACGCTGCGGCAGGGCGGCAGCTTCCCCGGCGGCATCCAGCAATTCACCGACGACGGGTTCGGGGCCATCAAGGTGGGTGGCGACTGGCTGGCCCCGACCACACGGCCGGCACCGATCCTCACCACAACCGGCGGGCTGACCACGGCCGAGTTCCGGGTGACGTTGCTGCGGCAGTTCGAGCCCAGCGATCTGATGACGCTCGACTTCACCGCCCCCAGCGCCAAGCCGCTCATCGTGAGCCAGCGGACGATCAGCCTGCTGCCGGGCGACTGGACCGTGCTGCAGGCCCAAGGGCTCGATCCCGAGCGGGAGGAGTCGGAGCGTCTGCAATTCACCGTCGGGTCGTACCTGGTGAAGGTGACGCTGGCCCAGGACTCCTACGGGTTCCCGGACGCGGAGGAGACCGACGACTTCTCGTGGACGGCCGGGCTCGGCGTGCTCACCGCGATCGCGCTGGCCGCCTTCCTGGCCCGCTCGCTCGGCCTGGCCTGGTGGAACCGGCAGCCCAACCGCGAACTCCTCCTGGGGATCGCCCTGATCACGCCCCTGGTGCTGCTCCCGCTCCTGGCGCCGGACTGGCGGCCCGTGGCGTACGTGGCCCTGTTCCTCGCGCTGCCGGCGCTCACGGCGCGGCACGCGAGCCGGGTCCTGCCGACCAGCCCGCCGTGGACCACCCGCGACATGCTCGTGGTCACCGGGCTCGCCTGCCTCGTCGGCCTCGGCATGCTGTCCTGGTCGTGGCTGCACGAGCAGCTGCCCGCCCAGACGCTGCTGATCGGCTCCGTGGTCGCGGCCGTGACGGCCGCCGCGGCGGCGGTGGTGTTCAGCGTGGACCTGGGGGTCCGCGTGGTGATCGTACGACTGGCGGTGCTGGCGGCCGAGGCGGCGATCGGCCTGCTGGCGCTCGCCCTGTGGGGGCGGGCGCTGCTGACCGGGGTGTACCCGCCGGACAGCATCCGGCTGGTGCTGGCCCTCGGCTGGGCGGTGATCCCGGTCGCCGCCATCGCCGTGGCCACCAAGATGTGGACCCGCACCGCGGTCGTGGGCGCCGTGCTGGTGAGCCTGCTGGTGCAGGGCTGGCCGACCGAATGGCTGGACAGCGGGTCGTGGAACCTGCCCTTCGGCGGCACGGACATGTCGAACATACCGAAGATCGGCATCCTGCCGCTCGACCCGCTCGTACGCGGAGTGCTCGGGTTACTGTTGCTGGCGTTCGCGCTGCTGGTGCTCCGGCTCCGGCGGCTCGGCGGCTCGCTGGCCGCGCTCGACCACCCGGCGACGCACCCCACGGTGATCGCCTGCCTGATGGTGCTCTACCTCACCCCTCGGGGCAGCACCACGCTCACCGACGCCAACGTGGCGCTGCCACAGCTGACGATCACCTCGATCGCCGCCTGGGTGACGGCCCGCTGGCTCCTCGTACGCCCCCACCCGGCCGTCGTCGAGCCCGCCACCGCCGAGGAACACCGGCAGCTGGTCAGGGCCGCCCTGCACAAGCGGCTCCTGCTCATCTCCGAGCAGGAGCTCTATCGCATCGGCCGGGGCAAGCTGGGCGCCGGCGAGCTGACGATGACCGAGTTCGACACGCGGCGCCACGAACTGGAGGCCGCGCTGGACGAGCACGGGCGGCACCCCGAGACGGCCCTGGCGACCGCCGCCGGGTGCACGCCCTGGCACAACGGCGTGTACGCGTTCGTGATCAGCCTGCTGCTGAGCCTGCCCTTCGTGCTGGTGTTCGGCTGGCCGACGGGGGCCGACCTGAGCAGCTTCGTGTTCGACTCCCGGTACCTGCTGACGCTGCCCGCCTTCGGCTTCGTGTTCGGCTACTTCTACCCGCGCGTCCGGGGCACCCAGCCGATGACCAAGGCGCTCCACCTGATGGCGGCTGCGTTGGTCACGGAGCTGTCGGCGTACCTGCCCACGCTGTTCGAGCCGGACATCGGGATGGCGGTCAAGGTGCAGGTGGTGGCCATCGTGGTGGGCGAGGTGGCGCTGGTCTGCATCGGGCTCGGACTGTACTGGGAGTGGCGCGTCATGCATCTGGCCGGGGAGCCGTGGGCGCGGGTGCGCAACATACGCAGCGTACGCAGCCTGGCCACGCCGCTGCTGGCCGTCGTCATCGCGGCGGGCACCACGGCGGCGACGTCGGCGGCGGGCCAGACCGTGGACCGCATCCTCAAGGGGGACCAGGTGTCCTCGTCGTCCGGGCCGTAGCCGCCAGGACCACGTAGCCGTCCCGGGAGAACCGGACCTCGTAGCCGCTGCCGACCAGGAGCCGTACTCGCTCCCGCTGCTCGGCCACGTTCACGAACGGGAAGGTCTTGCGCCCCACGTCGGCCACGACCCACGGCGCCCCGCGTTGAGTGCGGTCCCACAGCAGCACCCTGCTCCGCCCCGACAGGGCCGGCGCCAGGTTGTTGGCCACCTCCACGAGCACCCCGTCGGGCACCACGGCGACGGCGGCGGCCGCGGCCCGCTCGCGGGCGTCGTGCCGGTAGGAGTCGGGGTCGGCGAGCCCGGCCAGGGAGAAGAACGGCACGGAGACCAGCGCGAACCCGACCACCCCCAAAGCCCAGACCCGCGTCACCCGGTCCCCGATGGGCGCGTGGCGGGCGCGCAAGCGCCGGACGCCGTCCACTCCGGCCGCGAAGACCACCACCACGACGAAGGCGTTGTAGTGGTAGCCGGCCACCCACCAGTTGGGGAACGAGCTGGCCAGCATCCGCTCGGCCAGCAGCGGCACCGCCATGATCAGCAGCGGCGACGGCGGCGCCGTCAGCAGCGTGATGCCGAGCAGCAGGGCCAGCGTGACGAGCTTGACCGGTGGGCTGCCGAGCTGGGCGAGCACCGCGAGCGGATCGGTCAGGACGGTGCGCGCGACGCCCCGCATGTCCGGCCCCAGCGCGCCGTACGCCCAGTAGTAGTCGGCCCGCCCCCCGAACAGCGGTATGAGCACCTGCGAGGCCAGCCACGTGTAGGCCGCCCCGCCGGCCACGAACGCGCCGCCCAGGACCCGCCAGCCGCGCTGGGTGAGCAGGACCAGCCCGAACCCGGCGACCAGCAGCCCCATGTCCTCCTTGACGCACAGCAGCGCCAGGGCGGCCGTCACCACGCCGACCCGTTTACCGGCCTGATGGCGTTCGAGCAGCACGGCGGTGAGCAGCGGCGCGAACGCCGCCTCGTGGAAGTCGAACGCCACGGTCTCCACCACGGGCCACGAGAGCGTGTAGGCCACGGCGACGAGATGCGCGGCGCCCGGCCCCAGCGCCCGCCGCGTGAACACCCACAGCGGGACCACCGCCGCGGCCATCAGCACCGCCTGGGCGACCAGCAGCGTCACCGGGCCGTCGAACAGCCAGTAGAGCGGGGCCAGGAGGGCGAGGATGGGCGACCAGTGATCGCCGAGGGTGGAGAAGTCCGGGCCGAAGCCGTTGTGGACGCCCTTGACGATGGCTATGGGCAGGCGGAACTGGGAGTAGGAGCGTACGGCCTGGTCGAAGATCACCAGGTCGTAGGCGCCGGCCTTGAAGTTCGCCAGTTTGGTGATGGAAAGGGTGGTGTAGAGAGCGGCCGCCGTGGCGGTGATCGCCGCCAGCTTGACACGGTCGCGGCGCGTCCGATCCCCCGTCTCGGCGATGACCGACGCCGCGTCGTCCCCGCGCACCGTCACGCTCGGTTGACCTCCCATGGTCAGCGGCGCGGCAGCTCGCTGGCGCGTACGTGGGCGCACATCCAGTCCACCAGCGGCCCGAAGGCACGCCAGGTGGCGCGGACCCGGTCGAGGACCTCGGCGGTGTGGACCCACGGCTCGGGCTCCCATCGGCGGCCCGCGTGCAGGGACCTGTGGCGCAGCAGGTCGAGGCGGGGATGGTCCTCCGCGATGCCACGGGGACGGGTCTTGAGCCGGTCGCCGCCGATGACGTAGCCCTCGGCCCGCAAGGCCGTCACCATGTCGGCCAGCGGCTTGCCCGTCAGGTCCTCGTCGACCGCGGCGCGGTAGCGGGCCACCTGGTCGGACGCCTGGGTGTAGCAGCCGCCCGCCGTGAACAGTCCGTCGGCGCCGATCTGGACGTAGAACCCGATGCCGGGCGTGAGGTCGACGAAGGCGCCCTGATGGGTCTTGTACGGTGACTTGTCCTTGGCGAAGCGGACATCACGGTAGGGGCGGAACAGCTGGGCCTGGCCGAACTCCGCCGCCAGCTCCTCGGTGAGGGCGAGCATCGGCGCACGCACCGCGTCCTCGTAGAAGTGCTTGTGCCGGGTGAAATATGTCTTGCTGTTGTCCGCCTCAAGGCCCTCGTAGAACACGAACGCCTCGTCGGGGAAACCGGTGAAACCCATGTGGTCAAGAGTGCCACGGCCGGCCGACGGTTTGACGCGCCGCACGGCCGTACCGGCTCATCGGGCTTTGTACATTCGGGCCGTGTACGTCCGGGCCGCGTACATCCGGCCCGGCGCCGGCGTCCTGCCGTACAGCTCCGAGATCGTCACCGGCACGCAGCCCTTCTTCGCCAGCAGGTCGAGCAGGGTAGGGACCGCCTGGATGGTGCTGCGGTGGATGTCGTGCATCAGCACGATCGACCCCACTGCCGCTTTGCCCGCGCGCCTGGCCACGAGGGCGGGCACCCGGTCCTGCCAGTCCAGGGTGTCGACGCTCCACAGGACCTGCGCCAGCCCCAGGCGCCGCGCCTCGGCGGCCACCCGGCGGTTCGTCGCCCCGTACGGCGGGCGCATCACCCGCATCCGGACCCCGGTCACGTGCTCCACCAGGTCGTTCGTGTGCTTCAGCTGGAAGCGCAGGCCTCGGTCCGTCAGCCCGGTGAGCGGTGGATGATTCCACGTGTGGTTGCCGAGCTCGTGCCCCTCGGCCACGATGCGGCGTACGAGCTGGGCGCCCCCGTGCGCGGCGACCATCTGCCCCACGACGAAGAAGGTGGCCCTGACCTTCCGGGCGCTCAGCAGGTCCAGCAGCCTTGCGGTGTAGTCGCCGGGCCCGTCGTCGAAGGTGAGCGCGACGCACTTCATGCGCCTGCAGTTGATCCTGCGGGCCGCCGGCCAGCCGGGCTGCATGGCTTCGAGCCGCCTGGCCAGCTTCTTCGGGTCGATGGGCGCCTGTGGGCGGGTCAGCTGGGGTTGGATCATCGGCCGGGTCCCGCATCCCGCCACGACGACGAGCTCCACGAAGACGAGCTCCACGAAGACGAGCAATGCCAGAGATACCGCCCAGCCCCGCATGCCGCCCCCCTGAGAGCGGGGTTTACGGATATTCCTGTACCGGGTTACCCCGCAGCTCCTTGGCCAGGTCCTCCCACCAGAGTGGGATATCGGCCTGCAGTTCGGTGTATCGACGCGCCACTCGTATGGCACATCCAACCGGATCCGTACCCAAATGCCGACGTTTCACGGGCCCTTCCTGCCAGCGGTAAAACCCGTCTCGGTAATGCACGACCAGGCCGATCCACACCGATAGGGTGGCGTCGTCGCCCACCTCGTAGGCGCTGGTGACACCGAGACCGTGCAGCTCCGCGTGGAGCTTCTCCGTCGCCGTGCGCCCTTCGGTCACGCGCCACCCCCAGCTGACGTTACGTCGCACACACCGGGATGTACCCACCATCCGGCATCAGCCGTCAAGGACATGCTGTATCGCGGATGCCCTGAAGGTCCTCCAGGGCGACGCCACGGCCGGTGCGTTCGGCTTCACGCACCACAAACTTCGAGATTTGGTGGTTGAGGTCGGTCATCATCCGGTGCTCACGCCCGGACAGACGGCGCGGCACCCGCCGCGCCGCAGAAGTCCCCTTCTTCTGCATGCGGCAGCGTTGCCGGTGCCGCCGCTCCCGCAGCGTGCGGACGTGGCCGTTGCCGGCGACCGGCAGCGTGTCCACGGCTTTGAGGTCTTCCGGCCGGCCGGTGTAGGGCACGGTGACGCGGCCGGTGGGGGTCCACAGCGACACCGCCGCCGCCGGCGCCTCAGCCTGGACCGGGGTAGGCGTGAGCCGCAACCGCACGACCATGGGCAGGCCGTGGCGTTTGGTGGCGGAGTGGCGGATCGCCATCGCGCACCTCCTGTCACAGCGCCATCACCCACCGCACATATTACCTAACGTCACCGAGCCTTTCCATGCTGTTTTCGAAAGAGGGGTGGGGCTTCCTCCCGGCCCTGCAGGACCGGGTTTCCGCGTCACCATTCAGATGAAACTCCAGAAGGTGATCCGGAGGTTGTTCGACGTTATTGGTCAGGCGCCTCTCTGGGCTCGGCGACCACCATCACCAGCCGGAGCTCCTCGGATCCCTGGTTGGCGTAGCGATGGGGTCTGTCGGCGGTGAAGAGCACGGCGGAGTCGGCCTTGATCACGTGGCTCCTGCCGTACACCGTGAGTGTCAGCTCGCCTTCCAGGACCGTCAGCATCTCGCGGGTGCCCGGCGGGTGGGCGTCGCCGTCGTGGTGCCGGCCGGGCGGCAGCCGCCAGTCCCACAGCTCGAGGATCATCGGCGTATCTGCCCCGACCAGTAGCTTCGCCTGCACCTCGCCCTGGTCGAACGTGACCACGTCGGCCTTCTCGACGATCCGCACCACCGGCACGTCGGAGACCTCCACCAGCCTGGCCACGGTCACGCCCAGCGCGGAGGCGATCCGGGTGAGCGTGGAGACGCTGGGGTTCGTCCGGGCCTGCTCGACCTGGACCAGCATGCCTCTGCTCACTCCCGATCTGGCGGCCAGCGCGTCGAGGGTGAGCCCGCGGTGCGCGCGCTGAGCGCGCACGTTGTTGGCGATGGCCTGCGTGATCGTCTCCGGATCCTCCATGCAGTGCAGTGTAGTGAAGGCGATTTGCACTGTGTTGTACTCTAATAAGTTGTACTAGCAGTGCACTCTGATGAACTGGACGGTGGAGCATGCTCACGGTGATCCTCGCGACGGCCAGCGCGGTGGTCTACGGCACGGCCGACTTCTTCGGCGGCCTGGCCACCCGCCGATCGCGGGTGTTCTCGGTCGTGGCGCTCTCGCAGCTCTCCGGCCTGGCCGTGATCCTCGTCCTGCTGCCGCTGCTTCCGGGCGTGTTCAGCGACGCGGCGCTGCTCTGGGGGCTGGGCGCGGGCGTGGCGGGCGCCGCCGGGCTGGTGCTCTTCTACCGGGCGCTCGCCGTCGGCGTCATGTCGGTGGTGGCGCCCACGACCGCGGTCACGTCGGCGGCACTCCCTGTCATGTACGGCCTGGCGACCGGCGAGCGCCCCGAGCCCGTGGCGCTGGTCGGGGTGGTGCTGGCCCTCGGCTCCGTACTCCTGGTCAGCCAGGATCGCTCCGCCGCCAAGAGCGGCTCGATCGGCTCGGCGCTCATCGCACTGTCCGCGGGCGCCGGGTTCGGCGGCTTCTTCATCCTGCTCGCCCTGGCTCCCGCCGACGGCGGGCTGTGGCCCCTGGTGGGGGCCAGACTGTCCTCGGTGGCGCTGGTGGTGGCCCTCGCGGTGGCGACGCGGCGCACGCTGAAGCCGAGCGGCCGGTCGCTGCACATCATCCTCTTGGCGGGCGTGCTCGACATGCTGGCCAACGTCCTGTACCTGGAGGCCAAGCAGCTGGGCCTGCTGAGCCTGGTGGCGGTGCTGGTGTCCCTCTATCCGGCGAGCACGCTACTGCTGGCCAGGCGGGTGCTGGGCGAGCGGCTGCACGCGATCCAGGTGGCGGGCGTCGCGTGCGCGCTCGGCGCGGTGGCGCTCATCGCGGTCGCCTGACGCGGCTGCGCTTCGCCCGGGGTCTCCGCGGCCGCTTGGCACGGCTCGCGTGAGGTCTCTCCAGTCGCTTGGTGCGAGGTCGTGTGAGGTCTCTGCGCGACAGTTGCGGTCGCTTGGCGCGTCAATTCGGCCGTCCGGCGCGGTGCTGACCGCAGCCGTTGCGCAGATTGCAAGCGCTTGCTACGTTTCGGCCGTGCGCCCTGATCGGGCTCGTCCAGACCACGAGTCGTTCAAGCACGTTGCGGTGTCGTACGACTCGAATGCCGCCTTCCTGAGGCTGACCGTGCCGCGCGTGCGCGCGGCCCTCGCCCACGACAGGCGGGTCATCGTGGCGACCTCGGCGGACAAGCTCCGGCTGCTCGACGAGGCGCTGGGCGACGAAGCCCGGCAGATCGACCGCAGAGACTCCCGCACCTGGTACATCCACCCGCCCCGGACCCTGGCCGCCTACCACGAGTACACCCGGGGGCGGCGCACGCTCGTCATCGGCGAGATTCCCTGGCCCGAGCGTGGCGAGCGCGAGACCCGCGAGTGGATCCGGTACGAATCGGTGCTGAACGCCGCCCTGGAGGACGCCAAAGCGGTCGCGCTGTGCCTCTACAACCCGCGAACCACCCCGGCGGCGGTGCTGGAGTATCAACCGGCGATCCATCCCCTGCTGCTGGACGCCACCGGCGAGGCGGTCAGCACGGGCTTCGTCCGGCCGCACGAGCTCGTACTGAACGGCGACCTGGAGCCGCTGCCCGCGCCGAGCGGGCGGGTGGCGACGGTCAGTTTCACGGCGCGGGAGATCAAGGGGCTCAGGCACACGGTACGCGACTACGCCAGCGCCGCGGGGATGGACGTGAACCTCATCGGCTCCCTGGTCCTCAGCGTCTCCGAGATCGCCGCGAACAGCGTCGAGCACGGCGCCGGCCACGGCATGATCAAGATGTGGGTGAGCGGAGGGGAGATGATCTGCGAGATCGCCGACCCGGGCGGCGCGCTCGATGACCCTTTACCGGGCTATATACCACCTGAGCCCGAATCCCCTAGAGGATACGGGCTCTGGATCAGCCGACAGCTCTGCGACTACGTCGACCTACGCGCCGAGAACGGAACACTCCGCGTACGGCTCCATATGGGGTTGGACGGCTAGACGGCACCTGGGTATAGGGGTTGGGCTGCTATGCGGCGCTCTGGGCCGGCACGCGCAGGGCGCCCTCTTCGCGGGCGTAGCCCTCCAGCATGCCGCGCAGCTGGCGGCGGCCCCGGTGCAGCCGGGACATGACCGTGCCGATCGGCGTGCCCATGCGCTCGGCGATCTCCTTGTAGGCGAACCCCTCGACGTCGGCCAGGTAGACGGCGACGCGGAAGTCCTCCGGCAGGGAGCGCAGCGCGTTCATCACGACGTTGTCGGGCAGCCGTTCGATCGCCTCGGTCTCGGCCGACTTCAGGCCGGTGGAGCTGTGCGACTCGGCGGCGTGCAGCTGCCAGTCCTCGATCTCCTCGGCGGCGGCCAGCTTGGGCGAGCGCTGCTTCTTGCGGTAGTCGTTGATGAAGTTGTTGGTGAGGATCCGGTGCAGCCAGGCCTTCAGGTTGGTGCCCTCACGGAACTGGTGGTACGAGGTATACGCCTTGGCCACGGTCTCCTGGACCAGGTCCTCTGCGTCGGCGGAGTTGCGGGTCAGGCGCATGGCGGAGGCGAACAGCTGCGACGTCACGGGCACGACGTCGCGCTCGAACCAGTCTTGTCGCTGTTCATCGGTCATGGTGATCAAATCATTCCCCCTTGCGCTATCCCCCATCTCGGCCAAGCCGCTGGCCTCGGTACCAGTTTCGCAATCGGCACGTAAGGGCCGCGTTAACGGTTCCGCCAGGTCAGAGAGGTTAAAGGTCCACCTGCTCGCGGCGTGCGTCATCACGTCCACGGCGGGACCAGTCTCATTAGCATAACACTATACCCCCAATTTCGCACTTAATGTGGTCAGAGTCACATGGGATAGCGTATAGACCATGGATTTCGTGGATCGGCATGACATGGAGACGCGACTGTGGGTGACGGAGGCGATTCGTAAGGTCGAAGCCGACGCCAACCGGAGCTGTGATACGCACCTCCACGTCTTCCCGCTTCCCTCGCACTGGGGCATAAACCTCTACTTGAAAGACGAGTCAGTCCACCCCACTGGTTCACTCAAACACCGACTTGCTCGATCTCTCTTCCTGTACGGCCTGGCCAACGGCTGGATCGGGCCGGCCACCACGGTCGTGGAGGCGTCGAGCGGCTCGACGGCGGTCAGCGAGGCATATTTCGCCCGGCTCCTCGGTCTGGCCTTCATCGCGGTGATGCCCGCGTCCACGTCACCGGAGAAGATCGCGCTGATCGAGTTCTACGGCGGCAAGTGTCACCTGGTCGACGACCCCGGCACCATCTATGACGAGTCCTACCGCCTGGCGGCCGAGACCAACGGCCACTTCATGGACCAGTTCACCTACGCCGAGCGGGCCACGGACTGGCGGGGCAACAACAACATCGCCGAGTCGATCTACTCGCAGATGTCCATGGAGCCCCACCCGGAGCCCACCTGGATCGTGGTGGGCGCGGGCACCGGCGGCACCTCCTCGACGATCGGCCGCTACATCCGCTACCGCCGCCATCCCACGCGTCTCGCGGTGGCCGACCCGGAGGGCTCCGCCTTCTATCCGAGCTGGGTGTCGGGCGACACGTCCGTCA
The DNA here is from genome assembly GCF_040649695.1 of Nonomuraea sp. NPDC048901. NCBI lineage: Bacteria > Bacillati > Actinomycetota > Actinomycetes > Streptosporangiales > Streptosporangiaceae > Nonomuraea > Nonomuraea sp. NPDC048901. The sequence goes on along the minus strand of NZ_JBEZFW010000008.1, from coordinate 404,370 downwards.
CCGCGCGGGGCTCCCGCATCGAGGGCATCGGCCGGCCGAGGGTGGAGCCCTCGTTCCAGCCGATGGTCATCGACCGCATGATCACCGTTCCGGACGCCCGCTCGATCGCCGCGATGCACTGGGTCCATGAGGTGACGGGCCGCGACGTGGGCGGCTCCACCGGCACGAACATGGCCGCCTGCGTGGACCTGATCCGCGAGATGCGCCAGTCCGGCGCCCAGGGCAGCATCGTCACCCTGATCTGCGACGGGGGCGAGCGCTACCGGGGCACCTACTGCGACCAGGACTGGCTCGCCGCCCAGGGCCTGGACCTCACACCCCACCTGGCAGACCTGCGTACGTTCCTGTCCGCGGGCTGACCTGGTCACGGCCGACCAGAAAGCGGCTCCGGCCGGATCGGCTCAGGAAGCGGTTCCGGCCGGATCGACTCAGGAAGAGGCGCCGGCCGGATCGGCCCCGGAAGTGGTTCTGGCCGGCTAGGACGGGTTCTGGCGGGCTAGGACGTGGTTCTGGCGGGATCGACGGCGAAGAGCTTCGCCACGTCGTCGAGGATCGCATGGGCGCCCTGGATGCCGACCGCGCTCATCCAGGTCAGGTCACTGACCTCGTGCTTCTCACCCTTGAGCTTCCCCCACAGCGGGTTGCCCACGAACTTCTCCTTGGGCCCCTCAGACGACGGATCCGGATATGTCGCGACAAACAGGTGATCCGCGTCCAGGTCCCCGATGCGCTCCTGACTCACGTCCACCACGATCGCGTCCTGCTTGGTGGGCTGGCCCTCCGGGCGCGGGAAGCCGACGTCCTTCATCACGACACCCGAGTAGGAGTTCTCGACGTACAGCCGCGTCGTCGGCTCACCGGCGAACCTGACGATGGAGATGGTGGGCAGCTTCCCGTCCTTCTCCTTGATCGCAGTGCCGATCTTCGCGGCGCGCTCCTCGTACGACTTGATCGTCGTATCGGCGAGCTGCTCCTGACCCAGGGCCTGCCCCATGAGCCGAATGTTGTCCTTCCAGATGGCACCGGTGGTCTCGCTGAAGACGGTCGGGGCAATCTTGGACAGCTTGTCGTAGAGGGCCTCATGGCGGACCTTGGCCGAGACGATCAGGTCGGGCTTGAGCGCGATGATCTTCTCCAGGCTGGGCTGCTCCAGGTTGCCGACCGGGGTGGCCTCCTTGCCGTACTCGGCGGCGACGGAGCCCAGGTAATCGGGTAGTTTCGTGTCGATGGACCGGTATGTGGTGTAGCCGACCACCGGCGTCCGCAGCGTCAGCACCGCGTCGACGAAGCTCTGGTCCAGGGCCACCACCCGCTTGGGCTGCGCCGGGATCTTGGTCTCACCCATCGCGTGCTTGACGGTACGGAACGGCTCCGCCGGCTTCTGCGCAACCGGAGTCGAAGAACCACAGGCGGCGAGCACCGCCACGAATACGACCCCCACCAGAGCGCGCAACGGTCTCATCTGATCCCTTCCCAGCAAACGTTAGGCAACCCTAATTAAGGTTAGCCCTGCCTAACCTGGCATACTTCACCAAGGTCAGGCAAACAGGAGAGGGAGCGCCGGGAGCGAAGCGACCAGAGCGACGGAGGAAGACGGAGGAAGACGGCGGCATCGGGCGACCGAGCCCGCCGCACGGAGTGCGGCGAATAGGCAGGAAGGAAACCAGCGTGACCGTTACGGCTGTGACGCCGCGGCCGCACGGCGTTCAGCATCGGCGGCTCACCGTTCTCCTGGCTCTGCTCGGGGCCGTCGTGATCGGCGTGGTGCTGAGCATCACGATCGGCGCCAAGTCCGTACCGCCGGCCGACGCCTGGCACGCGCTCACCGCCCCGACCGGCACCGAGAACGACATCGTCATCCGCTCGCTACGCGTCCCCAGGACCGTGCTCGGCGTACTGGCCGGGTTAGCGTTGGGCGTCGCGGGCGCGCTCATGCAGGGCCACACCCGCAACCCGCTCGCCGACCCAGGGTTGCTCGGCGTGACGCAGGGGGCGGCGTTCGCGATGGTCGCCTCGATCATCCTGCTGGGCGCCTCCAGCCTGCTCGCCTACATCTGGTTCGGCCTGGCCGGCGCGCTGATCGCCAGCGTCGGCGTCTTCGCGCTCGGCATGGTCGGCGGGCGCGGCGGCCCGACGCCGGTCACGCTCGCCCTGGCGGGCACCGCCGTGAGCGCCTTCCTGTACGCGCTGACCTCGGCCATCGTGCTCCTGGACGAGCAGGCGATGGATGTCTTCAGGTTCTGGCAGGCCGGCTCCATCGCCGCCCGGGGCTCCGAGGTGGTCTGGCAGGTGCTGCCGTTCATCCTGGTCGGCCTGGTGCTGGCGATGGTCAACGCCCCGGGGCTGAACGCGCTGGCCCTGGGTGAGGACGTTGCCCGCGGCCTCGGCCAGAACATCGCCCTCACCCGCACCGTCGGTGTCGCCGCCGTCACCCTCCTCACCGGCGCCTCGGTGGCCGCCTGCGGGTCGCTGGCGTTCGTCGGGCTGATCGTGCCGCACCTGGTCCGCCCGCTGTCCGGCACCGACCATCGGTGGTTGCTGCCGTACTCCGGGCTGGTCGGCGCGGCGCTGCTGCTGCTCGCGGACGTGATCGGCCGCGTGGTCGCCCCGCCGGGCGAGCTGGAGGTCGGTGTGGTGCTCGCGCTGCTCGGCGCCCCCTTCTTCGTCGTCCTGGTCCGCCGCAGGAAGCCGGTGCGGCTGTGACGACGACCCCGCTCAGGAAGACCGGTTGGGCCGTGATGACGACGATCCCGCTGCGGGTGGCGGGCCTGTCCTGGCGGGTACGGCCGCGCGCCGTCGCCCTCACGCTCGGCGGCCTGGCGCTCCTCGGCCTGCTCATGGCCCTGAACATGCGCATCGGCGACATCCCGATGAGCCTGTCCCAGGTGCTGGGCGGCACGTTCGACGTCAACAGCGCCGAACACTTCGTGATCATGGAGCTTCGCCTGCCGCGCGCCCTGACCGGCGCCCTGGTGGGCGCGGCGCTGGCGCTGTCCGGCGCGATCATCCAGTCCATCGCGCGCAACCCGCTGGCCAGCCCCGAGATCCTCGGTGTCACCACCGGCGCCTCCGTCACGGTCGTGGCCGGGGTGGTGGCCAGCGGCAGCGCGTACGGCGGGGTCAGCGGGCTGCTCTCGACTCTCGGCATCCCCCTGCTGGCCCTGGTCGGCGGCCTGGCGGGAGCCGTGATCGTGTACGCGCTGGCCTGGCGGCGCGGGCTCGACGGCTACCGGCTGGTCCTGGTAGGCATCGGCGTGGCCGCGGTGTTCACCAACGTCAAGTACTGGCTGCTGACCGTCGGCGACGTCAACGACACCGGCCGGGCCATGGTCTGGATCAGCGGCTCGCTCAATGGCCGGGGTTGGGAGCACGTGCTGCCCGTGGCGCTCGCGCTGGCCGTACTCGTGCCGCTGACGCTGCTCGGCACCCGCTCGCTCGACGCGCTGCGCTTCGGCGACGACACGGTCACCGCGCTCGGCCTGCGCATGAACCCGGCGCGCGCGCTGATGATCCTCACCGCGGTGCTCCTAGCCGCCGTCGCCACGGCGTCGGCGGGCCCGATCGCGTTCGTCGCGCTGGCCGCGCCGCAGGTCGCGCTCCGGCTGACCCGCTACGGCCAGCCGCCGCTGTTGTCGTCGGCGGTGGTCGGCGCCGTGCTGACCGCCGCGGCCGACCTGATCGCGCGTACCGTCTTCTCCCCGATCGAACTGCCCGTCGGCGTCGTGACCGCGGTCCTCGGCGCCCCGTACCTGATCCACTTGATCTGGAAGGCGCGCAAATGAGGCTCCAGGCCGTCGACGTCAAGCTCGGGTACGGCGATCGCACCATCGTCGATGGGCTCGACCTCGGCATCGAGGCGGGCACGGTCACCACGATCATCGGCCCCAACGGCTGCGGCAAATCCACCCTGCTGCGCGCGCTCGGCCGGCTGCTCCGACCGCAGGGCGGCGAGGTGCTGCTCGACGGCAAGCGCATCGACCGGACCCCAACCCGCGAGGTAGCCAAGATCCTCGGCGTACTGCCGCAGGCGCCCACCGCGCCGGAAGGGCTGACGGTCGCCGACCTGGTCGCCAGGGGCAGGCACCCGCACCAGACCTGGTACCGGCAGTGGTCGTCGGACGACGAGTCGGCCGTGGACGAGGCGCTGGCCATGACCGGCCTGGCAGACCTCGCCGAACGCCCCCTGGACGAGCTCTCAGGCGGGCAGCGTCAGCGGGCCTGGATCTCCATGGCGCTGGCTCAGGGCACCGACCTGCTGCTGCTCGACGAACCGACCACGTTCCTGGACCTGGCGCACCAGGTGGAGGTCCTGGAGCTGGTACGGCACCTGCACGGGGCGGCGGGCCGGACCATCGTCATGGTCCTGCACGACCTCAACCTGGCGGCCCGCTACACCGACCGGCTGGTGGCCATGCGGGAGGGCCGCGTGGTGGCCGCGGGCGACCCGCATGAGGTGCTGACGGAGGACCTGCTGCGGGAGGTGTTCGAACTGGACGCCAAGATCATCGCCGACCCGGTGGCGGGCACGCCACTCGTCATCCCCATCGGCACACACCGCTGAGGGCACTCACGCCTGAACCCCCTGGCGGCACGCCTCCCTGACGGCCGGTCGGCACGCAACCCGCCGCACATCCTCATATCCCGATTTACTTGGAATTGTCGTCGCCGAGAATGGCGTCCACGAACACCTCGGGATCAAAGGGCGCCAGGTCGTCTGGACCCTCGCCGAGCCCCGCCAGCTTGACCGGAACCCCCAGCTCCCGCTGGACCGAGATGACGATGCCGCCCTTGGCCGTGCCATCGAGCTTGGTCAGCGCGATGCCGGTGATGTTGACGACCTCGGCGAACACCTGAGCCTGCCGCATCCCGTTCTGGCCGGTGGTGGCATCGAGGACGAGGAGCACCTCGTCGACCGTGGCCTTCTTCTCGATGACCCGCTTGACCTTGCCCAGCTCGTCCATGAGGCCGGTCTTGGTGTGCAGGCGGCCGGCGGTGTCGATGATGACGACGTCGGCCTTCTCCTCGATGCCCTTGGCCGTAGCGTCGAAGGCGACAGAGGCGGGATCGCCGCCCTCCGGCCCGCGTACGACATCGGCGCCGACCCGATCTCCCCAGGTCTGGAGCTGATCGGTGGCGGCGGCCCGGAACGTGTCCGCCGCGCCGAGCACGACCTTCTTGCCGTCGCCGATCAGCGCGCGAGCCAGCTTGCCCGTGGTGGTGGTCTTGCCGGTGCCGTTGACGCCGACGACGAGCACGACGGCGGGCCGCTCGCCGTGCTTCTGGACGTGCAGCGTACGGTCCAGATCGGGGTTGATCTGGGCGAGCAGCTGCTCCCGGAGCAGCTTGCGCACCTCCTCGGGGGTGCGGCTGCCGAGCACCTTGACCTTCGTCCGCAGCTCCTCGACCATGGCGCGCGTCGGCGCCACGCCGACGTCGGCGGTGATCAGACTCTCCTCGATCTCGTCCCAGACCTCGTCGTCGAGGCGGTCGCGGGACAGCAGCTCCAGCAGGCCGCGCCCGAGTGTGCTCTGCGAGCGGGCCAGCCGGGAGCGCAGCCGCACCATCCGGCCGGCGGACGGCGGCGGCACCTCGATCTCGGGCGTGACGACAGCGGGTTGCGCGGGCGGCGGGAGCGTGGTGGTCGCCCCTCCCCCCTCACCCTCCTCCGCGCTGGGCGCCGGACGCTGCTCGGGGAGCGTGGGCGCCTGGGGCATCTGGGGCGGTTCGACCGGCGGCGCGCCCTTGCCACCGGGCCTGAAGAGCAGGAAAAGGCCGCCGGCCGCCAGCAGGGCGACGACGACCACGATCACGATGACGCCGAGGTAACCATCCACAACAGGTCAGTTTTCCAGATGGACCGGCATGCTGATGACCCGCGCCGCGCGGACCGGCCCGATCGGGGCCCGGACGATCAGGCCCGACCGTCAGGACCGGACCATCGGGACCGGACCATCGGGACCGGACGACCGGGCCGACGTCAGGCGGACTCGCGCTCCCGGAGTCGCTGGCTGACCACCTGGGTGACGCCGTCGCCGCGCATCGATACGCCGTAGAGGGCGTCGGCGATCTCCATCGTCCGCTTGTTGTGGGTGATGACGATCAGCTGGGAGCTCTGCCGCAGCTCCTCGAAGAGCCGCAGCAGCCGCTGCGTGTTGGTGTCGTCGAGGGCCGCCTCCACCTCGTCCATCACGTAGAACGGGGAGGGCCGCGCCTTGAAGATGGAGATCAGGAACGCCACCGCGGTCAGCGACCGCTCCCCGCCCGACAGCAGCGACAGCCGCTTGACCTTCTTGCCGGGCGGCCGGGCCTCGACCTCGATGCCGGTGGTCAGCATGTCACCGGGCTCGGTCAGCACCAGGCGGCCGTCGCCACCGGGGAACACCCTGGTGAAGATCTGCTCGAACTCCCGCGCCACGTCCTCGTAGGCGGAGGAGAACATCTGCTCCACCCGGTCGTCGACCTCCTTGACCACCAGCAGCAGGTCGCGCCGGGTCTTCTTGAGGTCTTCGAGCTGCGAGTTGAGGAAGGCGTGCCGCTCCTCCAGCGCCGCGAACTCCTCCAGGGCCAGCGGGTTGACCTTGCCGAGCTGGTTCATCTGCTTCTCGGCGATCTTGGCCCGCTTCTCCTGCTCCTCCCGTACGTAGGGGACGGGCGGGTCGCCGGGGACCGGGGCCTCCGGGCCGTACTCGGAGATCAGCGACTCGGGCTCGACGCCGAACTCCTCCAGGGCGCGCTGCTGGAGCTGTTCGAGGCGGAGCCGTTGCTCGGTGCGGGCGACCGCGCTGCCGTGGACCCGGTTGACCAGCTTGTCGAGCTCCTGGCCCAGCTCGCGTACGTGCAGGCGGACCTGCTTGAGCTCGGCGTCGATCGCGACGCGGGCCAGGTCGGCCTCGTCGCGTTCGCGGGCGGCGAGCTGGATGGACGTCGCCAGGACCGTGAGCACCTGCTTGGCGCCGCTGCTCACGGCCTCGGCCACCGCGGCCTGCCGTCTGCGCCTGGCCCGCTGAGCGGCGGCCTCGGCGCGTTCGTGGCGCTCGCGCTGGGCCGCCCTGATCAGGCCGTCGGCCCGGCCCTCGATGCCCTTGACCCGCTCCTCCGCGGTGCGGACCTGCAGGCGGGTCTCCATTTCGCGCTGCCTGGCGACCTGGCAGGTGGCGGCCAGCTCGTCGCGGACCTCGGTGGTCGGCTCGGTCTCCAGCTCCTGCGCGTATTCGGCCTCGGCCAGCCGGATCTCCAGCTCGGCCAGCTCCTCCAGCCCCTCGGCGCGGGACTCCTCAGCCGTCGTGACGCTCTTGGCGAGGCGCTGGGCCTCGGCGCGCGCTGCGTCGGCGGCGGCTTCGAGCTGGGCCAGCCGCTTGGCCGCCGCGGCGTTGCGCTGGTCGGCCTCCCGCTGCCTGGCTCTGACCTGGTCGAGCGCGCCCTGGGCGGCGTTGACCCCGGCCTGGGCGGTGCCCGCGGCGGTCTGCGCCTCGTTGACCTGGCTCTGGGCCGACTCCAGGGCCAGCTGCGCGGCCTGCTCGGCGGCCGCGGCCTCCTCCAGGGCGGCGGCCGTCTCCTCGGCCCTGCCCTCGGCCTCCTCCAGGTCCGCGACGGCGTCGTCGAGCGCCGCCCGCACCTGCAGCACGGAGGTGCCGCCCTCGGAGCCGCCGCTGGCCAGATGGGCGCCGACGAGGTCGCCGCCTTTGGTCACGGCCCGCAGCTCGGGATGGGCGTCCACGATCGCGCGGGCGGCCTCGAGGTCGTCCACGACGACGACGCCGGCCAGCACATGGTCGAGGGCGGCCCTGAGGTGTCCGGGCACCGTCACCAGCGCGGCGACCCAGCGACTCCCCTCAGGCGCGGCCGCGCGTACCTGGTCGGCGACCTGTCCGCCGGAACCCGCCACCAGGAGGGTCGCCTGGCCCGCCTCCTTGACGCGGAGCAGTTCGAGGGCGCCGATCGCGGTGTCCACCGTCTTGACGGCGATCGCGTCGGCGATCGGCCCGAGCACGGCCGCGACCGCCGGCTCGGCGCCCGGTGTTACCTGCATCGAGGCCGCCAGCGGACCGAGCACCCCGGCCAGGTCGGTCTCAAGGAGGGCCGCCCCGCCGTCGCCCTTGGCCAGGCCGAGCTCCAGGGCCTCGCAGCGAGCCCGCAGAGCGGCCACGGACCGCTGGGCCTCCTGGTCGGTGGCGCGGGCCGTGCCGATGCCCGACCGGGCGGACTGAAGGGCCGCTCGCGGCGCGTCGAGCGCGGACTTGGCCTGCTCGACCGCCGCGCGTGCCTCGTCGGCCGCCGCCTTGGCCTCGTCGACCAGCGACTGCGCGGTGACCAGCTCCGCGGCCAGCGCCGGGTCGACGGCGGGCTCCTCCAGCCGCCGCGCCTCCAGGTCCTCACGGGCTTGGCGCTCACGTCCGGCGGCCTCGGTCACGGCGCGGGTGAGGCGGCCGATCTCGTCTTCGGCGGCACGGGCCCTGCTGCGTACGGAATCGACCTGGCCGCGCAGTTTGGCCAGGCCCTCGCGCCGGTCGGCGGCGGCCCGCGAGGCCATCGCGAGCCGCTGCTCCTCGGCGCTCAGCTCGGCCTCGGACTCGGCACGCCGCTGGACCGCCTCTTCCAGCAGGTCCTGGGCCTGCTCAAGCTCCGCCCGGAGGATCAGCTCGTGCTCGCGTACCTCGGCCGCCTCGCGTTCGAGCTCCTCCGGATCGCGTCCGCGCCGCTCGATCGCGGCCGCGTCGAGCGCGTGGCGGTGCCGTTCGGCGGCCAGTTGTTCGAGGCCGGTGATGCGTTCGCGCAGGGAGGAGAGCCGGAAGTAGGTCTCCTGGGCGGCGCTCAGCCGGGGCTGGGCCTCGGCCTCGGCGCTCTCCAGAGCGGCCTCCCGCTGCTGGCCCTCGGCCAGCTCGGACTCCACCCTGGTGCGCCGGGCCAGGATCGCCGCCTCGTCGGCCGCCTCGCGCTCCAGCGTGTCGCGTAGCACGCACACGTCGTCGGCCAGCAGGCGCAGCCGCGCGTCGCGCAGGTCCGCCTGGATGACGGCGGCCTTGCGGGCGATCTCCGCCTGCCGGCCGAGCGGCTTGAGCTGGCGGCGCAGCTCGGTGGCGAGGTCCTGGACGCGGGTGAGGTTGGCCTGCATGGCGTCGAGCTTGCGGAGCGCCTTCTCCTTGCGTTTGCGGTGCTTGAGTACGCCCGCGGCCTCTTCGATGAAGGCGCGCCGGTCTTCGGGGCCCGCGTGGAGCACGGCGTCGAGCTGGCCCTGACCGACGATGACGTGCATCTCACGGCCGATGCCCGAGTCGGACAGCAGCTCCTGGATGTCGAGCAGGCGGCAGGTGTCGCCGTTGATCGCGTATTCGCTCTGGCCCGACCTGAACATCAGGCGGCTGATCGTGACCTCGGTGTAGTCGATCGAGAGCGCGCCGTCGGAGTTGTCGATGGTCAACGTCACCTCGGCGCGGCCGAGCGGCGGCCTGGAGGAGGTGCCGGCGAAGATGACATCTTCCATCTTGCCGCCGCGCAGCGACTTGGCGCTGTGCTCGCCCATGACCCAGGCCAGGGCGTCGACGACGTTGGACTTGCCGGAGCCGTTGGGGCCCACCACGCAGGTGATGCCGGGCTCGAAGCGGAGGGCGGTCGCGGAGGCGAACGACTTGAAGCCGCGCAGGGTGAGGGTCTTCAGGTGCAAGACCACGCCCCCTTCTGCGAGAACCGACTTCGGGAAAGCCTACTGGTCTTCCCTGCCCTACGAGGGCGGGTGCGGTCGAGGCCGCGCCGGTCTGGTAAAGGAGGCACAAAACTCTAGGGAATATGCAAATAACAAGGGACGCCTCTTCGAGACGTCCCTGGGGTGTCGTGCGCTCCGGACACTCTTAGGTGAGTGCCGGCTCGCGCTCTTGCATACGGCTGAGCGCCTCGTCGCGGGTTTGCGCCGCAAGAGCGTCATTCGTGGCCTGGAGTCGGATGAGTTCTGCCTCCAAATCCCGGATCCGCTGTTGCAGACGGCGCATCTCCGAGACCATTCGAGGGTCAGGACCGCCGACGTGGCCGAGTAGAGCCTTCGCCATGGTAAAGGGTCCTCCACGCTGAGTGACCAGACTGGTTCGCGCACTTCTTATTCTGCGGGAGGGGTGCGCGTGGTACCTAACAAGAGTCGCACCGGCAGTGTGGGCGGTCAAGTCGAACGAACCGCATAGACCTACCCTCGGGCACTCCCGACATACAACTATACCCTATTTGAGCTGTTTAACGAAACCCCTTACCTCTCCACAAACCCCACCAAACTACCTCGGGCTTCGCTCCATCGTTCCACCACTCCATCGACTCTGCCCGGCGTGTCGCAACCTCTGAGCAGCTCCAGCAGCTTGACGCAGGACTCTTGTGTGCCTTCCGCCACTATCTCCACCCGGCCGTCGGTCGCGTTCCTCGCCCAGCCCGTGAGTCCGAGCTCCAGAGCCCGTGCGCGCGTCCACCATCGGAAGCCCACGCCCTGCACTCGCCCCCGCACCCACACCGTCAACCGCACCATGGGATCCCCCTTTTTCCTTTACGCAAGCCGAATCCAGGCCACCACACGGTCCTCCGCAGGACTCCGCTCAGCGAGGCTTGCGCTGGCAGGTCGGGCAGCTGTAGGACGAGCGGTTCATGAACGGGTCGCGCCTGATCGGGGTGCCGCAGCGGGAGCAGGGCTGGTCGCGCCGGCCGTAGACCTCCAGGGAGCGCTCGAAGTAGCCGCTCTCCCCGTTGACGTTGACGTACAGGCTGTCGAAGGACGTCCCGCCCTGCAGGAGGGCGGCGCCCATGACCTGGCGGACCGCGGCCAGCAGCTCGGCGATCTTGGGGCGGGTGAGCGTCTGGGTGGGCCGGGCCCAGTGGAGTTTCGCCAGCCAGAGCGCCTCGTCGGCGTAGATGTTGCCGACTCCGCTGATCAAGGACTGGTCGAGCAGGGCCCGTTTGATCTCGGTCTTCTTCTTGCGCAGGTTCGTGGCGAAGGCGGCCTCGTCGAACGCCTTCTCGAACGGGTCGGGGGCTATGTGCGCGATCGGCGCGGGGATGCCCTCGACCAGGGGGGTGAGCATGACGTGGCCGAAGGTCCGCTGGTCCACGAAGCGGAGGTCGGAGCCGCCGTCGGCGAAGCTGAGGCGTACGCGTAGATGCTTCTCCAGCGGCGAGTCGGGCGGCACGATGAGCAGCTGACCGCTCATGCCCAGGTGCGCCAGGAGCGCCTCGTCGTCGCCCGAGAGCGGCAGCCACAGGTATTTGCCGCGGCGCTCCGCGGAGAGCACCGTACGGCCTCTCAGACGCGCGCAGAACTCCTCGACGCCCGGCACGTGCCGCCTGGTGGCACGGGGATGGAGCACCTCGGCTGAGGCGATCTCCCGGCCGGTGACCCATTCGGCGAGGCCGCGGCGGACGACCTCGACCTCCGGCAGCTCTGGCACCTAGCCCGCCGGCTGGCTCTCGCGCTGCTCGCGGCGGGCCCTGATGCGGGTCCACGCCGCCTCGGCCGCCTGCTGCTCGGCTTCCTTCTTGCTGCGGCCGGTGCCCGCGCCGTAGGACTCGCCGCCCACCCGCACTTCGGCGGTGAACGACTTGGCGTGGTCGGGGCCGCTCTCCTCGACGTGGTATTCGGGCACGCCGAGCGCCTCTGAGGCGGTGAGCTCCTGCAGCGAGGTCTTCCAGTCGAGGCCGGCGCCCAGCGAGGCCGAGCGGACGATCAGCGGGTCGAACAGCAGGTGCACGACCCGGAACGCCTCGTCGAGACCCTTGTCGACGTAGACGGCACCGATCAGCGCCTCCAGCGTGTCGGCCAGGATCGAGGACTTGTCGCGGCCGCCGGTGCCCTCTTCGCCCCTGCCGAGCCGCAGGAACCGGCCCAGGCCGAGCGTGCGGGCCACATCGGCCAGGGCACGCATGTTGACCACCGCGGCCCGCAGCTTGGCCAGCTGGCCTTCGGGCAGGTCGGGGTGGTTGCGGTAGAGGGTGTCGGTCACGACGAGGCCGAGCACCGAGTCGCCGAGGAACTCCAGGCGCTCGTTGGTGGGCAGGCCACCGTTCTCGTACGCGTAGGAGCGGTGGGTCAGCGCCCGCTCCAGGATGTCGGAGCCGAGGCCGACCAGCAGCACCCGCTCCAGCTCTTCTCGGGCGACCTCGACGGCCACCGGCTTAGGACCTGTGCCCACGTGCTTCCTCCTCGGACATCTTCACATGGCGCGACGGCTGCGGAAGATGCCCGAAAACGTGGTGGGCGTCGGGGGGATCAAACCCCGGCGTCCACCACGGCCGCGGGCGAACCGCCACCGCACGCGTCAGACGGTAACGCCGACCGGGGCACAATGGCACCCGGTCGGCAGTGCGTCAACCCTTCGAGCGGTCATGGTCCGCTCACCAGGTGGTGCGATCAGGCGGACGGCTCGATCACCTGGCGGCGGTTGTAGGTGCCGCAGGTGGGGCACGCGATGTGCGGCTGCTTCGGCGAACGGCACTGCGGGCAGCTCACCAGGGCGACAGCAGTCGTCTTCCACTGGGAGCGACGGGCGCGGGTGTTGCTCCGCGACATCTTTCGCTTCGGGACGGCCACGTCACTTCTCCTGATCGTTATCGTTCTCGGTAACCAGACCTTGCAACGACGCCCAGCGAGCGTCGATCTTCTCGTGCCGGTGATCGTCGCCGGCCTCGGCCAGCTTGACCCCGCATTCCGTGCAGAGACCCGCGCAGTCTTCACCGCAGACGGGGCTCAGCGGCAGTGCGAGCACCGCCGCGTCGCGGAACGTCGGCTCGAGGTCGAGCAGCTCGCCGTCGAGCAGTGAATCCTCCTCCGAGGCGTCCTCGTCGGAGTAGAAGAACAGCTCCTGCAGGTCGACCTCGATCTCCGAGGTGACCGGGTCGAGGCACCGCGCGCACTCCCCGGCGAGCGGGGCCTGCGCCGTGCCCGAGACGAGCACGCCTTCCATCACTGCTTCGAGCCGGAGATCCAGCTCGACTTCGGCGTCCTTGGGGACACCGATCATGTCGACGCCGAGATCCACCGGTGCCGGGAGGGACAGGGTCATCCGCTTCATCGAGCCCGGTCGCCTACCCAGGTCGTGAGTGGAGATCACCCAAGGGGAGCGGGGGTCGAGGTGCTGAGTCATCTGCTCTCGCTAGGCATGGCGAAATGTCGCCGTCGTACAAGGCCGAAATCAAAGGATAGCAGGTCGGTGTCAGCTCCTGAGCCGCTCGATGAGGAGCTCGTGCACCAGGTCAGGCACCAGTCCGGACACGTCACCACCGTATCGGGCGATCTCCTTGACCCTGCTGGAGGACAGGAAGGAGTATTCGGGGTTGGTCGGCATGAACAGCGTCTCGACCCCCGACAACCGGTAGTTGAGCTGTGCCATCTGCAGCTCGTAGTCGAAGTCGCTGACCACCCTGATCCCCTTGACGATCGCGGGGATGTCGTTCTGCTTGCAGAAGTCTACGAGCAGGCCATGGAATTTCTGCACCTTGACGTTCGCGTACTCCTTGGTCACGGTGTGCAGGACCTCGATCCGCTCGTCGACCGTGAACAGGCCGCTCTTCTCGAGGTTGATGAGCACTGCCACGGTCACCTCGTCGTACAGCCGGGCAGCCCGGCCGATGATGTCGAGGTGGCCGTTGGTGATGGGGTCGAATGACCCCGGGCAGACAACGCGGCGCAAAACGCCTCCCCAGGTCTACGGGTTCCCGGCGGCGCGACCGTACCAAACGGATGCTTCGCCGTAGCGACGGACCCTCTCCTCTGCGTAGCCTTCGGGCCACACCAGGGCTTTTCCCCTGCTTTCCCGCTCGAACGCCACCAAAGCCCCATCCGTCAGCCAGCCGTTGTCGCGCAGTGACTCCAGTACGCGTGTGACCTCGTCGTCAGTGACGGCATAGGGCGGATCCGCGAAAACTATGTCGAAGCCCTCCTCCTCGGGCTTCGACAGGAACCGCTCGACCTTGTCGGCCACCACCCGCGCCCCGTCGAGCGCCAGCGTCTCGACGTTCGCCCTGATCGTGCGGACGGCCTTCGGGTCGGACTCGACGAGCACCGCGTGGGCGGCCCCCCGGGACAGCGCCTCCAGCCCGACGGCCCCCGACCCCGCGTACAGATCGATCACCCGGGCGCCCGCCAGCCCGTGCAGCGAGTCAAGGGTCAAGAAGATCCCTTCTCGCGCCCTGTCACTGGTCGGTCTCGTCCCGCGCCCCGGCGGCACGGCCAGCCGCCTGCCACCCGCGCTCCCCGCGATGATCCGAGTCATGAGGACCATTGTTCCGCATGTCGACGCAGGTCAAGAGTGGACAAGTGTCGGCCTCGAGTACGCAAGGGTGATTCCCATCGCGGGGAGGGTCTCGCATGATGGGTCCTGCGGCCTTCAAGGTGACCCAGTTGGAGGCCGACCGGCGTGATCGTGAGCCCTTCCGCACGCCGGTTCCCTCGGCACCTGACCCGAGGGTGGGCCCAGCCGGGGACGGCATTCGGGGGGAGGCCGTCCCCGCGGCTGGGGCCCACATCAAGATCAAGGGCTTTTTTTGTTTTACGGCACGGCCGGGTTGGCCGCCACCCGCCATACGTGGCTGGGGGCCTCCAGGAAAACGGCCGCTGAACCCGCACAGAGCCGGGCACCGTTACGTGCGATCCTTACTCGATTCCGTGGCATCTCATGCCCGGAGCTGCCCTTGGATCAGGTCTTCTCCAAGTACTCGGCCCGTTCGTCCGCCAGCAGGCGGTCTATCTCCGCGCGCAGACCGTCATTGGACTTCAGGTCCGGGTCGGCGGCCAGCAAGGCCGCTGCTTCGTCTCTGGCCGCCTCTATGACGTCCTCGTCGCGGAGGAGCTGGAGCAGCTTCAAGGACGAGCGTTTGCCTGACTGGGCCGCGCCCAGGACGTCGCCTTCGCGGCGTTGTTCGAGGTCCACGCGGGACAGCTCGAAGCCGTCGAGGGTCGCCGCCACGGCCGACAGGCGGGCTCGGGCGGGGGTGCCCTCGGGGAAGTCCGAGATCAGGAGGCAGAGGCCGGGCAGACCGCCCCGGCCGACCCGGCCGCGGAGCTGGTGGAGCTGGGAGACGCCGAAGCGGTCGGCGTCCATGATGATCATGACTGACGAGTTGGGCACGTCGACGCCGACCTCGATGACCGTGGTGGCGACGAGGACGTCGAGCTCGCCACGGGTGAACGCGCGCATGATCGCGTCCTTCTCCTCCGGCGGGAGCTTGCCGTGCAGGACGCCCAGCCGCAGGTCGCGGAAGGGGCCGCTGGAGAGCAGCTCGGCCACGTCGAGGACGGCCAGCGGCGGGCGCCGCTCGTCGTCGGACGGCGGCGCCTGCAGATCCCCCTCGTCGCCCTCCAGGTCGCCGATGCGCGGGCAGACGATGTAGGCCTGCCTGCCGAGGGCGACCTCCTCGCGGACCCGCTCCCAGGTGCGCTCCAGGAAGTGCGGCTTCTCGGCGGCGGGCACGACGTGGGTGGTGATCGGCGCGCGGCCCGACGGCAGCTGCGACAGCGTCGAGACCTCCAGGTCGCCGAACACCGTCATGGCCACCGTACGCGGGATCGGGGTGGCGGTCATGACCAGCACGTGCGGACGGCCGCCGCCGGCCTTCTCGCGCAGCGCGTCACGCTGCTCCACACCGAACCGGTGCTGCTCGTCGACCACGACCAGCCCCAGATCGGCGAACTGGACATGCTCCTGGAGCAGGGCGTGCGTGCCCACGACGATGCCCGCGGTGCCGGAGGCGGCGTCGAGCAGCGCGGACCTGCGCGCGGCGGCGCCCATGGAGCCGGTGAGCAGGGTTACGGCCGTGCCGCCGAACATGCCGCCCTGCGCGAGGTCGCCCAGCATGCCGCTGATCGAGCGGTGGTGCTGCTGGGCCAGCACCTCGGTGGGCGCCAGCAACACCGCCTGGCCCCCCGCGTCGACCACCTGCAGCATCGCGCGCAGCGCCACCACGGTCTTGCCCGCGCCCACCTCGCCCTGCAGCAGCCGGTGCATGGGATGCTCCAGCGCCAGGTCGGCCGCGATCTCCTCGCCGACGAGCGCCTGCCCTTCGGTGAGCGAGAACGGCAGCCGCCCGTCGAAGTCGGCCAGCAGGCCGTCGGCCCGCCGGGGCCGGGACCTGGCCGGCCACGCGGTCGCCGCCTGCCTGCGCTGCAGCAGCACGGCCTGCAGGACGAACGCCTCGTCGAACTTCAGCCGCTCACGCGCCCGCCGCATGTCGGCGAAGTCCTTCGGCCGGTGGATGGACTCCAGCGCCTCGCCCAGCCCCTCCAGCCCGCGCCGATCCCGCAGCTCGGCGGGCAGCGGATCGTCGAGGGGCCCGAGCGTGTCGAGCACCACGCCGATCGCCCGCCTGATCGCCCATGGCGTCAGGTCCTTGCCCGCCGGATAGATCGGGACGGGCGCCGCCGCGAAGTCCTCGGCGCTCGCCTCGCCCTCCTCGAACAGCTCGAACTCCGGGTGCGACAGCTGCCACCGCGGCGTCGTCCTGGACCCGAACATGCCCACCTTCCCGGCGAACATCCCCCGCCGCCCCGGCTTGAGCCGCGACTCGGCCACGTGGGAGCCCTTGCCGAAGAAAGACAGGTAGATCTTGTTGCGCCCGCCGTCGACGACCTCGACCTCCAGCCAGGTGCCGCCGCGGTTGCGCATGGGCTTGCGCATCAGCCTCGTGACCTCGCCCACCACGGTGACGTGCTCGTCGACCTCCAGCGCGTCGAGCGAGGTCAGCTCCCCGCGCTCGGCGTAGCGGCGCGGGTAGTGGCGCAGCAGGTCGCCGACCGTCTCCAGGCCGAGCACGCTGTGCAGCAGCTTGGCGGTCTTGGGGTCGAGCGCTTTCGTCAGGGGCTCGTCGAAACGGCTCACGGGACTATGTTCTACCGCCTGCGGCCGACAGGAATCATTCGACACCGATGAGCAGTGGATAACCGCCCTGCTCTCCGTCGTAGACGACCAGGTCCACGTCGGGCCTGATGACCCTGAGGTGGGCTTCGACGTGCGCGGCCAGGCGTACCGGCGCGTCGGCCCCCGTGACCAGGGTGACCAGTTCGCCGCCGCCCGCCACCATCCGGTCCACGACGAGCGTGGCCACCTCCTCCAACGTGCCGCCGATCACCGACACGTCGCCGTCGATCAGCCCGAGCACGTCACCGGGACGGCACACGCCCGCGCTCGTCACCGCCTCGCGGTCGGCCACCACCAGGTGCCCGTGGCGCGTGTGCCCGGCCGCGTCGGTCATGGCCACCACGTCGTCGTCGAAGCGGCGCAGCGGATCGTGCACGGCCAGCGCGGCCAGCCCCTGCACGGTGGCCCTGGTGGGCAGCACACTGACCACGACGCCGTCCTCACGGGCGACCTCGGCCGCCGCGGTCGCCACCGCCCCGGCGCCCTCGTCGTTCGGCAGCACCGCCACCTCGCCGCCCGCCTCCCGGATGGCGGCCAGCATCGCGGGCAGCGTGGGCCGCGTGCCGGGAGCGCGGCGCACCACCACCGCGCCGCACTCCTCGAACAGCGCCGCGATCCCGTCGCCCGCCGCGACCGCCACCACGCCCCGACCCGCGCTGGCCCGGTGCGTACGCTCGGCCAGGTAGGTGATCCTGATCCGGTGCGGCCGCCCCGCGCGCAGCGCCGCCTCGACCGCGGGGCCCGCCTCGCCCACGTGGACGTGGACGTTCCACAGGCCCTCGCCACCGACCACGACGAGCGAGTCGCCCATCGCGTCGAGCTCCTCGCGCAGCTTGGCCACCGCGGCGTCGTCGGCGTCGAGCAGGTACATCACCTCATAGCCGGCCCCCACCTCGCTCATCGGCGAGATCCGTGAGGTCGGCGCGGGCACGTCGTAGCGGTCGCTGTAGGAGCCGGTGATCACCCGTTCGAGCGACTCCAGGATGATCGCCAGCCCGGCGCCGCCGGCGTCCACGACGCCGCTGCGCGCCAGCACGTCCAGCTGCTCGGGCGTACGCCGCAGCGCCGCCCGAGCCGCACCGGCCGCCCGCCGCGCGACCGCCGCGAGATCGCCCGTCACTTCCTGGCCGACCACTTCCTGCTGCTCATCCTGCTGGCCGGGCACCTCGTGGGCGCACACTTCCTGGCTGCGCACCTCCTGTACGGGCATCTCCTGTACGGCCTGTGCCGCCGCCTCCAGCACGCTCAGCACGGTGCCCTCGACCGGCCTGGCCACGGCCTCCCTGGCCAAGGTGGCGGCCCGCAGCAGCCCGGCGCGTAAGTCGGCGCCGTCCTTCAGCACCTCCGCGAGCCCGCGCAGCGCCTGGCTGACGATGACCCCCGAGTTGCCCCTGGCGCCAATCAGCGCGCCGTAGGAGAGCGTCTGCCACATCACCGCGGCGTCCACGTCGTCCGGCAGCGCCTCGACGGCCTCGGCCGCGGAGAGCACGGTCAGGTGCAGGTTGGTGCCGGTGTCGCCGTCCGCGACCGGGAACACGTTGAGCGCGTCGATCTCCGCCCTGGCGCCGCCCAGCGCGTCGGCGGCCAGGCGGGCCCAGCGGCGTACCGCGGGCGGGTCGAGAACCTCCATCTGCGCGCTCCGACCTCCCCGCATGCGCTACCGTTAATGCAGGAGGATATCTCCGCATTTGAGCCCGTCTAGTGCTCGTGGTTCGCGCCCAGTGGCGCGGATCGGATATCCTCGTCAGGCTGGCCGGTTGTCCCGGCATGCCCTTCGCCCGGAAAGCATCACGCGGACAGGGCTACATCGACTGTTTTAAGGAGCGATACCGTGGCTTCCGTCTGCGATGTCTGCCGCAAGGGGCCGACCTTCGGCAACAACGTGTCCCACTCGCACCGCCGCACCCGCCGTCGCTGGAACCCCAACATCCAGACGGTCCGCGCGGTCATCGGCGGCACGCCGAAGAAGCTCAACGTGTGCACCTCGTGCATCAAGGCCGGCAAGGTCACCCGCTAGCCGGTCCCGACTTTCGCCAAAGCCCGCCTGCTCGACACCGAGCGGCGGGCTTTCGCCGTGTCCAGGGTGACTCGACGTCGGGGGATTCTCCCGGCATCGGGGGGTGACCCGGCGTCCGGGATGCCCCCGACAGCCGGGGTGGACTCAGCGCCCCCGGATGGCTCGGGTCAGCGCCAGCGCCAGGCGTGGTCGACCGGGCCGATGCCGTCGCCGAGCGGGAAGCCCTTGGCGATGGCGCCCGTCACGTACTCCTTCGCCTTGCCCACCGCCGCCGGCACGTCGTCCCCCAGCGCGAGGTGGGAGGCGATGGCCGAGGCGAGCGTGCAGCCTGTGCCGTGCGTGTGCCGGTTGTCCAGGCGCGGCGCGGAGAAGCGATATTCGCTCGTGCCGTCCGTGAGCAGGTCCACGGGCTCGCCGGGCAGGTGGCCGCCCTTGATCAGGGCCCAGGCGGGGCCCAGCTCCAGGATGGCGTCGGCCGCGCGGCGCAGGCCGTCCTCGTCCTCGACCTTGACCGAGGTGAGCTGCTCGACCTCCCACAGGTTGGGCGTGACGACGGTGGCGACCGGCAGCAGCCGCGTCTTGACCGTCTCGACGGCCTCGGGCGCGAGCAGCGGGTCGCCGTGCTTCGACACGCCGACCGGGTCGACCACCACCGGCGCCGAGTACGCGCCCAGCGCCGCCGCCACGACCTCGACCAGTCCGGGTGAGGCCAGCATGCCGGTCTTGACCGACCGGGCGCCGATGTCGCCGAGCACCGAGTCGAGCTGCGCCCGTACGGCCTCGGGCGGCAGCTCCCAGTAGCCCTGGACGCCGAGCGAGTTCTGCGCGGTGACCGCGGCGATGACGCTCATGCCGTGGACGCCCAAGGCGAGCATGGTCTTGAGGTCGGCCTGAATACCCGCCCCGCCGCCGGAATCGGACCCGGCGACGGTCAGCACGCATGGAGGGGTCGTAACCGTCATATCCCCATCCAACCATCCCCCGCCGGGATGGCCGGCTAGCCAACGGCCCGTCCCCGGTAGGAGGGCCGACTAGCTGACGGCCCCTCCCCCACCGGCATGGCTGCTTAGCTGACGGCGCAGTCCCCGCCCACCAGGCCGCAGTTCGCCGGCGCGGCGCCCCGGCCCGTGGCCGAGATCGTCAGCTGGGCGGTGCCGCCCTCGGCGAGCGACTCGGGCAGGTCGATGATCAGCTGATCCCCGTCCTGCGTCCACCCGGCGCCCTTCACGTCCAGTACCCGGCCGCGGATCGGCAGGGAGACCGTGAGCGACGGCAGCGCCGCCAGGGAGGAGTTGACGACGTCCAGGTGCGCGGTGTAGCCGACCAGCCCTTGGTTGGTCACGTCGAAGTTCAGGCTCACCGACTGACCGCCCGCGGCCTGGGCCGGGTCGGTGGGTACGGGGGCCGTCGTGACAGTGCCGGTCTGGGTGTCGGGGTTGTTGACCGTCGTGGCCTCTTCGGTCGGCTCCTCCGTGGGGCTCTCCGTCGGGCTCGGGTCGGCCGGCTCCCTCGTGGGTTTGACCGGTTTCTTCGTCTTCGTCTTGGTCGGCGTCGGTGTCGGGGAGGCGCTACGGTGCGGCGTGTGCACGTTGACCGTGGCCGACGGCTTCGGGGTGTCGGCGGCCTTGGTCTCCTCCTTGGTCGGCTCCTCGGAGGGCTCCTCCGTGGGCTCCTCATCCGCCGGGGACTCGCTGGGCTTCGCACCCGGCTGGTTGGTCACCTGTACGGCGGCGCAGGTGGCGCCGGCGCACTTGGCCGGATCGTTCGAGGAGCTCATCATCTTGACGCCGGCGACAGTACCGCCGAGGACGACCGCCACGGCGGCGACCGAGAGCAGCGCCACCTTGCCCCGCCCGCCACTGGGAGGCGCGGCGAGCACGTCGGGGTCGGCGGGCGGCTTCTTGCGGCCACGGCGGCGGCGCGGCTCCGGCTCGTCGATCGGCTCGTCCGACGACCAGCCCGAGCCGAGGAAGCCGTTGTCGGCGCTGTCCGCCCAGGCGGGCGTGGGCGCGTCGACCATGGTCGGCGCGCCGTACACCTTGATGTCGCCCGGCGCGGGCGGCTCGTTCGACGGCGGCCCGAACACCTCGGTGGAACCGAAGACCTGGGTGGCGCCGAAGGGCTCGTTGAAGTCACGTGTCTCGTTCGAGCCGGGCTCGCCGGCGGGTCCCGATGGCCGGCCGGGGGTGTCCCATTCCGGACGCGTGAAGGCGCCGGTCGTCTCGAACGGCCCCTCGGGACGGTCGGACTGTCCGGCACCGCCCGCCGGCGGCTGCTGCGGCTGGTTGAACCCACCTTCGGGGGGCATGATGAAGGCCCCCGTGGTCTCGGAAGGCCCCTCTGGGAACGCCCCAGAGCCCTCAGGACGCCCCTGGGGCCGCGTGGCTGACCCGTCGGGACGCATGAAGGGGAGGACCGAAGCCCCTTCGGGCCGGGTGAAGCCGTCCGCGGGTCCTTCCGGGTGAGCGAAGCCGCCCGAGGGCCCTTCGGGGCGAGTGAAGCCGCCTGAGGGCCCTTCCGGATGGGTGAAGCCGCGTGCGGGCCCTTCGGGCCCGGTGAAGCCCCCTGCGGGTCCTTCGGGGCGGGTGAAACCGCCCGTGGGTCCTTCTGGGCGGCTGAACATGCTCGGGGGCTCGGAGGACGACTCCGGGGGCCGGCCGGCGGCCTTCGACCGCGGCGGCGGCGCGAACGCGCCCGTCGTCTCGAACGGGTCAGGCCGTACGCCGGGAGCAGGCCCGGTCGGGGCCGGTCCGCCTTCCCGTTTCGGCATCGGCGCCCACTGGCCCGTCACCTCCACCTGGTCGGGCGGCGAGGGCCAGCCGGGTGGCTCGGCTCCTGGCTCGTCCGGGCCCCAGAAGGCGCTCTTGGCGGTCGGATCCGGGACGGCGGCCCACCTCGCGGCGGGGTCGGTGGTGAACCTGGGGTCCTCCTGTGAATCGTCGGAGCCCTCGTTCCCCCATTCATCCTCGTCGTCGGATCCACCTGTGCCGTGGCGGCCCATATGGCTGCCCTTTCTGCAGGTTACAGTGGCCGCCAATCTTCATAACACCTTTACTACGGCTTTGTCCCAGTAATCCCGGTAGTCACACCCCAAATCCGCCAAACCTTACACAAATCGCGGCGGCTTGTCACGCAAAGTGATCCCATCCGGCGTGACCAATTTCACGCCCTCGGACGTGAACTCCCTGACCTGCCACTACGTCCCCCACGATTCGCCACGGAGGCGGCAGCGCCACTCCGGCGGGGAACACCGCCGCGAGCGCGTGATCCTCACCGCCCGACAGCACCCAGTCCAGCGGATCGGCCCCCAGCCGCTCGGCCACCGCCGCCACCGGCTCCCCAACGACGAACGCGGCCGGGTCCAGCTCGACGCGTACGCCACTGGCCGCCGCGATGTGCCCGAGGTCCTGAAGCAGGCCGTCACTCACGTCGAGCATCGCGCTCGCCCCCAGCTCCGCGGCTTGGGGCCCCGAGGAGTACGGCGGACACGGCCGCCGATGCGCGGCCACGGCCTCCCAGAGCGCCTCTCCCTGCGGAGAGAAGGGCGGAGAGAGGGGCATCCCCTCCACACGGCTCGGCTCCGAAGGCTGGCTGGGTGGCCAGCCGGATTCGAGCAGTGCCAGCCCCGCGGCGGCGTACCCAAGGCGTCCGGCCACCGCCACCACCTGCCCGGGGCGTGCGCCCGACCGGGTCACCGGCGCTCGGCCGCCCAGATCGCCGAGCGCCGTCACCCCGATGACGACCAGGTCGCCGCGCGCGATGTCGCCGCCCACGACGCTCGCCCCCACGATCGCGCACTCGTCGCGGAACCCGTCGGCGAGCGCGTCGAGCCACTCCACCGGCAGGTCCGCGGGCATCCCCAGGCCGACCACGATGGACGTCGGCACGGCCCCCATCGCGGCCACGTCGGCAAGGTTTTGAGCTGCGGCTTTGCGCCCCACGTCATAGCCGCTGGACCAATCGCGGCGAAAGTGCCTACCCTCGAGTAGCAGGTCCGTAGACACCACGACGCGCCCGTCGGGCGCCCTTACCATTGCGGCGTCGTCGCCCGGTCCGAGGAGAACCGTCGCACCTTGCGGCAAACGCCCGGAAATACGAGACACCGCTCCGAATTCGCCGAGATCTCCGACTGTGATGACGCACCTCCTGACGCACACAGGGTACGGTGGCCCTTCGGCGTGATCGAATCGCCCGGGAGGACGTAATGGTGCAGGCCTACATCCTTATTCAGACCGAGGTCGGCAAGGCCGCGAGCGTGGCCCGCGAGATTTCCGGCATTCCCGGAGTCACGCAGGCGGAGGACGTCACCGGCCCCTACGACGTGATCGTGCGCGCGGAGGCCAACAACGTCGACGAACTGGGCAAGCTGGTGGTCGCCCAGATTCAGGCCGTGGAGGGCATCACACGTACTCTGACGTGCCCGATCGTCCATATTTGAGGTAAATCTAGTTCATGCGCCGCACCACTGTCCTGCTCGCCCTGCTGATCCTCGCGGGGTGTGGCGGCGCCGTTCGCGTGGAGCCGCCCAAGCCTCAGGGGGAGGCGGCGGCGGCCTGCGAGAGGCTGGCCGGGCGGCTGCCCAAGACGCTTGACGGCGCCGCACGCGGTGAGTCCACGCCCGCGTCCCCGTACGTCACGGTCTGGGGGGAGGCGGAGATCGCGCTCCGCTGCGGTGTGCCGCGCCCGGCGCGGATGTCCCCGACCGACACGTTGCAGGAGATCGACGGCGTGGGCTGGTTCGCCGACCCCGACAAGCCGACCCTGTACACCGCGATCGAGGACCCCGCCTATGTCGAGGTCACGATCGCGGGCACCCACGTCGCCCCCTCGGTCCTCGCGGACCTCTCGGGGCCGATCAGCCAGGCGTCGGCCTCCCAGAAGCCCACCCCGTAGTCAGTCAGCGCAGCCCGGGTGAACGGTGCAGGGCGAGCTGGATGAGCCGGTCGACCAGCGCCGGGTACGACAGCCCCGAGGCGGCCCACAGCTGCGGCGCCACCGACAGCGAGGTGAACCCGGGCATGGTGTTGATCTCGTTGAAGATCAGCTTCCCCTCGGGCGTGTAGAAGAAGTCGACCCGCGACAGCCCTTCGCAGTCGAGCGCCTCGAACGCGCGTACGGCCATCTCCCGCAGCTCCTCGGCCACCGCCTCCGGGAGGTCGGCGGGCACGGTGAGCGACATCTGGTCGGGGTAGTACTTGGCCTCGAAGTCGAAGAACTCCTGACCGCCCTGGACCTTGACCTCGCCCGGCGTCGAGGCGATCGCCGGCTCGTCGCCGAGTGACTCGAGCACCGCGCACTCGATCTCGCGCCCCTCGATGGCGGCCTCGATGAGCACCTTGGGATCGTGCTCGCGGGCGACCTCGACGGCCCGCTCCAGCGAGGCCCGGTCGTGCGCCTTGGAGATGCCCTGTGACGACCCGGCCCTGGCGGGCTTGACGAACACCGGCCAGCCGAGCTCCTCGGCCTCCTTCAGCACCCGCTCCCGGTAGAGCCGCCAGTCGCGCTCGCGCACCACCACATGGCGTCCGATCGGCAGTCCGGCGGCGGCCATGACCGTCTTCATGTGGGCCTTGTCCATGCCCACCGCGCTGGCCAGCACGCCGGAGCCGACGTAACGCACGCCGGCCATCTCCAGCAGGCCCTGGATCGTGCCGTCCTCGGCGAACGGGCCGTGCATGACGGGGAAGACCACGTCGACGCTGCCCAGCTCGACCGGGATGCTGCCCGGGTCGTAGGCAACCAGCGAGGCGCTGCCGGAGGGCAACGCCAGGGCCGCGCCCGTGGTGTCGACGGCGGGCAGCTCGCCCGCCTCGATGGCGAACCGCTGGTCCGACGCGGCCAGCACCCACCTGCCGTCCTGGGCGATCCCGATGGGGATCACCTCGTACTTGCTCCTGTCGATCGCCTCCAGGACACTGCCGGCTCCCATCAGGGACACGGCGTGCTCGGAATTGCGACCTCCGAAAACGACGGCGACGCGTGGCTTGCTCATGAGGTCCGAATCTACCGGCGCGTACGCCGCACAGCGAGTCAAGCGCGCGGATGACGTCGCCATACGCACGCCGGACCACAAATCAGGCAAGCGGAAGACGTGTCATACGCCGTAACGCTCGGGCTTGGGCGAGCGGGACATGAGCAGCATTCCGGCCTCGCTCGGCGACATGCCGTCGTGCACCACGCCGACCACGACCTCGGTGATCGGCATCTCCACGTCGTGCTTCCTGGCCAGCTCCAGCACGGACTCGCAGGACTTGACGCCCTCGGCGGTCTGCCTGGTGGCGGCGATGACCTCGGCGAGCGTCATGCCGCGGCCCAGGTTCTCGCCGAACGTACGGTTGCGCGACAGCGGTGAGGTGCAGGTCGCCACCAGGTCACCCATCCCGGCCAGACCGGCGAACGTGTGCGGGTCGGCCCCGAGCGCCGCGCCCAGCCGGGAGATCTCGGCCAGTCCCCTGGTCATCAGCATGGCGCCGACGTTGTCGCCCATACCCATGCCCGAGGCCACGCCGACGGCCAGCGCGATCACGTTCTTGACCGCACCGCCGAGCTCGACGCCGACCACGTCGGTGTTGGTGTAGGGGCGGAACCACGGCGGCAGGTGGCAGACCGCCTGCAGGCGCGCGGCGACCCCTTCGTCCACGCAGGCCACGACCGTGGCGGCGGGCTGGCGCTGGGCGATCTCCTTGGCCAGGTTGGGGCCCGAGACGACGGCGACCCGATCCTCGTGCACCCCCGCCACCTCGCGGATGACCTCGCTCATCCGTTTGGTCGTGCCGAGCTCGATGCCCTTCATCAGGCTGACCAGGACCGCGTCGCGCGGGATGTGCTCACGCCAGGCGGCCAGGTTGGGCCGCAGGGACTGCGACGGCACGGCGAGCACCACGAAGTCGGCGCCGTCGAGCGCTTCGGCCGGGTCCGTCGTCGCGCGCAACGACGGGGGCAGCGCCACGCCGGGCAGGTAGTCGAGGTTGGCGTGACTGCGCTCGATCCCCGCGACCAGCTCCGGCCGGCGGCCCCACAGCACAGTGTGGTTGCCCGCCTCGGCCAGGATCATCGCGAACGTGGTGCCCCACGATCCGGTGCCGAACACCGCGACCTTCGTCATGCCATCACCGTCCGGCCGGGTCATAGGGGGCCGCGGGAGCCTGCTGCCCGCGCAACGCGGCGAGCTGCTCGGTGATCGCCATCACGATGTCGTGGGTGGCCGCGCGCAGCACGTCGGCCTGCGGCTCCTGCCCTGTGTACGCCGACAGGTCGACCGGCGGCCCCACCATCACGCGGAACGTCTTGCGCGGGAACAACCTTGGCCGTTTCTCCCCATAGGGCAGCAGCTCGTGCGCGCCCCAGTGGGCCACCGGGATCACCGGCGCGCCGCTCTCCAGCGCCAGCCTGGCCGCGCCCGTCTTGCCGACCATCGGCCACAGGTCGGGATCCCGGGTGCAGGTGCCCTCGGGATAGAAGAGGATCGCGGCGCCGTCCTTCAGCCGCGCCGCCGACTCGTGCAGCGACTTGGCCGCCTCGTCGCTGCCCCGCTCGACGGGGATGGCCCGTAGGGAGCGGACCGCGTTGCCCAGGAACGGCACCTTGAACAGCGTGGCCTTGGCCAGGATGACCGGCCACCGCCCGTTGTTGTAGAGGAAGTGCGCCAGCAGCACGGGGTCGGTCCAGGAGAGGTGGTTCGTCGCGATGATGATGCCGCCTGTGCGAGGAATGCGCTCGCCCTTGCGCCAGTCCTTCTTGATCAGGAGCCATGACAGTGGTTTCACGATCACTACGGCCAGGGTCTCCCAGAAACGCGATGGGCGCGTGGGGCGGCTCATGATCTCCTCCTACGGTCTGCGCCCCAAGTCTCCCGGTTGGCCGCATGGGATGTCGAGGCGCGATGCTTAACCCTATGAGCATCCGCTGGTCACTGGTCATTCCGGTGAAGACGCTGGTCGCGGCCAAGACTCGACTGGCGGCCGCCACGGGTCCGCACCGCACCCGGCTGGCCGTCGCCGTCGCCTGCGACACCGTCGCGGCGGCGCTCTCCTGCCCGCTGGTGGCCCGGGTAATCGTGGTGACCGCCGACCCGGCCGCCGCCGGGCCGCTGACCGCGCTGGGGGCCGAGGTGGTGCACGACCCCGACCGCGGCCTGAACACCGCCCTGCGTACGGGCGCGGCGCACGCCGTACGCATCGCGCCCGGCGACGGGATCGGTGCCCTGCAGGCGGACCTGCCCGCCCTGCGCCCGGCGGAGCTGGCCACCGCGCTGGCCCGCGCCGCGGAGTTCGACCAGTCCTTCGTGCCCGACGCGCTCGACGTCGGCACCACCTTCTACGGGGTACGGCCGGGCCGCCCGTTCACGCCGCGCTTCGGCGGGGAGTCGCGGGCCAGGCACCTGGCGGGCGGCGCCAAGGAGCTGTGTACGGAGGACATCGACTCGGTCAGGCGCGACGTGGACACCCCCGACGATCTGCGGGCCGCCATCGCCCTGGGACTGGGACGGCACACCGCGGCGGTCGTCGCCGAACTGTGGCCGCCTGCGTGACCCGGCGAGTTGTGATCGTCTTCGTGACGTGCCGGGGTCTCGCTGGGCGCGGACGCACCGTTTACGCTGGGCCGCATGCAGGCGACGGTACGCAGTTTCGATCCGGTGACGCGTTCCGGCTCGGTCTTCCTCGATGACGGGACCGTGCTGGAGTTCGGCACGCCCGCCTTCGACGCGGGGCCGCTGCGGCTCCTGCGCTCGGGGCAGCGGGTCCGCCTCGCGATGACGGGTGACGAGATCACCTACATAACGCTGTCGACCTTTCCGCTCCCTGATTCGCCGGGAATCCAGGAGTCCCAGGGATAAGGAAACGCCCGGCCCCCCGACAGGGGACCGGGCGCCCGGCTACTTCCTGTGATTACTTCTTCTTCGAGAGCTTCTTGCCGCCGACGTTCACGAGTTCCTTGAAGTCCGAACCCGGACGGAACTTGGGCCCCCAGCTCTCCGGGACCGCGATTTCGGCACCCGTAGACGGGTTACGGGCGCTCCTGGCCCCCTTGTGGACCATCTCGAACGCGCCGAAGCCGGTGATCGAGACCTTGTCTCCGCTGGCGACCGCCTTCTGGATGGCGTCGATGATCGCGTTCACGGCCTCCGTGGCCGTCCTCCTGTCGCCCACCCGGTCTGCGATGGCGTCGACGAGTTCCCGCTTGTTCATAAAGGTCTGCTCCCCCAGTTACGGCTCGGGGTTCCAGCTCATGAGTTCTCGGTAGAAACCCCTTACGCGCTCGAAAGTAGGCGGGATCGCGGGGGAACTCAATCACCGAGCGTGTTTTCGGGTGCGCGTGGCGTGTCGAAATCGCTGTCGAGTGTGGCGAGAAACGCGTCGAGGCGGGTCGCCGCCCTTTCCGGATCCCGCTTCGCCAGATCGCAGATCGCGACGTAACGGCGGCCCAGCCGTTCCTTCTCGGCGGCGGGCAGCATGCGGACGCGGCGGTGCGCTTCGCGCAGCCGCCGCGCCAGTTCGTCGTCTTCTAGACGGTCGTCGGCAGCCATGGCTGCCGACCATTCTCGTACGTCGCCACATCGTCGGCATGACGCAGGGTCAGTCCGATGTCGTCGAGGCCCTCCATGAGGCGCCAGCGGGTGTAGTCGTCGATCTCGAACCCGACGCTCTCCCCGGCCCAGCGGACCTGGCGCTCCACGAGGTCGACGGTCACCTCCAGCCCCGGGTCGGCCTCGACGGCCGCCTGGAGCGCCTCGACCTTGTCGCCCGGCAGGACGACCGGGAGCAGGCCCATCTTGGTGGAGTTGTTGCGGAAGATGTCGCCGAAGCGGGCGGCGATCACGGCGCGGAAGCCGTACTGCTGCAGGGCCCACACGGCGTGCTCGCGCGAGGAGCCGGTGCCGAAGTCAGGGCCCGAGACGAGGATCGAGGCGCCGTTGTAGACCGGGTCGTTGAGCACGAACGCCGGGTCCTCGCGCCAGGCGGCGAACAGGCCCTTCTCGAACCCGGTCCGACTGACCTGCTTGAGCCAGACGGCCGGGATGATCTGGTCGGTGTCGACGTTGCTGCGGCGCAGCGGCACCGCCGTACCGGTGTGGGTGGTGAAGGCGTCCATCGGAAGGCTCTCCTAAACGAGATCGGCGGGGGCGGTCAGGCGGCCGGTGACGGCGGTCGCGGCGGCGACCTGCGGCGACACCAGATGGGTGCGGCCACCCTTGCCCTGGCGGCCCTCGAAGTTGCGGTTGGAGGTGGAGGCGCTGCGCTCGCCCGGCTGGAGCGTGTCGGGGTTCATGCCGAGGCACATCGAGCAGCCCGCCTCGCGCCATTCGGCGCCGGCGGCCTTGAACACCTCGTGCAGGCCCTCCTGCTCGGCCTGGAGCTTGACCAGCATCGAGCCGGGCACGATCAGCGTGCGGGTGGTGACCTGGCGGCCGCGCAGGATCTCGGCGGCGGAGCGCAGGTCCTCGATGCGGCCGTTGGTGCACGAGCCGACGAAGACCGTGTCGACCTCGATCTCGCGCAGCGGCGTGCCGGCCGTGAGGCCCATGTACTCCAGCGCCCGCTCGGCCGCCGAGCGGGCGATCGGGTCGGCGAAGTCCTCGGGGCTGGGCACGGACGCGTCCAGCGGCAGGCCCTGGCCCGGGTTAGTGCCCCAGGTGACGTACGGGGTGAGCGTCGAGGCGTCGATCTCGACCACCTTGTCGAACACGGCGTCGTCGTCGGTGCGCAGCGACTTCCAGTATTCGACGGCCTGGTCCCACGCCTCGCCGGTCGGCGCGTGCTGACGGCCCTTGAGGTAGTCGAAGGTCGTCTCGTCGGGCGCGATCAGGCCCGCGCGGGCGCCGGCCTCGATCGACATGTTGCAGACCGTCATGCGGCCCTCCATGGAGAGCTTGCGTACGGCCTCACCACGGTATTCGACGATGTAGCCCTGGCCGCCGCCGGTGCCGATCTTGGCGATGATGGCCAGGATCAGGTCCTTGGCCGTGACGCCGACGGGCAGCTCGCCCGAGACCTCGATGGCCATCGTCTTCGGCCGGTAGGCCGGCAGCGTCTGGGTGGCCAGCACGTGCTCGACCTCGGAGGTGCCGATGCCGAACGCGATGCCGCCGAACGCGCCGTGCGTGGAGGTGTGGGAGTCACCGCAGACGATCGTCATGCCCGGCTGGGTCAGGCCGAACTGCGGGCCGATGATGTGCACCACGCCCTGACCCGCGTCACCCATGGGATGCAGCCGGATGCCGAACTCGGCGGCGTTCTTGCGCAGCGTCTCGACCTGCGTCTTGGACACCGGGTCGGCGATCGGGCCGAGCACGGTCGGCACGTTGTGGTCTTCGGTGGCGATGGTGAGCTCAGGCCTGCGCACGGTCCGCCCGGCGAGACGGAGACCGTCGAACGCCTGCGGGCTGGTCACCTCGTGGATGAGGTGCAGGTCGATGTAGAGGAGGTCGGGTTCGCCGTCGGCGCGGCGCACGACATGCTGCTCCCAGACCTTCTCCGCCAATGTGCGGGCCATGATCTCCTCCTGGTTGATGCGATGCTCCCCATCGCGCTCCCTCGCGGGAGTGTCCTCCGACTTGCCTTCTCATATGTCGAGACGTCAGTATCGGTGTATGGACAACTCTAGCGGAGTCGGCGTACTGGACAAGGCCGTTCTGGTACTCAATGCCCTCGAAGCGGGTCCCGCTTCGCTGGCACAGCTGGTCCAGGCCACCGGCCTGGCCCGGCCCACGGCCCATCGGCTCGCCGTCGCACTCGAGCACCACCGCATCGTGACCCGTGACACGCAGGGCAGGTTCGTGCTCGGCCCACGGCTTTCCGAGTTGTCCACGGCGGCGGGTGAGGACCGGTTGCTCGCGGTGGCCGCGCCCGTGCTGATGCAGTTGCGCGACCTCACCGGCGAGAGCGCGCAGCTCTACCGGCGCCAGGGTGACGAGCGGGTCTGCGTGGCGGCGGCCGAACGGTCCAGCGGGTTGCGCGACACCGTGCCCGTGGGCTCGGCGTTGCCGATGACGGCGGGTTCCGCCGCCCAGATATTGCTGGCGTGGGAGGAGCCCGACCGCCTGCACCGGGGGCTGCGCGGCGCCAAGTTCACCGCCGCCACGCTGGCGTCGGTGCGGCGCAGAGGATGGGCGCACAGTGTGGGCGAGCGCGAGCAGGGGGTGGCCAGCGTCTCCGCGCCGATAAGGGGCAGCGGCGGCAAGGTCATCGCGTCGGTCTCGGTTTCCGGGCCCATCGAACGGCTGACGAGAGCCCCCGGCCGGCTGCACGCGGTGCCCGTCATGGCGGCGGCCGAACGCATCACGGAAGCGATGCGCCGCACGTCATGATCAGCAAAAGCGCCTATTTGGGGAGCCGAGTGCCTCGCGGGCGCACTAGCCTGAGTGCGTGACAGATCGCATCGAGGTAGCCGCCACTGAGCTGCGACCCCTGCTCGAAGAGTTCATCATCTGGGCGCGCGACAACGCGCCCGAGAGCGACCCCGAGCTCGTGGGACCAGCGGCGCTGTGGCACCGCCTCGCCTTCTCCCAGGATCTCGGCACGTGGAAGCGTGCCGACCTGCGCAACCTGCTGCTCGACCGCATGCCCAAGGTCGTGGAGGACCCCGACGCCGCGGCCGACGGGATGCTCCCGGCCGTCGACGCGTACCTGACGTTCCTCTCGCAGACCGGACGGCTCACCGAGGGTTCTGACTCCCTCTCCGACCTGCAGGCCGAGCTCGACGACGTCGAGGACGACTTCGTCGAGCTGATGGAGGACCTCCTCGACGACGACGCCGAAGGCGACGACGATGAGGAGGAGGAGGAGATCGGCGACCTGGGCGACTTCGAGCCGTTCGCCGACGCGCTGGCCGACCTCGACACGATCAGGCTGCGCCCCGACTCCGAGCTGGCCACGGCCGCCCGCGAGGTGCCGCTGATCGCCCAGGCGCGCGACCTGGCCGTGTGGGTGGGCTCCGGGCGCAGGGTGGGGGAAGACACCCTGCTCTCCGACGACGAGGTGGCCGAGGCGCTGACCGCCGTCGGACTGCCCAGGCCGGAGACCGAGGGCTCGCTCGCCGAGGCCGTCCCGCACCTGTGGAACGTCTGGAACCTCGCCGTCGACCTGGAGTTCCTGGAGCCGGGTGACGCCAACACCGTGGGCGTCCAGGACGACACGTCCGAGTGGCCGTTCGACGACGACGAGGACGTGCTCGACGCCTGGATGCTCGGCCTGCACTCGGTCGACTACGGCGACCCCGAACTGGCCGACGAGGACCTCACCATGGCCCTGGCGGGCCTCACGCGGGGGGCGCTGGTCAGGCTGCTCCTCGGTGGCGGCTCCCGCGACCTCGCGGAGCTCGGCCAGGAGCTGGCCGAGGCGGCCGCGGAGCTCGACGAGCTGGGCGCCGACGCCTGGGAGGCGGCGGGCGACCCGCTCGCCGGGGCGCTCGCCTGGCTGACCGGCTACGGCATGGTCGAGGTCACCGGCCAGACGGTCAGCCTCACGCCGCTCGGCACCGAGGGCGTCGTCCACCTGGTGGACGACTCCGACATCGAGGTCGACGCGCGGCCGGCCATCGAGTCGATGAGCGCCCACGAGCTGCTCGCGCTCAGCGCCGAGCTGCCGGAGGAGGAGGCCGACGCCGAGTTCGCCGACTGGATGCGGCTGCGCGAGCCCGGCAAGGCAGCCGAGGAGCTGCTGGAGGCCGCCGCCCAGGACGAGTCGGACGCGCTCATCCGGGTGCAGGCGGCCAGCGTGGTCGGCACGCTCGGCGAGGCGGCGATCCCGGCCTGGCAGGAGGCGCTGAAGCAGTCCTCGCTGCGCCCCTACGCGGCCACGCACCTGAGCCAGCTCCAGGTGGAGGGCGCGCCGGAGCCGACGCAGGACGACACCCACTGGCTGATCCTCGACATGTGGACGATCTCGGCCGGGCTCGGCCGGTCGGAGTTCATCGGGAGCCTGCGGGACATCGGGCCGGAGCTGCTCAACAACCTGCTCGAGGTGATCTGGAAGATCCCGCACGCGCACGTGGAGGAGCTGCTGGACCTGATCTCTCAGGTCCACCCGGACAAGCAGGTCGCCAAGGCGGCGCGGCGGGCGCTGTTCAAGGCCCGCTCCAACTCCTAGGCACTTTCCGTACGGGATGGCGCCGCTCCAGTCGCTGGAGCGGCGCCATCGCCGTTCCAGCGACGTCTTGGGCTGGCCACCGGCTTGGACGGGCAAAAGAAAAAGCCCCCGGCGCGAAATGCGACCGAGAGCGGTGATGAAATGTAGTCCCGACCGGATTCGAACCGGCGCTACCGCCTTGAGAGGGCGGCGTCCTGGGCCACTAGACGACGGGACCTTCGTGAGCTTGTGGCAGTGGTAGTCCCGACCGGATTCGAACCGGCGCTACCGCCTTGAGAGGGCGGCGTCCTGGGCCACTAGACGACGGGACCCTGTCCACAAGCGATTTTGCCAGGTTCCCCCGGCAACGCAGGTAACTCTACCGCACCCTCGGAGCACCACCAAACCACTATCAGGCCAGCAGATCGGGCCTATGGCGGCGGACCCAGTCGCCCATCGGGCCGCGTTCCCAGAGTGGATCGACGGCACCGAGCGGAATGCCGAGCCACTGGAGGCCGGTCTCCGGATCGACGGGCACCGCGGCGAGCTGAGCCCGCATCCACGGGGGTATCCGCGGCGGCACGTCACGCTCGCCCCAGCCGATCAGCCCGACGGACCGCAGGGCGTCGGCCCGCACCCGGACGCCGCCGAGGCGGCCGATCGGACGAGGGCTGGCCATCCGGCTCTCCACGACGTCGATCCGCTCCATCCGGGCCCACGCCAGCCGGAGGCGGAAGCCGTGCGCGTCGGCCAGCTCCACGCCCTGCGGGGAGAAGCGCACGACGGTGCCCGCCACCATCCGGCGGTGCTTGATCGCCAGCACGCCGGTGAGCGCGCCGACGCCGAGGGCGCCGATCAGCACTCCGGCGGCCGTGCTGCCCGTCACGATCGCACCGAGCAGCAGGCACACGGGGAAGAAGAGCACGAGGGGCATCAGGAGGGGAGCCAGGAAGGCGAGGAACGACCCCGGCCGCATCCGAAATTCATCCATAAGCAAAAAACGGACGCCTCTATGAGACATCCGTTAAGCGCTGGGGTACCAGGACTCGAACCTAGACTAACTGAACCAGAATCAGTCGTGCTGCCAATTACACCATACCCCACCGGCCCGAACCCCGTGGGGCGCGTTAAGGCGACGTCCGAAAGAATAGCCCAGCTTGGGCGCCAAGACCAAAACGATTGCCGAACCGCCTTCTTCCAGGGCGCGGAAGAGAGCCGGGCGTGCCAAGCTGAGGGGGACAAAGCACCACGTGGAGGAGCCCAAGCGTTGGCAGAGAACCCCTTCTTCGCCCCCAGCAGCCTGCCCTACCAGCTGCCGCCCTTCGAGGAGATCCGCGAGGAGCACTACCTCCCCGCGTTCGAGCGCGGGATGGCGGAAGGGCTGGCCGAGGTCGAGGCGATCGCGGACAGCGGTGAGCCGCCCACCTTCGACAACACGATCGCCGCGCTGGAGCGTTCCGGGCGCATCCTGGAGCGCGTGTCCGCGGCCTTCTTCAGCATCGTCTCCTCCAACTCCACGGAGGGCGTCCTGGAGCTGGAGAAGCAGATCTCGCCCGCGCTGGCCAAGCACAGCGACGCGATCCGGCTCAACCGCGCGCTCTGGGCCCGCGTCAAGCGGGTGACCACGGACGACCCCGAGGAGTCGTGGCTGCTGGAGAAATACCGTGAGGACTTCGTCAGGGCCGGCGCCGACCTGACGGAGGTCGAGCAGGGCGAGCTGCGGCGGCTCAACGAGGAGTTGTCCCGGCTGTCCACCGAGTTCGCCCAGAACCTGCTGAAAGCGCTGAGCGAGTCCGCGCTGGTCGTCGACGACGCCAAGGATCTCGACGGCTTCGACGAGGCCACGATCCAGTCGCTGGCGAAGGACGGGCGTTACGTCCTGCCGCTGCTCAACTACACCAACCAGCCGGCGCTGGCCCAGCTCACCGACCGCGACGTGCGTCGCAGGCTCTACACGCTGAGCGTGGAGCGGGCGCCGCGCAACTTCGAGCTGGCGATCAAGATGGCCACGCTGCGGGCCGAACGCGCCGCGCTGCTGGGCTTCCCCAACCACGCCGCCCACACGGTCGCCGACCAGACGGCCAAGACCGTGGAGGCGGTCGAGGCCATGCTGGGGCAGCTCGTCGGGCCGGCCGTACGCAATGCGAAGAAAGAGGCGGAGGCGCTCACCGAGCAGGCCGGGTTCGCGGTCGAGCCGTGGGACTGGTCCTACTACTCGGAGAAGGTGCGCCAGGCCCGCTACGACTTCGACGCCGGGGCCATGCGACCCTACTTCGAGCTGTGGCGCGTCTACCGCGACGGCGTGTTCTACGCGGCCACGCGGCTCTACGGCGTCACGTTCACCGAGCGGCCCGACCTGAAGGGCTACCACGAGGACGTACGCGTCTACGAGGTGTTCAACGAGGACGGCGGCCGGCTCGGCCTGTTCCTGCTCGACCCGTACGCCCGGCCCAACAAGCGGGGCGGCGCGTGGATGAACAACCTGGTCGACCAGTCGGGCCTGTTCGGTGAGCTGCCGGTCGTGATGAACAACCTCAACATCACCAAGCCGGGTTCCGGGCCGACGCTGCTGACCTACGACGAGGTCAACACGGCTTTCCACGAGTTCGGGCACGCGCTGCACGGGTTGTTCTCCGAGGTGCGCTTCCCCCGCGTGTCGGGCACCAGCGTGCCGCGCGACTTCGTCGAGTACCCGTCCCAGGTCAACGAGATGTGGGCGACCTGGCCGGAGATCCTGGCCAACTACGCCAAGCACCACGAGACCGGCGAGCCGATGCCCGCCGAGCTGGTGGAGAAGATGAAGGCCGCGGAGAAGTTCAACCAGGGCTTCATGACGGTCGAATATCTGGCCGCGACGCTCCTCGACTGGGCCTGGCACAAGCTGGCCGCGGGCGAGGCGGTGGCCGACGCCGAGGCTTTCGAGTCCGCGGCGCTGGAGGCGGCCGGGATCGCCCTGCCGACGGTCCGGCCGCGTTACCGGACCAACTACTTCGCGCACATCTTCGCGGGGGGCTACAGCGCCGGCTACTACTCCTACATCTGGAGCGAGGTGCTGGACGCCGAGAGCGTCCTGTGGTTCAAGGAGAACGGCGGCCTGGTGCGGGCGAACGGCGACCACTTCCGCCGCGAGCTGCTGTCCAGGGGCGGCAGCATCGACCCGCTGACCGCCTTCCGCAACTTCCGCGGCCGGGAACCCAGCATCCAGCCGCTGCTGGAGCGCCGCGGCCTCCTCTGACCTCCCCGCGTCTGTCCGCTGCCCCCTGTCCGGCGTGCTCGACCGGCTCAGGGGCGCGGCGGCGCGCCGTACCCCTGAGTGCCCGCCGGATCGTTGCCGTCAGCCCTGGAGGCGGGCCAGGGCGGCGCGGATCCGCTCCTCGGTGCGTTCGCGGCCGAGCACCTCGATCGACTCGAACAGCGGCAGGCCCACCGTCCGGCCCGTGACGGCGACGCGTACGGGCGCCTGGGCCTTGCCCAGCTTGAGTCCGTGGGCGGCGCCGACCTGCTCCAGCGCCTCCTTCAGCGAATCGGGGTCCCAGCTGACGCCCTGGAGCCGCTCCAGGTAGCCACCGAGGATCTCCACCGGGGAGTTCTTCATCGCCTTGTCCCAGGATGCCTCGTCGAACACGGGCTCGTCGAGGAAGAGGAAGTCGACGTTCTGCCTGATCTCGGACAGCACGGTGATGCGGGTCTGCGCCAGCGCCGCGACCTTGCTGAACATCTCCCGGTCCCAGTCGGCCTCGAGATAGGACGAGCAGCGCTCCTCGAACGTCTCGACGGGCAGGGCCCGGATGTACTCGCCGTTGAAGGCCCGCAGCTTCTTCTCGTCGAAGAACGCGCTGGCGGAGTTGACGCTCTCCAGCTTGAACAGCGGCATCATCTCCACCCACGGCATGATCTCGCGGTCGTCGCCGGGGCCCCAGCCGAGCAGCATGAGGTAGTTGACCATGGCCTCGGCCAGGTAGCCCTCGGCGCGGTAGTCCTCCAGTGCCACCTTGTCGCGGCGCTTGGACAGCTTCTTGCGCTGCTCGTTGACGATCACCGGCAGGTGCGCCCAGACCGGCGGGTTGGCGCCGAGCGCGGGCCACAGGAGCTGCTGCTTGGCCGCGTTGCCCAGGTGCTCCTCACCGCGCACCACGTGGGTGATGCCCTGGGTGATGTCGTCGACCGCGTTGGCCAGCACGTAGAGCGGCGAGCCGTCGGTGCGGGCGATGACGAAGTCCTCCTGGGCGTCGTTGGGGAACTCCACCCGGCCCCTGATGACGTCCTCGACGACCGTGACGCCCTCGTCGGAGGTGCGGAAGCGGACGGCGCCCTCGGTCAGGCCCCGGTCACGGCAGAACCCGTCATAGCCCTTGTGCTCGGAGCCGGTGCGGGCGACGAGCGTCTCGCGGGTGCAGTCGCAGAAGTACGCCTTGCCGTCGGCGAGCAGCTTGGCCACGGCCTCGCGGTGCTGCGGCTCGTAGGCCGACTGGAAATAGGGGCCCTCGAACACCGGGTTGGTGCCGTTGATGCCGATCCAGTCGAGCGCCGAGATGATGCCCTCGGTCCACTCGGGCCGGTTGCGCGTCGCGTCGGTGTCCTCGACGCGCAGCACGAAGCGGCCGCCGGACTGCTCGGCCAGCGCCCAGTTGAACAGCGCCGTACGGGCGCCGCCGACGTGGAACATACCGGTAGGCGACGGGGCGAAACGCACCCGTAGATCAGTCACGGGAGACCACCTTGTTCGTCAGAGTGCCGATGCCTTCGATGCCGACGCTGACCTCGTCACCGACCTCGACCGGGCCGACGCCCGCCGGGGTGCCGGTCAGGATCACGTCACCGGGGATCAGCGTCATGACCGC
Source organism: Nonomuraea sp. NPDC048901 (assembly GCF_040649695.1). Lineage (NCBI taxonomy): Bacteria > Bacillati > Actinomycetota > Actinomycetes > Streptosporangiales > Streptosporangiaceae > Nonomuraea > Nonomuraea sp. NPDC048901. The sequence continues at coordinate 366,572 of NZ_JBEZFW010000008.1, read as the reverse complement.
GCTGACGTAGGCGACCAGCGCGGGAATGTCGTGGATGAGCTGGTTGGTACGGCCGCTCTGGCGCACCTCACCGTTGACCGTCGTCGTGAGCGCCAGGTCGGAGGGGTCGAGATCCGTCTGGATCCACGGCCCGAGCGGGCAGAAGGTGTCGAAGCCCTTGGCCCTGGTGAACTGGACGTCCTTCTTCTGCAGGTCGCGGGCGGTGACGTCGTTGGCGCACGTGTAGCCGAAGATGACGTCCTTGGCGCGCTCGACCGGTACCTCGCGGCAGAGCCGGCCGATCACCAGGGCCAGCTCGCCCTCGTAGTCGACGCGGTGGGACAGCGACGTCGGGTAGGCGATGGGCTCGCCGTGGCCGATCACGGAGGTGGACGGCTTGATGAAGATCAGCGGCTCGTCCGGGACCTCGTTGCCCAGCTCACGGGCGTGCTCGGCGTAGTTTCTGCCGATGGCCACCACCTTGCTGGGCAGCATCGGGGCCAGCAGCCGCACTTGGGACAGCGGGTGGCGTTCGCCGGTGAACTGGACGTCCCCGAACGGGTGCCCGGAGATCGCGGACACGAACTCCTCACCAGGGCCACCCTCGACCACGCCGAACGACACGCCTTCGCCTGTGGAGAACCTCGCTATACGCACCTGACAAGGCTATCGCCGCCGCCACCCCCTCCGCCCGCCTCATGAATCGGTCATAAACGTACCTAAAGTCCGTTTTGTCGCGCATTTTCGGTTGCCTGGAGGTTACGAGGGCTTTGTGACACATCGAGTGTCAGGAGGTGACGGATCGTGGCTGACACGGTAGTCAATCAGCAGGGCACGGTACCGCGGGCCAGGACGATGGAAGGCGGCCCGTCCGGGTCACTGGTGACCGACAAGGGCACCACCACCATCGAGGACGTGGTCGTCGCGAAGATCGCCGGCATCGCGGCGAGCGAAGTGTCCGGCGTGTACGACATGGGTGGCGGCACCGCCAGAGCACTCAGCACCATGCGCGGCATGGTCGGCGGCGACAAGAGCCTTTCTCAGGGCGTCTCGGTGGAGGTGGGCCAGCGGCAGGCGGCCGTGGACCTCGACCTGGTCGCCGAGTACGGCATCGCGATCCCGGAGTTGGCCGGGGCCGTGCGCAGGAACGTCATCAACGCGATCGAGCGCATGTGCGGGCTCGAGGTCACCGAGGTGAACATCAGGGTCGACGACGTACACATGCCCATGCGGGACACACCCGCCGGGGAGGAGAGCGGGATGGGCACCGCCGCGGGCGAGCAGTCTCGCGGTAAGTCGGAGCAGGGGCCCAGGGTCCAATGACCGAGGCCCAAACGAGCGGCGCTCAGACGAGCGGCGCCCCGGCGAGTGATGCCCAGACGAGCGACGCTCAAGCGAGTGGCGCCCGAACGGCCGAGGCCCCGATGAGCGAGGCCCAGTCGGTCGCCGAGCGGGTTCGCGCCTGCGCCGGGGTGGCCGGGCTGTCGGGCGGTCTCTTCGGGACGGTGGCGACCTACCTGCCCGGCGAGCGCCTCATGGGCGTCTCCGTGGACGAGCGCGAGGTGACCATCGCCATCGTGGCGCGCCTTGGCCGCCCACTGCCTGAGACGGCGGAAGAGGTGCGGCGGGCGGTGGCCGACCTGGCCGGCGACCGTCCGGTGAACATCCTGATCGACGACGTGGTGCCTGAAGACACGGTGTCCACAGACAACACGGTGCCCACAGACAAGAGGCCCGAAGACGCGGTGAAGGAGACCTCAAGATGAACATCTCATGGTTGCCCGTGATCGGCATGGCCGTAGGCATGGTGCTGGGCATCGTCGGCGCCATCGGCGGGCTCGGCGCCTTCCTCCTCGTGCTCGTCCTGGGCGCGATCGGTCTTCTGGTGGGCCGCATCATGGAGGGCGGCGAGGTGAACCTGTCGAACCTCACCGTGAGGCGGAGATGACCACGGACACGCCCGCGTCTCAGGCGTCCGCCGTGCTGGTGCCGGGGCAGCGTCCTACTCCGGCGGTACCTCCCGAGGGGCGTGGCCGTACCGAGGTCACGGACCGCGTGGCGGTCAAGATCGCCCGCCATGCCGCCGGTGAGGTGGCTGGGGTGGGCGAGGTGATCGAGCGCGGCGGGCTACGCGGGACGCGCCCGGCGAGCGCCACGGTGCGGGGTGACACCGTGGAGATCGGGCTGACCGTGTCCGTGGCCTATCCGATGCCGCTGCGCGTGGTGGCGGCCGCGATCAGGAGCCACGTGGCGAGCAGGATCGCCGCGCTGACGGGACTCCAGGTGTCCCATGTGGACATCACGATGGCGGAACTCACGGCCCCACCGGCGCCGACGTGGGGGTCCTCGCGGGAGACCTTCTCGCGGGAGACCTTCTCGCGGGAGTCCTTGCCGGAGGCACCGCAGGAGACCTCGCGGGAGACCGCACGACAGGCACCGCCGAAGCCGCCGCCGCGGACACCGCCGGAGGTTTCGCCATGAGTCCGGAGGTTTCGCCATGAGTACCGGAGCCCACGGGGCGGATGAACCGGTGACGACGACCCTGGGCGACCAGGCGATGGAGGCGCCGCTGGGCGGTGCGATCGGCCAGGTGACGGACCGGCCCGCGAGCGGCGCCGGGCGGGCGGCGGATCGGGCGGCGATGCGGGCCTTCAGGCCGCGGCGGACCGTACCCGCCGTCGTGGTGGCCGCGCTGCTCACGATCCTGGGTGTGGTGGTGGCCGCGCAGACGATCTCGGCGCTCGCCGGGCGGCCGCTGCGGTGGGCTCGCCTGGACCGGATGCTGAGCTGGGCGGCGTCCACTCCGTGGAACAACGGGCTGTTCCTGTTCGGCGCCGCGATCGTCGCGCTGGTCGGGCTGGCGCTGATCGTGGCCGCACTGGTGCCCGGCAGGCCGCGGTTGGTGCCGGTACGTACCGGGGACGCGGACCTGATCATCGGCATGCGGCGCAGGAGCTTCGCCAGGGCACTGGCGCATGCCGCGGAAGGGGTTCCGGGCGTGCACGCGGCCCGCGCCTCGGTCCGCGGCCACACGGCCGCCGTCACCGCGACCACCGCCGGGTGGGATCGGGAGCGGTTCGGTGCGGCCGTACACACCGCGGTGCTGTCCAGGCTCGTGGCGCTGAGCCCCATCGAGGCGTACCACGTGAAGGTCAACGTGAGGGAGCGCAAGTGAACCGCAGAACGAGCCGCGGCAACCGCTGGGGTCTGGCCCTGACCGGGATCGTGCTGCTCCTGCTCGGCGTCTACGCGCTGGCCCGCGGCCTGGGGGCGTTCGGGCGGGCCCGCGCGCTGACGCCGATCGTGAACTTCTCCGTGCGGTCGTTCTTCGCGGCCTGGAGCCCGTGGATCTGGTGGGCCATCGCGCTGGTGGCCGTGATCGTGGCGCTGCTCGGCCTGCGCTGGCTGTTCGTCCAGGGGCGCCGCGACAGCCGCGACTCGCTGCGGCTGGAGACCGGCCCCGGAGGCGTCACCGACCTCACCGCGAAGGGCATGACGACCGCGGTCGCGGCGGACGTCGAGACCAACCCCGCCGTGCTGAGTGCCAGGGCCGACCTCGGCGGCTCCGGCGCCCGGCTGCTGGTACGGCTGCGCCTCGTGGCGGACGAGCAGGCGCCGATGAGCGAGCTCAGGGACCACCTGTCGGGCGTGGCGATCCCGCACATGCGCAGCGCGCTGGATCAGGATCGCGTACCGGCGGTGGCCCGGGTGACCCTGGAACCCGCCCCTGCCGCACACCGCGTCGTCCACTGAGACGTCGCTCCAGCTGAAGCGCTGGTCGGCGCTGGTCGGCGCTAGCCATCCAGCGGGTTGCGGGCGATGCGGTCGGTGATGCCCGCCCGGACGAACCGGCCCGCGAGGCTGGACGGCTTGCGGGTGCCCTGCTCGGTCACGCAGGCCGCGAACTCCTTGGCGATCTCCAGCCGCGGATGGCGGGCGAGCACCTCCTGCCGCAACTCCGCGGGGATCTCCTCGGTACGCCGGCCCGAGATGTCCATGCCGGTCGACAGCTCCAGCAGGTGTCCCTCGGGATCCTCCGCCAGCGGCACCTCGTCCCACATGTGACGGATGATCACCTCGGCGGCCCGGACCCGGCGCTCGACCGGCCACCCGGCCCCCGCCGCGAACGCCCAGGCCACATGCCCGCCCGCCTCCTCGAACGGCACCGTGTGGCTGTCGAACTCCGCGGTCAGCCCGATGTCGTGCAGCATCGACGACACGTACAGGAGCTCGGTGTCGAAGGCGATCTCGTGCAGCCCCGCGTACGCCGCCGCCCACAGGTAGGCGCGGACGGAGTGGTTGAGCAACGAGGGCGAGTGATACCTGGTCGCCACCTCCAAGGCGCCCCGGCAGACGGGGGTGTCCGGGATCACGATGTCGTCGTATCTCATGCCCTCAGCATGTCGTGAAATGTCCGGCCCGGAAACCGAGCCGCATCGAGCCGCTAACGATCCGGCACCCAACTTGACCAGTTGATCGTGATTCGGTCAGCATGTTCCGCCCCCATCTTTTTGCCCGGAAGGAACCGGCGTGCGCCGCCTTGCGATCCCCCTCGCTCTCATGCTCGTTTCCACCGGGCTGGTGAGCACCGCGCACGCCGACACGTCGGTGAAGCGCACCTCGCAGTGCCAGGGCGACTGGCTGCCCGGTACGCCCACGGCGGACGAGGTCATGCGGGGTGAGCTGCCCCTGGTCGAGCAGCCTCCGGTGAAGATCGGCAAGAAGATCAACTGGAGCATGAGCCCGTACCACAACCGTTCGTGGGAGTTCGTCTTCCAGTCGCTGCGCTGGATGGGCACGCTCGTCGTGGCGTACGAGAACAGCGGCGAGGAGCGTTACCTCGACCGGGCCGTGGAGATCACCAAGGACTGGGCCCAGAGCAACAGGCGGGGCGCCCGCGGCACCCCGTCGTACGCCTGGAAGGACCACCCCGTCTCCCTCCGCTCCCAGGCACTGGTCTGCCTGAGCATGCACGTCAAGGACGCCTGGCTCAAGCAGACGCTGGCCGAGCACGGCAAGCTCCTGACCGACTCGCGGCTGTACAAGAAGGGCCACAACCACGGGATCGACCAGGACATCGCGCTCATGGGCATCGCCTGCCGCTACGGCCGCAAGGACTGGCTGAGCCTGGCCGTCAAGCGGCTGACCGGCACGGTCAAGCTCGACGTCGACTCCCAGGGCGCGCTCATGGAGCAGGCGCCGCGCTACGCCGTCTACGTGCACAGCAGGCTCATGGTCGCGATGACCAACATGAAGGACTGCGGCCGCAAGGTGCCCGGCGAGATCACCCGGCGGGCCGACGCGCTCAAGACGTTCGTGGCCCACTCCACCCAGCCCAACGGCTTCATGGTGCCGATCGGCGACGGCAGCGCCGAGGTCGAACCCAAGATCGAGACCGGCACGCCCAAGGAGAAGGTCAAGGTCTACAAGGCCGGTTACGTGTACGGCCGGACCGACTGGGGCAAGCCCGAATCCGCCTTCTACTCGATCAGGTTCGGCCCCGGCCTGAAGTTCCACGGCCACGAGGACCACCTGAGCGTGACCTACTACGCCCAGGGCCGCGACATCCTGGTCGACGGCGGTTTCAACTCCTACGAGAAGAGCTCCTACCGCTACTGGACGCTCTCCCCCGAGGCCCACAACGTGCCGTCCGTGGTGGGCGGGCGCTTCCGTCCGCGCACGGCCAGCAAACTCATCAAGTCCTCGTACGGCAAGGACCGGCAGGCCTTCCGGCTGACCGACAAGGCTTATGGCACCTCCCGTACCCGATCGGTGCTGGTGAACCACGGCCAGGACGTGATGGCGGTGCTCGACACCGCGTCCGGCGGCAAGAAGGTCAAGAACCTGTGGCGGTTCGCCCCGTCGCTCAAGGTGATCTCCAACGGCGGCGGCCGGGTCGTGCTGGGCGACGGGAAGTACCGGGTCACGATGGTCCAGCTGGCGGGGTGCAAGCCGGTGGGTGGGCAGCAGGTGCAGCGCGGCGGGAAACTGGGGTGGGTGTCGCCGACGTACCTGTCCAAGGTGCCGACGAACGTCGTCGTCTCCCCCGCCGCCAAGTCACTGCTGACGGTCATCGTGCCCGACACCGATTCGCCGAAGGTGTCCTGTTCGGGCGGGAAGGTCAAGGTCCAGGGCCTGACCTTCCCCGCCAACCTGCTCTAGCCGGTTGGCTAGAACGGCTAGCCCCGTTTTCCGCACGTCAGGTTGATTGAAGATCGCCGGATTGCCGTGGTGATCGCCATCACGGTATGACCTGGGCTGGTGAGACAGCCGACCACAGGCGATCGGTCGGCTCGTAACGCTCCCGTGGGACCTGACGGCGCAGGACCGCGTTCTGATGTCGCGATGCCGACGGCGTGGGCTTGGCCGCGCGGGGGCCGACCCGCTCAGGAGCCGCTGGGACGATTTCAGGTGCCCGTCGCTTGCCGCCAGCTGTCGGCCAGTGGTCCCGCGTCCAGCACGCTGTACCCGATGGATTCGATGAATTCGGTCACCGCCGCCTTCGCCGGCGCGGAGTCCCCGGCGATCGGCAGGTACGAGCGGTCGGCCGCCCCCGCCGCCGGGCGGGCGAGTGACAACAGGTGCTTGAAGAAGATGTTGTTGAACGCTTTCACAACCATGGCGTCCGGGAGATACTGCAGCAGCAGCTCGCTTGAGGTGAGCGACTTGCTGTCGAGCGCGGGGATGTGCCCGTCACGCTCGGGGCCGTAGTTGCACGTGTCGATGACCGTCTTCCCGGCCAGTGGCACGGCGGGCAAGTTGGGGAACGCCTTGACCGGCACCGTGACCACGACGATGTCACCGGCCGCCGCGGCCTCCCCGCTCGTCGCCGCGGACGCCCGCGGCCCCAGTTCTGCGACCGTGTCCGCGAGCGTTTCGGGACGGCGCGAGTTGCTGAGCACGACCTGATGCCCGGCCTCGACGGCGAGCCGCGCGATGGTGCTGCCGATGGCGCCGCTGCCGATGAATCCCACAGTCGTCATATTCTGAGCCGCCCTCCTTGTCATGTGCCGGACTCGTTGAGACTCGGGTCCTGTCATCAGCCGGCGGGGAAGTAGTGGCCGTTGTCCAGATCGGCGAGCAGGCGGGGCTGAGCGGGTTCCCAGCCGAGGGTCCGGCGGGTGACGAGGTTGGACGCCGGGTAGCTCTGCGTGACGATGTTCGCGAGGAACCCGAAGTATCCCGGCAGCACCAGTTCGTCCACGGGAACGCTCACGGCGGGCAGGCCCAGACGGCTGCCGATGGCTTCGGCGATCTCGCGGAACGGGATGCCCCCGTCGTCGACCGCGTGCCAGTATTTGCCGGCCGGGCCCTTCTCCAGCGCCAGGCGGAACAAGGAGGCGACATCGCGGATGTGCACAGCGTTCCACAGGTTCGCGCCGTCTCCGGGGTAGCCGATGAAGCCCTTCTCCTTCGCGAGCGCGATCAGCGTCGGGAGGAAGCCGGCACGATCGGTCGTGCTGTGCGCGATGTTGGCGATCCGCACGACCGAAGATCGCACGCCCTGCTCGGCGAGGCCGACTACGGCGGTTTCCACGACGTTACGAGCCCGCAGGGTGCCCTTGTGCTCATCGCCACTGGGAAGGGCCGGGTCCTCCTCGGTGGCCGTCCGGCCCAGGAATCCCTGCCCGGGCGAGCCGATGCTCCCCGCCGCGACCAGCGGCTTTCCGGTTCCCGCCAGTGCCTCGCCGTAGGCGAGCATGATCGGGAGCTCGGCGGCGGCCACGGCGTGGATCCCGCCGGAGAAAAGCAGGTCTTGCCGGTGCGCGACGTGGATGACGCCGTCGGAGTCCGCAGCCGCTTCCTTGAGCCCGTCGAGATCCCCGAGGTCGCCGCGACGCACCTTCGCGCCGAGCGCGGACAGCGCCGCCGCGGCAGTGTCCGACCGGGCCAGGCCGGTGACCTCGTGCCCGGCGGCGATGAGCTCGGGGACGATGTACGAACCGGAATGGCCGGTCCCGCCAGTGACGAAAACGCGCATTCTGCTGTTCCTTATGAGTGAGCTGGCGCAAGAATCGGTGGTGCGGGTGTGCTCAGCTGAGATTGCTGACGCCGAGGGCGAAGTTGAAGTCCCCCACGCCGTGGCGGCCCAGGTTGATCATCAGCAGGCCCGTCCCTTCCAGCCAGTGCGCCATCTCCAGGCCTCCGGCATCCAGCGGGCGCAACCCGAGGCTCTCGATGAAGGCCGATACGCTTGCCTTGGCCCGCGCGTCGTCGCCGGCGAAGAGCACGTCCAATGGGCGCCCCGGGGTCAGGACGTGGCCGAAGACGGTGTTGAACGCCTTCACGACGTGCGCGCTCGCCGGGGCGGCCTTGGCGATCTCCTGCGCGGCGGAAGTGCCGTCAGGGGTGGTCAGCCCGGTGGCGTCGGCTTTCATGGGGTTGGTGATGTCGATGATGACCTTGCCGGCTAGCGCGTCGCCGTACTGGGCGACGACCGGCACGGCGCTGGCGTTCGGCACGGCGAGGATGACGATGTCGCCGGCTGGGGCGGTGCCGAATGTCCCGGCCGTGGCGCCGCCGCCGAGCGCGAGGGCCAGGTCCTTGGCCTTGGCCGCGTCGCGACCGACGACCTCGACGGCGTGGCCGCCCTCGACCGCGCGGGCGCCAATGGCGCGGCCCATACTCCCCAGGCCGATAATGCTGATGCTGATCATGGAGTGCCTGCTTTCTGGAGCTGGATAGGACGCCATGCCCACCCGTCGTTGTCAACGGCTGTGTCATCGACACACCCATTTGGTTAACGTGTGAACCAGAATGTACGTGGCGCTTGGTTACCATGTCAACTAGACGGTAAAGTGACGTGCGTGACCGAGCCGCGGTGGTTGGACGAGCGAGAACAGCAGGCCTGGCGCAGCTTGATGAAGATGCAGGACGGCCTGTCGGAGTTCATCGAGCGGCAGCTGCGCAACCGGTGCGGGCTGTCCGGCGCTGACTACCAGGTCCTGGCCCATCTCTCTGAGGCGCCCGAAGGCCGGCTGAGGTCGTTCGAACTCGGCCAGTTGTTGCGCTGGGAAAAGAGCCGCCTGTCGCAGCACCTGGGCCGGATGCAGAATCGCGGCCTGGTGTCCCGCGAGCGGTGCCTCGCCGACCAACGGGGGGCGGTAGTCGCCATTACTCCCCGGGGCAGCGACCTGATCAAAATCGCGGCTCCGCAGCACGTGGCCGACGTCCGCGACGTGCTCATTGATCATCTCACTGCGACAGAGATGGCGATACTCGTCACCATCGGCGACAAAGTAGCCGAACGGCTGGCGGCGCTGGAACACAAGCACTGATACCCGATCCCGGACCTCATCGCTCACGAACTGCGTGCGTGTCAGACCGCTGCCTACAGCATCCCGCGGGCGCCGGCATAGCTGTTCGCGATGCACGACCCACAGCTACGACCCGCTCAACGCCTGACTTGATCAGCGACATGCCCTTGGAAGGCGCGGCTCACGTGCAGACGACTTGGGAAACTGACACGCACTAATGATCTTGGTCGGAAAACTTGAGTTTCGGGACCGTTTCAGGGCCTACATGGCCTTCAGCGGAATGATCGCAGTCGCAGAGAACCAGGTATCACGTCGAGAGTGGCCTCTCGGGCAACTCGGCCGTCAGCCCGGTTTCCCGCATGCCAGGCGGACCTTCATGATGTGTACTCCTCCTGGTCACGGGAGCCCTCGACGTCTCCCAGCACCGAGCGGAGCCAGCTCTCGGTCGTGCTGATGTGCATCAGCGCCGCGGCCTGGGCGAGAGTCGCGTCGCCGGCGGCCAGGGCGTTGTAGATCGCCTCGTGCTCGGCGACGGTCTTGTGCGAGCTGCCCGCCTCGACGGTGCCGCGCCACACCCGCATCCGCAGCGTACGGCCGGAGATGCCGTCGAGCAGGGTGGACAGCGTCTCGTTACCGGTCGCCCGCACCACGGCGCGGTGGAAGGCGGCGTCGTGGTGATTCAGCTTCTCCACGTCGTCACTGGCGGCGCGCATGGCGTTCAGGTGCTCGCCGATCTCCTCAAGTTGCTCGCTGGAGATCAGGGACGCGGCCAGACCGGTCGCCGCGGGCTCCAGCATCCGCCGTACCTGGACGATCTCCGGCAGGGTGTCGTCGCGCAGCAGCTCGACAGCCAGCCCCAGCCCTTCCAGCAGCAGCCGTGGCTCCAGGCTGGTCACGAAGGTGCCGTCGCCCCGCCGTATGTCGAGCACCCGGGCCACGACCAGCGCCTTGACCGCCTCGCGCAACGGGTTACGGGAGACGCCGAGCTGGGCGGCGAGCTGGTGCTCCGGTGGCAGCCGCGCCCCCGGGGACAGCTCGCCCGACTGGATGAGCGCCCGGATGCGGGAGATCGCCTCGTCGGTCAGGGACATGGGTACGGCCTCCCGAGGTGGAGCGGCTCGATCGGCACGCGAGCCACACGGGAAACATAACAGACATCCCATGTCTAAGCGAGAACCAGATCTGGCGATGAACAGACATGGGCTGTCTAAGGTCCTTTTCGGCTACCTCTAGACAGGAAGCAAGGGCCGGGATTACAAAGACATCCCATGTCAAAAATTTGACTTGCTGGGAAACATCCCATGGAGGTACCTCATCGTGCCCGAGCTGATCACTGCGGTCGAGGCCCACGACATCCGGTTCCCGACTTCACGGCACCTCGATGGGTCCGACGCCATGAACCCCGAGCCCGACTACTCGGCCGCCTACGTGATCGTGCGGACCGGCGACGGGCAGGAAGGCCACGGGCTCGCCTTCACCGTCGGGCGCGGCAACGAGATCGCCGTCGCCGCGGTGGAGTCGCTGGCACCGCTGGTCACCGGGCGGCCGGTGGCCGAGGTGCTCGGCGACCTCGGCGGGATGTCCCGCCTGCTCACCGGCGACAGCCAGCTGCGCTGGCTCGGCCCGGAGAAGGGCGTCACCCACATGGCGGCGGGAGCCGTGCTCAACGCGCTGTGGGACCTTCGTGCGCGCAGGGCGGGCAAGCCGTTGTGGCGGCTGCTGTCGGAGCTGTCGCCGGAGGAGATCGTCGACGTCGTTGACTTCCGCTACCTGGAGGACGCCCTCACCCAGGAGGAGGCGCTGGCCATCCTGCGCCGCGCCGAGCCGGGCCGCGCCGAGCGCCACGCCCGTCTGCTAGCCGAGGGCTACCCCGCCTACACCACCACCCCCGGCTGGCTCGGCTACACCGACGACAAGCTGGTCCGGCTGGCCAAGGAAGCGGTCGCTGACGGTTTTCGCCAGATCAAGCTGAAGGTCGGTGCCGACCAAGCCGAGGACGTCCGGCGCGTACGGCTGGCCCGGGAGGCGGTCGGACCCGATGTGCGCATCGCCGTGGACGCCAACCAGGCGTGGAACGTCGGCCAGGCGATCGAGTGGCTGGCCCCGCTGGCGCGGTACGACCTGTACTGGATCGAGGAGCCCACCTCGCCCGACGACGTGCTCGGCCACGCCGCCATCCGCAAGCGGGTGGCGCCCATCAAGGTCGCCACCGGCGAACACACGCACAACCGGGTGATGTTCAAACAGTTCCTGCAGGCGGACGCGATCGACATCCTGCAGCTCGACGCGGCCAGGGTCGCCGGGGTCAACGAGAACATCGCCATCCTGCTGCTGGCCGCCAAGTTCGGGGTCCCGGTGTGCCCGCACGCGGGCGGCGTCGGACTGTGCGAGATGGTCCAGCACCTGTCGATGTTCGACTACGTGGCCGTCAGCGGCACCGCCGAGGACCGCGTCATCGAGTACATCGACCATCTGCACGAGCACTTCACCGACCCGGTCGTGATCCGGGAAGGCCGATACCTCGCCCCTGAACGGCCGGGCGGGGGCGCCGAGATGCGTCCGGAATCCCGCGCCGAGTACGCCTACCCGCACGGTCCCCAGTGGACAGCCGACCTCCGGCTGTGACCCAGAACAGCGACCCGGAACAGCGCAGGAAAGGAACAGGCATGAAACGAGGACTCGCCCTGGGGGCGGCCGTCGCCCTGTCGGCCGGACTGGCCGCGGCCTGCGGGGGTGGCGCGGGCAGCGGCACGACCGCCTCAGGAGGCGGCAAGCCAGTCGTCGGGGTGGACTACCCCCGCTCCGACACCGACTTCTGGAACTCCTTCATCAAGTACGTCCCCAAGTTCGGCGCCGAGAACGGCCTGGAGCTGAAGACCTCCAACTCGCAGAACGACATCTCCAAGCTCACCGCCAACGTGCAGAGTCTCATCAGCCAGGGCGTCAAGGGCATCGTGCTGGCGCCGCAGGACACCGCTGCCGTAGCCCCCACCCTCCAGCAGCTCAACGCCAAGAAGATCCCCGTCGTCATGGTCGACACCCGTCCCGAGCAGGGCCAGGCCTTCATGGTGGTGCGTGCCGACAACCGGGCGTACGGCGAGAAGGCGTGCAAGTTCCTCGGCGAGAAGCTGGGCGGCAAGGGCAAGGTCGTGATGCTCCAGGGCGACCTGGCCTCCATCAACGGCCGTGACCGCACCGAGGCGTTCAACGAATGCATGAAGGCGAGTTACCCCGGCATCACGGTGTTCGGCGAGGCGGCCAACTGGGACGGCGCGATCGCCTCGCAGAAGCTCCAGACGCGGCTCACCGCCAATCCGGACATCAAGGGCGTCTATATGCAATCGAGCTTCGCCCTGTCCGGCACCCTCCAAGTGCTCCAGCAGCGCGGCCTGCTGGTCCCCCCGGACAACCCCAAGCACGTCTTCGTCGTCTCCAATGACGGCATCCCCCAGGAGCTGAAGGAGATCGCCGCCGGCAACATCGACGCCACCGTCTCCCAGCCGGCCGACCAGTACGCCAAGTACGCGCTGCAGTACGCCAAGGCCGCCATCGACGGCAAGACGTTCAAGCCCGGCGCGACCGATCACGACAGCACCATCATCCAGGTGCGCCCTGGCCTGCTGGAGGACCAGCTCTCCGCGCCGCTGGTCACAGCCGACGGCGGCACCTACGGGGGCGTCACGAGCGTCAAGCCGGGCGAATCCTCGCTCTGGGGCAACAATCTTGGCGGCTGACCAGGCGCCCACGCCTCTGGCCGAGGCGGTGGACGTCACCAAGAGATACGGCGAGACCGTCGCGCTGGACCGCGCCGGAATCCGGATCATGCCCGGCCAGACCCACGCTCTGGTCGGCCGCAACGGGGCAGGCAAGTCCACCCTGGTCTCGATACTCACCGGGCTCCAGGCACCCGACGAGGGCGAGGTGCGGTTCGACGGCGAACCCGCCCCGCGCCTCGCCGACCGTGACGCCTGGCGGCAGCGGGTGGCCTGCGTCTACCAGAAGTCCACGATCATCCCCCAGCTCACCGTGGCCGAGAACCTCTACCTCAACCGCCACGCCGCCTTCGTCAACTGGCCGGACCTGCGCCGCAAGGCCGCCGCCCTGCTGGAGACGTGGTCGGTGGACGTGGACGTACGGCTGCCCGCCGGAGAACTGGACGTCGAACAGCGGCAGTTCGTGGAGATCGCCCGTGCGCTGTCCTTCGGTGCCCGGTTCATCATCCTCGACGAGCCGACCGCCCAGCTCGACGCCGCCGCCATCGCCCGCCTGTTCACCCGTATCCGCACCCTGCAGGAGCAGGGAGTGACCTTCCTGTTCATCAGCCACCACCTGCAGGAGATCTACGAGATCTGCGACACGGTCACGGTCTTCCGCGACGCCCGGCACATCCTGACCACCACGGTGGCCGGCCTGCCGCACGCCGAGCTGGTGGCGGCCCTGGCGGGAGAGGCCGCCGGCCTGGCCGGCACCTCCTCCCGGACGGCCGTGCCCGCCGGCGCCGATGTGGTGCTCGGCGTGCGCGGCCTGTCGTACGGCGACGCGTACAGAGAGGTCGGCTTCCAGATCCAGGCCGGCGAGATCGTCGGCCTGGCGGGCGCGGCCGGCAGCGGCCGGACCGAGCTGGCCGAGACCATCGCCGGGTTGCGCGCGGCCGATTCAGGCACGATCGAGGTCGCCGGGCGGGTCCCCCGTCCCGGCAGCGTGCCTGACGCGCTCGCCGCGGGCGTCGGCTTCGTCCCCCGCGACCGGCACCATCAGGGATTCGTCCCGATGATGTCGATCGCCAACAACGCCACCATGACGGTCCCCGAACGGCTCGGCGAGGCCGGCCTGATCAGCGGCAGGCGGCGCGACCGGCTGGCCGGCACCCTGATCGCCAACCTGGCGATCAAGACGCCCGGTCCCGGCCTGCCCGTGATGGGCCTGTCCGGCGGCAACCAGCAGAAGGTCGTCATGGCCAGGGCGCTGGCCTCCGATCCCCGGTTGCTCGTACTGATCACCCCCACCGCCGGGGTGGACGTGAAGTCCAAGGAGTTCCTGCTGGGCAAGGTCGAGGAGACGGCCGCCGAGGGGACCGGCGTGCTGATCGCCTCCGACGAACTCGACGACCTGCGGCTCTGCGACCGGCTGCTGGTGATGTTCCAGGGTCGCATCGTCGCGGAGATGGCCGCCGGGTGGCACGACCACGACGTGGTGGCGGCCATGGAAGGAGTCCGGCTCGATGCCTGAGAAAACCCTCACGCCCGTCACCGGGAGCGCCCCTCAGGAGCGGGCACGGCCACAGGTGCGGCTCGCCCGGCTGCGCGACTTCGCGCTGATCCCGGCGATCATCGTGATCGCCGTCGTCGGTCAGATCGTCAACCCGATCTTCCTGCAGGGCGACAACCTGATCAACATCCTGCAGACCATGTCGGAGATCTCTCTCCTGGTGCTGGCCCAGACCATCGTGCTGGTCGCCGGCAAGATGGACCTGTCGCTAGAGTCGACGTTCGGCCTTGCGCCGGGCGTGGCCGCCTGGCTGACCGTCGCCGCCGGCTCGGGCGCCGGGCTCGGCCTGGTGCCTGGCGCCTGGTCGATTCCGATCACCCTGGCCGTCGGGGTGCTGATCGGTATGGTCAACGCCCTGTTGATCGTACGGTTCGGGCTCCACGGCTTCATCGTCACCCTCGGCATGCTGATCGTGCTGCGCGGCCTGCTCACGGGCATCTCCGGCGGCCAGACCTTCTTCAACCTGCCGTCGTCGATGCTCTACCTCGGTTCGGCCATGTGGCTGGGGGTGCCCGCCTCGATCTGGCTGTGCCTGCTGCTGTTCGCCGCCGGCATCGTGCTGCTCGGCTTCACCAAGTACGGCCGTGCCCTGTACGCCATCGGCGGCAACGTGGACGCGGCCAAGGCGGCCGGCATCCGTACCGACCGGGTGCTGTGGACCGCCTTGGTGGGCGCCAGCCTGCTCGCCGCGCTCGGCGGCCTGCTGATGTCGGGTCACCTCGCCTCGGTGGCCGCTGCTCAGGGCGATGGCGCCATCTTCACCGTGTTCGCCGCGGCCGTGATCGGCGGTGTCGGCCTCAACGGCGGCAAAGGCACGATGTTCGGGGCGTTCACCGGCATCCTCCTCCTCTACATGATCCAGAACGTCCTCACCCTGGCCGGCGTGCCCGCCCAGTGGATCCAGGCCCTCAACGGCGCCATCATCATCATCGCCCTGGTCCTGTCCCGGCTCACCGGAGGCAAGGTCCAGGAGTAGGCGCCTTACGAGCCGGCTTCGTGGCCCGCGCGGAGCAGGCCGTACGTCACCGCCTGCTCCAGCGCCTGCCAGGAGGCGTCGATGATGTTCTCGGCGACGCCGACCGTGGACCACTCGGCCGTGTCGTCGCTGGAGGTGATGAGCACGCGGGTTATGGCGTCGGAGCCGTGGGTGCCCTCGAGTATGCGCACCTTGAAGTCGATGAGCTCCAGCCTGGCCAGCTCGGGGTAGAGCTTCTCCAGCGCCAGGCGTACCGCCCGGTCGAGCGCGTTGACCGGGCCGTTGCCCTCGCCGGTGGCGACGATGCGCTCGCCCTTGGCGTGCAGCTTGACCGTGGCCTCGCTGACCAGCTCGCCGCCCTTGGTGCGCTCGACGATCACCCGCCACGACTCGACCTCGAAGTGGCGCTTGCGCTGTCCGTGGACGGTGTCGCGCAGCAGCAGCTCGAAGGAGGCGTCGGCGGCCTCGAAGGTGAAGCCCCTGGACTCCATGTCCTTCACCCGCTCGACCAGCGCCTTGGTGGCCTCGGGGGTGAGTTCGTAGCCCAGCTCGCGGCCCTTGAGCTCGACCGAGGCGCGGCCGGCCATGTCGGAGACCAGCATGCGCATGTCGTTGCCGACCTGGGCGGGGTCGATGTGCTGGTAGAGGTTCGGGTCGACCTTGATGGCGCTGGCGTGCAGCCCGGCCTTGTGCGCGAACGCCGACATGCCGACGTAGGGCGCGTGGGAGTTGGGCGTGACGTTGGTGACCTCGGTGATCGCGTGGGCGATGCGCGTCATGTCGGCGAGCGACTCCTGCGGCACCAGGTCGAAGCCCCGCTTGAGCTGGAGGTTCGCGACCACGGTGAACAGGTTGGCGTTGCCGGACCGCTCGCCGTAGCCGTTGGCGCAGCCCTGCACGTGCGTGGCGCCGGCCTTGACGGCGGCGAGTGTGTTGGCGACCGCGCAGCCGGTGTCGTCGTGGCAGTGGATGCCGACGCGGGCGCTGGTCTGGACGGCGGCGTGGACGATGTCCGCCAGCTCGTCGGGAAGCATGCCGCCGTTGGTGTCGCACAGAGCGATGACGTCGGCCCCCGCCTCGGCCGCCGTGCGCAGGACCTCGAGCGCGTAGGCTGGGTTGGACTTGTAGCCGTCGAAGAAGTGCTCGGCGTCGAGGAAGACTCGCTGTCCCCCCGCACGAAGGTGGGAGACCGTGTCGCGGATCATCGCGAGGTTCTCCTGGAGAGTCGTGCGGAGGGCCAGCTCCACGTGCCGGTCGTGGCTCTTGGCGACAAGGGTCACGACCGGCGCGCCGGATTCGCGCAAGGCGGCCACCAACGGGTCGTCGGCTGCCTTCACACCTGCTCGGCGGGTCGCACCGAACGCGGCGAGCTGCGCGTGCTTCAGGTCGAGCTCTGTTTGAGCGCGCCTGAAGAACTCTGTGTCCTTGGGGTTGGCGCCGGGCCAGCCCCCTTCGATGAAGCCGACACCCAGGCCGTCCAGCTGCCGCGCGACGGCGAGTTTGTCGGCGACGGTGAGGGTGAGGCCCTCCTGCTGGGCGCCATCACGCAGCGTCGTGTCATAGACGTGAAAGCGGTCGTCGGCCATGGTGTCGTCTCCCTGGAAAACAAAAAGACCCCTCACGGACGTGAGAGGTCTGCGCGCTGGCGGTGTCCCTTTGTCAGCCAGCGCGCCTGCTGATAATGAGCAGACCGTAGAACATGGTGCTTGTGAGTCTGCCACACCTATCCACTGGTCGGCACATCGATCTCAATCCTTGGGACGTGTCAGACGGTGATGCCTGTTCCGCCGGTGATGGCCCGCTCCAGGGTGACCGGGTCGAACGCCTCGTTGCCCAGCACCTCGCCGTCGAGGAGCAGCGTCGGTGTCCCGTCGATCCCCGCCTTCGCGCTCTCCTGCAGGTGCGCGTCGGCGTACGACTGCGAGATCACGCACTGGTCGACGTCCGCGCCGACCTTCCTGGCCGCCTTGGCCAGCTCCTGTACGTCGAAGCCCGAGGCCAGTCCGTGTGGCGAGGGCTGCATGGCGTACAGCTCCTCCCTGAACGCCAGCCAGCTCTCCTCGGGCACGCAGCGGGCAGCGGCGGCGGCGCGGACGGAGTTGGAGCGCATGGGCTCGTCCTCGAAGACCGTCACCGGATGGAAGACGACCTTGACCTTGCCCTCCTTGGCCAGCCGCTCGATCGTCGCGTTGACCCTGGTGTGCAGTTCCTTGCAGACGGGACAGTCGAAGTCCTCGTAGAGGTCGAGCACAGGGGCGTCGCCGCCCCTGTCCGCGAGCACCATGGAACCGTCGGGTTGCCGGGTGAGTCGCACTCCCTGCGCCGCCGACGTGCCGGGCTCGGAGAACGCCACGACAGTCAGCAGCACGACGAGCGCCACGCCCACGGCCACGACAGCCGTCACCCTTTTGTTCATTTTGCCCGCCCTTAGCTCATTGATCGCCGAGACCTTACCCGAAGAGCAAGGGCGGGCGTCTGTCAGCCTCCAGCCGCGCCGTTGTGGTGTCCGTTGCCGTTGCCGTTGCCGTTGTGGTGTCCGTTGCCGTTCCCGTATGCGCGCATGAACGTCCGGACCCCGGCGGCGATGGAGGCGTCGAGCTCGTCGTCTCGCATCGACGCGTCGCCGATGGTCCAGCCGACCTGGGCGTCATACGTGATCAACGCCAGGAAGTCGCGCGCCGCCTGATCGGGGTCGGCCAGGGAGAGCTTCCCGGCCAGCGCCAGCCTGGCGAACCTGGCGGCCAGGGACCCCGCGAGCTGGCCCTGACCACGCTGCCGCCACTGCCTGGCGATGTCGGGACGCCGAGATCCCTCTGCCTGGACGAGTGTGCGCAAGGCGCGCGCCCGCTCGTCCATGAGACATTCACGCATGAGAGCACCGGCGAACGCCGTCAGCTCCACCATGAGGTTCGCCGGTCGATCGGGAAAAGTCTCGATCATGGCGAATTGCTGGGCATTGACCCGATCGAAGTTCTCGTCGATCAGGGACTCGAACAAGCGCTGCTTGTCGCCCAGATGGTTGTAGATGGTCTGTTTGGATACCGCCGCTTCAGCGGCGATGGTTTCGATGCTCGCGCCCGAGTAACCGTCGCGCACGAACACCCTCATTGCAGCGGTCATGATCGCTTCTCGTTTGGCGATACGCCCGCGCGGAGCAGCCTTTCCGGTCGCCCCTAGGCCCCTCGCCGAGGTCGCCGTTTCACCCACCCCGTAAGAGTACCCGTTTGACATATCGGACGTTTTATGTCTTTAGGGATCGGGGATTATGACTTTCCCCATTGTGCCCGGCTAGTGGCCGGAGCTGGTCCCATGCCCATTAAGAATAGAATCATGAAAGCAGAATTTCTCGACCCCGCCGTGGCCCAGTACATCCTCGACCGTTCCACCCCGCCCGACCCCCTGCTGGAGGAGCTCGCCGCCGAGACGATCGCGGCGACAGGCGACAGCGCGGGCATGCAGATCACGCCCGACCAGGGCACGTTCCTCACGATGATCACCCAGCTCACCCGGCCGGAGGTGGCGGTCGAGGTGGGCACGTTCACCGGCTACTCGTCGCTCTGCATCGCCAGGGGCCTGTCCGGCGGCACCCTGCACTGCTTCGACGTCAGCGACGAGTGGACGTCCATCGCCCGCCGCTACTGGGAGAAGGCCGGCGTGACCGACCGCGTCACCCTGACCCTGGGCCCGGCGCGCGAGACGCTCGCCGCCTTCCAGGGGCCCATCGACCTGGCCTTTCTCGATGCCGACAAGCCCAATTACCCGGCGTACTACGAGCTGCTGATCGACCGGCTGCGGCCGGGCGGCCTGCTCATGGTGGACAACACACTGTGGAGCGGCCGGGTGGCCGACCCGGCCGTCACGGATGAGCGAACCGCGCAGATGCGTGAGTTCAACGACCTCGTGCGGGAGGATCCCCGGGTCACCGTGGTCGTCCTGCCGATCGCCGACGGGCTCACCATGGTGCGCCGCCACTAGACCCCGTCAGACTACGCTTCAGCCGCCTGCCGCCCGGCGACCCGCGGCTCGCAGACCAGCCGCCTACAGCTCGCGGACGGGCGTCACCCGCTCATGGTGGACGACTGCGTCGAACCATCCGCCGAACGAGCCTCCGGACAGGTGGTAGGCGGCGTCGTCCGCCGGGTCGTAGCGAGGCCCGATGAGCCGCGTCCTGGCCGGCGCGTCGAGCCAGGCCCGTACGGCGGCCGGGGCTTCGACGCGCAGGTCCAGCAGGAAGTCGTCGAGATCGGCGGCGCTCAGGGCCGTCTCGGCGAAGTCCGGAGGCGGGGCGGGCACCTCGAACGGCAATGTGCCGTGTCCGAAGGTCAGCCCGATCGACAGGTAGCCGGTTCCGAAGCGCTCGCGCAGATGCCCGCCCACGTTGCCGGGGCTCATGCTGGTGTGCGCGAGGCCGCCCCAATAGACGATCTTGTCTCCGGTGCGCTCGTGCCACCAGATCGTGTCCTCGGCCATCCTTTGCTCGATGGCCTTCATACCGACGGCCGGCCCGGCTTGGGGCCGCACGCCGGCGAACCGTACCGGATCATCAGGATGGTCCTCGTTGTAGGCCCGCATCCAGTGGACCAGGTCGAGGATCTCCCCGGTCCGCCAGAAGGCCCGCGCACCGGCCAGCGACGCGCGCGGGTCGCCTTTCCCCGTACGGACGTAATCGTCGAGCCCGACGCGGGCCGGGTCGTCCCCCTCCAGCGCGAGCGAGCGGAACCCCAGCTCCTCGACCAGGAACCGCACCATCCGATGCGCGGAGACCGACAGCTCATGGGCCTGACGGGTCGAGGCGCCGAGGGCGACGACCGTGGCATCGCGCACGATGTCCCGCAATGGCCGTAGATCAGGGAGCGGGTCCCGTGGATCGAGCGGGTGGGCGTGACGGTTGATCCAGACCGCCGTCGCATCGGCAATATCAGTCATGAGAGCAGGCTCGTACTTAAACCAATGTTTAAGTCAAGCTAGGCTCGGGGCATGCCCGAAGCGATCGCCAAGGAACTGACCATCGGTGAGCTGTCCGAGCGCAGCGGCGTACCCGCGTCCGCGCTGCGCTTCTACGAACGGCAGGGGCTCATCGACAGCCGCCGGACCACCGGCAACCAGCGTCGCTATCACCGCACCACGCTGCGGAGGGTGGCGTTCATCCGCGCGTCCCAGAGCGTAGGCATACCGCTGTCGGTGATCGGGAGCGTGCTGGCCTTCCTGCCGGAGGGCGTCCCGCCGACGCGGGAGTTCTGGGTCAGGGCGTCGGAGTGCTGGAGCGAGGAGATCAACGCCCGGATCGAGCGGATGGAACGGATGCGGGACCGGTTCACGGAGTGCATCGGGTGCGGGTGCCTGTCGTTCGAGCAGTGCGTACTGGTCAATCCGGGCGACACGCTCGCCCAGCAGGGCCCGGGCCCGCGCCGCCTGCTGGAGCCTTGATCAAGCCCCTGATGGGAGGCCAAGCTCGGCCGACCAGCCGGGCCAAGCTGAACAGATGCCTCAATTCCCCCACGGACGCACCTAATCCACGGGGCCGCGTTCGGGGGCTTCAGGTGGTGGCGGTCGAGCGCCGCTTCAGTACGGCCAGGGCCCACTCGCCCCACTGGTGGTTCTCGCGTTCGAAGGCCAAGCCGCGCATCAGGGTCAGGTAGGGGCCGATGTGGTCGGTTTGAGCCAGGTACTCCTCCTCGCTGCGGCCGTTCAGCAACCGGGCGCGTAGCCGTTCGTATCGAGCGATCTTGGCTTGAGCCCAGACCATGCGTTCCTCCACAGCGGCGCGCACGGCCTCGGAGTCGCCGGCGTCCACGGCCTGAACCTTCACCATCAACTCGTCGCGGATCGCGCCCGGACGCGGCGGTGCGGCGGTGAAATCACGCAGCGCTTGGCGTCCGACTTCGGTCAGGGAGAACAGCCGCTTGTTGGGACGGCGTTCCTGCTCGACGACGCGCGCCTGGACCAGGCCCTCGGCCCGCATCCTGTCCAGCTCCCGGTACAGCTGCTGGGGCGTGGCCATCCAGAAGTTGGCCACCGACGCGTCGAACCCCTTGGCCAGGTCGTATCCGGACGCTTCGCCCTCCAGGAGCGCGGCCATCACCGCGTGGCGCAACGACATCTGCCAACGATATCGCCGGGTTGATTAACCGTCCCATTTCCTAGTCAACGATGTGACTATCGACACTCGCCCATCCCCTGGACGGCACACCACGTCGGAGTTACTGTCAACGGCGTATAGTCAACAAATTGAGTAGGGGTAGGCGTGCATCCGTTCCGTAAGGCCGTCGAGGCCCACGACATGGCGGCGATCGAGGCGCTACTCGCCGAGAACGTCGTGTTCACCAGCCCGGTCGCGTACCAGCCCTATCCGGGCAGGGCGCTCACGGCGGCGATCATCCGTGGCGTCTCGAGGGTGTTCGAGGACTTCCACTACGTCCGCGAGATCGCCAACGCGGACGGCCGTGACCTCGCGTTGGAGTTCAAGGCGAAGGTGAACGGCAAGCAGGTCCACGGCTGCGACTTCCTGCACATGGACGACAACGGCCTCATCGACGACTTGACGGTCATGGTGCGGCCGCTGTCAGGAGCCAACGCGCTGGCCGAGGCGATGGGCGCGCAGTTCGAGCAGATCAAGCAAGAGGCGTTGGGCGCGTGACCGGCTTCGATGCGACCGTCATCACGGAGCAGGCGACACGGGACTGACCGCACGTCACACAGCCGGCCCATCGACACCGGACGCTCCCGGAACTTTCCCTTGACGCGGGCCGCTCCGGCGTTGAGCACAGCCGCGTCGACACCTGAGACGTGGCGGGAGATCTGCGCCACGGCACGCATCGCCCGCTGAGCCCGCTTCGCCTCAATCCTGGGAGTAGGGCGGATGTGACGGTAAGTGCTGATGGACTGTTGTGCAAGCCTACGCTGCTCTGTTGGTGCTCCTCCTCGTGACGGCCTACGTGGCGGGTTCCCGTGGCTGGTTCTCGCCGCCGGTTCGAGCCAGTGATTCGGCGGCGTGGCGCCAGATCTCCGCGGCAAGGTCGAAGTTGGCGCGCTCCTGCGCCTGCTCGGCCAGCGCTCGAAGGCCCCGCATGCCTTCGTCCTGCTTCCCGTCCAGCAGCAGGAGCTGGTTGCGCAGTACGTCCAAGCGGATCTGCTCCTGGTAGGCCAGGTGGTCGTGCGCGTCGGCGAGCTGGTCGAGCAGGGCGCGGGCTTCGTCGGTGTGCCCGGTGTGGAAGGCCAGTCGGGCGCGTAGCGCGAGTAGTTCCTGCTCGACCGTGGGCGTGCCGGCGAACGGCAGGCACGCCTCGACCTCCTCGATACGGCGCCGCGCGGGCTCGGTCTCGGGCGGGGTGAAATTGAGGTGGAGGCGGGCCGCGACGATGCGCAGCCGTACCCACATGGCCGGGTCGAGGCGGCCTTGGAGTTGCTCCAGTGCGTCATTGACCAGCTTCAGCGCGACCTGGGGCTCGCCCTGTCGGAGCCGGACGCCGGCCACGGTCCACGCAGCCTCCGCCAGGAGCCTGCCGGCGGGCAAGCCCGCGACCAGGGTGAGCAGTTCGTCGGCGTGCTGTCGAGCCTCGGCCATCCGGCCCGCCTCGGCCAGCGAGGACACCAGCGCCAAGAGGGTGTCGGCCACGATATGCGGTGGCAGGCCCTCGTCGACCGCCAGGCGGTAGGCGCCGATCGCGGCCTCGACCGCGGCCGGCACCTGGCCCGCCCCGCGTTGCGCGCGCGCCAGCCGCGCCCCGGCTCGGGCGCGCAGCTCGGGCAGGTCGAGCTCGTCGGCGAGCGCCACCAGCTCGTCCAGGCAGGTGCGCTCCTCGGTGGGCTCATTGTTGAGACGTCGCCATTCGGCGACTTGCCAGAGCGCTTGCCAACGCAGCAGGGGGTCCTCGCCGCCCGCCGTACGCAGAGCTCGGGCCAGCAGCTCGCCCGCCTCGTCCACGTCGAGTCCGACGGTGGTGGCCAGGCTGCGCGCCAGCGACCAGGCCGGCGGTTCGGCCAGGTCTTGGGGAGCGACGCCCAGCTGGCGGGCCAGGTGGGTCACGGCCTCATCGGTGGGGGGCCGGGCCCCGGACTCCAGGCGGGAGAGGTAGCCGGTGGACATGCCCTCGCCCGCGAGCTCAGCCTGGGTCAGGCCGCGTTCGGTCCTCAGCTGTTTGAGCCGTCGGCCGAAGGCTGGCTGCGTCAACATCTGCCTGTCGTCTCCTTGCCAGGTCGAAGCGCCGGGCCGACCGGCCCTCTGCCGCAGTTCATGTTAGCCACGTGACATACACCTGGCAAATCCTTGCCAAAGCTTCTAGCAGGGTCGAGTAGGCCAGTCAGAGCATGATGGCAACTTAATTGGAAAGCTATTGCCAAGTGTCTGGCAAGGCTGTTACGGTTCTTGGCATGACGAACTCACGGCGACTCGCCAACCGCAACGTCCTGATCTCCGGCGCCAGCGTGGCCGGCCCCGCTCTGGCCTACTGGCTGCGCCGCTACGGATTCACCCCTACCGTGGTCGAACTGGCGCCCGAGGTGCGCGAGGGCGGCTACAAGGTCGACCTGCGCGGCGTGGCCATGCAGGTCGTCGAGCGGATGGGCATGCTGGAGGCCGTACGGCGGGCAAGTACCGCCATCCGCGGCGGCTCGTGGGTTGCCAAGAGCGGCAAGCCACTGGCCAACCTGGGCCCCGACCTCATCGGCATGCGCGCTCCCGGCGACGACGAGGTGATGCGCGGCGACCTCGCCCGGCTCCTCTACGACGCGACACGTGACAGCTGCGAATACCTGTTCGGCGACACCATCACCTCGCTCCGCGAAGGCCCCGACGGAGTCGACGTCACCTTCCGACACGCCCCGCCACGCCGCTTCGACCTCGTCATCGGCGCCGACGGCCTGCACTCGACCGTGCGCCGCCTGGCCTTCGGTCCGGAGGAGCGCTACGTACACCCCCTCGGGATGCACGCGGCCGTCTTCACCGTCCCCAACCACCTCGGACTCGACCACTGGGAACTGCTCTATCCGACGCCCGGCAAGGTGGTGAACGTCTACGCCACCCGGCCCGACACCGCGAAGGCGCAGTTCGTCTTCCCGAGCCCCGCCGTCCTGCCCGACCGCTCCGACAGGGCCGCTCAGCAGCGCGTACTGACCGAGGCATTCGCCGGCGTCGGTTGGGAGAGTGACACGCTGCTACGAGCGATGCCGCATTCGCCGGACTTCTACTTCACGCCGGTCAGCCAGGTTCGCATGGACGACTGGTCTACCGGCCGGACCGCCCTGGTCGGCGACGCCGCCTACAGCCCGTCCCCGTTGTCCGGGCAGGGCACCAGCCTCGCGCTGGTGGGTGCGTACGTGCTGGCCGGCGAACTGAGCGCGGCGGCGGGCGAGCATCGTGCGGCTTACGCCGGTTATCGGGAGGCCATGCGCGAGTACGTGGATGTGAACGTGACGCTCGGCGCGAGCAACGCCGCGCAGATGGTCGCGGGCAGCCCGATGCAGATCAAGATGCAGACCACGATGATGCGGCTGGTCAACCGCCTGCCGTGGAAGGACCTGGCGATGCGGCCGATCATGAAGCCGCTCAACGAGGCCGCCAACGCGCTTACGCTCGCGGCGTACTGAGGGTGTGGGCGGGTGCCTGCGCGAGCGACAGGCTGTTGCCGTCCGGGTCGAGGACTTCCACGTGGCGCACACCGTTGCCGTAGGTCTCCACGGGCTCGTGCTGGACGCCGTACGCGGCCAGCCGGGCCAGGATGTCATCGAGGTCGGTCACGCCGAACGTGATCATGGTGCCGCCCACCCGTGCGGCCCGCATGTGCCGGTCGTCGATGACGACCCACGCGTTCTCACCAACCTGCCACAGGAGTTCCTCGCCGATGATCTCGTCCGCCGGCCGCCCGAAGAACACCTCGAACCACTTCTGCGATGTCGCCAGGTCACGCACGCACACAACGCTGTACAAGTCCACCGAAGCCACCCCTTCCCGTCGTCGCTTCGAGAGTGAGACCACTCCCCCACCCGAAACTCATCGGCGCGTGCGGGCCGCTCCGATGCCATCAGCCGATAATGCTGAGATGATCGATAAGCAGATGCCGGGGCCGCGCCCTCTACTACGCCGCCCCGAGGACGGCGAGCTGATCGACGTGGCTGGAGTGGCGCACTTCTTCCGGCTGACGGGTGAGCACACGGGCGGCCGCTTCGCGTTCGAGGAGTTCACCCTGGCGGGAGGCGCGATGGGGGCCCGCCCGCACGTACATGAAGAGCACGACGAGTATTTCTACGTCCTGCGGGGCGACCTGACCCTGCACCACGGCGACGGGGAGGTGACGGTCGGCCCCGGACACCTGCTCGCCGCGCCGCGCGGCACCCCGCATGGCTTCCGCAACGCCGGCACCGAGCCGGTCCAGGCATTGTGCCTTTACACCCCGGCCGGGTACGAGGGCTACTTCCGTGAGGTGCATGCGGCCGTGGCGGGCGGCGCGGAGGTGACCGACGAACTCTTGGCGAAGTTCCGGGCCCGCCACCACACGACCTCGTTCTAGCCGCTGCTGGATATGCCGTGACGATCGGCCAAGCCCGCGCAAGACGTTGAGCGTCCCCGCGCGGGCCTCGGTCCATTGACGATCACGATCCTGAAGGCACCGAGGAACCCCTCGGCATGGCCGGTCACCCGGCGTGTGACCAACTCAGGCTTGGCAGCTCCGACCTGCGACGATCGACATCAGCGTGAAGCCCAACCGACATTTGACGGTCTAAAAAACCGACAGACTGCGGACGGCCAACCGACATTTGACGGGGCGAAAAACCGACAGATCACGGGCCACGACAGGCGTCTGAGACGACGGACGTGACGGCCGCCAGAGCGCCTGAGGGCCTGGTCGAGGTATGAACGGCTGAGAGTGATCGACGGCGAGGTCCACTTGCATGTTGGCGAGCCGCCGACCGGCGGTCTGATGATCTGGCGCAGGTGTCGGGCAGTGGGCCACGTAGCCGTCGGCGATCTCGATGGCTTGGGCGATCTCCTCCGGGAGTGCGTCGTACTCCACAGCAGTGACCTGGGCGGGCTGAGGACGGATGTTGAGCGGCCAGTCCCCGGACACCCCGCGGCAGCACGTCGCCCGGCTTTACATCCGGCATCTCGTTGTCACTGTCGGCCCACCGCTCGGCGGCCTGTCCCTAGCATGGATTCATGGCCACGATGGGCGCACGCATTCGCAGCGTTCGGAAGCGCCGGGGCTTGACGCAGCAGTGCCTGGCCGACCTCGCCGGCGTATCCGCCTCGCTTATTCGCAAGCTGGAACAGGACGCACGAAAAGACGTGCGACTGGAGACGCTGCGCAAGGTCGCGGTGGCCCTCAAGGTGCCGACGACGTCACTCATGACCCGACTGGACGCCGAGTCGGCGCACGAAGAGACACTCGACCTGTGGGCGCCGGTACGGCGGGCACTCCACAGACTCGACGGTCAGCCCACAGAGGCGCCGACGCGAGAGGGCCTGGGCGACGCCCTGGAAGCGTCCATGCCGCTGTGGAAACAGGACCGCTACTCGCAGATCGCCGCCATGCTGCCCGTGATGATCAGGGACGCGGACGCGCTGGTAGAGGTGGACCTGTCACACCGTCACGTACGAGGCAGGTTGCTACACCTCGTCGGCTGGCTGATGACGCAGACACGCCAGTTCGACCAGGCAGAGTTCGCACTGTCCCGGGCCATGGACGACATGAACGACTCCCTGGACGCGGCGGCGACGATCAGCACGCATTGCTGGCTTCTTCTGCGTCAGGGCCGCCTCGACGAAGCCTGCCAGATGGCGACGCGCTGGTCCGATGACGTGGAACCTCGCATCTCCCGCGCGACCCCGCACCAGTTGTCCGCCTGGGGCTGGCTGCTGCTGCGGGCCTCTGCCGCTGCCATCCGCGACAACCGGCCCGGGGAGGCGGACGACACGATCCGCCTCGCGCGCACCGCGGCCGTGGCCATGGGCCGTGACCTGACGCCGGGCGATGACTTCCTTCGCACCTTTGGGCCAGTGACCGTCGCGATGAAGCAGGTGGAGAACGCCATGATCGAGGACCGGCCGGACAAGGTCCTCCAGCTCTCCCAGACGATCCCCCTCACCGACCTGCGTCCCACCTCGAACAACCGGAACCGGCATCTCCTCGACGTGGCCGAGGCACACCGCCGCATGCATCGGCAGAGTGAGGCCTTTGAGATCTTGCAGGGTGTTCGGCACGATGCCCCGGAGTGGATGACGAACCAGAGCTATGCCAGAGACATCCTGAAGGGAATCATCGGTAGGCGGCGCACTCTCACCAATAAAATGCGCGATCTTGCGGACTTTGTGCGACTTGAATACTGAGTTATGACACCGCTCGTGTCACTTCCGCTGGAGGCCATCAGGAAGTGCCACGAAATCGCACTTCCGAGCCTATTTGACCTGCTCGTAGCGTTGCAGCATGCACCCGGACTCCATGGGATTCGCTCCCATAAACGCACACGGGAAATCATCGGCCACGCCGTCGCGCGCCGCCAAGCGATTGAGCGACGAATTGGCGGCACTGGGAATCCGAACCGATGTCCAGGAAGGACACGGGCTTGCTCTGGTGTCCGTATGGGTCGATCTGGTGGTCTGGACCGACGGCTGGTGCTACCGCTGGTGGTCTGGGCGGAAATCTGCGCGCAGTGGGCGATGGGTCTACGCGCTGACTCCGGTCGACGACCCGGTAACCACTGCTCGTCGCGTCGCTCTTCGCTACAAAGACCTCCGCCAGAATCATCCACTGTCCGCGCTGTTGATGGGCCACTCATCGTGATCGACTCAGCATGCCTGAGTCCGCACCTGCCTCTGCCGCAACAAGACCACATGCGGTTGGTCTGGCACCCGCCGTTCTGCGGGGTGAGCCGGGTCCGCGTCCTGGCCTGGACCTGTGAATGCCGCGCGACGTTCTACGAGTTGTGCCAGGCCGGCGGCCAATCCTTCATCCGCCGAACGCTCCAATGCGAGCTCCAGCGTGAGATCAAGGAGACCTTTCGCTGGCCGCTACGCGAGGCCCACGACGTGTGGGCCGCACTGCTGTGCGGCGAGGCACGGTAGGTCCGGCTTCACCGAGTCATGGGCCTCCGGCCAGGTATCTCGCGCATTCCGTCCGGCCAACCCCGGCGAAGCGCCGGGAGGGCTGTCCGAGCGGAGCGAAATCCTTCAGGGGGCGGCCGGTAGCCCAATCCGGAGCGGAGCGGAGCGGAGGCCCTCTGATCTTCAGGTGTGCCTCTCCACCACGTAGTAGGTCTTGCGATGGAAGCCGGTCACCGTGGCGCCCTCCTCCATGAGGCCGCCCAGCACGTCGCGCACGGCGTGCCGCCACGCCTTGGCGGCGCTGGTGTCTACCGCGCGCAGCCGCTCGATGTCCTCGGGGACGGCGACGAGCACCACGCGCCCGTCGGCACGGCCCTCGACCGGGCGGTCGCCGTCGTCGCCCAGCCCGACCACGGCGTCCTCCGGCACCGCCGGCAGGTACGGCACCCGCCGGACCGCCGCCTCGACCAGTGGATCGGTCAGCGGCCACACAGCCAGGATCCGGTCGGACTCGTCGTCCTGGTTGATGGCGTCGGCCATCACGCCGTAGAAGTTCGGCAGGTACTCCGCTGGCCGCGCGCCCAGCTTGGCCAGGTTGAAGTGCGCGTTGCGGCGGACCAGCGGGTCGTAGGTCCAGGTGATCCGGGAGAGCCCGCGGTCCAGCGCCCACAGCCGCTGGTGCAGCTTCAGCTCGAAGCCGATGCCCTGTCCCGCCACCGCGCCCGTGGTATTCGAGTGCAGGGTTGAGTCCTGCCCGAAGAAACCCACCGCCGCCCCGACCATCCGGTCGCCGTCGAAGGCGCCGGAGACGTAGTTGCCCACGTGGGTCAGCGCCCGCATCAGCCCGGCGGTGAGCGGCGGCCGGGTGTCCGGCTCGAACCCCCAGATCCGCTCGAACAGCTCCTCGACCTGCTCGAACTCCTCGTTCACGTGGAGTTCCCTGATCATGGCCGAGGTCATCCTTGTCGAGTAGTCGAACCGGTGATCCCCGACACGTGCACGCGGCCGCCCAAGGCCCTGGCGTACCCGATCTGTTCCTCAAAAGGCTGTTCCCCGAAGGTCGATCCGCTGAGGATCGCGCGTCGCTCCGTCACCCGACGAACGCTAGGAGGACCAGGGTTGATACGTCCAATACGCGCTGGTCGATGAGTTGATATCTGTAGACGTATGGGCCGCCTCGAACTTCCCCTGCCACGACTGCATGCCTTCGTCGTGCCGGCCGCCGAACTCCACCTCGGCCACCACACCGCGGGCGTCCAGCAGCAGGGCCAAGAGCAGCAGGACGCCCATGCCGGTTAGTGCCGTCCGCCGGTAGGTGCCGTCCGCGCGCAGCTTGACGATTTGCCGCCCGAGCAGGTCGTCCGGCGGGTTCTTTTCCTTTTCCGCGACGAGGTCGGCCATGTAGCCCTGGATGGCCCCCATGGCCGCCCACCGCTCCTCGGGTGGCGTCGACTGCTTGATCACCTTCACCGTGTGCTCCTGGAAGAACTCATGGTCGGCGTAGGGCACACCCAGCATCTCGCAGATCACCAGCGACGGGACCGGCAGTGACAGCGAGTCCACCAGGTCACCGGGCTGCGGCCCGGCCAGCAGCACGTCGATCTGCCCGTCGACGATCTCCTGGATCCGCGGCCGCAGCGCCTCCAACCGGCGCACCGTGAACTCGCCGAGTACGGCCTTGCGCGCCGGCCCATGCTCGGGCGCGTCCATCGCGATCAGGAGGCGCTCCTCGTCCGGCCGCCGGGACGCCGCCTCGCCCTTGACCAGATGCGGGAAGTCCGGATGCTGCCGGTCGGCGCTGAACCGCCGGTCGTTCAACACGGTTCGCACGTCTTCGTGGCGGCTGACCACCCAGGCCCACCCGCCGTCGGACAGACGAACCCGCGAGACCGGCTCTTCTTCGCGGATCTCTTCGTACGCTGGCGGCGGCGCGAACGGGCACGTACGGGCCATGGGGAACTCGTGCTTCTCGGCGGTAGTCATGGCTTTTTCCTTCCACGACGTCACGGACAGGCGATAGAGGCTGGACACCGAAAGCCGTGTGTGAACGGCAGTTGATCGACGGTAAGTCCGAGTTTGGCTCTGGGATGCGGCGGACCAAGGAGCCGCAATGGACCACCGGGACCGACAACATCGGTAAATTCAGACTCGGCCCGTCCCCTCACGGGCAAAGTTCGGTTCCGCCGCTTCCAGTCGTGGTACCGCAATGCCCAGCCGTCGTGCTTCCGCGAGGGTGTCTCGGCAGATCTCACGCGGCTCCTCGGCGTCGGGGTGGGAGTGCGCCTCGAAATTCACGCGCAGCGGCGTGACATGAGCAGTCAGCCAGGCGAGCACGGGCGCCATCAGCCAGGTGGGCGCCCGGAACAGCAGCACACCGCCCCGGTGACGTCGCAGGTCGATGCCGCGCGCCTTGAGGAGGGGCAGCAGCTCGCGGCCAGTCAGCAGTGCCTCGCGGAAGTCGCTCGTCGACCCGGCCAGCTTGGACAGGGAACCCAGCCTCAAGCCCTGCGAGAACAGGCCGGCATCCGACACGAAATGGACCCACAGCCAGCCGCGGAAGTCAGGCCGCTCCTTAGGCCGGAACCCGGCCTCGCGAAACGCCTGGCGCACGGCCCGCTCCCGGTCGGTCGGGGGCTGGCCGAGGGTGCCGAAGATGGCCGACGGCAGCATCCCCCCACGGAGCACGCCGTCCGCGCCGAAACCGCCACCGGCCTGGGGAAAGCCCCAGGCGATCCGGTCGACGGGGAGTGCGCCGATCGCGGCCGGCGGCTCGGTCCAGATGTTGCCGAAGACCAGCACCGTGGCCTGGCCGACCCGCGGGGCCAGGAAGGCCGTCGCCTCCGCGAGGCGGTGGTGCGGCACGCTGAGCACGATCAGGTCGAAGTCGTGATCCGGCTCCAGCGCCTCGCGGTAGCGCACCGGCCACTGCTCGACGACGCGCTGCCCCCACACCCGGCGCCGCGTATCGAACAGGTCGAGGTCGATCGCTTCCCCGTACGTCGCCGCGCGGCCCGGCCGGACGTAGAACTCGATCTCATGCCCGGCCCGTTCCAGGGCCCAGCCATAGATGGTGGCGATCACGCCTCGGCCGAACATCAGGATCTTCACGCTGCACCTCGTGGGGTACGATCGATTTGGAGGTCATCTCCACTTTTCAAAATATGGAGGTCATCTCCATTTGTCAACGCGAGGTAGCGCATGACCGCCGACAAGCCGCTGCGGGCCGACGCCCGACGCAACCGCGATGTCCTGATCGCCAAGGCGCGAGAGGTCTTCGACGCCGGAGGCTTCTTCGACCTGCGCTTCGACGACTTCGCTCGCCTGGCCGGGGTGGGCACGGGCACGCTGTACCGCCACTTCCCCACCCGGGAGGCGCTGGCCGAGGCGGTCTACCACGGGGAAGTCGCCGCGCTGTGCGACCGCGCCCGCCAGCTACAGGCCACGCTGCCCGCAGCGGAGGCGTTGGCAACGTTCCTACGCGGCATGGTCGACCACATCGATGCCCACGAGGGCCTGGCCCGGACGCTGGCCACGCTATGGGCCGATCGCTCGGGTGCCCTCGCCGAGGGCAGCCGGGCGCTGGAGCAGGCTGTCACCGACCTGGTAGCCGCCGCCGTGCGAGACAGCGCCGTTCGCGACGACGTGGACGCCGGTGCCGTGATGATGGCGCTGCACGGCATCGGTGCGGCCCATGACCGCCCCGACTGGCGGGCCGAGGCCGACGATCTCATCACCCTCGTACTGGACGGACTACGCCGCCCGCAATGACAAGATGGGACGCCAGGTCGCATGCCTCGAGCTCTGAGGGCGCCTCGGTTATGTCGACTTCATCACAACCGAGACCGCCTCAATGTGACCACCATGCCTGCGACATCACTGTTGTTCCCGCGCCTCGCTCCCGACACGCAGCGAGGTCGCTGCACCGCAAGTCGCTACTGCCTTCTCTAACAGCCTCTTAGCTGCACAAACGCGAGGATCAAGCCTCCAGCGAGCAGAGCGACCCCCGGAGAAGTCTTCTGATCGGCGAGGCTTCACCGTGCCATGGGCCTCCGGCCAGGCATCTCACGCGTTCCAACCGGCCAACCCGGCGAAGCGCTGGCAAGGCTGTCCGAGCGGAGCGAGGTCCTCCAGGGGGCGGGCGGTAGCCCGCCTGGGAGAACGTCCGGAGCGAAGCGGAGGCCCGTTGTAGAAGGGTGGGCATCAGACGGCCAACCACACGGGTGGGTGGCGAAAGATGCCCGGTGGAGGCGTGTTAGCTGATCTTGTGGACCCAGCTGTGGGTGTCGGGGCGGGAGCCGTACTGGATGCCCACCAGTTCCTCCCGGATGCGCATCGTCACTTCCCCAGGGTTGCCGTCGCCCACGGTCCACGCGCGGTCCGTGCCCTTGACCGAGCCCACCGGGGTCACCACTGCCGCCGTCCCGCAGGCGAACACCTCCGTGAGTTCGCCCGACTCGCAGCCGGCCTGCCACTCCTCCGTCGAGATGAGGCGTTCCGACGCCTCCAGGCCCAGGTCGGCAGCCAGGGACAGGATGGAGTCGCGGGTGATGCCGGGCAGCAGGGTGCCGGTCAGCGCGGGGGTGACCAGTTTGTCGCCGAAGACGAAGAACAGGTTCATCCCGCCCATCTCCTCCACGTACCGGTGCTCGTGCGCGTCCAGCCACACCACCTGGTCGCAGCCCTGCTCGACGGCCTGCCGCTGGGCGACGAAGGCGGCCGCGTAGTTGCCGCCGCACTTGGCGAAGCCGGTGCCGCCGGGGGCGGCGCGGGTGTACTCGGTGGAGAGCCAGACGGAGACGGGCTTGACGCCGCCGGTGAAGTAGGAGGCCGCCGGGGAGGCGATGACCATGTACCGGTAGGTGCGGGACGGGTAGTTGACGCCGAGGCCGACCTGGGTCGCGATGATGAACGGGCGCAGGTAGAGGCTGTGGCCCTCGGTCGTGGGGACCCAGTCCTTGTCGGTCTGGACGAGGAGTTCGAGCGACTCGACGAACACCTCTTCCGGAAGCGTCGGCATCGCCATGCGCTCGGCCGAGGTGTTGAAGCGGGCCGCGTTGGCGTACGGGCGGAAGGTCGCGATCGAGCCGTTGGCCTGGCGGTACGCCTTGAGCCCCTCGAACAGCTCCTGCGCGTAGTGGAACACCGAGGTGGCCGGGTCGAGCGACAGCGGCCCGTACGGCTCAAGCCGGGCGTCGTGCCAGCCCTCGCCCTCGGTGTAGTCGATCGAGACCATGTGGTCGGTGAAGGTCTGCCCGAACCCGGGGTTCGCCAGTACCTGCTCCCGCTCGGCCGCAGTGCGAGCGTGGTCGGATAGCTGCACGTCGAAGCTGAGCTTCTGAGCGATGGTCATGACGGAGGTCCTTCTCTCTACGGTCCTGGACAAACTTTACGGTTCGGGACAGTCACTGCTATGAGCAGGCCTGTACTTCCTAGTGTCTCGCTATTTGGGATTGCAAGTGGCTAATGGGGTGCTTTGGCCGTTTAGACGTGAAAAAGCGCCTGGCGGTCCTCATGTGGACCGCCAGGCGCTTGGGGAGCTGGGCGGCCCTAGCTCGATACTCGCGCGGTGATGTCGTCACCGATCTCGTTTGTGGTGCGGCCGGCCCAGCCGGCCAGGCGCTCGACGATGTCGTCGGCGACGGCCTGCTCGACCCTGGCCGCCTCGGCGGACAGACCGAGGTGCTCCAGGAGCATGGCGACCGACAGGATCGTGGCGGTCGGGTCGGCCTTGCCCTGCCCGGCGATGTCGGGGGCGCTGCCGTGCACCGGCTCGAACATGCTGGGAGCGGTGCGCTCCGGGTTGATGTTGCCGCTGGCCGCCAGGCCGATGCCGCCCGCGATCGCCGCGCCGAGGTCGGTGATGATGTCGCCGAAGAGGTTGTCGGTGACGATCACGTCGAACCGCTCGGGCTGGCTCACGAAGAACATCGAGGCCGCGTCGATGTGGCAGTAGTCGGTGGTGACCTCGGGGTATTCCTCCCCCACGCGGTTGACCGTGCGCTGCCAGAGGTCGCCGGCGTAGGTCAGGACGTTGGTCTTGTGGACGAGCGTCAGCTTCTTGCGCGGGCGGGACTTGGCCTTCTCGAACGCGTAGCGGACGACCCGCTCCACGCCGTAGGCGGTGTTGAGCGACTCCTGGGTGGCGATCTCGTAAGGTGTGCCACGGCGCATCACGCCACCGGTGCCCGCGTAGAGGCCCTCGGTGCCCTCGCGGACGACGACCATGTCGATGTTCTCGGTGGGGGTGTCGGCCAGCCGGGTCTCGACGCCGGGGAACAGCTTGACCGGGCGCAGGTTGACGTAGTGGTCGAAGACGAAGCGGAGGCGGAGCAGCAGGTCGCGCTCCAGGATGCCGGGCGGCACGCTGGGATCGCCCACGGCGCCGAGCAGAATCGCGTCATAGCCGCGCAGCTCTTCGAGCACGGCGTCGGGCAGCGTCTCACCGGTACGGTGATAGCGGGCGGCACCCAGGTCGTAGTGGGTGGCCTCGATCTTGGTCCCGACGGCCTCCAGGACCTTCAGCCCTTCGGCGACGACCTCGGCGCCGATGCCGTCTCCGGGGATGACGGCCAGGCGAATATTCCGCGACTCCATGTGCGTACCTTACCTGCTTGTCTCGACTGACGAGCACGACATCTCACGTCTTGGACAAGACCTTTCAGCCCTGTCTGGCGTCGAAGATCAGGTCCCATGCCCTGGTTCGGGCATGGGCGACCGCGCCCAGCAATACTCCGCTGTCCCCCAAAGCGCTGGCGACCACCATCGGCCGCAGGGGGCCCAGCTCAGCTATCCGATCCTCTATCGCCGCGCCCAGCAGGTCCAGGTTGCGGCCCACTCCGCCGCTCAGGACGATGACCTCCGGATCCAGGACCGCCGCCACCGCCACCAGGAGACCGCCGATGCGCCGCCCTTCGGCCTCCACCACTGAGCGGGCCGCCGGATCACCGGCCGCCGCCACCGCGAAGACCTCCTTGGCCGTCTCGAGGTCCAGCCCGGCCGCTCTGGCCGCGCGGACCACGCCGGGGGCCGAGGTCACCGTCTCCGTGGCACCGTGGGCCAGGGCGTCGTCCGTAAAGGGTGGGACGTAAGGGGGCGAGTCCGTGGGGACGTACGAAACCTCTCCCGCCGCTCCCCTGGCTCCGACATAGAGCTCGCCGTTGATGACGATGCCCATCCCGACGCCCGTACCGATGGAGACCAGGGCGAAGTTGGCCTTGCCGCGCCCCTCCCCGTACGTGTGCTCGCCGACCGCCGCCAGGTTGATGTCGTTCTCGATGGTCAGCTCTACGTCGAGCGCCGACCGGAGGCGACCCGCCAGGTCGGGCGGGCCCGGCAGGTTGGGCGCGAAGTCCAGGCGGCCCTGGGCCGGGTCGTAGACGCCGGGCGAGCCGACCACCGCGCAGGCGATCACCGACCAGTCGAGCTCGGCCTCCCTGGCCGCGGCGCGGCAGAGGTCGCCTACGAGGACCGCGAGCTCGGCCGAGTCGCGGGCGGTGTTGCGCCCGTCGGTCCGGCCCGCGAACGTGCCGCGCAGGTCGGCCACGGCGACGCGGATCCAGTCGCGGCCGATGTCGATGCCCGCCACGTGGGTGGAGGCCGCGTTCATGTCGTAGAGCGAGGTCACCGGGCCCGGCCGGCCCGACACCTCGCCGACCAGGTGCACCAGCCCGTCTTCCTCCAGCCCGGCGAGCGCCGCCGAGACCGTCGGCTTCGACAGTCCGGTGATCTTGGCCAGATCCGCCCGTGACGCCGGGCCGTTCGCGTGGAGCTGGTCGAGCAGCCGACGCTCGTTCAGCACCCGCAGCAGCCGCGGATTTCCCAGCCCACCTCGCATCTTCAGCCCTCCTCGCGCCAAACTCTAGCCAACCACCCTGGTAGTAAATTAGCTTTCTTACCAAACAACGAACAGCCGGGCGGGGCCACTCGAGAGGACGATGTGCGATGGACCGAGCATGGCGACTGATTCCGGCCGCAGCGCTCTTGCTGACCGCCGCCGCCTGCGGAAACTCCGCCGGCACCGGCGGCAGCACGGCGAGCGCGAGCGCGAGCGCCGGGGCGGCATCCAAGACGATCGCCCTCTTCCTGCCCGAGTCCAAGACCACGCGGTATGAGGCGTTCGACCGCCCGCTGTTCGAGGCGAAGGTGAAGTCGCTCTGCGCCGACTGCAAGATCCTCTACAGCAACGCCGAGCAGGACGCGGCCAAGCAGCAGCAACAGGTCGAGGCGGCCCTCACCCAGGGCGCGAACGTCCTGGTGCTGGACGCCGTCGACGCCAACGCGGTGGCGCCGCTGGTCAACCAGGCCAAGCAGAAGAAGATCCCGGTGATCGCCTACGACCGGCTGATCTCCGGCATCGACTACGCGTACTACGTCTCGTTCAACAACGTCCGTGTCGGCGAGATGCAGGGCCAGGCCCTGCTCGACGCGATGAACGCCAAGGGCACGACGGCCAAGGGACAGATCGTGGAGATCCACGGCGCCCCGACCGACCCCAGCTCGGCCGACTACAAGAAGGGCGCCAAGAGCGTCCTGGACGGCAAGGTCAAGGTCGGCAGGGAGTTCGACACGCCCGACTGGAGTCCCGACAAGGCCCAGCAGCAGATGGAGCAGGCGATCACCGCCATCGGCCGGGACAACATCGTGGGCGTGCTGTCGGCCAACGACGGCATGGCGGGCGGCGCCATCGCGGCCATGAAGCGCGCGGGCTACAAGCAGCTGCCGCCGATCACCGGACAGGACGCCGAGCTGGCCGCCGTGCAGCGCATCCTCACCGGCGAGCAGTACATGACCATATATCTGGACATCAGGGCTGAGGCGGAGAAGTCCGCCGAGCTGGCCGTGGCCGTGGCCAAGGGCGAGCAGCCCGCCGCGACCAGCAAGGTCAACAACGGCACCGTGGACATCCCCGCCTTCCTCCTCGACCCCATCGCCGTCACCGCGGACAAGGTCAAGGACACCATCGTGAAGGACAAGTTCTACACGGCCGACCAGATCTGCACCGCCGAGGTCAAGGCGGCCTGCGCAAAGGCGGGCATCCAGTAGTGCTCTCCGCGACAGGCATCTCCAAGCGCTACGGCGCGGTCCAGGCGCTCGACGGCGCCAGCCTCCACCTGCGCCCCGGCGAGGTCACCGCCCTCATGGGCGACAACGGCGCGGGCAAGTCCACGCTGGTCAAGGCCATCTCGGGGGTGGTCGTCCCCGACGAGGGCACGATCACGCTCGACGGCACGCCGGTCAAAATCGCCAACCCGCACGACGCGCAGGCGCTCGGCGTCTCGACCGTCTACCAGGACCTCGCGCTCTGCGAGAACCTGGACGTGGTGGCCAACCTGTTCCTCGGTACGGAACGCCGCCGCTGGTCGCTGCTGCGCCACATCGCGATGGAACGCGCCACCCGTGATCTGCTCCAGCAGCTCGATGTACGCATCAGAGACATCCGGGTGCCCGTCGCCATGCTGTCGGGCGGTCAGCGCCAGTCGGTGGCGATCGCCAGGGCGCTGATCGGCGAGCCGCGCTTGGTCATCCTGGACGAGCCCACCGCCGCGCTGGGCGTGGAGCAGACCGCCCAGGTGCTCGCGCTGATCGGACGGCTGCGCGACCGCGGGCTCGCGGTCCTGGTCATCTCGCACAACCTGGCCGACGTCCGGGAGGTGAGCGACCGCGTGGTGGTGCTGCGTCTGGGACGCAACGCCGGCGACTTCGGTACGGCCGACACCACGCAGGAGGAGATCGTGGCCGCGATCACGGGGGCAGGGCGATGACCGACACGCTGGCGCGCAAGCCGTACACACCGAAGGTCGCCGTCGAGCGGCTGAGACAGGGCGACGTCGGCGCGTGGCCGGTCGTCGGCGGGCTGGTGGCGATCGCGATCGTCTTCAGCGCGCTCAACGACCGCTTCCTGGCGCCGGAGAACCTCACGAACCTGGCCCTGCAGATGGCCGCGACCGGCACGATCTCGCTGGGCATCATCATGGTGCTGCTGCTCGGCGAGATCGACCTGTCGGCCGGCTCGGTCAGCGGCCTGTGCGCGACGATCATGACCATCATGCACGTCAAGCAGGGCTGGAACCCGCTGGCGGCCATCCTGATCGCCCTCGCCGCGGGGGCGGGGATCGGGCTGATCCACGGGCTGATGTTCACCAAGCTGCGGATGCCGTCGTTCGTGGTCACGCTGGCCGGGCTGATGGGCTGGCTCGGGCTGCTGCTGTTCCTGCTGCGGCAGGGCGGCACGATCAACCTGCCGTTCACCGGGTTCATCTCGAAGCTGAGCGACACCTGGCTGCCGTCCTGGCTGTCGTGGCTGCTGGTGGCGACCCTGGTGCTCGTCTCGGGCGGCGCGGCGCTGCTCACCCGGCGTCTCAGGCTGGCCGCCGGACTGCCCGTCACCCCGCTGTGGTGGCTGCTGGTCAGAACGGGCGGCCTGGCCGTCCTGCTCGCGGCGGGCGTGGTCATCATGTCGGCCGACCGGGGCGTGCCGCTGCTGCTGATCATCTTCGGCGCGCTGGTGGTGGTGTTCGATCTCGTGCTCAGGCATACCGCGTTCGGCAGGCATGTGTACGCCGTCGGGGGCAACGCGGAGGCGGCCAGGCGGGCCGGGATCAACGTGACGCGCATCAGGATCCTGGCGTTCATGCTGGCCTCCACGCTGGCGGCGGCCGGGGGCATCCTGGCGGCCAGCCGGCTGTCGGCGGTCAACCAGCAGTCGGGTGGCAGCGACATCCTGCTCATGGCGATCGCCGCGGCGGTCATCGGGGGCACCTCGCTGTTCGGCGGCCGGGGGCGGGCCTATGACGCGCTACTCGGGGTGCTGGTGATCCAGTCGATCACCAGCGGCATGTACCTGCTCAGCGTCGACTCCTCCGTACGCTTCATGGTGACGGCCGCGGTGCTGGCCCTGGCCGTGGCGATCGACTCGCTGGCCCGCCGGGGAGCCGCCCAGTGAGCCGCGTGCTGGGCATCGATGTGGGCGGCACGAAGGTCGCCGTCGGCGTGTCCAGCGCCGACGGACCGGAGATCGTCGAGCGGATCCGGCTCGACACCGGCGCCGGCACCCTGGAACGGGCCCTGGCGGCGGCCCGGGACCTGGATGGCGCGCCGGCCGCCGTGGGCTTCTCGACCTGCGGCGTCATCCGCGACGGCCGGATATGGCTGGCCCCCAATGTGCCCGGCTGGGAGGGGCTGGAGCTGCCCCGGCTGCTGCGGGAGGAGTACGGCGCGATCCCGGTGGCGATCGACAACGACGTGAAGGCGGCTGCCGCGGCCGAGCTGCGCTGGGGAGCGCTGCGCGGCGTGTCGGCGGGCGTCTACCTGAACCTGGGCACCGGGCTGGCGGCCGCGCTGGTGGTGAACGGTCAGGTGGTGTCCGGGGCGCACGGCGCGGCCGGCGAGATCGGCTACCTGCAGGCCGTTCCGGGCGAGCCCGCCTTCGCCGACGGGCACGTTCCCCTGGAGGAGCGGGTCTCGGGCGGCGCGCTCGCGGCCCGGGGCACGGCCCTGCTGGGCCGCGAGACCACGGCGGCCGACCTGTTCGCCCTGTCCGCCTCGGCCCCCGGCTCGGCGGTCGCGGAGCTGGTGGACGAGGCGCTCGGGCTGCTGGCCATGAACGCGGCGAACCTGTGCGCGACCTTCGACCCCGAGTGCCTGGTGGTCGGCGGCGGCATGATGGGCGCGGCCGACCTGATCATGCCCCGTCTGACAGCCGAGCTGCGACGGGCCGTACCCTTCCCGCCCGAGGTACGCCCGGCGCGGTTCGCCGACGACGCCCCGCTGCTCGGCGCGCTGGCCCTCGCCCACGCCGCTTCACAGGCTTCATGAATTTGTGAAACAGGTGTAGCTTCGACGGCATGGCTCCCGAAAAGGTGCGACTGGCCGCCGAGAAGGCCACGCTCCTCGCCACCCTGTACGGCAGGGCACTGGACGCCCGCTCACCGCATCCCATACTCGGCGACCGCCTGGCGGCCGCGACCGTCGAGCGCATCGACCACGACTTCAGCGACACCGGCATGGACCAGCGCATGGCCGGCTCGGTCGCGATCCGGGCCCGCTTCCTGGACGGCTGGG
The DNA here is from genome assembly GCF_040649695.1 of Nonomuraea sp. NPDC048901. Taxonomy (NCBI): domain Bacteria; kingdom Bacillati; phylum Actinomycetota; class Actinomycetes; order Streptosporangiales; family Streptosporangiaceae; genus Nonomuraea; species Nonomuraea sp. NPDC048901. The sequence goes on along the minus strand of NZ_JBEZFW010000008.1, from coordinate 325,996 downwards.
CCAGGGAGTTCCTCGCCCGGCACGCCGAGGCGACCGTGCTGCACCTGGGCTGCGGTCTCGACACGCGGGCCCACCGCCTGGACCCGCCGCCGAGCGTCGACTGGTACGACGTGGACTATCCAGACGTCATCGACCTACGGCGGCGGCTGTATCCGGAGGAGCGCCGGACGATCGGCACCTCGGTCACCGACCTCGGCTGGCTGGACCAGGTGCCCGCGGGCAAGCCGGTGCTGGTCATCGCCGAGGGCCTGTTCTACTACCTCGACCCGGCGGAGGGCCGCGCGCTGATCAGGGCGATCGTCGATCGGTTCCCCAGCGGCCAGTTCGTCTTCGACGCGCTGAGCCCTTTCGGCCTGCGCCTGCAGAAGCTCAACAAACCGGTCAGGAAGGCCGAGGCCACGATGCACTGGGGCATGGACGGCCCGGCCGACCTGCTGTCGATCAGTCCGAAGCTCCGCCTCGTCACCGCGATGAGCGCCTTCGACCTGCCCGGCTACGGCCGTCTGTCGGCGTCGCACCGGATCTCGGTCGGGCTCGCCAAGGTCGTGCCCGGATTCAGGAGGATGGCGGCCTTCTACCGGCTGGCGTTCTGAGGGCAACCGGCCGGAGTGCTGAGGGCTTCCGGCCGGAGCTGGAGAGGCTAGCGGCTGGTGTTCTGCGGGGCGCCGCCATTGTCCCTGCGGTCCAGGGCGGTCTGCAGGGCCTCGGTCGCCTCGTCAGCGGTCTCGTCGGTGGAGTTCCAGGCATACATCTCGTACATGTGTGTCTCATCTCATTTCGCGGGGCGTCGTGTGCTGTGCGGTCGGACTCCGGTCACGAATCCGACCGGGCCTGAGCTCGTGGGGTCCGGATCGCGGACCGGACGATGGGGCTTACCGGTCGACGCAACGCCGCACACCACGGCGGGTCGTCGACCTGCCCTAACAGGCCCCGCCGCGGCAGGTAATAAGTACGAGAACCTGGCGCATCTTCCGAAAGAATACCTGGCGGTAGTTTGGCTGTCTCGTTGGACGTCCTACTATCTCGCATCCTGAGACAGAAAAACGGCTGCCGCGGACGCGACAGCCGTTGATCCTGGAACGCTCTGAAGAAGGGGTCAGTCCTCCAGGTCGACCGAGCGGCCACTCTCGGCACCGATCTCGGTGCCGATCTGCTCGACCACGTCGGCCGGGATGGCGGAGTCGACCGTCAGCGCGATCAGCGCCTTGCCACCCTTGGCGTCACGGGCCACCTGCATCGAGGCGATGTTGACGCCGTGCTCGCCGAGCAGGCGGCCGACGACGCCGACGATGCCGGGCCGGTCGGTGTAGGTGAAGAACGACAGGTGCGCGGTCGGCTCGATCTCCATCTCGTAGCCGTTGACCTCGACGATCTTCGTGATCTGGCGCGGGCCCGACAGCGTGCCCGAGACCGAGACACGGCGGCCGTCGGCGAGCACGCCGCGCACGGTGACCACGTTGCGCCAGTCGGGGCTGTCGGAGCTGGTCACCAGGTTGACGGAGATCCCGCGGTCCTTGGCCAGGAGCGGCGCGTTCACGTACGTGACCGAGTCCTCGACCACGTCGGCGAAGATGCCCTTGAGCGCGGCCAGCTCGATCACCCGGACGTCCTGCGAGGCGATCTCGCCGCGCACCTCGACGTCGAGCTTCGTGGCGACCTCGCCCGCCAGCGCGGTGAAGACGCGGCCCAGCTTCTCGGCCAGCGGCAGGCCCGGCTTGACGTCCTCGGCGACGGCTCCGCCCTGGACGTTGACCGCGTCGGGCACGAACTCACCGGCGAGGGCGAGCTTGACGCTCCGCGCGACCTGGGTGCCGGCCTTCTCCTGAGCCTCATGCGTGGAGGCGCCCAGGTGCGGCGTGACGACGACCTGGTCGAGCTCGAACAGCGGGCTGTCGGTGCAGGGCTCCTTGGAGAACACGTCGATGCCCGCCCCGGCGACGCGGCCCTCCTTGATCGCCGAGTAGAGCGCGGCCTCGTCGACGATGCCGCCGCGGGCCACGTTGACGATCCGCACCGACGGCTTGACCTCGTGCAGCTCCTTGTCACCGATCAGCCCGAGCGTCTCCTTGGACTTGGGCAGGTGCACGGTGATGAAGTCGGCCTGCTTGATGACCTCTTCGAGGCTGACCAGCTTGACGCCCATCTGGTCGGCGCGGGCCGGCGGCAGGTAGGGGTCATAGGCGATCAGCTCGACGCCGAACGGCTGCAGGCGCTGCGCCACGAGCTGACCGATCTTGCCCAGGCCGAGGATGCCGACGACCTTCTCGTCGAGCTCGACACCGGTGTACTTGGACCGCTTCCACTCGCCGTTCTTCAGCGCGGCGTGCGCCTGGGCCGTGTTGCGGGCGCTGGCCAGGATGAGCGCGACGGTCTGCTCGGCGGCGCTGGTGATGTTGGAGGTCGGGGCGTTGACCACCATCACACCGGCCTTGGTGGCCGCCTCGACGTCGACGTTGTCGAGCCCGACGCCGGCCCGCGCGACCACGCGCAGCTTCGGCGCCGCGGCGATGGCCTCGGCGTCGACCTGCGTGGCGGAGCGGACGATGAGCGCGTCCACGTCGGCGAGCGCGGGCAGCAGCTGCGAGCGGTCGGCGCCGTCGGTGTGGCGGACCTCGAAATCGTTGGCGAGTACGGCGAGGCCTGCCTCGGACAGCTCCTCTGCGACCAGTACGACGGGCTTGCTCATGGAAGTGAATCCTTAGGGGCATGCGGGCGGGCGTTGAGGGACACCTCAGAGGGCCCCTCGGACCCCCCGAGTCTATCCGCGCTTGTGAACGTGTTCACGAGTGACCCAGGATCTGAGACAGCGCCTCCGTACCCCGGCTCCCGCAAACTCATCCACACTGCTCCCATCTTTGTCTTGATCGGGGGATTTCTTGGCTATTAGCCTGATAAGCCGTGACCGACTACCTATGGTTCGTCATATGAGCATCGGGAATCCTGCGCTTGCCGACGTGCTCGCCCAGCATGGCAATCCACATCGCCTGCTGGCGGCGCTCGCTGATGGTGGGGTTCTGGTGGCAGTGCGACCAGACCGATCAGTCGTCCTGGGTACGACCCAGGCCGGCGACAGAGTGCTGCTCGGATACACGGGCGCGGCTACGTACGCCCGGCACCGCGGCAGTCACTCCCTCTCCGCCTGCGATCCGGACACGATCCTCGACATCCAGCGCGTCACGGGTGTGCGGGAGATCGTGATCGACGCGGCGGGGCCCGCGGCGGCGGCCGTGCCCATCGACGACCTCCAGCGCTTCCTCGCCTCGACGCGATCGGGGCCTCATCCAGTGCTGTCGGGAGCCGTCCCCGCCGCGTACGCGACGGGCGCGATGGCCACGGTGTCACGGGGAGCCGCGCTCGCCCAGGTGGCGCCGCCCTCGCGGGACGCGCCCGCGCTGCCGTGGATCCCGGCGCCGCGACCGCACCTGTCGGGGCCCATGCAGCAGGTCGACCCCGGCTACCGCCGGTGCACGCACCCGATCCTGCCCGCCCTGCGGCGGGCCATCGGGAACCTGCTCATGGACTACCCGCTCGTGCACCACGTCTGGATCTCCGAGGCGCGCACCGCCTCGGGGGCCCCGGGGATCATGCTGCACGTGAAGGTGCACATGTCGGCCGCCGAGGACGTGGTCCGTGACCTGCACCGTGGGGCCCGCGCCCGGCTGCCGCAGTTCGCGGCGAGCGGGGCGCCCATCCTGATGGCCCGGGTGGCGGACTCGCGCAGCGAACGCCGGATGATCGAGATCGGCGCCCACGTGGTCTGCGCCGACGTGATCGACTAGCCACGACCCTGGCGGCCCGAACCCCCGGCGGCCCGAAACCGGCTCGACCTTTGGCGCGGCCGAAACCGGCCCGACCCGTGGCCCGGCTGACACCGGGCCACGGACGCGCATGACCGCGGCCCGCATCGAGCGGACCGCGGTCACGAACACGCGGGTACGGCTTACGCCAGGCGGCGGGTCAGCTCCAGCCGCGTCCTGGCGAACGCCCAGGCCACCAGCGCCGCCAGCAGCGGCAATCCCACCGCGAACGCGACGAGGAACAGCCAAGGGATGGAGATCGTCGTGGGTCCGGGATTGAACCAATCCGCCCCCTGGACCCCGTTATGGCGGCTCATCGGCCACGACAGCGCGATTCCGCCCACGACCCCGGTCACGACGCCGACCAGCGCGCCCAGCCCGGCTATGTAACCCGCCTGACCGGCCACCACCAGTCGCCGGACGCGCGGCGGTGCGCCGACCGCCGACATGGTGTTCAGGTCGTGGCGCATGTCGGCCGCGGCGAGCCCGGTGGCCGCGAACGTGCCGCCGAGCACCAGCACCATGGCGGCGCCCAGCAGGATCCAGAGGACCCCCGCGAGCTCGCCGTCCCTGGGGTACTCGAAGTAGACGTCGATCCGGTCTCCGACCACTGAGAAATGCTTCCTCAGGCGCTCCTGATCGGCCGACGGCTCCATGGCGTACAGCCGCCGCTCCTTCACCTGCAGCCCAACGGGCCGCAGGACGGCCGGTGGAACGACCCCGCCGCTGACCCGCGAGTCGGCGGCACTCGCCAGCACGGCGGGAACCTGCTTGCGGCTGATCTCGCCAGTCGACGTGTAGAACTTCAGGGTGGCCAGGCCGTCCTTGATCAGCTCCGGATCGAACACCACGATCTTGCCCGCGGTCAGGGCCGCGGCGGCCTGCGGATCCTGACGTCCCTGGATGAACGCCAGCAGCCGCACGTCGCCGACCGGAAGCTCACCTCCGTAAAAGGAGTCCTCGCACTGCCCAGCGCAGCGGCGCTCGATGTCGATCCACCCCCGTTTGCCCTGAGAGTCCATGGGAACCGGGCCTGGAATCAACCGCGTCTTCGGCAGCTCGCGCTCGGCCGCCGCCCGCAGCCTGGCCCAGCCGCTGTCGTCCAGGTTCTCGGCTTCGATCTTGATGCTGCCCGTCGGAGCGTAGGGGTGGTAGGCGGCGTTGTAGGCCGCGTCTGAGCTGGCGAGCCCGATGCCGAACGCGACCGCCGCCGTGGTGGCCGCCATGACGGCGGACGTCGCGGAGGCCGTACGGGAGCGGTGGCGCGAGGCGTCACGGACCGACAGGCGAAGCGGAAGCGGCAGCCGGGCGGCGAAGCGGCTCGTCCGGCGCACCAGCCATGGCATCAACGCGACCAGCCCCAGCACGACCAGCCCCAAGGCCGCGACGAGCGGAAACTCCTCGCCGCGCGTGCTCAGCCGGACCAGGACCAGCCAGACCAGGACCAGCCCGGCCACCACCAGCAGCAGACCGAGCACCGGACGGCCCGCACGGTCGCGGAGCTCGCCTTCACGGCCCGCCAGCACCTGGGCGGGGCTCTGCCGCGCGGCCTGCACGGCGGGCACCAGGGCGGCGATCAGCCCGCTGACCACGCCCAGCACGGCGACGCCCGCGATACTCGCCCACGGCACCTCGAACGGGCCGAGCGACCCGAGCAGCTGCCCGGCCCACCGCACCGTCGCCAAGGCGCCTCCGACGCCGAGGACCGTCCCGGCCAGCGCCGCCGCACCGCCGAGCACCAGCCCGTCGGCGAGCACGATGGCCCGCAGGTGCGCGCCCGAACCGCCCTGTGCCGCGATCACGGCCAGCTCCCGGCGTCGCCGCCGCAGTCCCACGGCGAACGCGGGCCCGGCCAGCAGCGCCGTCTCCATGACGATGAAGACGACAGCGAGTGCGATCTTGATCGGCAGGTCACCGTCCGAGGCGATCAGGCGGCGAGCCGCGGCGGGCGGATTCTCGATGACGGCCCTCGACTCGACCATCAGCCCGTGGGCGTTCAGCGCCCGCACCCGCGACCAGTCGAACGGCGCGGCGGTGTCCACGAGCCAGCCGGTGCCGCTGCCGTCGCTCTTGTCCAGCAGAAGCACGCCCTGCAATCCGACGAACTCCGTCATGCCCGGTCTGTTCGGGTACTCGATCACGCCGACCACGCGCACCCGCTTGTTCGCCCGGGTCACGGCGACCGTGTCGCCGGCCTTGACCCCCATCTCCAAGACCGCGGGTGTCACCACGACCTCGTCGGGAGCGGCCGGGAACCTGCCCTCCGTCAGGCGCCGCAGCCCCCGCGTCATCGGATCCCGCAGGTCCACCTCACTGGCGGACACCATCTCGTAGCCGTCCGTGCCCGCGAACAGCACACTGCCCCTGTCGTACGGGATCATCCGGCCGCCGACCAGCTCGGCCGCCTCGGCCTGCTTCCACGGCGCGGCCGTGGAATCCTTTTCCGGCCCGTTGGTCACGCCCCGGCCTAAGACATCCTGCTCGATCGGCGCGCGAAAGTGCGTCGTGGCGATCCGCGCGTCCGCCCCGCCCAGCAGGGCGGTCAGCCCCTCCCGCTCGTTCACGTCGAGGGTGGCGTACCCCGTGAGCACGCCGGTGATGAGCAGCACCGGCAGGCCGATCATCACCATGATCAGCGCCGTACGTCCCTTGAACCGCAGCGCGTCCCTGCGGGAGATCCGCAGCGCGGCGGCGAACGCGCTCATCGGGCGCTCTCCAGAGGTACGGCCGTCGAGTCGGCGATCTCCCCGTCGCGCAGGAACACCACGCGGTCGGCCCATCCGGCGTAGCGGGGCTCGTGGGTGACCAGCAGCACCGCCGCGCCCTCGTCGCAGCGCTCCCGCAGCAGTCGCAGGATTTCGTCGCCGCTCGCCGTGTCGAGCGCCCCCGTGGGCTCGTCGGCCAGCACCAGACGCCGCTCGCCGACCAGCGCCCTGGCGATCGCCACGCGCTGCCGCTGCCCGCCGGACAGCTCCCCGGGAAAGCGGTCGGCGACATGGTCCACCCCCACCGAGGCCAGTACGGCCAGCGCCTCCTCACGGGCCTGCCGGGAGCGGACGCCGTCGAGCTCCCTCGGCAGCATCACGTTCTCGGCGGCCGTGAGTGACGGGATCAGGTTCAGGTCCTGGAAGACGTACCCGACGCTGCCGCGCCGCAGCGCCGCCAGGTCCGTCACGCCGGCCAGGTCCGTGCCCTCGATCGTCACGCTGCCCGAGGTCGGCCGGTCGAGGCCGCCCGCTAAGTTGAGCAGGGTCGACTTGCCGGAGCCCGACGGGCCCATGACGGCGACCAGCTCGCCGCTGGAGACCTCGAGGCTCACCCCTTTGAGCGCGTGCACCTGACCGTGCACGCGCGTCACCTCGTCCAGTCTCAGCACAGTCATGTGTTCTTCTCCTTGAGTACGGCCTCGCAGTGGTCCAGCCAGCGCTGTTCCGCCTCGGCCTGAAAGATCAATGAATCGAGGACGAGCCGCTGCGCGAGCCCTTCGGTGTTCGCCCGTTTCGCCTTGGTCAGCTCCTGCAGCGCGCGCATGGTGGCGGTGCGCTGGGCCAGGATCACCGCTGGCACGTCGACGTCCCCGGCGGCGACGGCCATGGCGAGTTTGATGACCAGTTCGTCCCGAGGCCGGTCGGTCTGGTCGACGGGGGTGCTGAACCATCGCCCCAGTTCGGCCCGACCGGCCTCGGTGACCGTGTAGACGGCCCTCCCCTGTTCGTCGGCCCCTCCGGGCTCGACGAGGCCGTCACGTTCCATCCGGGCGAGCGTCGTGTAGACCTGGCCGATATTGAGCGGCCAGGTCGCCCCCGTCGACGCCTCGAATTCCACCCGGAGCTGGTAGCCGTAACGCGGCCCCCTGCTCAGCAACGCGAGCAGTCCGTGTCTGATCGACATGGATACTGAGTATGCATACTGAGTATGCTCAACGCAACTGATTCGCATATTCTGGACAGGGAACGCCGTTCAGGCCGATACTCGGGGCATGAGCTCGACGCATCCACCGTTCCGCGCGTCCGACGGGGAACGCGATCGCGCGATCGACGAGCTCCGCGACCGCGCCGTCGAAGGCCGGATCTCCCACGACACCTTCGTCGGCCGGGTGGATCAGGCCCTGCGGGCGCGCAACCGCCACGAGCTCGACGAACTGGTCGCCGATCTGCCCCGCCGCCGGACGTTCCGCCAGCGAGTGACCGACGCGGTGTCGAACGTCTCCGACTTCACCACCCGCCTCCAGGCCGCGTGGCGCCGGCCGCGACTGCCCAGGCTGGCCCTGCCCGACGACCACCGCATGCGCTACGTGGTCGGTCGCGGGTCGGCCTGCGACCTGGTGCTGTCCGATCTGACGGTCTCGCGGGTGCACGCCGAGCTGCGGCGCGAGGACGACGGCGGATGGATGCTGGTCGACCTGGGCTCACTCAACGGCACACGGCTGAACGGCTGGCGACTGGTGGGACCCGCCAAGATCAAGTCGGGCGATGAGGTCTCTTTCGGCGACTGCGGCTTCATGGTGAGCGCCGGCCAGCTCTCCTGAGCACTTTCCCGGGCACGGGCCCGCCTTCGTGACGGCGTGCGTACGACTGACCCAAGAAATACGGATATTTGCGGATTACAGGCTGCGTGCGCTGCCGCATGATCCCAAGCTAGACCCCCAGTCCTCATTGGAGACCCCATGCGGCGTACTTCAGCATCCCTCGTCGCGGGCGCGCTCGTCGCGGCCCTCGCCTGGGCGTCCAGCCCCTCCTCCCCCGCCGTCGCGCTCGAACCCACGGCGGGCGTCGCGGACCTGACCCAGGACATCAACCAGATACTCGCCGACTCGCGGCTCACGGTCGGGCGGGCCGGCGTGGTCGTCAAGAGCGCGGCCAACGGCGACGAGCTGTACGCCACGGACGCCGGCAAGCTGATGATCCCGGCCTCCAACACCAAGCTGTTCACCTCCGCCGCCGCCGTCGACACGCTCGGCCTGGACTACCGCTTCCCCACCACCGTGCTGAGCGGCGGGCGCAAGCTCGGCTCCGTGCTGACCGGCGACCTGGTCCTGCGCGGCACCGGCGACCCGACGATGCTGGCCGAGGACTACGACGCGCTGGCCGCCAAGGTCGCCGCCTCGGGCGTCAAGCTGGTCGCGGGCAAGCTGGTCGCCGACGACACGTGGTTCGACTCCGTACGGCTCGGCAACGACTGGACCTGGGACGACGAGACGGCCTACTACGCGGCGCAGATCTCCGCGCTGACCGCCTCCCCGGACCGGGACTACGACGCCGGTTCGGTGATCGTCTCCGTGGCGGCCGCCGGCAACGAGGTCAAGGTGTCGACGACGCCCGAGACCGACTACCTGAAGATCGTCAACAAGGCCACCGTGGGCACCACGACTGACGTGCTCATCGAACGGCAGCACTCCACGAACACCGTGGTCATCACCGGCACCGTGGCCGACCCGTACCAGGAGTGGGTGGCCGTGGACGACCCCACCCGCTATGTGGCGTCGCTGTTCCGCAAGTCGCTGGCCAAGCACGGCGTCCGCGTGGCGGGCCCGACCGTCACCGGCGCGGCCCCGTCCGGCGCGACCACGCTGGCCGAGCACCAGTCGATGCCGCTGAGCGAGCTGCTGGTGCCCTTCCTCAAGCTCAGCAACAACATCCACGCCGAGATCCTGACCAAGGCGATGGGCCGCAAGGTCTCCGGCCAGGGCACCTGGGCGGCCGGGCTCAAGGTGAGCACCGACTTCGCCAAGGCCAACGGCGTACAGGTGCTCAACATGCGGGACGGCTCCGGCCTCTCGCGCCGTGACGGCTTCGCCCCGGGCTCGATCGTCCAGCTGCTCAGCGCCGTACGCGCCAAGCCGTGGTTCAAGACCTGGTACGACGCGCTGCCCATCGCGGGCAACGCCGACCGGTTCACCGGTGGCACGCTGCGCAGCCGGATGCGCAACACCGCCGCCGCCAACAACGTGCACGCCAAGACCGGGTCGCTGACCGGCGTCACGTCGCTGTCGGGCTATGTGAACAGCGCGGAGGGCGAGCCGCTGGTGTTCTCCATCATGCTCAACCAGTACCTGTCGGGCTCGCCGAAGGACATCGAGGACAAAATCGCCATCCGGCTCGCCCAGTTCTCGCGGACCGCGCCGGTGGACGCCGTGTCGCAGCTCCGCGCGGCGGATGACAGCGCGACCGGCGACCTCGAGTGCTCCTGGCTCAAGCCCGCCGCGTGCTGACGCCTACCGCGTGCTGACGCCTTCCGGTCCGCTTGGGAGCTGACGGCTCCCAACCATCCGCTCCGAGTTCCACCCCTGGCCGTGCGGCATTTCGCCGCACGGCCCTAATTTTTCGCACAAGACGCGCAGGTGACAGAGAAGGTTTACCGAGGTCGGTGGGGCAATCGTTACGATTGGGTCACCTGGTACTCCAGATATAGCGGTGTTTTTCGGGACATGGCCGTTGCGGGCACACCAGAATGCGGGATCGACGCCGTATCTAGCAGCACCGGAGGGACAGGATGCGCAGGCAACTCCAGGCACTCGTCTGCCTCGGAAGTCTGGCCGCACTGAGCATCCCCACGCCCGCCGCCCAGGCGGCGACCACGAAGGCTCCGTGCCGGGTCGTGGCCGCCAAGCCGTCCCTGTCCAAGGGCGTGATCGTCGGCTCGGCAAGCAGGATCGGCTGCGACACCAAGGCCACGCTCAGGGTCCGGATCGTCCGGGACGTGGCCGGTCGCCCCGACCGTACGCTGAAGAGCGGCGCCAAGCTCGTGCTGAACGGCCGGATCAGCGTCCGCGCCGGCTGCGCGACTCCCGGGCGCTACTACGTCCTGGCCATGGACTACCAGGGCAAGCCGAGCCGGTCACGGCCGGTGGCCCTGTCCTGCGGGACCCGGACGCCGGCGACGACCGGCACCGCCTCGGCCGCCGAGGACCAGGTCGTCAGCCTCACCAACCAGGCGCGGGCCAAGAAGGGCTGCCGCCCGCTCACCCACGATCCCAAGCTCCACGCGGCGGCCGAGCGGCACTCCGCCGACATGGCCGCGCGCGACTACTTCGACCACGACTCCAAGGACGGCCGGACTCCGGGTGACCGCATATCGACGGCCGGCTTCGCGCCGGTCAGCACCTGGGGCGAGAACATCGCCATGGGCCAGCCGACGGCCGCCGCGGTCGTACGAGCCTGGCTCGACAGCCCCGGACACCGCGCCAACATCATGAACTGCTCCTTCACCCATATCGGCGTCGGCCAGTCCACGAAGGGCCCCTACTGGACCCAGGACTTCGCCGCCCACTAGACCACAGAACCCCACCCAGCCAGGGAGCGTCGGGCCTCCACCAGGCGCGCCACCGCGCCGGTTCCCACCGCAACGCCACGGCGCTCCCATCCGGCGGGCCCGGTCGCGCCTCCCCCCGCACAGCGGACCGCGACCGGGCCCGCACCCTTTTGCGGGGAATGACCCTGTACGGGGCAACCGAACTGTGGGGATCTCATGCACTGGCACGCGTACACGTGGGTGGGCAGCGGCGAGGAGCGGGAAAGGGAGGACGAGCGGCGTCCGGGTTCGCCCGAGTTCGCCGGTTCGCTCCTTCCGCCGATGCGTACCGGCGACTGGCTGGCCCGACCGGCCTCCCGGATCCGCGCCAGCTTCGACGACCCGGGGCGGGCGGTGGAGTGGCTGGCCACACAGTACGCGCAGATCAGGGGTGCGTTCCCGCGCCCGGACCGCGTCGGGCTGACGGCCCGGCTCGACGGCGCCGCCGACGCGCTACCCCGTGGGGTGGACGTGCAGTGGGGTGAGTGGCTGACCAGGGGCAGGTTCGCCACGATCAGCGTGATCTGCTGCCCGAACCGGCACGTCACCCACCCCTGCCCCATCCGCCGCCCCTGACTCGCGGGCGCGGGTCAGTCCCGGTTGTCCGAGAAGCGGGCCAGGACCAGGGATTCGACGACGCCCACGACCGCGTACGCCAGGATCGACACGGCGGTGACCACCACGATGTCCGCCCACACCTCGTCATACCGGAACCCGCCGATGGCCCGCAGGATCCCGGCGCCGATCCCCTGCCCGGTCGCCAGCCATTCGGCGATGAGCGCGCCGATGATCGAGGCGGGCACGGAGATCCGCATGGAGGCGAACACCGAGGGCATCGCCGTCGGCACGGCCACCTTGCGCAGCACGGTCAGCCGCCCGCCCCCGTACGCCATGATCAGGTCGGTGGCCTGCGGTGAGGCGGAGCGCAGCCCGAAGGCGACGTTGACCAGGGCGGGGAAGAACACCACGATGCCGCCGATGACCGCGACGCCGAGGAGCTCGCGGCCGAAGACGAGCGTGATCAGCGGCGTCATCACCACGAGCGGCACCGAGCGCAGCAGCATCGCGACCGGCATGAACGTCTGCTCGACGGTCCTGAACAGCACGAACGCCATCGCCACGACCACCGCCGCGACCATCCCGCTGACGAAGCCGATGGCCGCGTCCCTGATCGTGATGCCCAGGGCGGCGAAGACCGCGTCGCGATGGGCCGGGGACGAGCCGAACAGGTACTCCCAGACCTGCGGGGGCCGCTTGCCCACCAGCGGGCTGATGCCGAACGCCTCCAGGGACAGCCACCAGAGGGCCACCACGATGACGACGGAGGGCAGCAGCGGGCCGACGACGCGCAACACGATGCGGCCGATCATGAGGAGGACCTCGCTCTGCCGTACGACCAGGGTGTCACCACGCGGGCGACCAGTGCGACGATCGCGTAGCCGAGGCCCGCGATCAGGCCGGCCACGAGCGCCAGCCCCCACGTGCGCGGGACCTGGAACTGCTGCTGGGAGATCATCAGGGAGACGCCGAGGCCCTGGTCGTTGCTGCCGAGGTATTCACCGATGATCGCGCCGAGCAGCGCGCCGGGGGCGGAGATCTTCAGTCCGGCGAACGTGCTCGGCAGCGCCGCGATGACCTGGACGTGCCGCAGCTTGGCCAGGCGGCCGCCGCCGTACACCGCGATGAGGTCGAGGCTGGTCCGGTCGGCGGAGCGCAGCCCGAGCAGCGCGCCGATGAGCGTGGTGAAGAAGACGGAGACGGCCGCCAGGAACACCACGGCGGCCTCACCGCCGAAGACGACCAGGACGATCGGGCCGATGGCCAGCAGCGGGATGCAGTAGCTGATCACCGCGAGCTGGGTCGCCACCGCCTCCAGGCGCGGGACGAGCAGGACGATCAGCGCCACGCCGATGGCCAGGCCGTTGCCCCACAGGAAGCCCTGGAGCGCGGCGCTGACGGTGGCGGTCGTGTTGGGGCCGTAGAACCCCCAGCCGTCGTGGCCCATCCCGGCCAGGACCGCCCACGGCGTCGGGACCGCGCCGCCGTCCGCGAAGACCGTCACGGCGAGCAGCCACCACAGGGCGATCAGGGCGACGACGCCGAGCAGGCCGTGGATCCGCTTCACGAGCCGTGCCCGAACAGCAGGTCGCTGAGGTGGTCGTGGATGGCGTGGAACTCCGGTGTACGCATCATCTCGGGCACCCGGGGGCGCGGCAGGTCGATCGGGACCACCTCTTCGATGCGGCCAGGACGCGGGCTCATGACGGCCACCACGTCCGACAGGAAGATCGCCTCGCCGATGCCGTGGGTGACCATCAGCGTGGTGGCGGGCTTCTCGGTCCAGATGCGCAGAAGTTCCAGGTTGAGCCGCTGGCGGGTCATGTCGTCCAGCGCGCCGAACGGCTCGTCGAGCAGCAGCACGCTGGGCTTGACCACCAGCGCGCGGGCGATCGACACGCGCTGCCGCATGCCGCCCGACAGCTCGGCGGGCCGCGCCTTCTCGAAGCCCTGGAGACCGACCAGCTTGATCAGGTCGTCGATCACGCCGGGCTCCGGCTTGATCCCCGCGACCTCCAGCGGCAGCCGGATGTTGGCCGCGACGCTGCGCCAGGCCAGCAGCGCCGAGTCCTGGAAGGCGATGCCGAGGTGGTGGCTCCTGCGGAGCTCCTCGGGGGTCTCGCCGTTCACCCGGATCTCGCCGGTGGTGGGCTTCTCGAGCCCGGCCAGGATGCGCAGCACGGTCGACTTGCCGCAGCCCGAGGGGCCGAGCAGGGACAGGAAGGAGCCCTTCGGCGTCTCCAGGTCGACGTGCTCGACGGCGGTCAGCCCGCTGCCGAACGTCTTGCTCAGCCCCGTGATGCCGATGCCGGTCATGAGAGCTTGAGGCTCGCGTCGGCCTTGTAGATCTCGTCCAGGATCGACAGGTCGAAGAGGTTCTCGGCCTTGACGGTCAGCCCGGCCTTGGCGAGGGAGGCGATGTTCTGCTCGATCAGCTCGGAGGTCATCGTGAACAGGCCGTTGGCCTTGGCGTCGGGGGTGACGACGAGGTCGTTCTGCATCTTGGCCTCCTCGGTCTGCTCGGCGACGTCGAGGTTCTGATCCTTGCCGTACGTCTTCGCGGCCAGTTCGGCGGCCTTGGCCGGGTCCGCGACGGCGTCCTTCCAGCCCTTGATCTCCGCCGTGAGGAACGCCTTGAGCTTGTCGCGCTCCTTGTCGATCGTCTCCTGCGTCACCGTGAACGTCTCGGCGACCAGCGGCAGGCCGTGGTCGGCGAACAGCATGTGCGCCGCGTCCACGCCCTGCATCTTCAGCCGCACCGGGCCGCTGGTGACGAAGCCGACATAGCCATCGAGCTGGCCGGAGGTCAGCATCGACGGGTCGGACTGGAACGGCACCCGCGTCACGCTCGACGGGTCGATGCCGTTGGACTTGAGCAGCGCGTTCCAGACCAGCTCGTTGGAGTCCTGGACGCCGATCTTCTTGCCGGCCAGGTCCTTGGGGTCCTTGATCGGGTTCTTGCCGAGGGAGACGATGGCGAAGGGGTTCTTCTGGAAGGTCGCGCCCACGATCTTGAGCGGCGCGCCCTGGAGCACGGCGGGCGCGGTGATCGTCGGCGTCGACAGGCCGATCCAGCAGCGGCCGGTGGTCAGGCCCGACTCGACCGAGGTGCCGGAGCCGCCGCCCGACAGCAGCTCCACCTGGGAGAACCCGGCGGCCTTGTAGTAGCCCTTGCTGTCGGCGAAGTACTCGCCGGCGAACTCGACGTTCTTCTTCCAGGAGAGCTGGATCTTGACCGCGCCGAACCCGCTTCCGCCCGCGCCGGACGTCCCGCTGTCGCCACAGGCGGCCAGGCCGAGCGCCAGTCCGGCCATTCCCGTCGTCCGCAGGAACGCGCGACGGTCGAGGGTAGCCATAATTCTCCTTGGAAGAGCGGTGAACCTGCAGGTCAGGAAGCTATACACCGATTATTACCATCGTGTGACGAAAAATCGGACATCGCATGGGGTGCAGGGCCCGGATGTGGAAAAGCCCAGCACCGGCGCTTCAGACCCTGTAGGTCCCTACGAGAGCGCTCGGCGAGGTCCGTAGATCCCTCCAGCGGTAGAAGGCGTCCGGTAGCGTTTTTGATGACATGAAACTGGACGGAATCTCCCTTTGGGACGGCACCGAATTCCGCGGCCCGGTCGAGCTGAGCTGGGAACCGGACCGGATCGGCGAGGTGCGGCCCGCCACGCAGCGGTATGACGAGCTGTGCGTGCTGCCCGGCCTGGTCGACACGCACGTGCACCTGATCGGCTACGCCGGTGCGGGACCGATGCCCGACTTCGCCACCTGGCCGCTCGTCACGACCCGCGACGAGCAGGTGCTGCACGGTGTCGCCCACGCCCAGCGGGCCATGCGCCATGGCGTGACGACCCTGCGCGACCTGGCCGGGGACGAGGCGCAGATCGCGCTGCGCCGGGCCTTCGACGCGGGCGTGCTGCCCGGCCCGCGCGTCCAGGTCCACGGCGTGGTCGGCATGACCGCCGGGCACAACGACCTGTTCGTGCCGCCGGCGATCCCACAGCGCAAGCCCACCGCCGACGGGCCCGACGAGTGCCGCAAGCTGGTACGCACCTGGGCCCGCGCCGGGATGGACGGCATCAAGCTCACCACCAGCGGCGGCGTGCTGTCGATCGGCGACAAGAACGGCTGGCGCAACTACACGCGCGAGGAGATCAGGGCCGTCGTCGACGAGGCGCACGCGCTCGGCATGCTGGTGGCCTCCCACGCCCACTCCGAGGAGGGCATCCGCGTCGCCGTCGAGGAGCGCGTCGACTCGATCGAGCACGCCACGCTGCTGAGCGCGGATCTCGCCGAGGTGCTCGCGGCCCGCCGCACGCCCGTCGCGCCGACCCTGCTGATCAACGAGGCCATCGCCGAAGGCCGGGTCCCGGTCACCGCGGAGTCCATGGCCAAGGCCGCCGAGCTCGTGGCCACGCGCAACGTGCTGCTCGCCGAGGCGGCGCGGCTGGGTGTCCGCTTCGTCCTGGGCACCGATGCCAACGGGCACCACGTCCAGTTCGGCGACCAGCTCGCCGAGGTGGTCCACATGACCGAGATCCTGGGCATGTCCGCCTCGGAGGCGCTGCGCGCGGCCACCTCGGACGCCGCCGACTCGATCGGCGTGCCGGTGGGCCGGATCGAGCCCGGACTCGGGGCCGACTTCATCGTGCTGCGCGGGCGCCCGTGGGAGCGGATCGCGGACCTGGCAGTGGAGAACATCGTCGCCGTGGTCTCACGAGGACGTCTCGTCGCGGGCGAGCTGCCCTGACCACTATCCGTCTATCCGTCTATCCATCGGACGACTGCCCTGATCTGAGGGCCAGGTAGAGGTCCGTACGGTCGCGCATCGACGACATCCGCCGCCCGGTCAGCTCCTCGATCCGCTGCATGCGGTAGCGCAACGTGTTGACGTGCACATACAGCTCGTCGGCCGTCCGCTGCCAGGAGCCGCACGTCTCCAGGAAGACGTCGAGCGTGCGCAGCAGCTCGGAGCCGTGCCGCGCGTCGTACTCGATGATCGGCCCGAGCAGGTGCTCCCGGAACGAGCGCCGCACGCTCACGGGCAGCTGGGCCAGCAGGAGTTCGTGGCTGTCCACGTCGGCGACCGACATGACCGACACCGGCCCCTCGCCGTAGCGGGCCGACTCCATGCCCCGCCGCGCGGACTCCAGCGCCTCGCCGAGCTGCGACACGCTGGCGGTCGCGTCGCTGATCCCGGCCGCCACCCGCATCCCCGGCCGGTTGGTCACCAGCGCGCGCAACTCGTCGGTCAGCGCCTGGCGCGACACCTTGCCGTTGACCAGCACGATCCCCTCGTCGGACCGCCCGCCGACGACCAGCTGCCGCCCTCTCCTGGCCAGCGCGTACATGATCGCGGGCACGTCGTCGTCGTCCGACCCGCCGGTCCTGGCCACCACCATGGCCGTGGTCGGCTGCCCTGGATCGGCGCCGAGCAGCCGCAGGTGGGCCGACACCTCACCGGGCGCGATCCGCTGCGTGCCCAGCAGGTCGAGCAGCGTCTGCGCACGGGCCCGCTCGTCCCTGCGCCGCTCGGCCGCGAACGCCTCCTCGATCACCACCTCGGTGATCGCGCCGAACGACTGGTCGGGCGCGGCCAGGAGCAGCGGCAACCGGCGGCGTTCGCACGCCTTGACCAGCGCTTCCGGCAGCTCCCCCAGCACGACCAGCCCGACGATCAACCCGGCGGCGTCGCTCGTCCACAGCGCGTCGGCGAACGTCTCGCAGTCGGACGGCTGGGTGTACCAGACCCCGCTGGTCAGGACGAGGTCGCCGGGGCGCAGGTAGCGTCGCGGGTCGGGCAGATCCGTCGGATAGGCTCGCCCCACCTCCCTGCCGAGCCCGTCATGTCCGGTCACCGGCACGAGACTCAGGTCTTCGCGCGCCACCAGATCCGCCAGCCTCATGAATGTGATGTTATGCCAGGTCATCGGGCGAGAGTTCGGAGGTTCGCACGATACCGTGGCCGGCGTCTTGTCAGGTTTACTCGATCACATGCGTCCCAAAGCCGAACTCCATCTGCACATCGAAGGCACCCTCGAACCCGAGCTCGTCGTCGAGCTGGCCAGGCGCAACGGGATCGAGCTGCCGACCTTCGACGCGGAGGCCATCAGGGCGCGCTATGACTTCGCCGATCTCCAGTCGTTCCTGGACATCTACTACGAGAACATGGCGGTCCTCCGCACCGACCGGGACTTCTACGACCTCGCCACCGCCTACCT
Organism: Nonomuraea sp. NPDC048901; assembly: GCF_040649695.1. Lineage (NCBI taxonomy): Bacteria > Bacillati > Actinomycetota > Actinomycetes > Streptosporangiales > Streptosporangiaceae > Nonomuraea > Nonomuraea sp. NPDC048901. The sequence goes on along the minus strand of NZ_JBEZFW010000008.1, from coordinate 308,124 downwards.
GGGGCGGGCCCGGGCGCAGGGCGTACGGCATGCCGAGATCTTCTTCGACCCGCAGGCGCATCTGAGCAGGGGCGTGTCGCTGGAGGCGGTGTTCGGCGGGCTGTCGGCCGCCCTCAAGGACAGCGACGTCTCGGCGGCCCTGATCATGTGCTTCCTGCGTGACCGGGGGGCTGAGGAGGCCGAGCAGGTGCTGCGGGCCGCGTTGCCGTACCGGGACCACTTCATCGGCGTCGGGCTGGACTCGGCGGAGGTCGGTCATCCGCCGGCGCTGTTCCGCCGGGTGTTCGACATGGCGGCCGCGGAGGGCCTGCGCCGGGTCGCGCACGCCGGCGAGGAGGGCGGCCCGGACTACGTGTGGGAGGCCCTGGACGTGCTCAAGGTGGAGCGGGTGGACCACGGCATCCGCGCCATGGAGGACCCCTCGCTGGTCGCCCGCCTGCGGGAGGAGCGGATCCCGCTGACGGTGTGCCCGCTGTCGAACGTCCGGCTGCGCACGGTGCCGTCGCTGCGGGACCACATCCTGCCCGCGATGCTGGACGAGGGCCTGATGGTGACCGTCAACTCCGATGATCCGGCGTACTTCGGCGGGTATGTCGAAGACAACTACCGGGCGCTGCGCGACGAGCTGGGTATGACGGAGACGCAGCTGGATGAGATCGCCCGCAACTCCTTCGCGGCGTCGTTCGTCGAGGTCCCGTCAGCCGGTCAATAAGGCGAACTGCGCATCCGCAAGGGCCTCGCCTCGCTGGACGAGCTGATGTGATCGGGGACCCGAAACCGCGGGGCGGATGACGGCGCCGGATGGGCTGACTCTAGGTTCGGAAGGAGAAGGAAGGACATCCGGTGAACACATCCTTGGCCGACTACCTCGACAGCCTCTACCAACTGGGCCGCGACCACGACGCGCCCCTGGCCGACCGGCTGCTGCGGCTGCGCAACATGACCCCGGGCGCGGCGGGTCTCGTCGCGCTGCTGATCCGCGTCCAGGGGAGCCGGCGGGTGCTGGAGATCGGTACGTCCAACGGCTATTCGGCCATCTGGTTCGGCGACGCCGTACGGGACACCGGCGGGCATCTGGAGACGGTGGAGATCGACGCCGCACGGGTCGCCCAGGCGCGGGCCAACATCGCGGCAGCCGGGGTGTCCGACCACGTGACCGTGATCCACGCGGATGGCGGGGAGGTGCTGGCGGCCAGCCCGGACGGGTCGGTCGACCTGGTGGTGCTCGACGCGGAACGGCCCGCGTACGTGGGTTACTGGCCGCAGTTGCAGCGGGTGCTCACCCCTCGGGGTGTCGTCGCGGTGGACAACGCGCTCAGCCATCAGGAGCAGGTGGCGGCCTTTCGTGACCTGGTGACGGCGGACGGGCGGTTCGCCGTACAGCTGCACGAGGTCGGCGACGGGGTGCTCACGGTGGTGCGGCTGTAGCAGGCCGTGGCGCCTTGACCAAGCTACTGCTGGACGGGGACGCCTTGACCAGGCTATTTCTGGACGGGTTTCGGCGCGTGGGACGCCAGGTCGATGATCTCGTCGACCGACCACTGGTCGTAGGCGTGCTCGCCGTACTTGGCGGCGAGCACCCGGCCATCCCGCCCGATCAGGAAATCGGCGGGCAGGCCCAGCCGACCGCCGTGCGGCTTGGCCGCCGGGCCGCGTTCGCGACCCCGCAGGACCCGCCACGTGGTCACGGCGACCACGCGGAGGATCGTTCCCCACACGCGCGGGTCGAGCAGCGAACGGGCCGCCGACCCCACGCCGAACTCGACGTACAGCAGCTTGTCCGGGTCGGCGATCACCGGGAACGGCAGATCGGGCGTGTGCTCGGCCAGCTCTTCTGCCGGTGAGTGGAAGACCACGACCTCGCGGACGCCCGCCGCCTCGATCTCGTCGTGCCTGCGCACGATGGACCGCAGGTGCAGGTTGCAGACCGGGCACCCGGCGAACCGCCGGAACTGCAGGTGGACCGGCCGCTCCGGGTCAGGGATGGCGACCGCCTCACCGGACACCGCGCTCAGCTCTCTTGCATCGACGACACGCATGTGAACCCCCTATAGGCGTACGGCATACGCTTACGATGATAGGCGTATGCCGTACGCTGTCAACTGTCATGCCGCGACCCCGTTCACTCACTCCCGACCAGCTGGCCACGGCCGCCCTCGCCGTCATCGACCGGGACGGACTCGCCGGGCTGTCGATGCGCGCGGTCGCGCAGGAGATCGGCATGAGCACCATGGGCCTCTACCGCTACGTCGACGACCGCGGCGAGCTCGAACAACTCGTCATCGACCGAGTCCTCGACACCGTCGACACCATGCCGCCCGACAAGGACCGGACCTGGCACGAGCGAATCGAGATCATGGTCGAGCGGCTGCGCGACGTCGTGGGCTCCCACCCGTGGCTCGTGCCGCTGATCATCGCCCATCGGCACCGGTCGGTGGCCATACTGCGCTGGTCAGAGCCCTTGGCCGCCATCCTCGCCGAGGCCGGGCTGGACGGACGCGAGCGGGTGATCGCGCTGCGCTCCCTGCTCGCGTACGTGGTGGGGGCGATCCAGCTCGAACAGCTCGGACCGCTGGCCGGAGCGGGCACCCAGGTCATCGCGGACCGGGCCGAGCTCCCCTACCTGTCCGAGACCGCCCGGCACGCCCACGACGTCACCACGGACGAGGAGTTCCGGGGCGGACTTGCCCTCCTGCTGCGCGGCATGGGCGGGGGCACGCACATGCGCTAGGGGAGCGGCCTGCGCCCCTCGCGCGCGAGTGTCGTCACGAGCAGGAGTACGAGCACCGCGGCGATGACGGTGAGTCCCGCGGCCACCCCCACGCTGGGCGCCGCGAACACGGCGAGCACCACGAGCACCGCCGCCACGCCGATCGCCTCCGGCCGCACGACGGTCCTGCTCACCAAGGGGGCATGCAGCGCCCACAGCAGGACGAGCATGACGACGACCGGAATCGCCACCGAGGCCACCACGGCCCGCGCATCCGCCGCGATGTGGTGCTCCCCCTCCCCTGCCGACGCCACCGCGACCTCGAGCCCGGCGCCGAGCGCGGCCAGCGCCGCGAAGATCAAATAATGCCCGTATCCCCAGACGAAGGACTGTTCCCGTCGCTCCTCAAGTCCGTGGCCGGCGGGCTCGGAGAAGTAGATCCACCACAGCGCGAAAAGGATGACCAGGCCGGTCATCGCGATGACGACGAGATCGACGCTCAGCCCGTGGGCGACCGCGCCCTGCACCGCGTTCGTCGCCGCGAGCACGCTCTCGCCGAGCAGGATGATGGTGAACAGCCCGTAGCGTTCGGCGATGTGGTGCGGGTGCCAGCTCGTCGAGCCCGTACGCTCCGCGATCGGCGGCACCGCGAGGTCGAGGAGCGCGCACACGATGAACAGCCAGACCGGCCCGCCGCCCGGCAGCGCGAGCTTGGACACCCAGAGCACCTGAACGAACGAGATGCCGATCGCGTAGCGCAGCGCCGTCGCCCGTCCCTCGGGGTGGGCGACCGCCGCGCGCAGCCACAGGCTCACAAGCCCGACGCGCATGACGAGGTAGCCGATCGTCACGACGGTGAAGTCACCCTCGAACGCCGCGGGCACCCCGGCCGCGAGCACCAGCACGCCGGCCATCTGCAGGAGCGTCATGACGCGGTACGGGACGTCGTCGGTGTCGTACGCGGAGGCGAACCAGGTGAAGTTCATCCACGCCCACCAGATGGCGAAGAAGACCATCAGGAAGGGCCCGACCGCTTCGAGGCCGTGCCCCTGCTCGGTGGCGTGGGCGAGCCGGCCCACGATCTGGGACGCGGCGGCGACGAAGGTGAGATCGAAGAGCAGCTCGAGCGGGCTCGAGACACGATGCGGCTCTGTCAGATCGCGAGCAGACATGCGGGTCCGGAGCGGCGACATGTGCCTACCCTATTGACCTGCGCTCACCTTGCCGACACAACCCTGCTTGCTCGATCCTGGCGGCACACGACTGCCGGTCCCCGGCGAGCAGGGGACCGGCAGCGGGGCTACTTGAGCCAGAGGACCCAGGCTCCGGGTATTTCGGTGCACTTGTACGCGTTGAAGTTCTCACGCACATACTGCTGGCCCGCGTCGACACACTTCTTCTTGGTGGGGAACTGTCCGTAGGACACCCAGTCGGCCGCTTGGGCGGGCAGGCCGAGTCCCAGGACCGCCAGGACGGCGATTCCCGCGCCCGCTACCGCTGTCCGTACACGCATTCTTGACTCCCTTTCACCGCTGGGGCAATGCACAGAGATCATCGCAGCGGCGAACGAGCCGGGTGAGCGGCAAGACATATCAAGTGATCTAGTCAATATCAGCAGCTATCGCCCTTGCGGCCGACCTCTCCCGCATGACACAAAGGAGGGTCCGGCGTGCTACGCCGAACAGATCGTCCGTCCGTGGGCAAAGCGCCGGTGACCGACCTACACACTCGTCCGCCTCACTGTGCGTGAAGGCCAAGCCCGCACTCTCCTGCTTGGCGTTGACCGCCGCCATCGAACTCCTCGCCCTTCGTATGCGCCGCCCAGTACTGGTCAAGCAACCGCGAGACACTCCTTACAGAAGCCTCAATCACGGTCCTAGCGCCTCTGATGGCCATGTGTATCCTGAGGAGGTGCGTAAATCGCACCGCACCTAGGGAGTACGCGTCATGGAACGTGCGCGATTGGGCAGCTGGGCCGAAGTGGGAAGCAGAGTGGCCACGGCCCGCGAACGTGGCGGCTTCACGCAACGTGAGCTCGGTGATCGCCTGGGACTCCACCGCTCCGCGATCACTCGCATCGAGCTTGGCCAGCGCCATCTTGACGCCCTGGAGCTGGCGCAACTCGCCGACGCCCTTGGGCGATCCGTGGAGTGGTTCCTCACCGAGCCCCCAGCCGTGATCGCGAGCCATCGTGACGACCTGTCGGCGGACCGCAACGTACAGCGACTGGAAGACGAGCTGGAACGTACCTGTCGCGATGTCGAACTGCTGAACGACGTTAATGTCCTGTCCGTTCCGTCCGCAGCGCTTCATCCAGGCGTCACCTCCCGTGACGAGGCAGAGGCCAGGGCGTTGGAGGCACGCTCCCTGTTGGGACGTGGGGACGGCCCCCTCCTCGACCTTCAGGCGGCGGTGGAACCCCTCGGGCTTCTCGCGTTCTCTCTGGACCTCGGGCCGAGCGTAATAGACGGCGGCTACGTCCGACTCGGCGATATCGGCGTGGCCCTGGTCAACGGCACAGCCGACCCTGGTCGGCGGCGGTTCAACCTGGCCCATGAGCTGGGCCACCATCTGCTGGCCGACGAATACACCGCCGATTTCGGCCTCGGGACGACCCGTGCGGACCGTGAGGCATTGATCAATGTGTTCGCCATCCATTTCCTGATGCCTCGCTCCTCCTTCCACACCCGCTGGACGGAGTTGTCGGGGCAATGGCCCGATCCTCGACATCGATTGGTCGTGCTGGCCGCAGAATTTCGGGTGAGCTGGTCAGCGACCATCTCACATGCGCTGACCTTGGAACTGATCTCTCGTAGCGACTTCGAGCTTCTCAAGGTCAGACGCCCAACGTCTGGCGACTACCTGGAAGTAGGCGCCCGCTTCGACGAAGAACTCCAGCCGGTCGCATTGGCTCCGGCCTATTCTCAGGCCGCCGTTCGCGCATACCGTAGAGGCGTCATCACCGCGGACCGGACGATCGAATTGCTCCGGCGAACTGTTGCCGCCGAGGATCTGCCTCGCCCGCACGAGATGCCCATCGAAGCCTTGGCCTCAGAGTTCGAAGACATCATCTGATGGCACCAAAGGGCATACTCGTGTTCGACGCGAGCCCGCTCAACCACTTCGCCCGGGCCGGCGAGCTCACCGCACTGCGACACCTCGTCGCCGATTTTGAATGCGTGACCACCAAAGCCGTACTAGGAGAACTCCGCAAAGGAACGGACGAGTATCCGGAAATACTAAAGGTCATGGACCTTGACTGGATCGCGACCGTGTCATGCGATGACCTCGATGAACTGTATTTGTTCGGGCAGTATATGAACCGGCTCGGCAACATCCAGCGCAACGCAGGAGAAGCGTCCGTCCTCGCCTGGGCCGAGGCTCACTCGGCCACCGCATATGTCGATGACCAAGTCGCCTGCAACGTGGGACGCTCTCGCGGCGTGCGCGTGCACGCACGCTGCAACTCATCATCAATGGATACCGCGCCAGCGCTCTGAGCGAATCCAGCGCCCAGGATTTGATCAGATGCCTGGCGGACACCGACGCCCGCTTCCCGAGCGCGGCACGTGCGGATCTGTTCGGGTGGGCCAGGTCGCAGAACCTACCGCTTTCACGCCACAACTCTCCCTGAAGCATGGAAGAGACATCACCATTAGGTAGTGACGTTTTCTCGGGCTGGACCACCACGCCGACCGGTCGGGCGCGCGCATCCATTCCTGTCGTTGCTGCGGTTTCGTCATTCCGATCATTGGCCGTGTTCCTCCTAGGCCAGCCGGGTCGGGCTGCTTCGTCTTCCCTGGAGGCAGCAACCGCCATTCCCCACTGCCGAAACGGAAATCAGCAGGACCATGCTGGGACCACCCTCAATCGGCCGCAGGCCAGCCCGTTTTCTGGGGGTGGCTACCGCAGGCGGTCGATCAGCGGATCAAGTACGCGGCGGCGCTCAGGAAGGCGAAGCGAATACCGATGAGCACCACGCAGACGACATGGTGTGGGGAGATTGGAGAGCCGACCAGGCTACCCACAGCCGAGTTGGTGCTCGGCGGACATGTCGATGTGACGATCAGCGGACCTAACTCGGTACGTGTCGCCTGACACGCGTTAAGGGCCTCATGGGCTCAGCCCAGAATGAGGGCCCAAACAGCCGCACCTCGCCGCAGCGTGAGGATGCGGCTCTCGCCCTTGCGGACGACCTCTCCCGGATGGCGCAAAGGAAGGTCCGGCGCCTTACTTCAGGACCCAGAGCGCCCAGAAAGGGCTGTCCCATTGGCAGTCCCAGTACTCGCCGTCCCCGGAGTACTTGCGGCCCGCCGCCTCGCACGCCTTGAGGGTCTTGTGGACGCTCTTGATGTGGCCGGCCTTGGTCGTCGCCACATCCGCGCTCGCGGACACGCTGGTGCCGAGTGTCGCCGCCATCGCCAGGGCGGCTGCCGGGACCATCACTCTCATGATCTTGTTCCGCATGGAGAACCTGCCTTCGCTCGGATTACCCGAAAAGCGTCGCAGCGAAGGCTTCCGTAATTCTTCTCTGTCGCTTCCGGCCGAATCCCTCATGAGGATGGCACAACGATCCCTGGCGACAGCGCGAGGGCGCAGCCCTCGCCTCGGGCAAAGCGCCCGAGCGCAGCGAGGACCACGCCCTTGTGGGGGTGTGGGGGGCGCCGAGCCCCCCCACAAAACACAGCCCGAGCCATTGGGCGAAGCCCCCGAAACGAGGACCTCGCCTGTAGCCCCAAAGAAAGAACAGCCCGAGCGTAGCGAGGCCCTTTGGTGGCCCTTTGGTTATGCCTTGAGCCAGCTCATCATCGGGCGCAGCTTGGCGCCGGTCTTCTCGATCGGGTTCTCGGCCAGCTCCTCGCGGTGACGCGTGAACTCCTTCTGGCCGCCGTCGAACTCCTCCACCAGCTGCCGGGCGAAGGTGCCGTCCTGGATCTCGCCCAGGATGCGGCGCATCTCGGCGCGGGTCTCGTCGGTGATGACGCGCGGGCCACGGGTGTAGCCGCCGTACTCCGCCGTGTCGGAGACGGACCAGTACATCTTGGAGATGCCGCCCTCGTACATGAGGTCGACGATCAGCTTCATCTCGTGCAGGCACTCGAAGTAGGCGACCTCGGGCTGGTAGCCGGCCTCGATCAGCGTCTCGAACCCGGCCTTGATCAGCTCCGACACGCCGCCGCACAGCACGGCCTGCTCACCGAACAGGTCGGTCTCGGTCTCCTCGGTGAAGGTGGTGCGCAGCGCGCCGGCCCGGGTGCCGCCGATGCCCTTCGCGTACGACAGAGCCAGGTCCAGCGCCTTGCCCGAGGCGTCCTTCTCCACCGCCACGAGAACCGGCACGCCGCGCCCGGCCTCGAACTGACGGCGCACCAGGTGACCGGGACCCTTGGGGGCGACCATGCACACGTCGACGCCCTCGGGGGCCTCGATGAGGCCGTAGCGGATGTTCAGGCCGTGGCCGAAGAACAGCGCGTCACCCTCGACGAGGTTCGGCGCGACGTGCTCGGCGTACAGGTGGCGCTGGATGTGGTCCGGCGCCAGGATCATCGTGAGGTTGGCCTCCTCGACCGCCTCCGAAGGCGTCAGGACACGCAGACCGTCGTTCTCGGCCTTCTCCCGGCTCTTGGAGCCCTCCGGCAGGCCGACGCGCACGTCGACACCCGAGTCACGCAGGGAGAGCGCGTGGGCGTGGCCCTGGCTGCCGTACCCCAGCACGGCCACGTGACGCCCCTGGATGATCGAGAGGTCGGCCTGGTCGTCGTAGTAAATCTCGGTCACTTGCATAAACCTTTCAGGCGGTACGGTCCAGTGCCCTGAGGGACCGGTCGGTGATGGAACGGGCGCCGCGGCCGATGGCCACCATGCCCGATTGGACGAGCTCCTTGATCCCGAACGGTTCGAGCACCTTGACGAAGGCCTCGAGCTTGTCCGGAGTGCCGGTGACCTCGATGGTCACGGCGTCGGCCGCCACGTCGATGCAGCGGGCGCGGAAGAGCTGGACGAGCTCCAGCACGTGCGAGCGGCTGTCGGCGTCGGCCTTGACCTTGACCAGCATGAGCTCGCGCTGCACGGACTGGGTCGGGTCGAGCTCGACGATCTTGAGGACGTTCACCAGCTTGTTGAGCTGCTTGGTGACCTGCTCCAGCGGCAGCTCCTCGACGCTCACGACGATGGTCATGCGTGAGATGTCGTCGTGCTCGGTCTGCCCGACGGCCAGCGAGTCGATGTTGAAGCCGCGCCTGCTGAACAGCGCGGACACGCGCGCGAGGACGCCCGGCTTGTTCTCGACAAGCACAGAAAGCGTATGCCTGCTCATTCTTCGCTCTCCCACTTCGGCGCCATGTCACGGGCGATCTTGATGCTGTCGTTGCTCGTGCCCGCCGCGACCATCGGCCAGACCATCGCGTCCTGGTGGACCACGAAGTCGACCACGACGGGCACGTCGTTGATCTCCATGGCCTTCTTGATGGTCTCGTCGACGTCCTCCGGCCGCTCGCAGCGCAGACCGACACAACCATAGGCTTCCGCCAGCTTGACGAAGTCAGGGATGCGGCGCGTCGTCTGGAGGTTGGTGTTGGAGTAGCGCTCGTCGTAGAAGAGCGTCTGCCATTGGCGGACCATGCCGAGGTTACCGTTGTTGATGACCGCGACCTTGATGGGCACCCCCTCCAAGGCGCAGGTGGCGAGCTCCTGGTTGGTCATCTGGAAGCAGCCGTCGCCGTCGATGGCCCACACCGTGCTGCCCGGCTGCCCCATCTTGGCGCCCATCGCGGCCGGCACGGCGAATCCCATCGTGCCGAGGCCGCCGGAGTTGATGAACGTGCCGGGGTTCTCGTAGTCGATGAACTGCGAGGCCCACATCTGGTGCTGCCCCACGCCCGCCACGTAGTAGGTGTCGGGCCCGGCGATGGCGCTGAGCCGCTCCATGACGTATTGGGGGGCCAGCGACCCGTCCTCGAACTCCTCGTAGCCGAGCGGGTAGGTCTCCTTCATGCTGTTGAGCAGCTTCCACCAGGCGGCGTAGTCGCCTTGCTGGCCACTGGCCTCGACGGCGGCGATCAGGTCGGTGATGACCTCCTTGCAGTCGCCCACGATCGGCACGTCCGCGTGGCGGTTCTTGGAGATCTCCGCCGGGTCGATGTCGGCGTGGACGACCTTCGCGTGCGGCGCGAACGTCGAGAGCTGGCCCGTCACCCGGTCGTCGAAGCGCACACCCAGGCCGATGAGCAGGTCGGACTTCTGCAGCGCGCCGACGGCCGTGACGCTGCCGTGCATGCCCGGCATCCCCATGTGCTGGGGATGGCTGTCGGGGAACGTTCCGCGCGCCATCAGCGTGGTGACGACCGGGATGTTGGCGAGCTCGGCCAGCCTGAGGAGTTCGGGCGAGGCGCCCGCCTTGTGCACGCCGCCGCCCACGTAGAGCACCGGGCGCCTGGCCTCGGCGATCAGCTTCGCGGCCTCGCGGATCTGCTTGGAGTGCGGCCTGGTCACCGGCCGGTATCCGGGCAGCTGCATGGTCGGCGGCCAGCTGAAGGTGGTGTCGGCCTGCAGCGCGTCCTTGGAGATGTCGACCAGCACCGGACCGGGACGGCCCGTGGAGGCGATGTGGAAGGCCTCCATGATCGTGCGGGGGATGTCCAGCGCATCGGTGACCAGGAAGTTGTGCTTGGTGATCGGCATGGTGATGCCGGAGATGTCGGCTTCCTGGAAGGCGTCCGTGCCGATCGCCGCGCTGGCCACCTGGCCGGTGATCGCCACGATCGGCACCGAGTCCATGTAGGCGTCGGCGATGGGCGTGACCAGGTTCGTCGCACCCGGTCCGCTGGTCGCCATGCAGACCCCGACCCTGCCCGTGGCCTGCGCGTATCCCTCGGCCGCGTGGCCCGCGCCCTGCTCGTGCCGTACGAGCACGTGCCGGACCTTGGTCGAGTCGTACAGGGGATCGTAGGCGGGCAGGATGGCGCCGCCGGGGATCCCGAACACAGTGTCGACTCCCACGTGCTCCAGCGCCCTGACCAGGGCCTGTGCACCTGTCATCCGTTCGGTCATCGGCTCGTTCCTTGCGTGGCTACACCTTAAGGACATAAAAAATGCCCCATCCACCCGAGGGTGGGAGTGGGGCGGCGCGCAGGCTGTAGTGCTTCGCTATCGGCCTGCGCGCCGGCGAAGTACTACGAGGATCTCACTGCGAAGCATGGCCACACCTTAGCCCCTGTGCGGGCCCTGATGTCAACTTCTTGGGACAGATGTCTCAAACCGTGAGACTGGTCCTCATCAGCGAGTCCACTCCGCGAGCCGCCATCGGGCGTGCCACCAGGAAACCCTGGCCCCTGGTGCAGCCCATTTCCCGCAGGAGTTCGAGCTGCTCGGGGCGTTCGATGCCCTCGGCCACCACGATGAGGCCCAGGTCATGGCCGAGCCGGACGATCGTGCGGGTGAGCAGGGTCAGGGTCTCGTCGCGGCCCAGCCCGGACACGAACGACGGGTCGATCTTGATCATGTCGACCGGGAGCTGCCTGAGGAACGCCAGCGAGGCGTAGCCGGTGCCGAAGTCGTCGATGGCCAGACGTACGCCCAGAGCGCGCAGCTCGGACAGCCGCTTGACCGTCTCCTCGGCGTCCTCGACGAGCATCTCCTCGATCACCTCAAGGGTGAGGGCGGAGGCGGGCAGCCCGCTCTCGGCGAGCGCCTCCTCGACCGTCTCGACGAAGCGCGGCGCGGTGATCTGGCGGGCCGACAGGTTGAGCGACAGCCCGATGTCCCAGGAGGAGGCCCGCCAGGCGGCCACCTCGCGGCACGCCTCGTGCAGGATCCACTCGCCCAGCGGCACGATCAGGCCGGTGTCCTCGGCCGGGCCGAGGAACTGGTCCGGCGGGACGAACTCCGAGCCGCGCCACCACCGCACCAGCGCCTCCACCGCGGTCACCCGGGAGGTGGCCAGGTCGACGACCGGCTGGTATTCGATGGCGAACTGGTGCTCGATCAGCGCCCGCTGCAGGTCGGCCGCCAACTCCAGCCTGCGCACCACGTCGGCGTGCATCTGCGCGGCGAACACCTCCACCCGGCGCCCGCCCAGCTCCTTGGCCCTGGCCATGGCCACGTCGGCGTTGCGGATGAGATCCCCGGAGGGCATGTCCTCCTCGGCGAAGGCCACCCCCACGCTCGCGGTCAGCGCCACGTCGCGGTCGGCCACCCGGAACGGCTCCTGCGAGACCGCCCTGACCAACCGCTCGGCCAGATCGACCGCCAGTTGCGCCTCACCGCCGGTCTCCAGCAGCACCGCGAACTCGTCGCCGCCCCATCGGGCGAGCGTGTCGTCGGGGCGTACGGCCCCGCGCAGCCGGCGCGCGGCCTGCCCGAGCAGGTAGTCGCCGCTGGCATGGCCGACGGAGTCGTTGACCGAGGTGAACCCGTCGAGGTCGAGGAAGATCACCGCCACGTGACCGGACATCCGGCCGGACAGCACCTCGCGCGTGCGCTCCTCGAAGTAGGAGCGGTTGGGCAGCCCGGTGACGCCGTCGTGGAAGGTCAGGTGGGCGACCTGGTTGCGCAGGGCCTCCTCGTCGCTCACGTCCCGGGTGGTCACCAGCAGCTGGTCCTCACCGCCCACGTGGCGGGTGGCGACGGACTCGGTGGGCCGCCAGGTGCCGTCGGCCGCGCGTACGCGGCAGGCGATCAGGCAGGCGCCGGACGTGGCGCCCTCGTCGTCGAGGCCCATCGCGTTCAGCGCGGCCTGGATGCCGGGGACGTCTTCTGGGTGGATGTAGTCGAAGATCGACCCGCCGACGAGGTCTTCGGGGCGGTAGCCGTAGGTCACCTGCATCCCGGCGCCGATCTCGTACATGAGGCCGTCGTAGTCGCAGATGAACACCACGTCGCCGGTGCTCTCGGCCAGCTCCCTGAGCTGCCGGTCGCCGAGCGAGACCTTCCTGCGCAGCCGGATGTTGGCGGCGGCGAGCACGAACAGTCGTACGACCAGGAGCAGGACCACCGAGGCGATGAGCACGACGACGCCGGTGACCGGTGTCTGCGGCTGGCCGCCCACCAGGTGCACGAGCAGCGTGCAGGTCGCGACCGCGACCAGCGCCATCGGCACCGTCGCGATCAGGTTGCCGATGCCGCTGCCGCTCGCGCGGGCCTGCGGCTCGGCGGGGCGCGGCCCCCAGGGCATGGCGGCCAGGAGCAGGAACGCCACGGGCGCGATCATGATGCTCCACGTCGGCGGCACTCCGCCGGTGAGGCGCGCGGTCGCGGCAGCCACCCCGGCGATCGAGGTGGTGGCGAGCACGCCGGTGCCCGCGAGCCCGAGGGGCCAGGCCGCGGTCCTGCTGGTGATCACGGAGGGGATCACGGCGCAGGTCACCAGCAGCGCGATCATCGGGGGCAGCATGGCGAAGGTGAACATCGCCGGGTCTGCGGCCTCGGCGTAGACCTGCCGCAGCGCCACCACCCAGGCGATCACGAAGAGTGAGGCGGCGCACAGGTAGGCGCCGGTGACGTGGCGCAGCACCACGGTGGCGGGCAGCCTGCGCCGGGCCGCGATGAGGACGCCGCCCGCGGTGAGCACCACGCCGAGCAGCACGAGCAGGTCCGCGAAACTCACCGCGACGCTGGAGGTGTCGGCGATCGGACGCACCCCGACTCCGGCGGCCCAGACGATGGCGCCGCTGCCCATCCAGCGAGCGCCCAGCGCGGTCGAGCGGTGCTCGTCCAGTTTGACCGAGGCGACGAGCAGGGAGACCGCGGCGAGCAGCGCCGCGAGGAGTCCGGAGATCGCGCCGGTGAGCAGAGCCGGGCCGCCCGCAAGGAGCGCAGCCGCGAACCCCGCCGCACCGAACGCCGCTGCGGCGGTCAGCGGTGCCCGTGGATCACGCCAGCGGATCACAGTCGTTAGCCCATCCCGTCTCGAACACTGTCCAGTGATCGCCGAAGTCCGGTCGATCACATCGCCAGTGTGTGCGTTTGCGGGTGTGCGGGTGGTGACAACGGCGATGTCGTCACCGATCTGATAACCACACAGACCAATTGCCCCGAAGATTCACTTGACAGCGAGTCAGGAATCCTCGGTTAGAGGCAACCGTACGCACCGAAGGTCACGGGCCAGCCACGTTCCGGAATCCTCTCAATACGTGTCGGTGATGATGTTGTTCAGCTGCTCACCGGACAGGTAGCGGAGGAGCTGCGAGCGCATCAGGCGCAGCATGCGCCGCCCGGACGCGGGGGTACTGCCCGCGATGTGCGGGGTGATCAGCAAGCCGGGCGCGCTCCACAGGGGATGGCCCGCCGGCAGGGGTTCGGGGGCGGTCACGTCCAGGGCCGCGCGCAGCCGGCCGGTCTTCAGCTCCGCGACGAGGGCGTCGGTGTCGACGACGCCGCCGCGCGCCGCGTTGACCAGCACCGCGCCGTCCTTCATCCGGGCCAGGAACCCGGCGTCGACCATCCCGGCGGTCTCCGACGTGGCGGGCACGAGCAGCACCACGACATCGGCGGCCGGGAGCAGCGCGGGCAACTCGTCGAGGGGGTGCACGCCGTCACGCGCGCTCCTGGCCACCCGGACGACCTCGACCTCGAAGCCGCCGAGCCGCCGCTCCAGCGCCGCCCCGATGGAGCCGTAGCCCACGATCAGCACGGTGGAGTCGGCCAGTACGTCCGTGTGGTGGTAGGTCCACTCCCCCTGACGCTGCGCGTCGACGAACCCCGGGAACTCCCGCAGCACCGCGATCATCGCGCCGACCGCCCACTCGGCGGTCCCGGCGTCGTGCACGCCGCGCGCGTTGCACAGCACCGCGCCGTCCGGCATGTGGGGCCGGTACGGTTCCACCCCCGCGCTCACGGTCTGTACGAGACGCAGCGAGGTCATCGCGGCCAGCAGGCCCGGCACGTCCGGAACAGTGATCAGCGGCGGGATCCACACCTCCACCTGGCCTACGCCATCGGGAACTGGCCCCGTACCGTCATAAATATCGCATTCCACCCCGGGCAGATCGGTCAAAACCCCGGCAACGGCATCAGACGGGACCCAGATCTTCATGCCGAGAACCTTACGGCTAGGGAGGAAGTATGAACCACATGAGAAAGCTCATGACCCTGATGCCGCTCGCCCTGCTGACCGCTGTGCTGACCGCCTGCTCCAGTGCCGGAGGGGCGGTGCCGGACGCGGCCGTCGCCGCCGCGCCGCCGCCCGGTGCGCCGAAGACGGTGGCGCGTGATCTGGCGGTGCCGTGGGGGATCGCCTTCGTCCCCGGCGGCGACGCGCTGGTGACCGAGCGCGACACGGCCAGGCTGCTGCGCGTGACGCCGGCGGGCAAGGTCACCGAGGTGGGCCGCATCGACGGGGTCACCCCGGACGGCGAGGGCGGGCTGATGGGCGTGGCGGTCAAGGGCGATCAGGTCTTCGTCTACTTCACCGCCGCCGACGACAACCGGATCGTCCGCTACCGCTTCACCGGCGACACCGTGTCCGACCCGAAGGTGATCCTGCGCGGCATCCCCAAGGGCGCCATCCACAACGGCGGCCGGCTGGCGTTCGGGCCCGACGGCTTCCTGTACGCCACCACGGGCGAGACGGGCGACCGGCAGCTCGCCCAGCGGCGCGACTCCCTCGGCGGCAAGATCCTGCGCATGACGGTGGACGGCGCCCCCGCGCCCGGCAACCCGTTCGGCACGCTCGTCTACAGCCTCGGCCACCGCAACGTCCAGGGTCTGGCCTGGGACCCGGCGGGCCGGTTGTACGCCTCGGAGTTCGGCCAGAACGCCTTCGACGAGGTCAACCTCATCAAGCCGGGCGCCAACTACGGCTGGCCCGAGGTGGAGGGCAAGGGCGACGACCCGAGGTTCGTCAACCCGATCATCACCTGGCCCACGTCGGAGGCCTCACCGTCGGGCGCGGCCTACGCGGCGGGCTCCCTCTGGGTGGCCGCGCTGCGCGGGGAGCGCCTGTGGCAGATCCCCCTCGGTCAGGACGGCTCGCCCGGCACGCCGGTCGCCCACTTCACCGACACGTACGGCCGGCTCCGCGGCCTGGCCACGGCCCCCGACGGCACGCTGTGGCTGTCCACCAGCAACAAGGACGGCCGCGGCGACCCCAGGGACGGCGACGACCGCATCCTGTCCGTGAACCCAAGCCGCTCCTAGCCGCCAACCCGCAGCAACGACGGACCGCCTTCGTCCGCTCCCCCGAAGGGGGTATCCACCGCGCTAGTTACCAGCGACGCACGTGGTCTGCGCCTGCGGCCGGTACTTCGTGGTCAGCTTCTTGTCCCGCTTGACTTCCTTGCCGTCCTTGATGAACACGCGGGTCACGTCGATCGTGAAGCCCTGCTCCCCGACCGTGGCCATGCATCCCGGGGCGGAGCTGGTCTCGCGACGGAACGGGGTGAAGTCCCGCTTCTCCGACTCGACAGCGTCGATCTTGTCGTACCGCTTGGTGCTCCACAGCTGCACGGAGACCGAGGTCCCGGTCGACGCCGTCTTGATCAGCACGCCGAAGTCGGAGTCGTTGCGCCACTTGAGGTCCAGGTCCGGGTACAGCAGGGCGGCGTCACGACCGGCCGGGTAGCGGGCGGCGTGGTAGTCCATCGGCGTGTGGGAGACGTCGTCGAACCCGCCGAAGAAGGCCGCGTTGTACATCGTGGTGGCGAACTGCGAGACACCGCCGCCCACGATGGACACCATCCGGCCGCCGACGATCTGCCCCGCCTGGACGTAGCCGCCCTCGACGGTGCGCTCGCCCACGGCCTCGTTGAGCGAGAACGTCTCCCCCGGCTTCACCAGGTAGCCGTCGACCTGGGCCGCCATCCGCTGGATGTTCGTCACGCGGGGCAGGCAGCAGTCGAAGGTCGTGGTGAACTCGGCGATGTTCGTCTTGATGCCGAGCCCTGTCACCTCTTCGGTGGTCACCTTCGGCGGGACCACCGACAGGGTCACGGGGATGGTCCGCGCGCCGTTGCCGCTGACCACCTTGGCCACGTCGCGGGCCAGCTGCTTGGCGTCGATACCCCTGCCGCGGCGGGCGGGGACCAGCACCGGCTTGCCGTTGACGATCTGGTAGGTGGCGTCCTGCGGCGCCTGCGCCGCGTCGACGAGCTTGCTCTCCACCGAGGAGAGCGCCGCGGCCGCGTTGAACTGCGGGGTCAGCCCGCCCTCGTCGTCGGAGACGAAGGTCAGGTTGGCGGCGATCACGGCCGGGAGCAGCTGGGCCTGCTTGGCGCCGAGCTTCAGCGTGAGGGGCGCGGCGACGGCCCGCTTGGCGGCGGCCTCGGCCTGCTTGAGGGCGGTCGGCGTGGTGACGGGCTTGGCGGGCCTGAGCGTGAGGACGGCGGAGTCGCGGCCGCGCAGGAAGGCGTCGGTGATCACGCGGACGGCGTCCGTCCGGTCGATCACCACGCCGTCGCGCGGCTCCGACGAGACCGGCTGCCCGTTCTTGAAGGCCACCCGGCCGTCACGCGGCTTCTTGTCATAGGTCTCCGCCAGGCCCTCGACGGTCCTGGCCAGCTGAGAGGAGTCGATGGTCATCTTCGGCTGGAGCTCGGTGGTGCCGGTGAGCCCCTTCCACACCTCGACCGGGCCGGGGAAGCCGCTGGGCGCCTGCCCGATCGTGCTCACCACGTCAAGCTCAAGGCCGGCCTCGTCGGCCTGGATGGTCTCCTTGCGCCCGGCGATGTCGACGACGACGGGCTTGTTCATCTTGGCCGCGAGCTCGGTGCGGAGCTTGTCCGCCGCCTGCGTCACGGTGAGCCCGCCGATGTCCACCCCGGCCACGCGCGTGCCCCGCAGTACGGACCCCGACATGAGCACGGCCGGTACGAGGTACGCCAGCACGGCCAGGATCACCACGAGCAGCACCAACGCGGGCAGGAGGCGACGGCGGCGGGGCGGCTCCGGGTCGATGAAGGCGGGCAGCCGCTCGGAGCCGGAAGCGCCGAACACGGGGGCGGGCGGTTCCTGCCGGCGCCCCTCGTTCACCGGCCACGGCTGGGGCGGAGGCGCCACCGGCGGCAGAGCGCCGCTGCCGTTCTGACCGTTCTGCCCGTTGGACCCGTTCGCAACGCTCGGAGTCGCCGGCCGGGGTTCCGGCTGACCGGGCGGCCCGAAGATGTCACGGGAAACTCCCGGGGGCAAGCCCTCGACCCGTGGCTTCTTGCTACCGCCTGACATGGGCAGAGGCACTGAAGCGAAAGGGTCGGTCGGCGATTCGATCGGTCCGGCGTTACGCACGCCTCAATCTCCTCCCGCTCCGCAGCCACATCCTCAGGCAACAGTAAGGCACGCGCATTGGGATATGTCACGAGAAATGACTACGGAAGTGTGTCAACCTAGCCACCGGTAGCGATGTTCGGGGCGTCCGGCCGTACCGTACCGGGGCCTGAGTTCGGCATGCCCGGCGACGCAGAGGTATTCGAGGTAACGGCGGGCACTGACGCGGGACAGCCCCGCGAGCGAGGCGGCCTCGGCCGCCGACAGGTCGCGGCCACAAGTCCGGAGGGTGTCGGCGACCAGCGCGCACGTCGCCGACGACAGGCCCTTGGGCAGCGGCGCCGCGACGGGCTGCGTGCCGAAGAGCCGGTCGACGTCGTCCTGGTGGGCCTCCGCGCCGATGGCGGTGAGCTGCTTGCGGGTGTCGACGTACTGCTGGAGCCGTTCGGTCAGCGCGGCGGCGGTGAACGGCTTGATCAAATAGTTGACCGCGCCGCCGCGCATCGCCTCCCTGACCGTGGATACGTCACGGGCGGCGCTGATCATGAGGACGTCCACGTCCTGCAGCGCCTTGAGCACCTCAAGTCCCGACATGTCGGGTAGGTAGATGTCGAGCAGGACGAGGTCCGGCCGGAGCTCGGCGGCCATGGCGAGCGCGGCGGCCCCGGTGTGCGCGGCGGCCACCACCCGGAAGCCGGGCACCCGCGCCACGTAGCCGCTGTGGATGCGCGCCACCATGAAGTCGTCGTCCACGACCAGCACCCGGATCTCGCTCATCGCGCCCGCTCGCGAACCGGGGCCGGCAGCAGGGCCGTGAACACCGCGCCGTCCGCGTTGCCCACCTTCACCCAGCCGCCCCTGCGCAGGCACGCCTGCCGGGTCAGCGCCAGGCCGAGCCCGCGTGGCCCCGAATGGGCGGCCTTGGTGGTGAACCCCTCCCTGAACACCTCTTCGACCAGGTCCGGAGCGATACCGGGACCGGAGTCCCCGACCCGGACGTGCAGCCCGTCGGCGTCGGTCAGCACCGACACCTCGATCGTGCCCGTGGCCCCGTCGAGCGCGTCGATCGCGTTGGCCACCAGGTTGCCGACCACCAGGACCGCGTCCTGCGGATCGCCCAGCGCGCCCTGCTCCACGGCGGAGTCCTCGGACAGGACCAGCAGGACGCCGCGCTCGGCCGCCTCCGCCGACTTGGCCAGCAGCAGCGCGGCCAGCGTCGGGCACTGGACGCGCTCGCGCAGGTCGGTGATGTACGTGCCGCGGGTGGTGCTGGTGATGAAACCGATCGCGGCCTCGTGCTCGCCCAGTTCGAGCAGGCCGACGACGGTGTGCATACGGTTGGCGAACTCGTGCGCCTGCGCCCTGAGCGCCCCCGTGGCACTGCTGGTGTCGTCCAGCTCGCGAGCCAGCCGGACCAGCTCGGTGCGATCCCTGAGGGTGACCACCCAGCCGCGGTGCTGGCCACGTACGGAGATCGGTGTGCGGTTGAGTACCAGCACCCGCTCGCCGTGCAGCACGATCCGGTCCTCCCCCGGGTCGGCGCCACCGAGCACGTCGCGCATCCGCTCGGAGACCGGCATCTGGGTGAGGTCCTCGCCCACCTCGCCGAGCAGTTCGCGGGCGGAGTCGTTGACGAGCGTCACCCGGCCCGCGAGGTCGAGCGCCAGCACGCCCTCCTTGACGCCGTGCAACACGCCCTCGCGCTGCTCCAGCAGCGCGGCGATCTCGCGCGGCTCCAGGCCGAACGTCTGCCGGCGCACCCGCGCGGTGATCAGCGCCGCGGCGGCCAGACCGGACAGCAGTACGGCCAGCGCGGTCCACACCAGCGGCGGCAGCGCGCCCGCCAGCTGGCCGGTGACCGTGGTCTGGAGCACGCCGACGGAGACCAGGCCGATGACGTCGCCGTACTCGTCGAAGATCGGGGCCTTGCCCCTGACCGTGGTGCCGATCGTGCCGGTTTCGGTGCCGACCCAGCTCTTGCCGGTGTTCAGCACCGTGGTGCCGTCGGTGGACAGCCGCTTGCCGATCAGCGCGGCGTTGGGGTGGGCGTACCGCGTCTGCTCGCGGTTGGCGATGACCACATAATCGGCGCCGGTCGACTGCTGGACGCTCAGCGCGAGCGGCTGCAGCACATTTTGCGGATCCTTGACGTTGAACGCGGCCCGGACCTGAGGCAGGCCCGCCACGGATTGGGCGATCGCCAGCGCTCGCTGCTGGTGCAGCGAGTCCAGTTGCGCGCGCGTGTGCTCGGCCCACACGCCTCCGGTGCCTCCGACGGCTAGCAGCACGATGACCATCTGGAGCACGAACAGCTGGGTTCCGAGGGAGGCGTCACGTACCCGTCTCACCGCACCATGGAAACATGCCGAGGTCACAGGGGGGTTGCGAGGGGGGTTGCGACCAATACGACCTATATGACGGCTATCGTGAAAAGGGTCGACTCCATCGGCAACGGACTTCACCATCCAGTATTCCGTAACGTGAAATCCCCCCTTTGGAGTGATCATGCGTCTCCGCATACTCGCCGCCGTCGCGGCGCTCTCCGTCGCCGCGGTGTCCGGCTGCGGCGCCGGCTCAGGTTCCGACGGCGGAGGCACGGGCGCGCTGCGCATCATGGCTCCCGCCTCACCGGGCGGCGGCTGGGACCAGACCTCCCGTACGGCCGAGCAGGCGCTCAAGTCCGTCGACCCGAAGCGCAAGGTCGAGGTGTTCAACGTGCCCGGCGCGGGCGGCACGATCGGCCTGGCCCAGCTGGCGGGCGAGAAGGGCAACGGCAACCTGCTGATGACCATGGGCCTGGTCATGGTGGGCGCCATCGAGCAGAACAAGTCCAAGGTCACCCTGGCCCAGACGACGCCGATCGCCAAGCTGACCGAGGAGTACGAGATCATCGTGGTCCCGGCGGCCTCCCCGTTCAAGTCGGTGGCCGACCTGGTCGCCGCCTGGAAGGCCGACCCGAAGAAGGTGTCCATCTCCGGCGGCTCGGCCGGCGGCACCGACCACATCGCGGCCGGGCTGATGGCCAAGGCCGCGGGCGTGGACCCGAAGCAGGTCAACTACATCGCCCACTCCGGCGGCGGCGAGGCACTGAACGAGCTGCTCGGCAACAAGGTGAGCGCGGGCATCTCGGGCGTCGGTGAGTTCGCCGAGCACGTGAAGTCCGGCAAGCTGCGCGCGCTGGCCGTGACCTCGGCCCAGCGGCTGCCCGACCTCGACGCGCCCACGCTCAAGGAGTCCGGCCTGGACGTGGAGCTGACCAACTGGCGCGGCTTCGTGGCGCCCGGCGGGCTCGACGAGGCGGCCAAGAAGTCGCTGACCGACCAGGTGACCAAGATGCACGACTCGCAGGTGTGGAAGGACGCGGTGGCCAAGAACGGCTGGATCGACTCCTTCCAGACCGGTCAGCAGTTCGCCGACTACCTCAACGCCGAGCAGGCCAAGGTCAAGGCCATCATCGCCGAGCTGGGTGTCGTCTCCTGATGTCCGCTGACAACACTGGCCAGAAGCAGCGCTGGCGGTGGCGGCCCGAGCTGGGGTTGGCCGTCATCGTGCTGGCGCTCGGCGTGTTCGTCGTGCTCGGGACGCTCGACGTGTCCGCCGCCGCCTCGCAGCTCGGCATCGGGCCGCGCTTCTTCCCGATGCTGGTGGGCTGCTCCATGATCGCCATCGGCCTGTTCTATGTGGCCGACGTGCTCAGGGGCGGCAGCGGCGACCCCGAGGAGAGCGAGGACGTCGACGTGGACGCCCCCGCCGACTGGCGCAGTGTCGGACTGGTGAGCGGGATCTTCCTGGCGTTCACCGCGGTGCTGAACGTGCTCGGCTGGATCATCGCCGCGAGCCTGCTGTTCTTCGGGCTCTCGGTGGTGCTCGGCGCGGAGCACAAGCTGCGCGCGGCGGGTGTCGGGGTGGTCCTGGGGATCGCCACGTACCTGCTGTTCGTCAAGGGCCTGGGCGTGTCGCTGCCGGGCGGGCTGCTGCGGGGGGTGATCTAGGTGGAATCGTTCCAGCTGCTGCTCGACGGGTTCGCCGGCGCGCTGACGCCGATCAACCTCATGTACGCCCTCATCGGCGTCACCCTCGGCACCCTCGTCGGCGTACTGCCCGGCATCGGCCCCGCCATGACCGTGGCGCTGCTCCTGCCCATCACCTTCACCGTGCCGCCGACCAGCGCGTTCATCATGTTCGCCGGGATCTACTACGGCGGCATGTACGGCGGCTCGACCACCTCCATCCTGCTCAACACCCCCGGTGAGTCGTCCTCGATGATCACCGCGCTGGAGGGCAACAAGATGGCCCGGCGCGGGCGGGCGGCGCAGGCGCTGGCCACGGCGGCCATCGGCTCGTTCGTGGCGGGCACGATCGCGACCGCGCTGCTGGTCGTGGCGGCCCCCGCGGTGGTGAGCTTCGCCATCTCGTTCGGGCCCGAGGACTACTTCGCGCTGGCGATCCTGGCCTTCACCGCCGTGTCGTCGGTGCTGTCGCGCTCGGTCGTGCGCGGACTGGCCTCGCTCGGCTTCGGCCTGGTGATCGGGCTGATCGGCATCGACCAGCAGACCGGCCAGGCGCGGCTCACGCTCGGCCTGGACCAGCTGCTCGACGGCGTGGACGTGGTGGTCGTGGCCGTCGGGCTGTTCGCGCTGGGCGAGGCCCTGTACGTGGCCTCGCGGCTGCGCCACTCGCTGCCCGAGGTGGTACCGGTCGGGCGGGCCTGGATGGGACGTACCGACTGGCGCCGCTCATGGCTGCCCTGGCTGCGCGGCACCGCGTTCGGCTTCCCGTTCGGCGCGCTGCCCGGCGGCGGCGCGGAGATCCCGACCTTCCTGTCGTACGCGGCCGAGAAGCGACTGGCGCGCGGCGTGGCCAAGGAGGAGTTCGGCAAGGGCGCCATCGAGGGCGTCGCCGGCCCCGAGGCCGCCAACAACGCCTCGGCCGCCGGAACCCTGGTGCCACTTCTGACGCTGGGCCTGCCCACGTCCGCGACGGCCGCGATCCTGCTGGCCGCCTTCCAGCAGTACGGCCTGCAGCCCGGTCCGCAGCTGTTCGACCACAACCCGGCCCTGGTGTGGGGCATGATCGCGTCGCTGTTCATCGGCAACACCATGCTCCTGGTGCTGAACCTGCCGCTGGCGCCGCTGTGGGCTCGCGTGCTGCGCATCCCCCGGCCGTACCTGTACGCGGGGATCGTGCTGTTCGCCGCGCTCGGCGTGTACGCGCTGAACGGCTCGGTGGTGGACCTGGTCGCGCTCTTCCTGCTGGGCCTGCTGGGATACGCGATGCGGCGCTTCGGCCTGCCGGTCGCCCCGGCGGTCATCGGCCTGATCCTGGGGCCGATGGCGGAGATCCAGCTGCGCCGAGCGCTGGCCATCGGCGGGGGCGACGTGACAGCGCTGGTGCGCAGCCCCATCGCGGTGATCCTCCTGCTGCTCTCCCTGGCCGCCCTGCTCGCGCCACTGTTCAGGAAGCTGATGGAACGGCGCCACGTCGAACCGGCCACGCCCGCGTCCCGGGAGGAGGACTAGGCGGCGGCCCTGTGGGATTTCCTCTGGGGCTCCACCGGCCTGTCCGAACCGGTGGGGCCCCGTTTATGTCGTGCCAGCCGGGCATCATGGCAGGCATGGCCGTGAAGATACAGGTGTCGTTCGACTGCGCCGACCCCGACAAGCTGGCCCGGTTCTGGGCCGAGGCGCTGCGCTACCGGCTGGAGGAGCCCCCGCAGGGCTTCACCACCTGGCAGGACTACTGGCGCTCCCGGGGGCTGCCCGAGGAGGAGCTGACGGGCGACGGCGGCTATGACTCGGTCATCGACCCGGCCGGTGTGGGCCCACGGCTGTGGTTCCAGAAGGTGCCCGAGGGCAAGGTGCTAAAAAACCGCCTCCACCTCGACCTGTCCGTCACCTCCGGGGACCGGCCGGTGGAGGTCCGCCGGGCCCAGCTCGACGCCGAGGCCGAGCGGCTGGTCGGGCTGGGGGCGACGCTGTCCAAGGTGCTCGTGGTGGAGGGCCTGCCCGACTACTACGCGATCACCCTGCTCGACCCGGAGGGCAACGAGTTCTGCATCAGCTAGGACCGCAACGCATGCGGTGGAATACGGGCCTCGGCTGGCGGAGGGTGGCTCCGCGCCGTCCCTCCGGCCGCAGACATCGGGACTGCGAACCAACGAGTCACGGGGCCACCGACCCGGCCCGCCACGACGGGGGCGACGCGGCGGGCCGGGCAGCTCATGTGCCGAACATGTTGTGTGCTCGGCAGTTGTGAACGAGAGCCGCCTCGGCGAGAGCCTCGCGGAGGTCCTCCTGGCCGTCGACGCCGTCGAGCAGCTCGACGATCTCTGCGGCCAGATCGGGCGTGAGCACGAGATCAGTGTCGAACGCACAATCGAAGATGCCGAACGCATCCATGCGGATCCTAGGCGGCTCGTCCATCCACTCCACGTTCGGCTGCTCCAGGAACACGGACATGTAGCTCCCGTCCTGGATCAAGTCGGCGACGTGGCACTGGTGCTGCTCGATGGCCTCTGGGCCGCGGTGCACCAGCATCTCGCACCAGGTTGGGCAGCGGCGAATGGGATAGCTCTTCATCGAACACCGCCCACCAGGTCGGATCGGGGATCAAGGGCCTGCTTCGGTGTTCCAGCACCGGGCAGGCCCGACTTGGGTTGAGCTGGTCGTACACTCCTCGCTGTACCGAAGTTAGGTGCACCCTCTTTCCGCGCGCGCCGAACGCGCATACACTGACGTTCATGTCCGACCTCACTGCGCGTCCTCGGCCGCTCGCTATGAGCGACGTCGCCACCCTGCTCGGCGTGAGCGTCAACACCGTCAACGCCTGGCGCAAGCGCGCGGCCGGGGCCAAGCGGGTGGAGCCCTTCCCACCGGCCGCCGGCAAGGTGGCCAACATGGACTACTGGTGGGAAGACCAGATCCTGGCGTGGGCTCAACGGACCGGGCGCACAGCGGACTCGGCCAGCTAGTACGGCAACACCTCGTGTTTTCACACTCCCCATGGAAGTCGAGGCGCAGAGGTGAAC
Organism: Nonomuraea sp. NPDC048901; assembly: GCF_040649695.1. Lineage (NCBI taxonomy): Bacteria > Bacillati > Actinomycetota > Actinomycetes > Streptosporangiales > Streptosporangiaceae > Nonomuraea > Nonomuraea sp. NPDC048901. The sequence continues at coordinate 283,192 of NZ_JBEZFW010000008.1, read as the reverse complement.
AAAGACGTCGACAGGGGTCTTCAGGAGGGCTCCGGGTGTCCCTCTGGGGACACCCGGAGGCAGACAGGGGTCAGGAGGGGTCTTATGGCCGATCTCGCTCCACCAGCACGGCATCGGCTCACCGACGCCAGACAGCAGCGCGGGTGGTCTCAGGAGACCTTGGCCGCACTGCTACGCGGCAAAGGACTGGGCACCACCCGCAAGACCGTTACCCGATGGGAGCGGGGCGTGACTCCCGACGCTGCCGCCCAGCGGGCGCTACGCGACCTGTTCGAGGTCGCCCACGACGTCCGCGCGAGCTGGCCGCACTGGCTTCCCACCGGGGCCGCAGCGTGCGCAACAGAGACATGGGATCAGCAAGGCACGGTCAACGCACTCGACGACGTCGCGAAAGGGGCGCTCGTGGATCGCCGAGAGTTCCTCATCCTCACGGGGGCCGAACTACTGCTCCCCGTCTACGAATGGCGGATCAACCCCGAGCCGTGGATCGCCGCTCAGCAACGCGGTCGCCACGTCGGCGCTGCCCTCGTCGTCGAGCTTCAACAGCTCATCGCCGCCCGCCGGCGGATGGACGATGAGCACGGCGGGGCGGTGCTGCTCGACGCGCTGCACGCCGACTTCCGGTTCGTCACCGAGCTGCTGAAGAACGGCACCTACTCGGCGGACGTCGGCCGCGGCCTGTACGGCACGGCCGCGGAGATAGCCCGCCTCGCCGGGTGGGCCGCGTTCGACTCGGGCCAGCACGCTGCCGCCCAGGCGTACTACCTCGCCGCGCTCCGCTCCGCCTCCGCGATCGGTGACCGGGCACTCGGCGTGAACATCGTCGGATTCATGGCTATCCAGGCGTACGCGACCGGACGCCTCACCGACGCGACCAAGCTCATGGACACCGCCGCGGCGGAGCCGGCCCGGATTCCGGAGGTCGTGCAGGCGATGACCTGGGCCCGGGTCGGCCGGGCGTACGCGAAGGTCGACGACCCGGCGACCGCGCGGGCCGCGCTCACCCGGGCCGGTGCCTTGCTCAACCGCGCGGTGTCGGGGGACTCCCCGCCGTGGGCGTACTGGCTGGACGAGGCGCGTATCACGGCGCAGCTCGGCCGCGCACTGTACGACCTGGGGGACTACGCGGGCAGCGAGCGCGAGCTGGTCGCCGCCGCCACCTCATGCGGGGATCGCTACCCGCGCGACCGGGCGACATGGCTCGGCCGGGTGGCCACGGCCCAACTTCGACGCGGGCGGATGGATGAAGGGTGTGCGACCGCGCGGGCTGTGGTCGACCTGCTCGCAGACCAGGCGGACACCGACCGTGGCATGGGGCTGCTCCGGACGTTCCGCGCGGAGCTGGCCGCACACGGACCCTCGACAACCGCCCGGGAGTTCGGCGACTACGCCGCCCTTCGCCTCGCTCCCGCTTCGTAGCTTTGGGCAGGGCACAACGAGGGCACACGGTGGCTGGCGCCGTCTTGGCCCCGGCCAGGCGGTCGTCCTAGGCCCCCGTGACGAGGGCGGCGACCGCCTGAATGGTGCGGTGCTGCTCCTCGGGGGTCCCGAACGGAGCGGCGAGGTACTCCGTGACGCCCGCCTCTGCCAGCCTGCCGATCCCCTCGGCCACCGCCGCCTCGTCGCCCACGATGACCACGTCCTGCGGTCCGGCCACGCCCTCGCGGTCGAGCATGGCGCGATACTCCGGCACCTGACCCGCCAGCGCGAACTGCTCCGCGACGCGCCCGCGCACCCCCACCTCGTCGTCCGTCACGCACACCGCCAGCCCGGCGATCACCCGGGGCGCGGGGCGTCCGGCGGACTGGGCCGCCTTGGTGACGGACGGCACGATGTGCCCGGCCAGCGTGCGCGGGCCGGTCATCCACGTCACCACGCCATCGGCGAGCTCTCCTGCCAGCGACAGCATGGCCGGACCCATCGCCGCCAGCAGCACCTGAGGCGGCTCCGCGCCGGGCACGGCGGCCGTGCCCGAGGCCGTGAGCAGCTCGCCGTGGTGCGCCACGGTTTCGCCTCGCAGGAGGGGTCTCAGCACGGACAAGTATTCGCGCATCCGCCGTACGGGCTGGTCGGCGGGCAGGCCGTACATCGACTCGACCATCATCGCGATCCCCGCGCCGATCCCGAGCGTGAGGCGGTTACCCGTGGCGGCCTGAACGCTGAGCGCCTGACCGGCCAGCACCAGCGGATGGCGTTGCGGCACCGGGACGACGGCCGTACCGAGCGGGATGCCCGGCACCCGCCCGCCCACGGCGGTCAGCGCGGTGAGGGCGTCCCAGCCGAGCGCCTGGCTTGCCCAGGCGGTGCTGTAACCGAGTTCGGCGGCGGTCCTGACCTGCTCGGTCAGCTCCTCCAGCGTCGCGGGACCGCGTACGTCGCCGACGGCGATTCCGATCTTCACGTGTTCAACTCCCCATTAACGGAGAACTTCTCCGGTTCGATACGATAGGGAGAACCTCTCCACTTAGCAACCAGGGAGCGTCTGATGATGCGGGCCGACGCGCTGCGCAACCGCGAGCGGATCGTACGAGTGGCCAGGGCCGTCTTCACCGAGCACGGCCCCGACTCCTCGCTCAACCAGGTGGCGCAACAGGCCGAGGTAGGGCCGGGCACCCTCTACCGGCACTTCCCGACGCTGCAGGACCTGCTGGTGGCAGTGATCAGAGACGACGTGGCGGCGCTCTGCGCGCAGGGGCAGGCACTGCTCTCCGAGGCGTCCGCGCTTCCCGAGACATCGACATCGTCCGGGGCGTCGGCACCGTCCAGGGCGCCAGCGCCATCCGGGATCTCAGCGCCATCCGGGGCCTCGGCGCCATCCGAGGCCTCAGCGCCATCCGGGGCGTCGGCGATTTCCGGGGCATCGGCGGATGCGGCGCTGAGGGCGTGGCTGCGGGCGGTGGCCGTACACGCGACGGCCATGCGCGGACTGGTCGCGACGCAACTGGCCTCATGGCCCGCTGACGGCGCCCTGGCGGCCTGCCACGAGGAGATCACCGCCACCGGCGCCGCGCTGCTCGACCACGCCCGCCGCGCTGGCTCCGCACCCGATGGGTTGGACATCACGGACCTCCTCCGGCTGGCCAACGCGATCGGCTGGGCCAGTGAGCAGTCCCCCGACGACGAAGGCCTCATCGACCGCCTGCTCTCCCTGGTGACGACCACCTCAGCCCCCAACGACGCCGACCGCCCACTGGCCCCGCCTGACCGCTAACCCCTGAGCGGCCCAACCCCGTGATGACCCCGAGGGGCGCGGCCCGACCACTTGACCGGCCAACGGCCCCCTTGGCGTACCACCAAAGAGGCCCCGCCACCTCACTCGGTGACGGGGCCTGAGTCGAGCGGATCGCCCTACTCGGAGACGCCCAGCTTCTCCAGGATCAGCTCGCGGGCCCGAGCGGCGTCGGCCTTGCCGCGGCTGGCCTTCATCACGCCGCCCACCAGCGCACCGGCCGCGGCGATCTTCCCGGAGCGGACCTTCTCGGCCGCGTCGGCGTTGGCGGCGAGGACCTGGTCGACGATCGCCGACAGCTCACCCTCGTCGTTGACGATCTTCAGCCCGCGCTGCTCGACCACCTCGTCGGGCGAGCCCTCCCCGGCCAGCACGCCTTCGAGCACCTCGCGCGCCAGCTTGTCGTTGAGCGCGCCCGAGGCCACCAGCTCGGTGACGCGGGCGATCTGCGCGGGCGTGATGGGCAGGTCCGCCAGGGCCACAGCGGACTCGTTGGCGCGCCGCGCCAGCTCGCCCATCCACCACTTGCGCGCGTCGGCGGCCGGCGCGCCCGCCGCGACCGTGGCCTCGACCAGGTCGAACGCGTCGGCGTTGTGCATGGCCTGCATGTCGAGGTCGGACACCCCCCACTCGGCCTGCAGCCGCTTGCGCCGGACCGACGGCAGCTCGGGCAGCGCGTCCTTGAGCGTGGCCACCCATGCCGGGTCGGGCGCGATCGGCACCAGGTCGGGCTCGGGGAAGTAGCGGTAGTCCTGCGCCTCCTCCTTGGACCTGCCGGGCGTGGTGACGCCGGTGTCCTCGTGGAAGTGCCTGGTCTCCTGGATGATCCGGCCGCCGTCGGCGAGGATCGCCGCCTGCCGCTCGATCTCGCTCCGCACGGAACGCTCGACGCTGCGCAGCGAGTTGACGTTCTTGGTCTCGGTACGGGTGCCCCACTCGGACGAGCCGCGGGGCATGAGCGAGACGTTGACGTCGCAGCGCATCGAGCCCTCTTCCATGCGCACGTCGGAGACGCCCAGCGTGCGCATGATCTCGCGCAGCTCGGTCGCGTAGGCCTTGGCCACGTCGGGCGCCAGGCTCTCGGTGCCCTCGATCGGCTTGGTGACGATCTCCACCAGCGGGATGCCGGCGCGGTTGTAGTCGACGATCGAGTAGTCGGCGCCCTGGATGCGGCCGGTCGCCCCGCCCACGTGGGTGGACTTGCCGGTGTCCTCCTCCAGGTGCACCCGCTCGATCTCGACGCGCACGGTCCGGCCGTCGACCTCGACGTCGAGGTAGCCGTCGAAGCAGAGCGGCTCGTCGTACTGGGAGATCTGGTAGTTCTTCGGCATGTCCGGATAGAAGTAGTTCTTCCGGGCGAACCTGCACCACTCGGCGATCGAGCAGTTCAGCGCCAGGCCGATGCGGATCGTCGACTCGATCGCGACGGCGTTGGCCGTCGGCAGCGAGCCGGGAAACGCCAGACAGGTCGGGCAGACCTGAGTGTTGGGCGGGGCCCCGAAGGTCGTCTTGCACCCGCAGAACATCTTCGACGCGGTGCCGAGCTCGACGTGCGTCTCCAGCCCGAGCACCGGCTCGAACCGGGCGAGGGCTTCGTCGTACGGCATGTGCGTACCGACAGTCATGATGAAGTCCTTAGTTCAGATCGTCGCATTTCACGCTATCAATCAGGCGCACAGAGGAATCCACGGCTCCCCAGCGCCTCAGAGCTCGCATTCGCTCACCGATGTCGCCCGCCACGACGAGCCCAGGTATGAGGAGACGGCTCATGCAGCCTGCTCAACGGCGCTCAGATAGGAGCGAACCTGGCGAGGAGATGTGAAGGTACCCGGCTCGCCGTCAGCACGAACAGGCTTGGCGAGGGTCAACCGAGATCGCGGGTGACCACCTCCGGCACGCCAGGCCGCCTCCAGGAAGACAAGCGATTCCGGGGCGGTCCGGTACAAAGTGGAGACGACCACGGGCGAATGGCTGGTGAGGATCACCTGCTGCCAGGGGCTCGCAATGGCACCGACTCGCTGAGCGATCCTCATCAAAAGCTCCCCGAGCCTGCTCGGATAGAGGCCGTTCTCGATCTCCTCCACCATCAGCGGACCCGAAGATGTCCGGTCATAGAGGGCCGCGAGCAGGGCGAGCACCCTGAGCGTGCCGTCTGACGCGAGCCTGCCAGGCATCGGCTCTCGGTCCACGAGGATGTCGAAGGACCACTCCTGCTGCCGCTCGTCGAGCACCGGGCGGACGCCCGTCACATCAGGTAGAAGCGCCGCCAGGTCGACCATCAGCTCGCCGAGCTCACCGGTGAGGGACATCCGGCCCAGCACAGCGGCCAGATTTGCGCCATTCTCCGCCAGCGGCCCGCGGTCGAGCGCCGTAACCGGCTTCCGGATGGCCGCCAAGTCAGGCAGATGGAAGTGCCAAGATCTTGCTTCCTGCGGCCAGATCTTGTCCGACCACCCAGGCACCGCCGTCAGAGCCCAGTCAGCGGGCTCCTTGCTCGCCGTGACACTGGCATAGGTCTTATCTCGCCCATCCGACGCCCGCATGTCTGCTTCCACGCCAATCGTGAACCTGGAGACGGAAGCAGACCCCACCGGCCGGTGAAACAACTCCTGCGGCTTACCACGGGGTACTGCGGGCAGCGGGTCGTTTGACGTGCTCAGCCCTGGCCTGCCTGCCACGAGCGCCGCACGGGCGAAGCCAAACGCGTCCAGCAGGTTGGACTTACCACTCGAATTCGGACCGACCAGGGCAAGGAACGGCGGCACGTCGAGCTCGAAGTCCAGGAAGGACTTGAACCCGTCGATCTCGATGCGCGTGAGCACGCCGCCGTCCCCTCTCCCTACAAAATCAAAATTCCCTACAGCGCCGGAGCCTTGGACAGCAGGCTGCCGCCCCAGCGGCTTTCCAGGGCCTGCTCGACCGCGGCACCGACCCGGTAGCAGCGGTCGTCGCCCAGCACCGGGGCCATGATCTGCAGGCCGACCGGCAGCCCGTCCTCGTCGGCCAGGCCGCACGGGACCGAGATGGCCGCGTTGCCCGACAGGTTGGACGGGATCGTGCACAGGTCGGCGAGGTACATGGCCATCGGGTCGTCGGCGCGCTCGCCGATCGGGAACGCCGTCGTCGGCGTCGTCGGCGATACCAGCACGTCCACCTGGTGGTAGGCGGCCTCGAACTCGCGCGAGATGACCGTGCGGACCTTCTGCGCCTGGCCGTAGTAGGCGTCGTAGTAGCCGCTCGACAGCGCGTAGGTGCCGAGCATGATGCGCCGCTTGACCTCGGGCCCGAAGCCGGCGGCCCTGGTCAGCGCCATGACCTCCTCGGCGCTGCGGGTGCCGTCGTCGCCGACGCGCAGGCCGTAGCGCATGGCGTCGAAGCGCGCCAGGTTGGAGGAGCACTCCGACGGCGCGATCAGGTAGTAGGCGGGCAGCGCGGTCGAGAACGACGGGCAGGAGACCTCGACGACCTTGGCGCCGAGCGATTCGAGCAGCTCGACGGCCTCGTGGAAGCGGGCCAGCACGCCAGGCTGGTAGCCGTCGCCGCCGAACTCCTTGACCACGCCGACGCGCATGCCGGAGATGTCGGCCTGCCGGGCGGCCTCGACCACGGACGGCACGGGCGCGTCGATCGAGGTGGAGTCCATCGGGTCGTGCCCGGAGAACGCCTCGTGCAGCAGCGCCGCGTCGAGCACGTTGCGGGCGAACGGGCCCGGCGTGTCGAGCGAGCTGGCGAACGCGATCAGGCCATAGCGCGACGAACCGCCGTAGGTGGGCTTCATGCCCACGATGCCGGTCACGGACGCGGGCTGCCGGATCGAGCCGCCGGTGTCGGTGCCGGTGGACAGCGGCGCCTCGTACGCGGCGACGGCGGCGCTGGAACCACCGGACGACCCGCCGGGGATCCTGGACAGGTCCCACGGGTTGCGCGTGGGGCCGTAGGCGGAGTTCTCCGTGGAGGAGCCCATCGCGAACTCGTCGAGGTTCGTCTTGCCGAGGATGACCAGCCCGGCCGCGCGCAGGCGGCTCGTGACGGTCGCGTCGTACGGCGGGCGCCAGCCTTCGAGGATCTTGGACGCGGCCGTCGTCGGCATGTCGGAGGTGGCGAAGATGTCCTTGTGCGCGATCGGCACCCCGGCCAGCGGGCCGAGCCGCTCACCGGCGCCCAGCCGGGCGTCGACGGCCCTGGCCTGCTCGACGGTGGTCTCGCGATCGACGTGCAGGAACGCGTTGATCTTGGGCTCGACCTCGGCCATGCGGTCGAGATGCGCCTCGGCCACCTCGACGGCCATGACCTCGCCACCGGCGATCAGTGCGCCCAGCTCGGCGGCGGTCTTGTGGATCAGGCTCATGCCTCCTCCCCAAGGATGCGCGGCACCCGGAAGCGGTCGTCCTCGACGGCCGGCGCGCCGGACAGCGCTTGCTCGGGCGTCAGGGACTGTCGCACCTCGTCGGCGCGGAAGACATTGGTCAGCGGAAGCGCGTGCGACGAAGGCGGAACGTCCTCGGCGGCGACCTCTGCCACTTTCGCGACCGACTCGATGATGGCATCGAGCTGCGTGGCGTAATGGTCGAGTTCGTCGTCGGTGAGGGCCAGCCTGGACAACCGGGCCAGGTGTGCGACCTCGTCGCGGGTTATGGCGGACATGAGTCGTGTAACCCGTTTCGTGGATGGAGTTGGGACACTGTCATCCTAGGGGCCTTGACGGAGCGGCACCGAACCCATTAACCCTCGCCACAGGGGTTCCACCCTCGCGGCGGCCGCTGCGCCGGGTCACGCGGTCTGGGTGACCCCGGAGCGGTAGCCGTACTCGATCTCCGGCTGGGTCTCGATGTGTTCGCGCAGCCAGACCGTGGCCTCGGCGGGCGGCATGGGCTTGTGGAACAGCCAGCCCTGACCCATGTCGCAGCCCATCTCGGTGAGCCGGATGGCCACGTCGTCGGATTCGACGCCCTCGGCGACCGAGCTCAGGCCGAGCGAGCGGACCAGGTCGACGATGGAGCGCACGATCCGGTAGTCGTCGTCGGACTCGGCGATGCGCCGGACGAACGACGCGTCGATCTTGACCTCCGACACCGCCAGCCGCTGCAGCCTGATCAGCGAGGAGTAGCCGGTGCCGAAGTCGTCCAGGGACAGCGGCACGCCGAGCACCGCCAGCGCCTTGATCGTCTCGTGCGTGTAGGCCTGGTCGCCCATCAGGATGCGCTCGGTGACCTCCAGCTGGATCGCCGACGGCGGCAGCCGGAGCTTGGCCAGCCCTGCCTCCAGCTGCTCGGGCAGGGCCGAGTCGAGCAGGTCGCGGGCGGAGATGTTGACCGAGACCTGCACCCGCAGGCCGCTGTGCCACCAGCGGGCGGCCTGCTCCAGGGCCGCCTCGATGACGTATTCGGTGAGCTGGCGCATGAGGTAGGACTGCTCGGCCAGCGGGATGAACTCCGACGGCGGGATCTGACCGTGCACCGGGTGATGCCAGCGCAGCAGGGCTTCCATGCCGTGTACGGCACCGGTGGCCATGCCGACCTTGGGCTGGTAGTGCAGCCTGAGCTCGCGGTTGTCCACGGCCCGCCGCAGGTCGCCGAGGAGGTTGAGTCGTTCGGGCGAGTTGCGGTCCTTGTCCGGCTGGTAGAGCTCCACGCCGGTGCGGCCCTCTTTGGCGAGGTACATGGCCACGTCGGCGCGCTGGAGCAGCAGCTCGAAGTCAGGGGCGTGGTCGGGGTAGAGCGCGATGCCGACCGAGCCGTCCAGGTCGAACGACATGCCCTCCAGGCGTACCGGCTCGGTGAGCGCCGCGCGCAGCCGGGCGGCCACCTCGCGGGCCGCGTGGGCGTCCCTGATCGAGGGCAGGAGTACGGCGAACTCGTCACCGCCCAGCCTGGCCACGACGTCGCCGGGGCGTACGGAATGGGTGAGCCGGTGGGCGACCATCTGCAGCAGCCGGTCACCGACCGGGTGGCCCATCGTGTCGTTGACCTCTTTGAACCGGTCGAGGTCGAGCAGGAACAGGCCGACCCGCTCGTCCTGGCGGGCCTCGGCGAGCGCCTCCTCGGTGCTCACGATCAGCATCTTGCGGTTGGGCAGGCCGGTCAGCTCGTCGTGCATGGCCTGGTGGTCGCGGCGCATCGACAGGGTGGCGGTGAAGTAGACCGCCGCCAGGGGCGCCACGAACAGCGGTACGAGAGTGGGCGAATGGGTCATCACGACGACGACCAGGGGCGCCAGGCCGAGCAGCGCGGCGTACACGAGGCTCTGCGGGCCGAGACTGGCCTTCAGTACGCGGGTGATCGACCGGCGCTCGTGCAGTGCCACCGCGCCGCTCACCAGCGCGGCCCTGACGGTGAAGTAGGCGATGCCGGCCAGGAAGATCGCCAGCAGGTCGGCGCCCCTGGGCACCCACGGCGCGGCCGGGCTCGGCACGATGCCGAACAGGCCGAGCACGACGGCGGCGGAGGTCAGCGCGAGCGTCGACTGGGCGATGTTGAACATCACCCGATGCCACGCCTTGCGGGTGACGATGCCGTTCATGACCACGGCCACCGCCTGCATCAGCACCGCCACGGGCAGGCCGAAGTGCAGGAGCACGGCGAAGGTGAACATGGTGGAGGGGTACGTGCCGCCGACGGCGGTCGCCGAGGAGACCATGACGGGCCTGAGCTCGCCCAGCACCACGAGCGCGGTCAGCACCCAGAACAAGGGCGTACGGGCGAGCTCCGCCAGGCCGGCCGGGTCGAGTCTGAGCATGGCCACGGCCAGCGCGGTGGAGCCGATCACGGTGATGCCAACGAGGAACGCCCACAGAGGCGTCCCGGCGCGTGGCCCTGTGTCGCGGGTGTCGGTTGGGTCAGCCATCAGTAACAGAACCCCCATTAGGTCACTATGGGAGGGTACGACCTTCACCCCACTTCGCGAAACCAACCGCGTACGTTCCGTCACTTATCCTTCGGACATATACCCCGAAATCACTCTTAGTATACCCGTCATCAACAGCGCGTATATGATCTACGGCTGGGGAGTGACGGCCACCCGCGAAGCCGCCTCCGGCCCTTCGGCGAGGAGCACCCCGAAGCCTTCGCCGTCGAGGATCGGCACGCCCAGGCTGACCGCCTTGTCGTACTTGGACCCGGCGTTGTCGCCCGCCACCAGGAACGAGGTCTTCTTCGACACCGAGCTCGCGACCTTGCCGCCCCGATCGCTGAGCGCCTCGGCGGCGGAGTCGCGGGTGAAGCCCGGCAGCGTGCCCGTCACCACGAAGGTCAGGCCCTCGAGCGTCTGCGGCCCCTTCTCGGGAGCGGGCTCGTCCTCCATGCGGACACCCGCGGCCCGCCAGCGGGTGATGATCTCGCGATGCCAGTCGACCTCGAACCAGGCGCGGATCGTGGCGGCCACCCGCGGCCCGATGCCCTTGATGGCCGCCAGCTCCTCCTCCGAGGCCGCCATGACGGCGTCGATCGAGCGCAGGGCGGCGGCCAGGTCGCGGGCCGTGGGCGGCCCGACATGGCGGATGGACAGCGCGACCAGGACATTGGCCAGCGGCGCCTGCTTGGCCCGCGCCAATTCCTCGATGAGCTTGTGGGCGTTCTGGCTGGGCTCGCCGTTGATGTTGGAGAAGAACGAGACGACCTTCTGCTCGCCCGTCTTCGGATCGATCTTGGGCAGGCCGCTGTCCTTGTCGCGGACCACCGACTTGATCGGGATCAGCTGGTCGAGCGTCAGATCGAACAGGTCGGCCTCTGTGCGTACGACCGGCTCCTGCGGCGGCAACGGCTGGCTGAGCGCGGTCGCCGCGACGTAGCCGAGCCCGTCGATGTCGAACGCGCTGCGCCTGGCCGCGAAGAACAACCGCTCACGGATCTGCGCGGGGCAGCCGCGGGCGTTGGGGCAGCGCAGGTCGGCGTCGCCCTCCTGCTCGTAGGCCAGCTCCGTGCCGCACTCGGGGCAGTGGGTCGGCATGACGAACGGCCGCTCGGACCCGTCACGCAGGTCGGTGACCGGGCTGAGGATCTCGGGGATGACGTCGCCCGCCTTGCGCAGCACGACGGTGTCACCGATGAGCACGCCCTTGGCGGCCACCACCGCGGCGTTGTGCAGCGTGGCGCGCTCGACGGTGGAACCGGCGACACTGATCGGCTCCATCACACCGAACGGCGTGACGCGGCCCGTGCGGCCGACGCCCACCTGGATGTCGAGCAGCTTGGTGTTGACCTCTTCTGGCGGGTATTTGTAGGCGATCGCCCAGCGCGGCGCCCGCGAGGTGGAGCCGAGCTCGCGCTGGGTGCGGAAGTCGTCGACCTTGACCACCACGCCGTCGATCTCGTAGGGCGGGTCGTGACGGTGCACGCGGTAGTGCTCGATGAAGGCGTCGACCTCGGCAGGGCCGCCGACCACCTGGTAGAGGTCACTGACCGGCAGACCGAACTCGCGCAGCCGCTCGTAGACCTCGGACTGCGCCTTGGGCTCGGCCGCGCCCTCCCAGACGCCGACACCGTGCACGATCATGCGCAGCGGGCGCTGGGCGGAGATCCGCGGATCCTTCTGGCGCAGCGAGCCGGCCGAGGCGTTGCGCGGGTTGGCGAAGGGGGCGATCCCCTGCGCGACCAGCTGCTCGTTGAGCCGCCCGAACTCCGCGACCGGCATGTAGACCTCGCCCCGGACCTCGATCAGGCTGGGGACGTCGGCTCCCTTGAGCCGGTGGGGCACGCCCTCGATGGTGCGTACGTTGGGCGTCACGTCGTCGCCCGTCCGGCCGTCGCCCCTGGTCGCGCCGCGCTCCAGGCGGCCGTCGCGGTAGACCAGCGCGATGGCCAGCCCGTCGATCTTGAGCTCGCAGAGGTACGGGCCTGGCTCGCCCTCGGCCAGCCGCTCGGCCCGCGCCTGCCACGCGGCCATCCCGGCCGGGTCGAAGGCGTTGTCGAGGCTCTCCATCGGCGCCAGGTGGTCGACCTTGGCGAAGTCGCCGGCCACCGGCGCGCCGACCTTCTGCGTCGGCGAGTCGGGCGTCTGGAGACCCGGATGCGCCGCCTCCAGCGCGAGCAGTTCGTTGAACCACTCGTCGAACTGAGCGTCGCTGACCGTGGGCCGGTCGAGCACGTAATAGCGATAGCGGGCTTCTTCCACCAGCTCGCTCACCTCGGCGTGCCGCTCACGCGCGGCCACGGGCACGCCATCGACGCTTGGCTCGCTCACCAGGGTCTCCTTCCGTCAAACACCCTAGGCAAACGCTATCGCCGAGCACCGACAACGGGCACCTTCCACAACGCCCGAGGCGGAGGTCAGCCGCCCTGGGACCAGACGCCGTCCCATCCCGAGCACTTGCCGGTGACCTTCACGGCCGTGCCGCGGCAGACCCGGCCCTCGATCGAGAGCATGTAACCGGTCGGGAAGGAGAACGTCAGCGGCTTGGTCCCCGAGCAATTGCGGAACGTCTTGGCGCCCCTGCCACCGTCATCCTTGACCCACCGGAACTTCAGCCACGAGCACCCGCTCCGCCCGGGGAAGTCGTAAAGCTTGCCGTTCACCACGAACCCCGGCCGGTCGAGGACGACCTTGCCCTTGGCCTTGCCCGCCTTGTCGGAGGAGTAGATGGAGCCCCAGTTCCAGATCTCCGGGTTGGCGGCGGCCGCGGCCGGAGCGGCGATCGACGCGGACGCGATCAGGAGCGTGACGCCGACCGCCACAGTGCGAAAAATCATGAACGTGAGGCTACTCATCCGGCTTGCAGCCCGCTTGCCGGATCGTCACGCAGCACCTGGGCACCCTTGCGGCAGGCGGCCAGGGCGGCCCGCGCGTAGCCGGGAGAGGCTCCGGCGAGCCCGCAGGCCGGGGTCAGCACGACCTGCCCGGCCAGCTTGTCGGGCGGGAACCCGAGCCGCCGCCACAGATCCACCGCCGGCCTGGCGACGACGCCGGTATCGGGCAACCGGGTGTCGGTCCCCGGCACCACCCCGAGGAACAGCAGCAGCCCCGCCTCCAGCGCCTCCCCCACGGCGTCGTCGTCCCTGCGGCTGAGCAGGGAGGCGTCCACCGAGACGCCGCGGACACCGGCCGTACGAAGGAGGCGGAGCGGCACCGACGGCGCGCAGCAGTGCACGATCGGGTCGCCGAACAGGCGCAGCGACTCCGCCACCCGCGAGCCCTCCACGGCGGCCAGCCGCCCGAAGCCCGAGGCGGTCGGCACGGTACCCGCGAGCACGCCGGGCAGGCCGGGCTCGTCGAGCTGCAGGACGATCTCGGTTACTCCGGGCAGCCGCCGCCGCACCTCCGCGACGTGGTCGGCGACGCCCTGAGCGAGCGAGGCGGTCAGGTCGCGTACGGCTCCGGCGTCGGAGAGCATCTTGTCGCCGTACTTGAGCTCGATGGCGCCCGCCAGCGTCCACGGCCCGCAGACCTGCAGCTTGAGCGGCCCCGCGTAGTCGTGCCCGACCTCCTCCAGGCCGTCGAGATCACGCCTGAGATGGTCGACCGCCCGATGGTGGTCGCGACCGGGCCGGTCGGACAGCCGCCAGCCCGACGGCTGCACCTCCACCGGCAGGTCCACGAGCAGCGCCGCCGTCCGCCCCACCAGGTCGGCGCCCACGCCGCGGCCTGGCAACTCGGGCAGGTACGGCAGGCCGGGCAACTCACCGAATACCACTCGGAGGGCCTCGAAATGATCCTCACCCGGATGCGACCCAACCCCGGTGGCTTCGAACATCGACATGGGCCAAGCGTAGGCTCTCGAATATGAAGCTGACCAAATACGGCCACGCGTGCGTGCGGCTGGAGAAGGACGGCAACGTCCTCGTCGTCGACCCTGGCGCCTTCACCGAGGGCCCCGTCCTCGACGGTGCCGGCGCGGTGCTCATCACCCACGAGCACATGGACCACGTCGACGTCGAGCGGCTCAAGGCCGCCTCTTCCGACCTGGAGATCTGGACCTGCGAGGCGGTCGCCGCCCAGTTGACGGAGGTTCCGGGGAAGGTGCAGGTCGTACGGCATGGCGACGACTTCACCGCGGCGGGGTTCGAGGTGAAGGTGTTCGGCGAGTGGCATGCCAAGAATCACCCTGACGTGCCGATCGCGCAGAATGTCGGCTTCATGCTCGATGACGAGGTCTTCTACCCCGGTGACGCGCTGACGGTGCCGGGCGTCGAGGTGCCCACCCTCCTGGTGCCGACGAACGCCCCTTGGCTGAAGCTCCTGGAGACGGTCGACTACCTGCGGACGATCCGGCCGGCCAGGGCGTTCTCCACGCATGACGGGCTGCTCAACGACATCGGCCTCAGCCTGATCGACAACTACCTGAAGCTGGAGTCCGACAAGCAGCACGCCGACATGCGGCGGCTCAAGGTCGGCGAGTCGGTCGACCTGCCCTGAGATCAGCTGAGCTGCTTTAGATCAGCCGGGCTGCTTTTAGATCAGCCGGCCGAGGCGATGGTGGCCGAGCCGATCACGGTCTCGCCCGAATAGAGCACCGCCGCCTGCCCCGCCGCGACCCCCGTGGCGGGGCGGTCGAGCGTGATGCGCAGCCCGTCGCCGACCTCCTCGAAGTGGCACCCGTAGACCTCGCCGTGGGCCCGCAGTTGCACCCTCAGCTCGCCCGGCGAGGCCGTCGAGGCCGTCGGCCCGTTCCAGACCGGCCGGCCGCAGGTGATCGAGGTGACCTCCAGCGCTGAGCGCGGCCCCACCGTGACCGTGTTGGACACCGGCTCGATCGACAGCACGTAGCGCGGCCTGCCGTCAGCGGCGGGCCGGTCGATGTGCAGGCCCTTGCGCTGGCCGATCGTGAAGCCGTGGGCGCCGTGGTGGTTGCCGACGACCTCGCCCTCCTGGTCGACGATCGGCCCTTCGGCCGAGCCGAGCCGCTTGGCCAGGAAGCCGCGGGTGTCGCCGTCGGCGATGAAGCAGATGTCGTGGCTGTCGGGCTTGTCGGCGACCGTCAGGCCGCGCCTGGCGGCCTCCTCGCGTACCTCGGCCTTGGTCGAGTCGCCCAACGGGAAGATCGCGTGGCCGAGCTGCTCGCGGGTGAGCACGCCCAGCACGTAGGACTGGTCCTTGCCCTGGTCGGCGCTCCTCGACAGCACGCCGTCGACCAGCCTGGCGTGGTGGCCGGTGGCGACCGCGTCGAAGCCCAGCGCGAGCGCCCGGTCGAGCACCGCCGAGAACTTGATCTTCTCGTTGCACCGCAGGCACGGGTTGGGCGTGCGGCCCGCCGCGTATTCGGCCACGAAGTCCTCGACCACGTCGCGCTGGAAGCGCTCGGCCATGTCCCAGATGTAGAACGGGATGCCGATCACGTCGGCGGCGCGCCGCGCGTCGCGGGAGTCCTCGACCGTACAGCAGCCCCTGGCCCCCGTGCGGTGGGATTGGGGGTTGGCCGACAAGGCCAGATGCACACCAGTGACGTCGTGACCGGCCTCGGCGATCCGGGCGGCGGCCACGGCGGAGTCGACGCCGCCCGACATGGCGGCAAGCACACGCAATCCCATGACCATTCCAGCGTACTGTCCCGCCAAGCCTGCTCGGCCATCTGCACAACCGGGCTCCGCGTCTGGGAGTATTCAGGCCATGCGACTGTTCGGGCGCAAGGACGACGACGAAGAGCCCATCGAGCCGAGTGACGGCATCGCGCCGTTCTGGGCGTGGTGGGAGGAGACCAGGCCGGAGCTCGACTCGCTGGTGGCCGCCGGTGACGCCGAGCTGCTGTGGGAGAAGATCGCCCCGGCCGTGGCCGCGGTGCATCCCGGCCTGGTCTGGGAGGTGGCTCCCGGCAGGGACGCGGCGCACGCGCTGGTCGTGACCGCCGCCGGCGACGCCGAGCTGCGCTCGCTGGCGCACCGCCTGGTCAAGGGGGCGCCGCCCGCCGACCTGCTGTGGGAGTTCCATCCGTCGCGCCAGGTCAACCCGCAGGCGCTGGAGCTGACGATCGACGTGGGCGGCTTCGAGTTCGCCTTCGACAAGCTGATGCTGGGGCTGCGGGTGCCGCCCAACTCGCCGCGCGTGGACGTGGCCGCCTACCACCCGATCTTCGGCCAGCTCGACGAGGAGACCCGGCTGGAGACCACGCTGCTGGCCCTCGACTGGCTGCTGGGCGAGGACGATGTGGCCCGCTGGGTGGGCGAGATCACCCCGGCGACGTTCCAGCCGATCGACTCGGTCGCCGCCGTACACCTGCCCGCCGTGGTGGCCGACCTGGCCTCCGGCTACGAACAGGAGCAGTGGGCGTTGCTGGAGGGCCAGACGGCGGCCGGCGCGCCGCTGGTCGCCACCGCCCGCTATCCGCTGCGGCCGGTCGACTATCCGCTCTTCGACCAGCACATCGCGATCACGCTCCCGTACGCGCACCGCGACGAGAACGGGCTGCCCGTCGGGGAGTCGCTGACGGCGCTGCGCGACTTCGAGGAACGGCTGGCGGCGCGGCTGCTCAAGCTCCACGACGACGCCGTGCTGGTGGCGCACCTGAGCGCGGAGAGCCACCGGGTCATCCACATCTACGCCGACCCGACCGGCGACGCGGCGATCCACGCCAAGGAGCTGATCGTGGGCTGGGAGGAAGGGGAGCCACGGGTCGACGTGGCCACCGATCCCGCGTGGAGCGCGGTGGTGGCCTTCATCAACTGATTTGGTCCGTCACGCGACCGTCTCGGCCCCTGTGACGGTCCGTGGTGGCTGGGGTCCCTTGAGAGGGATACCCTTCGGGGTTCCTGAGAAGGGATCCCCTCTGGGGGAGCGGATGCCCGGCGAACGTCCGTGGTCAGTACGGCTAGCTCAGGCCGGCGCGGCGGGCGCGTTCGACCGCCGCCGGGAGCACTTCGATCAGCCGGTCAACGTCGTCGTGGGTCGAGGTGTGGCCGAGGGAGAACCTGAGCGAGCCCCTGGCCGCCGCCGAGTCGGCGCCCATCGCCAGGAGTACGTGGGAGGGCTGGGCCACCCCGGCCGAGCAGGCGGACCCGGTCGAGCACTCCACGCCCTTGGCGTCGAGCAGCATGAGCAGGGCGTCGCCTTCGCAGCCGGGGAAGGAGAAGTGGGCGTTTCCCGGCAGCCGGTCCGTCGGGTCGCCGTTGAGGAGCACGTCGGGGACCGCCTGCCGTACGCGCTGGATCAGTTCGTCCCGCAGCGCGGTCAGGCGGCGGCTCAGCGACTCCTGCTCCTTGACCGCGACCCGGATGGCGGTGGCGAGGCCGGCGATGGCGGGCGCGTCGAGCGTGCCTGAGCGTACGTCTCGCTCCTGGCCGCCGCCGTGCATGACCGAGACCGGAGTCATCCCGCGGGCCAGCAGCAGCGCGCCCACGCCCATCGGGCCGCCGACCTTGTGGCCGGTCACCGTCAGCGCGTCGGCGCCGGAGTCGGCGAACGACACCGGCAGCTGCCCGACCGCCTGCACGGCGTCGGTGTGGAAGGGGATGCCGCTGTCGTGGGCGATGGCGGCCAGCACGTGCACCGGCTGGACCGTGCCCACCTCGTTGTTGGCCCACATGACGCTGATCATGGCGACGTCGTCGGGGTCGCGGGCGATGGCGGCGCGCAGCGTGTCGGGATGCACCCGGCCGAGCTCGTCGACCTCCAGCAGCTCGACGCGCGCGCCCTGGCTGTCGGCCAGCCAGTGGGCCGGATCGAGGGTGGCGTGGTGCTCGACCGAGCTGACCAGCACCCGCTTCCTCGGCCGGCGCGCCCAGTAGAGGCCCTTGACGGCGAGGTTGTCGGCCTCGGTGCCGCCCGAGGTGAACACCACCTCGCTCGGCCTGGCGCCCAGCGTGTCGGCGATGGTCTCGCGCGATTCTTCGACCACTCTGCGCACTCGGCGGCCGGTCGCGTGCAGCGAGGACGCGTTGCCGACCAGGCCGAGTTGCTCCGTCATGGCCTCGATCGCCTCGGGAAGCATGGGCGTGGTCGCCGCGTGATCAAGGTAGGCCGACGGTCTGCTCACCAGGAAATCGTATCCCCTTTGCCACTGTACCGTCCGGACGGTACAGTAGAGGCATGAGAAGGGACGAGCTACTGGACGCGGCAGAGGATCTCCTCTGCGACCAGGGCTCGACCGCGCTGACCCTGTCCGCGGTGGCCGATCGGGCCGGTGTGAGCAAGGGCGGCCTCCTCTATCACTTCTCCTCCAAGGAAGCCCTGATCAAGGGCATGGTGGAGCGGCTGATCGACGACTTCGACGAGCTGATGGCCGCCCAGGGCGACCCCACCTACACCGAGCGCTACCTCGCGGCGACGCTTGAGGCCGTGCGCTCCAACCGACTGCGACGATGGGCCGTGGTCACGGGGGCGTCGGGCAATCTCTTCCTGCTCGCGCCGATCCGCGAGGCCATGGCCCGCTGGCACCGCGAGGGGCTGGACGACGAGCCCGACCGGGTGGCGTCCCAGATCGTCCGGCTGGCGTGTGAAGGGCTGTGGGACGTGGCGAGCCACGATCCCGGCCTCCACGCCGAGAGCGACCTGCGCGCCCTGGAGGCTCGCTGTCGCGCCCTCCTCAAACCCTAACCTCCCCCTTCCACCACCTTTCTTCGCGCCCGAGCTCGCACTATGAGCTCCGGGCCGCGCCGCATGCCAGTTAATGAGTGATTTGCGAGGTATGTACCAATGGTTCGCGACTTGAGGATTGCCCGTTTCGGGGCAGTCCTTACCTTCGTCCTGGCCGGACTCCTGGTGGGCACGATGACCGTGCGCATCCCGGCGTTGACCGACAAGCTCGGGCTGTCCGAGTCGGCGGTCGGCCTGATCCTGCTGGCGTGGGGTGTGGGCGCGCTGATCACCATGCAGTCCATGCGCCGGGTCATGAGCCGGGCGGGCAGCAAGACCGTCCTGCGGATCGGCGGCCCGCTGACGGCGCTCGGCCTGGTGGGCGTGGCCTTCGCGCCGAACCTCCCGCTGCTGCTGGTCGCGGCCGCGTTCTTCGGCATGGCGTTCGGCATGGTGGACATCGCGATGAACGCCCAGGGGTCCACGGTCGAGCGGGCCTACGGGCGCCCACTGCTGAACGGCATGCATGCGGGTTGGTGCGTGGGCGCGATCTCGGCCGGCGCTGTGGGCAGCCTGTCGATCGCCCTGGGATTGTCGTTCACCGTGAACGTGGCGCTGGTCGGCCTGGTCTCGCTGCCGGTGATGGTCCTGCTGGGCCGTACGTACCTGCCCGAGGCCCCGGCCGTGTCGACCACCGCCAAGGCCGGTCGCCGCCTGCCCCCGATCGTCTATCTGCTCGGCGCTCTGATGTTCTTCGCGTTCATGGTGGAGGGCACGGTCGCCGACTGGAACGGGCTGTTCATGCGCGACACCCTGGGCGCGCCGGAGGCGCTGGCCGCGCTCGGCTACCCGGTCTTCGAGGTGGGCATGCTGGTCGCCAGGCTCACCGGCGACAGGCTGCGGACGCGCTTCGGGGTACGCGGCATCATGACGGCCTCCGGCGTGGCCACGGCGGGGTTCTTCGCGGTCGTCCTGGTCGCGCCCGCGCCGCTGGTGGCGGTGCTGGCGATGTTCTTCGTCGGCCTCGGCGTGGCGACGATCTCGCCGATGACGCTCTCGCTGGCCGGGACCGCCACCGACACCCCCGGCCCGGCGATCGCCCAGGCGGGGGCCATGGGCTACGCGGGACTGCTGCTCGGCCCGGTGGTGATCGGCTTCCTGACGGACGCCACGTCGCTGCGTGTCGCGCTCGGGATAGCGGTGGTGCTGGGCGTGGCGATCGCGGTGGCCGCCCGCTTCCTGCCGCGCGAGGAGCCCGCGGTGGTCACTGCCAGCCCGTCCGTCAGGGAGCCCGAACTCGCCACTGCCTGACCCGTGACATTTGTCCTGGTTCAGTGGCTTACATTCTGCACTGCCGCGATCCGCAGATCAGTGTGAGGCTGAGCCCATGGTCAAACCGATCGTCACCGCCTCGGTCCTCGTCGTGACCGCCGTGCCGAGTGTCCTCCAGTTCTTCCTCCCCGGCCTGGAGCCCGCACTCATGCGCGACCCGGCGGCCATCCGCGCCGGGGAATGGTGGCGGCTGGGGACCTCCCTCGTCGTCCAGGACAGCGGTGTGTTCGGCACCCTGTTCAACCTGGCGTTCCTGACGGTGCTCGGCTACCTCGCCGAGCGCTCGCTCGGGCCCGCCCGATGGCTCATCCTGTACGGCGCGGGCGCCGTGGCCGGGCAGGCGGCCGGATACCTGTTCAACGACCCGGGAGCCGGAAACTCGATCGCCTTGTGCGGCCTGGCGGCAGGGCTGGCCATCGCCTGCGAGGGGTCACTGGAGCGCTCCGTGGGCGCCTTCTACGCGGTGATGCTGGGCGCGTCCGCCCTCGCGCCCTCCAGCGGCATCTGGAGCTGGGTGGTGACGATCGCCCTCACTGTGGTCGGGTTCCAGCTGGTGACCCGCCACGAGCGGCTGCCCTTGTGGCTCTTCCCCGTCGTCCTCGCGGTCGTCGCCGTCACGGTCACCGCCCTCGCCGACCTCCACGGCGCGGCTCTGCTGGGTGGCATGATCGCGGCATGGGCTCTGAGAGGAACGTCCCGTTCGACGTATCGGCCTACATCGCTCGCGTGAAAGCGGGCCGTGAGACGCTCGCCGAGGCGTGAGCTGGAAGTTCTCTGTGGATTCCGGCCACGCTTCATGTCGATCCGCTGCTCGGGGGCTCGCGTTCCCAGGAATCTCACAGATCTCCCCAGAAGCCCTCCATCTGGGCGTACGACGCTGGCCGCATGATCCAGCTCAACGGACTGACGAAACGCTACGGCGAGGTGCTCGCCGTGGACGACCTGACCTTCACCGTACGCCCCGGCCTGGTCACCGGCTTCCTCGGCCCGAACGGCGCGGGCAAGTCCACCACCATGCGGATGATCGTCGGCCTCGACCTGCCCACGGCGGGTTCGGTGACGGTCAACGGGCGCGCCTACCGCGACCTGTCCCAGCCGCTGCGGGAGGTGGGGGCACTGCTGGAGGCGCAGGCCGTGCATCCGCACCGCAGCGCCTACAACCACCTGCGCTACCTTGCCCAGACCAACGGGATCCATGACCGGCGCGTCGCCGAGGTGCTCGACCTGGTCGGGCTCCGGGACGCGGCCAAGAGGAAGGCGGGGACGTTCTCCCTGGGCATGAGCCAGCGGCTCGGCATCGCCGCCGCCCTGCTCGGCGACCCGCCGGTGCTGCTGTTCGACGAGCCGGTGAACGGGCTGGACCCCGAGGGGGTCCTGTGGATCCGCACGCTGATGCGCGGCCTGGCCGCCGAAGGGCGCACGGTGCTGGTCTCCAGCCACC
Organism: Nonomuraea sp. NPDC048901; assembly: GCF_040649695.1. Lineage (NCBI taxonomy): Bacteria > Bacillati > Actinomycetota > Actinomycetes > Streptosporangiales > Streptosporangiaceae > Nonomuraea > Nonomuraea sp. NPDC048901. The sequence goes on along the minus strand of NZ_JBEZFW010000008.1, from coordinate 261,755 downwards.
TGATGGGCGAGATGGCGCTGACGGCCGACCGGCTGGTGGTCATCGGCAAGGGCAAGCTCATCGCCGACGCGGACACCGCCACGTTCACCGACACCGGCGAGGGGGTGCTCGTCCGTACACCTGAGGCCGTGATGTTCACCCGGCTGCTGCTGCTGGCCGGAGCCCGGGTGCGGGCGGGCCTCGACGGCGAGCTGATCGTGACCGGCCTGACCGCGCCCGACATCGGGCGGCTGGCCGCCACCGAGGCCGTGCCCCTGTTCGAGCTCGCCCCACGCCGTACCAGCCTGGAGGAGGCCTTCATGGAGCTCACCCGTGACAGCGTCGAGTACGGAGTGCCCCGATGACCGCCGCGGGTGTGCTGCGCGCCGAATGGACCAAGTTCGCCACCATCCGCTCCACGACGGTCCTCTCCGTGGCGATCGTCGCGATCTCGACGATGTTCGGCTGGCTGTTCGGCACCGCGAGCGCCAACCAGTACGCCGCCGCCTCGGTACAGGACCGGCTGGACTTCGACCCGATGACCTCGGCCACCCGGGGCCTGTTCATCGTGCAGTTGCTGGTCGCGGGGCTGGGCGCGCTGGTGGCCTCGTCCGAGTACGGCTCGGGCACGATCCGCGCGAGCGCCGCGGCCGTGGGCCGGCGACGGCTGCTGACCGTCAAGGCCGGGATGACCGTGCTGGCCGCACTTCCGGTGAGCGTGGCGGCCGTGTGGCTGATGGTCCTGACCTGCATGGCGACGCTTTCGGCTCGCGGGGCGCCGGCCGTCTGGTTCGGCGACGCCGCCCTCGTCCGCGTCCTGACGCTCGGCCCGCTCGTGCTCACGCTGCTGGCGCTCTTCGGGCTGGCACTCGGCTTCCTGATGCGGGCCACGGCCGCCGCCGTGAACGTCAGCACCGCCTTCCTGCTGATCCCGATCTTCGCCGGGTCCTCTCCTGGCTGGCTGCGCGAGCTCCTGGGCGTCTACTGGCCGAACGTGGCGGCCTTCGCGGCCGCCTCTGGACAGGTGCACGCCGGTCTGTCCCCCTGGGGCGGGTTCGGGATTCTCGTCGGGTTCACGGCGGTCATGCTGGGTGTCGCGTTCGTACGGTTCGAGGCCCGCGATCTCTGATCCGCTCGTACGCTCGAAAGCGGTCAGGACAGGGAGGAAAGCAGTTGGGTGACGGCGAACGGCTGCTCGTGGTCGACGACGAACCCACCGTCAGGGAACTGCTCTCGGCGACCCTGCGCTTCGCCGGCTTCACCGTGAGCTCGGCCGAGAGCGGTGTCCAGGCGCTGGAGTCGGCCCGAGCCGACCCGCCCGACCTGGTGCTGCTCGACGTCATGCTGCCCGACCTGGACGGCTTCGAGGTCATCCGCCGACTCAGGCTGCTGCCCCGGGGCGACGGCCGGCCGGGACCCGTGCCGGTGCTGTTCCTGACGGCCCGCGACGCCACGGCAGACAAGATCAACGGGCTGCGGCTGGGCGGCGACGACTATGTGACCAAGCCGTTCGACCTGGAGGAGCTCCTGGCCCGCATCAGCGCCATACTCCGGCGCACGGGCGCGGCTCCCGGCAACGACACGCTGCGCGTGGCCGACCTGGAGGTCGATCCCGAGGGCCACCAGGTGACCAGGGCGGGTCAGGCCGTACGGCTGTCTCCGACGGAGTTCAGGCTGCTGCTCCATCTCGTGCTCAACGCCGGGCGGGTGCTGTCCAAGGCGCAGATCCTCGAACACGTCTGGCGCTACGACTTCGCCGGGGACTCCAGCATCGTCGACACCTACGTCAGTTACCTGCGCCGCAAGATCGACACCGGTGAGACGAAGCTGATCCACACCGTGCACGGCGTCGGATACGTGCTGCGCAGGCCCAAGCGATGATCAGGCGCCTGTCCCTGCGGCTCAGGCTGCTGGCCATCACGGTGGCGCTGCTGTTCGTCGGGCTGGTGGTGATCAGTTCGGTGGTCGTGCAGCAGCTGGAATCCCAGCTGCTGAGCAGGATCGACGCGAAGCTGGAACCCATGGGCAGCGCCCTGTCCATGATCCCGCCCGACCTGGCCGTCCGGCTGCGACAGGGCGCGGCGAACACCCCCCTGGCGCCGGGCGGGTCGCCGTCCGGCCCCGACGAGCGGGGGTACGCGGCCTACCTGTCCGCCAACGGCACGCTCCTGCGGGAGCTGACCACCGGGGGACGCCCCGAACTGCCCCGGCTGGACTCCGCGACCGTCGCCACCCGCGCGAAGCGGCCGTTCACCGTGAGCGGCGCCAATGACACGGCATGGCGGGCTGTGGCGCTGCCCAAGGCCGGACGGGACGGCTCCGCTCACGCCAGTGTCGTCGTCGCACTGTCGCTCGACGGCATGGACGCCACGATCGACCGGGTGCGGGTCGTCTGTCTCATCGCGGGTTCGGTGCTGCTGGCCTTACTCGCTCTCGTCGGCGGCGTGGCGATCCGGGCCGGGCTCGCGCCGCTGCGGCGGGTGGAGGAGACCGCGGCGGCCATCGCGGGCGGCGATCTGACCCGGCGCGTACCGTACCTGGCCATGCCGGGGACGGAGGTCGGGCGGCTCGCGCACGCGCTGAACGGCATGCTCGCCCAGATCGAGCAGGGGTTCGCCGCCCGCGCCGAGTCCGAGGCCCGTATGCGCGGGTTCGTCGCCGACGTCAGCCACGAGCTGCGTACCCCGCTGTTCGGCATCAAGGGGTTCTCGGAGCTGTATCGCATGGGCGGCACGGACGCCGACGCGGCGCTGGCCCACATCGAGAGCGAGTCCGGGCGTCTGGCGCGGCTGGTGGACGACCTGCTGCTGCTCGCCTTCCTTGATGAACCCACGACCGCGGGGCTCGACCTCACGCCCATGGACCTGCGTACGCTGGCCGCCGACGCGCGGCACGACTTCGCCGCGCTGGACCCGTCCAGGCCGATCGCGTTCACCGGCCCCGCCGGCGGCCCCGCGGCCAGCGCCCCCGTGCTGGGCGACGAGGCCCGGCTGCGGCAGGTGGTCAGCAACCTCGTCGGCAACGCCGTCACCCACACCCCGGCCGGCTCCCCGGTCAGGATCGGCGTCGGCACCCTCGGCGACCAGGCGGTGCTGGTCATCGAGGACGAGGGGCCGGGGCTCAGCGCCGAGGAGTCGGCCCGCGTCTTCGACCGCTTCTACCGCGCCGACGGCTCCAGGACCCGGTCCACGGGAGGGGCGGGACTCGGCCTGGCCATCGTGCGCTCCATCGTCGCCGCCCACGGGGGACGCGTGGAGGTCCGCTCCGCGCCGGGGCGGGGAGCGGCCTTCCAGGTCCTGCTCCCCGCCATCGACCAGTGACTCCGGCCCCAGCAAGCGCTACTTGCGCTTGGAGACCTCTTCGGTGAGCTGCGGCACCACCTGGTGCAGGTCGCCCACGACGCCGTAGTCGGCGAGCTCGAAGATCGGCGCCTCCGGGTCCTTGTTGATCGCGACGATGGTCTTCGCGGTCTGCATCCCGGCCCGGTGCTGGATCGCGCCGGAGATGCCGGCCGCGATGTACAGCTGCGGCGACACCGTCTTGCCCGTCTGGCCCACCTGGAACTGGTGGGGGTACCAGCCCGCGTCGGTGGCGGCGCGGGAGGCGCCCACGGCCGCGCCCAGGGCGTCGGCCAGGCCCTCGATGACCGAGAAGTTCTCGGCCGAGCCGACGCCGCGGCCGCCGGAGACCACGATCGCGGCCTCGGTCAGCTCGGGGCGCGCGCCCTTCTCCTGCTTCACGCGCTCCAGGACACGGGCGGCCTTGGCGGACTCGGTCAGGGTGACCGACACCTGCTCCTCGGTGCCCGCGCCCGCGGCGGCCTCGGGGGCCGTCGAGTTGGGGCGTACGGCGACGATCGGCGTGCCCTTGCGCACCTTCGAGCGGACGTTGACGCCGCCGCCGAAGATGGACTGGTCGGCCACGAAGCCCTCGCCGAGGCCCACGGCGTCAGTGATGACGCCCGAGTCGGTCTTGACCGCGAGCCGGCCGGCGACCTCCTTGCCCTCGGTCGTGGCGGCCACCAGCACGGCGGCGGGCGACTTGTCGGCCACGAGCTGGGCGAGCAGCTCGGCCTTGGGCGCGACGACGTAGTCGACGATCTCGTCGGCTCCGGCGACGTAGATCTTCTCGGCACCGTATTCGGCGAGCCTGGCCTTGGCCGCGTCGGTGATGCCGGGTCCGGCCCAGACGGCGGCCGGTGTGCCGAGCGAGCGGGCCAGGGTCAGCAGTTCGAGTGTGACCTTCTTGACCTCGCCGTCGACGTGCTCGACGAGAACGAGAATCTCCGACATATCAGCTGTCTCTCCCGTGCTCAGATGAACTTCTTGGACGCGAGGAAGTCGGCGGCCTTCGAGCCTCCGTCGCCCTCGTCCTTGACGATCGTGCCGGCCGCGCGCGGCGGGGCCGCGGCGAACTCGACGACCTCGGACCAGGCCGCGTCCAGGCCGACCTGGTCGGCCGCGATCTCCGCGTCGGCGATGGCCAGCGTCTCCACCGGCTTCTTCTTGGCCGCCATGATGCCCTTGAAGGACGGGTAGCGGGGGTCGTTGATCTTCTCCACCACGGACACGACGGCGGGCAACTGGGCCGCGACCTTGTCGAACCCGTAGTCGGTGATCCGCTGGATCACGATCTCGGAGCCCTCGATGTCGACCTTCTTGGCGAGGGTGAGCTGGGGCGTGCCCAGACGCTCGGCCAACATCGCGGCCAGCACGCCCGTACGCGCGTCGGTGGACTCCGAGCCCAGGATGACCAGGTCGAAACCGATCTTCTTGAGCACCTGTGCCATCGCATAGGAGGTCGACAGGGCGTCGGAGCCGTGCAGCGCGTCATCCGTCAGGTGGACGGCCTTGTCCGCGCCCATGGCCAGGGCCTTGCGGATGGTCTCGGTGGCCCGGCCCGGTCCCATGGTGAGAACGGTCACCTCACCGCCGTGGGCTTCCTTGAGCTTCAGGGCCTCCTCGACCGCATACTCGTCAAGCTCGTTCACCACGCCGTCGACGGCGTCACGGTCGAGCGTCTTGTCATCGGACCGGAGCTTGCGCTCGGTCGCCGTGTCGGGGACCTGCTTCACGCAGACGACGATGTTCATGGCCGGTGGCCGACCTCCCGTGTTCGCGTGCGCCGACGCTCGGCGCCTGATGCTTGCTGACAGACTGCCAGGTGTCCCATGGGGGCCGTGACAGCGGGTGCTCTCGCGGCCATGTTACCCATGAGTAGCTTAGGCGCAAGCAAGCAAGGCTTACGACAAAGCACTCACCACCCTACCGAACTTTATTCCGTTGCCTGAGTTCAGGCCGACATCAGGAAGACGACTCCGACCACCAGCGCCGTACCGGCGAACAGTGCGAGTGTGAACGTACTGAAGACCGTGCTCAGCCCCAGGCAGAGCCCCGCGGCGCCGAGCATCCCGGCGAAATCGAAGATGATCCGGCTCATCCGGAAGCGGCCGCGCCTGAACAGCGCCACCCCCGCGTCGGCCACCGCCACCAGCGCGTACGCGGCCAGCAGGAACAGCGTCACCTCCGGCAGCGGCTCCCGCGCGGCGGCGGCCAGCAGCGCCACGAACAGCCCGGAGCCGATCAGCCAGCGCCTGCGTACCTTCTCTCGATGCCTGGCCCTGGACTCCTCGACCGACGGACGGCCCCGCTCCTGGCCCGGCCGCCACTCCCGGGTCTCCAGGTCGTGCGCCTCACCGGGCCGGGGGCGCAGGGCCGTGGCGGGCGGGCGGATGGCGTAATGGACGGCCTCGACGCCGAGCCTGGCGCAGATCTGCGCGGCCGTCGGCCGCGCGAGCGGGTCGGTGGCCAGGCACTCGCGCAGCAGCGGGCTCAGCCAGTCGGGGACCCCCTCCAGGTCGGCGTCGTGGTGCACGACGCGGTAGGCGACCGCCGAGGCCGGTCCCTGCCCGTACGGCTGCCGCCCCGTGGCCGCGTAGGCCAGCGTGGCCCCGAACGAGAACACGTCGGCCGCCATCCCCGACTCCTTGCCCTCCAGCACCTCGGGCGCCAGATAGCCGGGCGTGCCCACCACGGCCCCCGAGGCCGTGACCGAGAGGGAGTCGAGCGCGCTGGCGATGCCGAAGTCGATGACCACCGGCTCACCTTCGGCCATCATCACGTTGGCCGGTTTCAGATCCCGATGCACGACGCCCGCCTCGTGCATGGCCAGCAACGCGTCGGCCAGTCCGGCGGCCAGCTGCCGGAGCTCGGCCACCGGCGTGGGGACCGCGCTGAGCGGCCTGCCCTGGACGTAACGGGTCACCAGATAGGGCTTGTCGACGTCGAGCGAGGCGTCCAGCACCTCGGCCACGTGCGGCCCGCCCACTAACCGCATCGTCTCCACCTCGCGCGCCAGCCGGGTCAGCGCGCCGCTGCCGGCCGTCACGTGCGGGTGCAGGACCTTGACCGCCACCGTACGACCCTCGGGGTCGAGCGCCAGGTGCACCTCACCGAACCCGCCCGCCCCGAGCCGGGAGAGTAACTGATACGGGCCCAGCCGCTCACTCATACCCCTTTTCTCCCCCCGGAGCGGGCCAAGACACTTACGACCAGGGTGACAGGAACCCCATCCCCACGCCGTCGAGCAGATCGTTGATCAGACCGGTGATCAAGCCCATCGTGCTCCGCCGCGCGTCGCTGGTCAGCTCGTTGATCACGGTCTCCGGAGCCCTCCAGGGCGCCCACGTCGGGGCCTGGCCCATCGCGAACATCACCGCGAACATCGCGGCCGTACCGACGATCAGTGCGGCGACCAGGGCCGCGCCGGGAGTGCGCAGGATGCCGGTGAGCGAGCGCGTGACCGCCTTGCGCGGCGCGCCGCCGCCCGGCAGCACGAACAGCCCGGCCGTGAAGGCGCCCGCGCCGTACGCGGCGGCGGCGTTGACGCTCATCCCGCCACCCCAGCGCAGCACGCCCCAGACACAGACGCCGAACATCAGCGCCAGCGGCACGTGGACCAGCGTCACGAGCGCGGCCTTGACCAGCGCCCACGGCGTGCCGACCAGGACGAGCAGCGGATCGGCCGCGCTGCTCCCCCGCACCTGCCGGCGCTTGACCATGTCGCCGAAGAGGTATTCGCCCACCCGCAGCACCAACGCCAGCGCGACCGCCACCGCGCTCACCGCGACGGGCAGCACGACGGCCAGCGCGGTCAGCGTGACCAGCAGCAGGAGGCCGACGAACTGGCTGCCGACCAGGTAGCGCTTGCGCTCGGCCGGCGGTGTGTACGGGGGCGGCGCGACCGGCCGCTGCTGACCCGCCTGGGTGGCCGGGCGGTAGGCGGGCGGGTGTGTCGGCGGCGCCGGGTAGCCCGCGACCCGCTGGTCGACGCGCGGGGCCGGGTGCCGCTCCGGCATCGGCGCCGGGACGTAGGGCGGCGGCCGCTCCTCGCGCGGCGGCTTCTCCTCGCGCGCGGGCGCGGGCGGGGTGCCGTACGCGACCGGCGGCAGCAGGTCGGAGTAGTTCTCCATGACCCGCGTCCGGTTGCCCATCCGCTTGGTCCCGGTCGGCCCGTCGGCGGACGTCTCGTGGAAGGAGGTCACCGACGGGTCCAGCGCCCTGGCCATCCGCAGGAGCTCCTGGGCGCCGGGCCGGGCACTGGGCTCGACCCGCAGCGCGCGGCTCAGCCAGCCGCGCAGCCAGGCGGGCGCCTTGTCGATCTGCGCGCGCCCTTCCATGATGTTGAAGCAGACCGCCTCGAACGTGCCCGTGCCGAACGGTGGCGCGCCCGTCGCGGCGAAGAACACCGTGGAGGCCAGCGCGTGCACGTCGGCCGCCTGGGTGATCTCCGAGTCGCGGATGATCTCGGGCGCCAGGTAGCCGGGCGTGCCGACGAACATGCCCGTCTGCGTCAGCCGGGTCGCGTTGACCAGGTGCGCGATGCCGAAGTCGATGACCAGCGGATCGCCGTTGACCAGCATCACGTTGGACGGCTTGAAGTCGCGGTGGATCACCTCGGCGGCGTGGATGGCCACCAGCGCCTGGCACAGGCCCTGGGCCAGCCTGATGACCTCGCGCGCCTCCAGCGCGCCCTCCGCCAGCACCGTCTCCTCGAGTGTGCGGCCGGGGGCGAAGCGGGTCACGACGTACGGCTGGCCGCCGACGAGCTCGGCGTCGAGCACCTCGGCCACGTGCGGGCTGCGCACCCGGCGCATGGTCTCGACCTCGCGCGTCAGCCGGTCACGGGCCTTCAGGTCGGCCGCGACATGCGGGTGCAGGACCTTGATGGCGACCTCGCGGCCCTCGGTGTCGAGGCCCAGGTGGACCACGCCCATGCCGCCTTCGCCGATCTTCCTGACCAGCCGGTAGGGGCCGAGCCGCTCCGGCGCCTGCGTGCTCATCGCCACCGTCCCGGCGTCATCCCCCTGTGCTCCCCTTCAGTCCGTTGAGCTGGGTCACCACAGGTCCGACGTTCAGCGGAGCCCATACGGCCCTCCTCGCGTTGTCGAACGAGCTGTAAGCGAGGATCAGGGAGAGCGCGGCCCCCGCCGCGAGAACTCCCACCATCACCATCGCCGCTGTTCTCGAGGGTACGAGCGATGAGAGGGTTCTGCGCATCTGCCTTCCAGGCCCCTCCACTCCGGGGCCCGCGCAGACGGTCCACAGGGCGATCGCCGCGCCCCAGGCCAAGGCGTTGTAGGGGTTCATCTTGACGAACACGGTGAGCAGCAGCGTCACCGGTAGCCCCAGGATAAGGGCGTAGAAGAACAGCGCGAACGTGATCCCCACCGACTTGGCCAGTTTTTTGGGGAAGGCGAAGACGCGCACCACGTCCAGCGCCGCCGACCCGGTGGACCTGCGCGCGACGAGCTCCGGCTGGGCCAGGTCGGCCGCGCGGAGCAGCACCACGACCGGGATCACCAGCAGGCCCACCAGCACGGGCGCCACCACGGCCACCATGATCATCACGATCAGCAGCATCGCGCTCGCCAGGCCGTAGGCCCGGGACCGCTGCAGCACCTGCCCAGGGCGGGCCGCCGGGATGAACGGCTCGCGCTTGGTCCGCAGGTCGGGCTGCTGCCCATAGGCGTCTCTCCTGGTCTGCGCCTCGTGCGGCAGGTAGGGCTGCGCCTGCGGATCGTGCGGGAACTGGCCCTGGACCGGGATGTAGGGCGGCGGTTGGACCGGGTTGCCTCGCCCGTAGTCGGGCGCTTCGGGGCGTACCCGGCGGGTGGGGACGTCGGGCGGGTCGGGGCGTACGCGCCGGGTGGGCACGTCGGCGTCGGCCGGCGACGGCGTGTGGCTGTTGCTCGGCTGATTGTTGCCCTGCTGATTGTTGCCCTGCCCGGAGACCTGCCACGGCTGCGGGTTGGCCTCGCGCTGCATTTTGCGCAGCTCTTCCGGGGTCACCCGGCGGGTCGGATAGGGGTCGCCTTGCTGCTCGGGGAGCAGCGAGACGTACTGCTGCTCCTGCGGCGGCGGCTGGGGCGGCTGACCCTGGGGCTGCCAGTTCGGGCCGGACCCCTGGTGCGGCTGGCCCGGGTGCGGGGGCTGCTGGCGCAGCTGGCCGTCGACGAGCCGGCGCGGCGTCATGGGCGGCGTCGAGATGTCGTACGAGGGCTTGTCGGCCAGCGGCTGCGGCGTCGGCAGCTCGAGCGACGGGTTGGAGCGGTCGGACCGGGGCACGGTCGAGATCTCGTCGCGCTCGTTGCCCGGCGGCCTGGGCAGCATCCTGGCAGTCTGCTCGGCCAGCTCGGCCGCCTTGGGCCGCTTGGCGGGGTTGCGCTGGAAGGCCGCCTTGAGCAGCGGCTGCAGCTCCTTCGGGGCCGCACTCACGTCGGCCTTGCCCGCGGTGATGTTGTAGAAGATCATCTCCAGCGTGCCCTTGCCGAAGGGCGGCTGGCCGGTGCCCGCGTACAGCAGCGTGCCCGCCCAGGCGTGGATGTCGACCTCGGGCCCGGCCTCCTGACCCTCGATGATCTCGGGGGCGAGGTATCCGGGCGTGCCGATGAACATCCCCGTCTGCGTCAGCCTGGTCGCGTCGACCGCCTGGGCGATGCCGAAGTCGATCAGGACCGGCTCGCCGTCGATGATCAGCACGTTGCCCGGCTTGAGGTCGCGGTGGATCACGCCGACCGCGTGCACGGCGGCCAGCGCGGTCGCGACCCCGTGCGCGATCTTGACCAGCGCGGGCAGGTCGAGCGGACCGTCGTCCTTGACGATCTCGTCGAGTGGCCGCCCGGCGACGTAACGCGTGACGATGTAGGGCCGATGACCCGTCACATCGGCGTCGATCACCTCGGCGATGTATTTGCTGCGCGCGCGGCGCATGGTCTCGACTTCACGCGACAGACGCCGCCTGGCGACCTCGTCGCCGGCGACCTCCGCGCGCAGGACCTTGACCGCCACCTGCCTACCCTGCGGGTCGACAGCGAGGTGGACAACGCCCATCCCGCCTTCGCCGAGCCGCCTGAGCAGCCGGTAAGGGCCGAGTCGGTCATCGTTCATGGCATGAAGCACCATACCGGCTTAATCCCCGCCCACGAGATGAACCATGAGGCCACATTCCCACTCGTACAACGTCCCGAAGGGGCCCATCGGTTTCCCATTCAACGGTCTCGAATTGGCTTCAGTTTCTGGCTTCAGTTGGCCAGGGGAAGGGTCTCCGCCCCCTTCAACCCGGCGAGCGCGGCCCCGGAGACGGCCAACTTCGACCGCCGAACCCCGCTTCCGATCACTACCCTGCTGTGCTCGGCGACCTTCGTGTCCACCAGGATCGGCCAGTCGGCGGGCAGGCCGAGCGGGGTGATGCCGCCGTATTCCATCCCGGTGAGCTCGACCGCCTCCGCCATCGGGGCGAAGCTCGCCTTGCGCGCGTCGAGATACCTGCGTACGACGCCGTTGACGTCGACCCGCATCGTCGCGAGCACCATGCACGCCGCATAGCGCGTCTCGCCGCCGCGCTTGGCCGCGACGACCACGCAGTTGGCCGACTCGTCGAGCGTCACCCCGTAGCGCTCGCAGAACGCCGCCGTATCGGCCAGCTCGGGGTCGATCTCGGCCACTTCGACGCCCGCCAGCCCCTGCACGGCAAGGGCCACCGGATCGGCCAGCAGGTCGGTCCGGTCGGTCGCGGGCACCCAGTCCAACGTCATCCCATCTCCTCGATCGCTCACTCAGGACCTTACGCCGGTCACCTGAGCAGCGCGCGACGTCACGGTGACTGCAGCACCCGTTGGTGCAGCTGGGTGACGGCGCCACGGGCCGACTCCATGGAGCCCGCCTGCCACGCGATCAGATGGGTGAGCCAGTCGCCCGCGAAGTAAACCCTTCCGCTGGGGCGTTGCAGAAGAGTGAAGGACGAATCAAAGGCGGGCCAGCGTACCCAGCCGCCCTGGATGTGCTCCTGGCGGTCCCAGGCGATGGAGACGCTGGAGAGAAGGTCCTTGCCGTACTTGTCGCCGTGGATCTTCCTGCCCTGGGTGAGGGCGCGGCGTCTGCGGTCATCCGGGGTGAGGGCGCCGTAGAGCTCGGCGTTCTGGTCGGTGTTGTAGTAGCCGACGAGCACGCCGCGCTGGGCGTGGAAGCCCGCCGACGGGTACCAGATGTGGGTGATGTCCAGGTCTGTCTCGGTCACGCCGCCGTAGATGCGGTCTTCCAGCTCCCACCAGCGCCGGCCGTACTCCAGGCCGATCTTGCCGCTTGCCACCGGGATGGGCGTCTTGAGCGCGGCCGTGACGGGGGCGCCGAGGTTGTGCGGGATCTTCGCGAGCAGGTGGGGCGGCAGGGTGGCGATGCAGTAGTCGGCCTTGAGAGAGCCGCCGTCCCAGGTCACCTCGACGCCGTCGGCCAGGTTGGTGATCTTGGTGACCTTGACGCCGGTCCTGATCCGGTCCGCGCCGACCGCCTCGGTGAGCTTGACGACGATGGCGTCCATGCCGCCGACGGGCTGCAGCATGGGGGTCGACTGCTCGTAGCCGAAGTCGTTGGTGATGGAACGGCCGGTGCCGGCGGCGAGGACCGCGTGCAGGGTGCCGGGGGCCGCGATGGGGGTGCCGCCGTCCAGCGCCGGATATTTCACGAAACCCCGGCGGTCGGAGCCTTCGTAATCGAGCTTGGGCCCCAGATCGCCGAACCTGCGCAGAAACTCCAGCAGTCGTTCCTGATCGTCCTTACCGACCTTCTTGTCGAGCGCCCCAACATTCGTCGCTTTAGCCAGCAGCTCCGCCACATACCCGTACATATCCGCACGCGCGGCCCTTGCCCGGATTGTCTGCCCGTTGGTGTGGACGAGCGCCTGACCATTGGTGTTGATGAACGTCTCGATCGGGATGCCCAGCTCACGGCAGTAGTCCAGGGTGACCATCCACGGCGCGATCCGCCCCGGGCCCGCGTTGAAGTAGACGCCCTCGCCGAACTTCACCTCCTGCGCGGGACCGTTGAGCTCGGTGAGCCGATCGCCGCCACGCAGCGTGAGGTTCCGGCCGCCGGCCCGGTCCTTGGCCTCCAGCAGCGTGCAGTCGTAGCCGGCCTTGCCCAGCTCGTACGCGGCGGTCAGCCCGGCGACCCCCGCCCCGATGATCACCACTTTGGCGGCCGCCTTGCCGCGCAGCGAGAAGTCGCCCTGCTGGGGCGCGGCGAAGTCCTTGTCCTGCTGGGACGGCGCCAGACCCAGCGCGCCCATGGCGGCGTACATGGCTCCCGCACCACCCACCGCCCCGATACCGACGAGTAACCCCCGCCGGGTCAGCGCCGCGCCCTCCATGCCACTCGCTCCCAACTATGCGGGCCTGCCATTCCGTTGGCCTGCGTGCGCTGACCTGCTCTTCACCCGCCTGCGTTGCCGACCGGCTCATCACCCGCCTGCGTACGCCGACCTGCTCCTCACCGGCCCGCATGCGCCGACCGGCCATTCACCAACCCGTATGCGCTGACCTGCCATTCACCAGCCGGCGGGCGTCTGCTCTTTGTGGCGTTCAACCGTAGGGGCCGCTGCCACAGGAGATCTGACCACCGATCGTGGCGAAGATACCGAACAGCGCCATGATCTGTGCGAAGTCATCGGTAGTGAACTCGGTGTGACGCGATCCCACCGCCTTCACGCCGGGAACAAGTCCGACGGCGGCCGCGATGGCGGTGGAGTTCCACTCCACCCCCAGCGTGTACGGCGCAGCCACCCGGTAAGGCGTGAAGTCGCTCAACCGCCCCAACGCCCTAGCCGTCGCCTCACGAATCCGAGCCTGGGCAACGCTCGGCGGCAGCAGTTCGGCCGAGAACTTGTCGATCCCCTTCTTGACCGCCACCGTCTCCACATCGCCGAGCAACTCGCGCGCCTCTTCACCGACGGCCTCGTCACCGGTCACCAGCACCACCGGAACACCGTGGAACCCCGCACACGCCGCCACCAGCCGCGTCTCACCGCACACCTCGCCGTTGAGGTAGACGTTCTGGATCTCCTTGCCCATCCAGGTGTGGTTGAGCACACCGTTCGTCACCCCCGCGCGGGCGTGGTACCCCACGAAACACGCGGCCTGGAACGACCCGTCAACCCCCTGCGCCATCCGCTGTGCCTTACCCGGCCCCCGGATGAGGGTGGCGCGCGGGTCCAGCAGGTCGATCCGCAGATTCTTGGTGGACCCGTGAGCGTCGTTCACCAGCACCGTGGTCGCCCCGGCCGCGAACGCCCCCTCGACGGCGGCGTTGGCATCGGCGGTCATGAGCTCGCAGCCCCGCTCATAGCCCCGCTTGCCCGCGTGCATCTCCTCAGGGTCGGTGAGCCCGGTCACGCCCTCCATGTCGACCGACAAGTACACCTTCACAGTCCCACTCCCTCACCTGCGCACCCGACATCGACCAACGGCGTATCGACCATAGGCGGATCCGCCGAAACCGAATCGATCAACAGCAGATCGGCCGAAATCGTATCGACCAACGACAGATCGGCCGAAGGAGAACCGACCGAAGACCGATCGACCGCCGGGGAATCGACCGAAGGCCGATAGGCCGAAGCCGTATCGGCCATCGGCGGGTCGGCCATCGGCGGGTCGAGCAAGAGGGATCGAACAGGGCGTGAGAGCGTCACATACCCCATGTCTCCACCCGGCGGACCTCGGCCTCGGTCATGAGCCCGACCTTGGACGTCATGAACCCGGTCGCCTGCTCACGCCACTGGGCCGGGATCTCGTCGAGCGCCGGCGGGTAGCAATGGTCGAGCCAGCTCGTCGACTCCTCCGTGGCGTCGAAATAGTCGAGCGCCTTCCCGAACAGCGTGTCCTCGATGCCGGGCACCCTCGCCAGGCCGTACTCGACCATCTCCTGTCCCCCGTACGGCGGAGGCTGGAGCCACTTGCGCACCCGGGGGTCATCGGCGGTGAAGGGCGTGTCGAGCGGCCGCCGTTCGACGGCGGCCTGAATGAGCTCCTTGTACAGGCACTTGCCACATCTGCGACACGGACCGTCGGTGCCCTGCAGGCACCATCGGACGTGCTCCTTGAGCTCCGAGTTCAGCGCCAGCCGCATGGTGACCGCTTCACTCACGCCGCCCACGGGAAGCACGATGTGTACGCCCGCCGCCGCGAACAACCGCCCCCACGCCCCGTGCGGCGCCCACATCAGGTTGTCGGGCGTGTAACGCAGAAGATAGCGATCCCCGCCGAGCCACCGTGAACCCAGTTCATACCCGAACGCCAGTCCACCGAGATCCATCTGGTCGGCGAGCAATAACGCCCCTGCCGCGACCGCGTGGTGTTCCGGGTATCCGGGCCGGGGCTCGGACAACGTGAATTCCAGGTCGGAGTCCACCACGGTGAGTTCCCGTCCGGTGCGCCTGGCCAGCCTGGCAAGGACGTCGGAGCGGTAGTGCGGCCACCGGTTCGGCACGCGGGGGTGCGGCACACGCCGGAAGTGCACGAACGGCGCCTCGGGATAGATGGTCGCCGCCGCCACGGAGTCCGCGCCACCGCTGTAGGAGATCGCCAGGTTCGTCCCGGTACGCCGGGCCTCCGCGCCAACCGGCCCGGCCTCGATCCCCCACCCGTCGTGCAGCGCGGCGGCCACTTCAGGGGAGATGGCCCGGTCGAACACGATCTCCTTACGCGTCCACGGCGCCACCACGGTCCACGCGGCGACGGCGAAGAGGTCGGGGTGCGCGTCTCCGGGCACCCCGGCGATGGTGCAGGAGTTGGTGGCCAGCTTGACCGGGTGCTCGTCGGCAGCTCTGCCGGTGATCTCGTCGTCGGCCCCGAGCCGGAACGTCAGCTCGCCTCCCGACCAGCTCACGCGCATGACGAATCCTCCGTCCGCGCAGCCTCACGCGGACCCGACGCCTGAGCACCATCCCCCGAACTCGACACCTCCGCGCCGTCACGCGGGCCCGGCGTTTGCGTGCCGTCGCCGGACCTGGAGGCTCGTACGCCCTCCCCGGAATCTGACGTCCGTGACTTGAGGTCGTCGATCGCCTGCCAGAGGAGGACCTCGTTCTGGAGCACGCCGTCCAGCGCCTTGGCCGTCTCCTGAGCCAGGCGGTGCGTGTCGTCGAGCCGGGCTTTGTCCGTGGGGGCGCTGGTGGGGGTGGTGGTGGCGGGTCTGGCGTTTCGTAGACGCTCGACCTCGTCCTGCAGGCTCGCCATCTCCCGGCGCAGGGTCTGGACCTCCCAGAGAGCGTCCCTGATGTCCTGACGGTGATCGCCGATGGAGATGTAGCGGGAATCGAACCACGTGCGCACGGCTTTGCGCAGGCGGGCGGGGACCAGGACGCGCATCATGAAACGCCACGATAGTGGCAAATCCACGGCCGCTAGGACGCTGTTTCCGAATGGCAACCAAGCTATCTAACTGGTGTCAACTTCCGCTGTCGCGACGGATAAATCGGCAGGCGTCCCACCACTCGTATCGCCCATACTCAGTTGTGTGAATCTCGGCGGCGTCCGCGGCGGTGGTGTCGTCGGCAGTGGCGGCGTCAGGCACGGCAGCAGCATCCGTGGCGTCGGCGGCGGGAGCAGCAGTGTCGCCCAGATTGTCGCCGCGTCCACCCGCCGTCCGCCACCCGCCACCCGCCGTTCGCCGTCCGCCGTCCGCCGTTCGTCCTGCTGTCTCCAGGAGTCTGGTCGTGTCGTCCTTCCTGTCCTCAGGAGTCTGATCATGGTCCATGAGCTGGTCGCCCACGTACGGGAGGCGTTCGGGTGGGGTGAGGACGTTGTGGTGTCCGCAGGGCCGCGGGGCGCGCTGGGGCAGATCTGGCGGCTGGACGTCGGCCCGGCACGCTACGCGCTCAAGGAGATCTTCGCCGAGCCGCCGTCGGAGGCGTTGATCCAGGCGGAGCTGGCGTTCGGGCGGCGGGCGGCCGAGGCAGGGGTACGGCTGCCGGCCAGTCACCCCGACCGCGACGGGCGCCATCTGCTTGAGCCGCCCGGTGGGACGTGGCTGCGCGTGTACGACTGGCTCGACCTGCGGCCGGTCGAGCTGACGGCACCGGCCACACCGGGAGAGATCGGGGCGCTGCTCGCACGCCTGCACCGGTGCGCCCCGGCCGCGACGGTCGAGCCGGACGGCGGACCGCCCGCTCGCTGGTACGACCGCGTTCCCACCACGCCCGAGTGGGCGGAGGTGGCCACATCGGGTGCGGTGTGGGCCGCGAGACTCGCCGATCTGCTGGCCACGCTCCCAGAGCTGTGCGCGGCCGTCTCGCCGGTCGATCCCGCCGAGCTGATCGTCTGCCATCGCGACCTGCACCCGGAGAACGTCCTCGCCGACTCCGCCGGCGCGCTCGTGGTCATCGACTGGGACAACCTCGGACCGGCCATGCCGGGCCGGGAACTGGCGCGGGCGCTGTTCGACTGGTTCTGCGACGACTCGACCGCCGACCTCGAAGCCATGCGCGGCATGTATGAGGCGTACATAAGCGAGGGCGGTCCGGGCCGCATCACGGGCCCGGCGGACTTCACCATGCTTCTCGCGTCCCACCTGAACTTCCTGCTGGTCCAGGCCCGCGTCGCCCTCGACCCGCACGCCGAGCGGCGGCACCGCGAGTGGGCGGAACGTGAGATCGACGAGGCGCTGCGCATCCTGCCGACCGCACGGCAGCTGACCGACGTGCTGGAACTCACGCGCGGCCGCTAACGCACCGGGGCGAGGGCGACGGCCGCCCTGGAAGGTGGGTAGACTCCCCGCGCGTGATTGACCTGGACGAGCATGGCCGCCCCGAACCTCCGGTCGCGGCCGACGAAACCGCCACCCTCCTCGGCTACCTGGACTACCAGCGCGCGACCCTGGAGTGGAAGTGCGCCGGGCTGGACGCGGCCGGCCTGAACGCGACCGTCGGCGCCTCGACGATGACCCTCGGCGGGATGCTCAAGCACCTGGCCTATGTCGAGAGCTGGTGGTGCTCCCAGCGACTGTACGGGCACGCCCCGGAGCCCCCGTGGGACACCGTGGACTGGGAGGCCGATATCGACTGGGACTGGCACTCGGCCACCGAGGACACCCCTGAGCAACTCCTCACGCTCTGGCAGGACACCGTGGCCCGCTCCCGCTCCCTGGTCGCGGACGCGCTGGCTGACGGCGGCCTGGACCGGCTGGCCGTGCGCCCCTGGGCCGACGGCCGGGTACCCAGCCTCAGGTGGATCCTGTTCCATCTGGTCGAGGAGTACGCGCGGCACAACGGCCACGCCGACCTCCTCCGCGAGGCGGTGGACGGACGCACCGGGGAGTAGCCACCGAACGGGCGACTCCCAGGCGACCCATCTGGCCGAACGGACGACCCACCTGATCGATCAACCCGGTGGACCCCTGCGAGGCGGCCCGAACCCGGACCACCTGGACGCGGCACTCGCCGCCTCGTAAACCAGCTCATCTACGCCACGCGACACGAATATCATCACGGATAGCGACTCGCCGATGCGCTGAGTGATTCATGTTACGACGGACCTGCTGATCTTTCGAGAGCGTCTCAGGAGGTTCGATGACACTCATTCACGCTGGTCAAGCAGTCGCTGTCGCGGCCGCTCTGCTCGTTGCCCCGTTCACGGCGGCGTCGGCGGCGAACGCCGACACCGCCGGCGCGGCGCAGCGGCTCCTTCCCAAGTTCTCGGCGACCCTGGTGGCCCGTCACAGCGGCAAGTGTCTCGACGTGGCGGGCGTCAGCACCGCCGACGGGGCCAACGTCCACCAGTGGACCTGCATCAACGGGCAGGCCAACCAGGAGTGGAACTTCGTGGCGACCAGCGACGGCTACTACACCCTCCGTGCGACGCACAGCGGCAAGTGTCTGGACGTGTCGGGCGTCAGCACGGCCGACGGCGCCAACGTCCACCAGTGGACCTGCCTCAACCAGCAGCGCAACCAGGAGTGGCGGCTCGTCCAGAAGGACAACGGCTACTTCTCCCTCGTCGCTCGCCACAGCGGCAAGTGCCTGGACGTGGCGGGCGTCAGCACGGCCGAGGGAGCCAACGTCCATCAGTGGACCTGCCTGATCGGACAGCGCAACCAGGAGTGGCGACTCGCCTGAGCGACGACACCTGAGATGGCGGCGCCGTACACCACACGCGCGTGGTGTACGGCGTCAGGCGTCTCCGCCGTAGTTGAGGCGTTGCAGGAGATCGAGCAGGGTCGCGCGGTCGCCTGGCGACAGGGGGGCAAAGCAGTCGGTCAGGACCTCGTCGGCGACCCGGTGCCCCGCGTCGAGCATCTGCTCGCCGGCCGGTGTCAGATGGTGCTCGATGCGTCGCCCATGACCTGGCCGGCGCTCGATCAGGCCCTGAGCCGTCAGCCGGCCGGCGAGTGTGCCGAACGCCTGCTCGCTCTGGAATGTCGCCGAGGCCAGGGCGCGCGCCGGCGCCCCAGGTGACCGGCTGATCGCCCGCAGGGCATCCCACTGGGCCAGCGTGGTGCCGATGGCGGCGAGCCGGCTGTCCAGCGCCCGGTGCTGCCGGTATTGGGCTTGCTTGACCGCTCTTCCAAGGACCTGCAGTTCACCGAACACGAATCGAGTTTAGCAGCTACTCAACTAGCTTATATCAACAAGTTTAGTTATGGTGTGGGCCATGCCTACGACAAGCCACACCATCGCGCTCTACCCGGACCTGCCGCTCACCCTGTCCGAGGCCGGAACCGGCCGGCCCGTCCTGATCCTGCACGGCGGTGGCGGCCCGGCCACCGTCGCCGGGCTCGTCGACCATCTCGCGCAGACCGGCCACGCCATCGCCCCCACGCACCCCGGCTGGGACGGCACCGACCGCCCCGGCTGGTTCACCGGCATCGACGATCTCGCCCTCGCCTACCTGCACTATCTTCACGACCGGCAGCTGTCCGACGTGCTGGTCATCGGCTCCTCACTCGGCGGCTGGACCGCCGCCGAGATGGCCGTACGCGACAACGCGGGGATCATCACCGGGCTCGTCCTGATCGACCCCGTCGGAGTGCATGTCGAGACCGAGCCGACCAGAGACTTCTTCGCTCTCGACGCTCGTGGCGTCGCCGAGTACTCCTGGCACAACTCGGACCGCTTCTACGTCGATCCCGCCGACATCCCCGCCGGGCAACTCGCCCTCCGGCAGGGCAACATGGCCACCATGCGCGTCCTGGCCGGCGACCCGTACATGCACGACCCCAAGCTCGCCCACCGCCTGGCCCGCGTCGACCTGCCCACCCTGCTGCTCTGGGGGGAAAGCGACCGCATCGTCACCCCCGCCTACGGCGCGGCGTACGCGGCCGCCTTCGGCAACGCCCGGCTTCAGATCATCCCCGAGGCCGGCCACCTGCCACAGATCGAGCAGCCGGGAGCCACCTTCGCCCTGATCGACGCGTACATGCGCCAGACGAGCACCGCCACCGTCAAGGCCCAGTGACCCATCACTCCATGTTGGTGTGCCTGGCGCGCATCGCCTCTCCTGTGGCGCCGATCAGCGCCCCGAGCTTCAGCACCATCACTTCGAACAGCACGAACAACGCGCCTTCATAGGCCGACCCCATCGGCAGCACGGATGTACGCCACTCGCCGGCCATGGTCTGCGCCGGGATCACGAGCACGGCGTCGGCGAGCTCCGCGGCACCGCTCTCGGGCTCGGCGGTCAGCAGCAGGTTCGTCGCACCCGCCGCCGTCGCCGTCCGCATCAGCGCCAGGACCGTGGACGCTTCGCCGGGGCCGGAGGTGGCGAGGAAGACGTCCTCGCGTCCCAGCGCCGGCATGGTCATGTCGCCGACCACCGCCACCGGCAGACCGAGATGGAACAGGCGCATCGCGAAACCCTTGATCTGCAGCGCCTCCCGGCCGCAGCCGTAGACGCCGATCGTTCTGGCGTCGGCGATCAGCCGGCAGGCCGCGTCGATCGACTCTTCGTCGACGTTCGCGAGCACGGCGCCGAGCTCGTCGAGCACGCCGCGAAAGAGGTCGTCATTCACGACACCCGGTGACATACCTGCATGGCTACCCGGTACTGCCCGTTCATATGACAAAACGTCCAGGTCGGCCGAGGTGTGGGCCGACCTGGACGTCAACGGTCAGACGGATCAGACCTTAAGGATCAGACCTTAAGGATCAGACCTTAAGGATCAGACGAGGTCGAACCGGTCCAGGTTCATGACCTTGTCCCACGCGGCGACGAAGTCCTCGACGAACTTCTTCTTCGCGTCGTCGCTCGCGTAGACCTCCGCGAGCGCGCGCAGCTCGGAGTTGGACCCGAAGACGAGGTCGACCCGGCTACCGGTCCACTTGACCTCGCCCGTGACGGCGTCGCGGGCCTCGAACGTGGTCGCGTCCTCGGACGTCGCCTTCCACGTCGTACCCAGCTCGAGCAGGTTGACGAAGAAGTCGTTCGTCAGCGACCCGGGGGTCGCGGTGAGGACGCCGAGCGACGACTGCTGGTGGTTCGCGCCCAGGACGCGCAGACCACCGACGAGGACCGTCATCTCGGGGGCGCTCAGGGTCAGCAGGTTCGCCCGGTCGAGCAGCAGGTACTCGGCCGGCAGCCGGTTGCCCTTCCCGAGGTAGTTGCGGAACCCGTCGGCAACCGGCTCGAGCGCGGCGAACGACTCCACGTCGGTCTGCTCCTGCGCGGCGTCCACGCGACCCGGCGTGAAGGGGACCTCCACGTCGAAGCCGGCGGTCTTGGCGGCCTGCTCGACGGCCGCGGCACCGGCGAGCACGATCAGGTCGGCGAGCGAGATCTGCTTGCCGCCGGTCTGGGCGGCGTTGAAGGTGCTCTGGATGCCCTCCAGGGTACGCAGCACGATCGCCAGCTGGTCGGGGTCGTTGACCTCCCACCCGCTCTGGGGCTGGAGGCGGATGCGCGCGCCGTTGGCGCCGCCGCGCTTGTCGCTGCCACGGAAGGAGGACGCCGACGCCCACGCGGTGGACACCAGCTGGGACACCGACAGGCCCGAGGCCAGGACCTGGCCCTTGAGTGCGGCGATGTCCGCGGCGTCGACGAGCTCGTGCGTCACGGCGGGGAGCGGGTCCTGCCACAGCAGCGTCTCGGCCGGGACCTCCGAGCCGAGGTAACGCACGATCGGGCCCATGTCGCGGTGGGTCAGCTTGTACCAGGCGCGGGCGAAGGCGTCCGCGAACTCGGCGGGGTTCTCGAGGAAGCGGCGCGAGATCTGCTCGTAGATCGGGTCGACGCGGAGCGCGAGGTCGGTCGTCAGCATCGTCGGTGCGACGCGCTTCGACGGGTCGTGGGCGTCGGGGACGGTGTCCGCCCCGGCTCCGTCCTTCGGCCGCCACTGGTTGGCGCCGGCGGGACTCTTGAACAGCTCCCACTCGTAGCCGAACAGGATCTCGAAGAAGCTGTTGTCCCACGTCACGGGGGTGTTGGTCCAGATGCCCTCAAGGCCGCTGGTGATCGCGTCGGCGCCCTTGCCGGTGCCGAAGGAGTTCCGCCAGCCGAGGCCTTGCTCCTCGATCGAGGCGGCCTCGGGGTCGGGGCCGACGTTGTCCGCGGGGCCCGCGCCATGGGTCTTGCCGAAGGTGTGACCGCCCGCGATCAGGGCGACCGTCTCCTCGTCGTTCATCGCCATCCGGCGGAAGGTCTCACGGATGTCGCGAGCCGCGGCGAGCGGGTCCGGATTGCCGTTCGGACCCTCCGGGTTGACGTAGATGAGGCCCATCTGTACCGCGCCGAGGGGGCTCTCGAGCTCCCGGTCGCCGGTGTAGCGCTCGTCGCCGAGCCAGGTGGTCTCGGGGCCCCAGTAGACGTCCTCGTCGGGCTCCCAGACGTCCGCGCGACCGCCGCCGAAGCCGAAGGTCTTGAAGCCCATCGACTCCAGGGCCACGTTGCCGGTGAGGATCATGAGGTCGGCCCAGGAGAGCTTCTGGCCGTACTTCTTCTTGACCGGCCACAGCAGGCGGCGCGCCTTGTCGAGGTTGCCGTTGTCCGGCCAGCTGTTGAGGGGGGCGAAGCGCTGCTGCCCGGCCCCGGCGCCGCCGCGGCCGTCGCTGATCCGGTACGTGCCCGCACTGTGCCACGCCATCCGGATCATGAACGGGCCGTAGTTGCCGAAGTCGGCCGGCCACCAGTCCTGCGAGGTCGTCAGGACCTCGGCGATGTCCCGCTTGACGGCCGCGAGGTCGAGGGTCTTGAACGCCTCGGCGTAGTCGAACTCCTCACCGAGCGGGTTGGCCACGGCGGGGTTCTTGGCGAGGATCCTCAGGTTGAGCCGCTCCGGCCACCACTGGCGGTTCCCGCCGCCTTGAGTCGGGTGCGGGGCGCGCTCGTGCGCGACCGGGCAGCCACCTGCTCCCTCCGTCTTCGGGTCGGTGACGATCGCGTCATGGTTCTCGGTCATGGAAATCCTTCCGGACTATGTGGATCACGTGCTCAGGAAGTACGGGCGGTTGAACAGCTCAGGAAGTACGGGCGGTTGAACAGCCGGGGCACAGGCCCCAATAGATGACCTCGGCCTCGTCGACCGCGAAGCCGTGCTCGTCGGAGGCGGTCAGGCAGGGCGCCTCGCCGACCGCGCAGTCGACGTCGGCGACGGCACCGCACGACCGGCACACGATGTGGTGGTGGTTGTCCCCCACGCGCCCCTCGTACCGTGCCGGGCTGCCGGCCGGTTCGATCCGGCGTACGAGTCCCGCTGCGGTGAGCGCGTGGAGCGCCTCATAAACGGCTTGCAGCGAGATGTGGCCCACGCGATCGCGCACCCCGGAGGCGATCGCCTCGACGCCGAGGTGGTCACCGTCCCGGACGGCCTGGAGCAGCGCGACGCGGGCCGCTGTCACCCGCAGGCCGGCGCCGCGCAACTCCTCGGCGATGGTCGGAGTGCTGGATGCGGTCATGCGACCAAACCTACCTACATAAACACGAATGGTACAAGATAACGAATTATCCAAGTCTAGTGCGCACCTGGGCACCGTTCATCTCATAGCGGCGCGACACGCCGTCTGGAGAGTGAGCCTGGGGAGCGCGGCCGCCCTAGGACGCCGTCAACCAACGTGACACCAGCCACCACATAGGCCCGAGCTGTGGAACCAAGGCGACGGCCACACCGAGCTCAACGAGCTCGGCGTGGCCGGTTTGCTCCACCTGATGCACGACCGGAGGGAGTCCACCCTCAAGCCGTACGGTTCGCTCTACTGAACCAGGTTGGCCTGGTCTGCCGCCCCCGCCTGCCCGCCGCAGAACACCGCCTTGATGAGTTTGTCCAGGGCCTTCGGGAACACCACTGACTGGTCGACTGCGGCGTCCCCCATGGTCAGCGAGGCGGTCAGGGTCCTGCTGCCGTCAGGCGTGCTGTACATCAGCGACCCGTAGCCCCCCGGAGGGCTGCCGTCGTGGTTGAGGATGATGCCGGCGCAGTCCGGGCCGGTGTCCAGCACATACTGACCGAGTCCGTACTGGCCGAAGAGGCCGGTGCTCCTCGGGTCCGGCTTGCGCATCTCGGCCAGCAGCGAGGCCGGCAGGAGCTTGCCACTCTGCAGGGCGGAGAAGTACGTCTGGAGATCCTGGGTGGTCGAGATCATGTCACCGGCGCCGGCCAGCAGGGAGAGGTTCTGACGGGTGACGTCGACCACCTTCCACTGGTCGGCGTCCTGGTAACGGTAGTAGCCGTGGGCGTACGGTCCGGGGAGCTCGGTCCGGTTGCCCGGCACCACGGTGCCCCGCAGGCCGAGCGGCCCCAGGATCCGCCGCCGCATCTCCTCGGCGTACGAGCGGCCGGTGACCTTCTCGATCAGCAGCAGGGCCAGCGTGTAGTTGGTGTTGGCGTAGCTCCAGTTCGTCCCCGGCGCGAACTTCGCCGGTTTGGACAACGCCAGCCGTACCAGCTCCTCGGGCTGGTAACCGTGGAACCGGTTGTCCACCCACTCTTTGCCCGTGGCGGGGATCCCCGGCACGAACGTCCCGTCGTTGTAGTACTCGCCGGTGTAGTTGAACAACCCGCTGGTGTGCTGCAACATCATCCGCACGGTGATCCGCCGGTCCAGCCCGAGCTTGGGCAGGTAGCCGGCCACCGGGCTGTCCAGCCCGATCTTGCCCTCGGCCACCAGCTGCAGCACCAGGGTCGCGGTGAAGCTCTTGGTGGAGCTGCCGATCCAGAACCGCCCGTTGGTCGGCGGCTTGGCGACCTCGCCCAGCTTGCGCACCCCGGCGCTGCCGACCCAGTCGCCCTGCTGATCGTGTACGCGTAGCTGCAGCCCGGCGTAACCGGAATCGACGACCTCCTGGATGACCTGCTGCAGCTCCGGGCGATCCGGCCCGGCGGCGGCCTTCGGCACGGCCACACTGTCGGCCGCGGCCACCCCGGGTGTGGCCACCCCAGCTAACAGCGCGGCCGCCAGCGCCGTGAGAGCCACTCGCCGGAAGACCTTGGTCGCCCTGATCGCTGGTGGGAATGCGGGTTTCATAGTTCCTCGTCTCTGGTGTCGCGCTTAGGCGAAGAGCTCATCGATGAGCCGCTGCACTGCCTTCTGGAACGCCCCTGCCTGGGACATCACGCCGCCATGTCACGGGGTCCGAAGAGGACCCCGTGACGAGCTGTGGCTGTCGCAGGTCGGCATCCGTCAAGCGGCGTCGAGGGCCTCAGTGATCTTGCGGGCCATCTCGGTCATGGTGGGGCTGGGCGCGCCCTTCTGGGGCCGGCCGGCTGCCTCAATGGCGACGACGACGGTACGGCGGAAGTTGTCGGCCTCTTCCGGAGCCTGCGCCTTGAGCAGGCTCATGGATGCGGTCAGCGCCGGCAGCACCTGGTCGGCGAGCGAGGCCACCGTCTTGCCGTACTTCACGCCCTTGGGCGCCTTGGTGAGCACGTGCCCGACCAGGCCGGTCGCGGAGGTCAGGGCGATGGAGGCCTCGGTGGCGGCTTTGTGGGCCGAGCCGGCGGCACCGGCGGCGGACATCAGGGAGACGGCGCCCCAGCCGGCGGTGCGCAGGGTGAGCTTGTCCTGGTCGTTAAGGGTGATCGACATCGTGTTGTGCTCCTTCAGATCCGTTACGAAGTTCAAGGAACGGACGGAGATCGCACCCGGCCTTGAGGCCGCGATCGCTGAACCGTTCATGGCGTTTACGATCGCCGACCGCTCTGATACCGGGCCGTTGCCGTGCTGACGCGGCCGCTGACACGGCAACGCATGCCTGTCCCGGGGCCGCTGTTAGCGCCGTATCAGCGGCTCCCGGCATCGTCTAGCTCGTCGAACGATGAGGAGACGGCGACGGACGTGATCCGAGCCGAAGGGCTGATCAAGAGGTATGGGGAGACGACCGCGCTGAACGGGGTGGACCTGGAGGTCCCCGTGGGCAAGGTCATCGGCATCCCGGGGCCAAATAGGGGCCGGCAAGTGGGATGATCATGGTGGTTCGAGAGTCAGGCCGGCCTGTGGTGATCAGATGAGGCCGGTACTGGATCTTCTTGAGCTGACGCTTGACGATGCGGACCCGGCCATGGAGGTCAGCCACGACGAAGTCGCCGATCGAGCGTTTCAGCGGCCAGGCACGGCTCGCTCCAACTCGACCAGGGCCAGCGGGGGACCTTCACCGAAGTCGTGGTCGTGAGTCCTGCCGGTCTCGGCGAAGCCATTCTTGGCGTAGAAGCGGCGCGCTTGGGCGGAGTCCCGGAGCGTCCACAGATGCACGTCGTCGTACCCGGCGTCTCGCACTCGGTCCAAGACGGCCATCAACAGGACCTTCGCAATGCCGCTGCCCCAGACGTCCGGGTGGGCGAAGAAGGTATGGATCTCCGCGTGGCCGGGGCGGGAAGTGGAGGCCCCGAACCGGGCGAAGGCCCCCGGCCGCTCGTTCAAGCGCGCCAGCAGGATCGTGTCCATGCCCAGGCCCTTGGCCTCGACCTCGGCCTCGGCCAGAATGCCGTGCCACTTGGTGCGCCGCTCCTCGACCCCGGCCGCAGCGACCTTCGGCGTGCAAAACGGGCCATGCGAGACGCCCCAAGACAGGGCGTGGATCTCGCCGAGGACGTCCCCGTCACCCGGCTCCGCGGGGTGGACCGTGATCGCGTCAGGCATGGCGTAGACACTAACTGGCCTGGCCTGGTCATTCCGCAGCGGAGCCCTCGCCGGAGGCATGATCGAAGCCTTTGCGGCTCCCTGTCAGTACGTGAACGCCCGATCGCCGTAGAGGGCGACCGGGCGTTCATGGCTGCCTGCGGCAAGGACGGATGCCCTTGCTCAGAACTCGCCGTCCCTGGCTCCTGCCAGGAAGGCGGCCCACTCGTCGAGGGTGAAGATCAGCGCCGGCCCCTGCGGGTCCTTGCTGTCGCGAACGGCCACATGGTCGGGAACGAAAGCGACCTGCACACACTGACCGTTCGAGCCGCTGAAACTACTGGTGCGCCATTGGGCACGGGAGAGATCGACTTCCTTCTTCGCCATCCCGCACTCCTCTCACTTGGTGCTCGCAAGCACACAAGCGACCAGATCGCGTGTCGCTTCCGGACTGACCGCCATGGCTTGAAGTCGCTCCAATACGTTCCTATATCGTCGCGCGCTCTACTTCCGTGCGAAATCTCCCAAATATCTCATTCCGCGGAGCAGCCGGGCGGGACGATGCACGTGATCCGAGCCGAAGGGCTGATCAGGAGGTACGGCGAGACGACCGCGCTGGACGGGTGGACCTGGAGATCCCCATGGGCAAGGTCATCGGCATCCTGGGACCGGACGGGGCTGGCAAGCCGACCGTCAAGCCATGACCCCTAAATGGATCACGTCAAACCCCATGCAGGTCGCTGCGGTCCGTCTGTCTGTAGGGCGCGCAAGGAGCCCGCGCAGAGCGCCCGGTCGCCGCAAAAACGACTCGGGCGCTTTTGCTGTTGGTTGTGGAGCGTCCTGCTAGATCAGGTCGAACTGGCCGCCCTTGGTGCCCTTGAGGAAGGCGTGCCACTCGTCAGATGTGAACACGAGTACGGGGCCGTTGCGGTCCTTGGTGTCGCGGACGCCAATGCGGCCCCCGCTCAGAGGGGCGACTTCGACACAGTCGCCACCGGCGTTGCTGTAGCTGCTCTTGCGCCACGCCGCACGGGAGAATTCTGCCTCCATCCCCGCCTCTGTGCCCTTCTGCTTGCTCATTCTCACGCTTCCTTCGCCGCCGAGATGAGTAGATCGCGGGTTCTATCTGGGTCGTCCGCCTTGGCCATTAGATGGTTGAATACCACGTTATACCGGTCTATCAAGGCCGACTCCTCCATATAGAGGCTACCTGATTGACTCTCCTGATAGATCACGTCAGGGTCATTTGCCTCTGGGAAGCCGATGATCACAAAGCCGCCGTCCATGGCTGGGTGTGGCCCTGCCGCAAAGGGAAGCACTTGAAGGGTGACGTTCGGCGTCTCTGACATCTCGATCAGATGGTTTAGCTGGGCCTTCATGGTTTGGCGACTGGCGACGTGCCGTCGGATGACGGCCTCGTTCATGATGGCCCAAAGCCGTAGCGATCCGGTGGTGATTCGCTCTTGCCTGACCCTGCGAAACTCGATCATCCGGTCAACTTCCTCCGGCTTCCAGGGCATCGGGGCCACCCGGAGGTAAGCACGGTAGTAGTCGGCAGTCTGGAGCAGTCCAGGCACGAGTTCGGTGTCGTACCGGCGCAGTTCGGAGGCTTCGGCCTCCAGGCCGACGAAGATCTGAAACCAATCCGGGATGACGTCTACGTACGTATGCCACCATCCTCGTTGCCGAGCTTGACGTGCCAGTTGCAGAAGCTCTTCGCGAGCCTGATCCGTGATCCCGTACACGTCGAGGAGCGCCTTCAGGTCCGGGATGCGAATACCACGCCGTCCCGACTCGATGCGGCTTACCCATGATTGGTCGTATTCGAGCTGGATGGCTACCGCTTCCGACGTTAGTCCCGATTCTTTGCGCAAGCGGCGCAGCTCGCTGGCAAGGCGTCGGCGCCTCACTGTGGGGCTACTCCCGGCGGCCATATTCACCTCGACGTTAAGTGTTTGCTCCTTGCGCAATCAGAGTTCCGCACCCCGTGGCTACATGCAAGTGACAAATCAAGATGGCATCTTGCCAATCGTCGATGCCCATCGGCACTATGGTAGCGCCAACAGCCAGGGAGTCGCCCGTGGAGTAGCAGCTGAGCGGGCAAATCATTCCATTTCATGATTACGAAATGCGATGAATTGCCCACTTGGGGCAATTCGCGGCGAAGCTCGTGGGCAACCGGTACGGAGTTCAAGGACACAGTCGCGCTCACCCCGAAGCGAGGTGCTGGCATGCGTACCTTCGATCACGATGAGGAACAATTCATTCACTTAATGCGATTGACGTGGGATCTGGCTCAGCTCGGGGTGGCGCTGGCGATGCAGTGGCCTCGAAGGCACGAGCCGTTCATTTCCATCCCTCGGGCGCGGGGCGCTTTGCGGGTGCGGGCTGCGTTGAGGGGTGAGGACTGGGTCTTCACCTGGGGTCACGGTCAGGGTCGGTGGGTGGCTGCGTACGACGAGGACGCGGTTGCACGGGTCTGGGAGGAGGCGCAGTGACGGAGCGGTTTCGGGGCGAGATGGTGTTCCCCGGCGATGCCTGGGTGGTGCCGGTGGCTCGTCGCAGCGTCGCGGCGATCCTGCTGGGTGCGGGTCATCGGGACGCGGACAACGCGCGGTTGATCGTCAGCGAGTTGGTCGCGAACGCCATTCAGCACACGGCCTCGGGTCGTGGTGGCGGCCTCGTCGCGGTGGATGTCGTCGGCTTCGGTACCGACGTGGCTCGGATCGAGGTGACCGATGACGGGGCCCGCACCATTCCGTGTCCGCGCGTGTCCGATGACCTGGACTCTCGCGGGCGGGGCCTGAGGCTGGTGGAGCAGATTTCGACCACATGGGGTATGCGACGGCTGGGCTCTGGCCACCTCACGGTCTGGGCGGAGTTCGCCACGGTGATGTGCGAGGCGACCGGCAATGCTCTGACGCGAGAGATCGGGGCGTGAGCTGGATGGTTCGATGGGATTTTCCGCCGCACTGCGAATCGCCGCACATTCCCACTCGGCCGGAATACAAACCGCTGTTGTGGATGCCGCCGCATGAGGGCGAGCCTGAAGCGCGGGTGTTGCGGTGGACCTGCGACTGTCAGCCGGTCGCGTACGAGCTGGTCGCGCTCGGCGGGGTGCGCTACATCCGTCGCACAATGAGCGTCAGGGGAAAAGGGTGGTTCATGAGACAGATCGCTGGATAGACGAGGTTGCGGACGCTTTCTGGAGCTCTCTGCTTTTTGGCCATGTGCGATAGCCGCCGCAGAAATACCTGCTAATCCCCTATGGCCAACGAATGACAATTTGTCTGGAAGCAAACCAGTGGCGAAGCGCGCGCGGGCGGAGCCCGCGCTCAGGGGGGCGTCTGAGCGAAGCGAGGGCCGTGCAGTGCGCGCAAGCGCCAAGGAAGAACGCCGAGTCTTCAAAGCGCGAAGCGCCGATCGGCGAGCCCTTTGTGAACGCCTGTCGGCGATGTCAGCGGTGGGGCTGGTCCAAGCGGCTGTGATGCGCCTGGCGCCATAGCCGGAGGCAGGTGCAGCACATCGTTGTGGCCTAGACGATACTGTGTGACGCACACTATCGTGTCCGATGTGAACGAGTCCGAATTGCTCGATGCGCACCGGCAAGAGCTGCGCCGTGGCTCCGTGGTGCTGGCCAGTCTCCTGGCCTTGCGGACGCCGGGGTACGGCTACGGCCTGCTGGAAGCGCTTGATCGCGCGGGGGTGCCGGTCGCGGCCAACACCCTCTACCCGTTGCTGCGCCGGTTGGAGAGCCAAGGTCTGCTGACCAGCGAGTGGGACACCAGTGAGGCCCGTCCGCGCAAGTTCTACCGCACCAGCCAGGACGGCATCCGCCTCGCTCGGGCACTGCTGCGTGAGTGGCAGGGGATCGACAAGGCCCTCACCCGCCTGGAGATCGAAGGGCAGGAACTGTGACCACTTCGCTGACCGACCGCTATGTCGCCCACACCGTACGACACTTACCCGAGAGGCACCGCCGCGAGATCGAGCGCGAGCTGCGTGCCGCGATCGCCGACGACATCGAGGCCCGCACCGCCCACGGCGAGGCGCCGGCCGATGCCGAGTACGCGGCGTTACGCGAGCTGGGCGACCCCGCACACCTGGCCGCCCGCTACGTTCACCGGGCCATGGCCCTCATCGGCCCCGACACCTACCCCGGCTATGTCCACGCACTGCGCGTGGCGTGCTGGTCGGTGCTGCCGGCCCTGTACGTCGTCCTGGCCCTCGTCCTGCGGGCCCACGGCGAGAACGCGTGGACGGCGATCTTCCGCCCTATCGGGATCACGCTGACCGTGGCGATGTACCTCGTGGTCGGCGTGACCGCCCTGTTCGCCATCGCCGATCGCCAGCGCGGCGCCCACCCCGAGACCACCGAACCCATCGAGCCCTGGACGCCGGACCGGTTGGTCACGATCGAGAATCCGCGACCGGCGCGCTGGAGCGACCTGATCGTCGAGGTCGTCCTGGCCGTCGTGCTGATCGCCGCGCTGTTCGCGCAGCGGGTGCTCTCGCCGGTGACCACCGCGGACGGCGCGTCCGTGCCGATCGTCAACCCCGGGCTCTGGGCCTTCTGGGTTCCCTACTTCATCGCCGTCACCGTGCTGGCTCTCGTCGTCAGAGCCGTGACTTTCCGGCTGCGCCAGTGGAGTCCCGCCACGGCCGTGGCCGCCACGGCGCTCACACTCGCGGGCACCGTACCGCTCGCCTGGCTGTTCTGGCAGGCTCAGGTGCTCAACCACGCCCTCACCCAGGACACGGGCGACCTCGCCACGCCGGGCAGCTGGATCGCCTGGCTCGCCGTTCTCGTCCTCGCCCTCGTCACCACCGGCTCCCTCTTCCGGGCCTGGCGACCGCGCAGCGGCGGCGGCGAGGTCGACTCGATTGCCTTGCAGGTGGGGGCACAGAGATGACCGCACCTGCCACCACAGGCGGCAAACCGCCTGACCCGCGACGCGAGGTCGTCATCAACCTCGTCCTCAACGTGGCGGCCCCGCTCGCGATCTTCTACGGCCTACGCGCCGCCGGTGTCGGCCAGTGGCTCGCGCTAGCCCTGGGGGTGGTACCGCCGGGGGTTCGAGCGGTGTGGACCGTGACCAAGCGGAGGCGGGTCGACGGGCTCGCCGTGTTCACCCTGAGCATCCTTGTGCTCAGCGTCGCGGTGTCGTTCCTCACCGGCAGCACGCGCTTCCTGCTGGCCAAGGACGGCTGGATGACCGCCGTCGCGGGACTGTGGATGCTCGCGACACTGCCGCGTACGCCCTTCTACCACCAGGCCATTTGCTCGTTCACCACCGGAGCCACCCACGAACGCGCCGAGATCGCGTGGCGTGACTCACCGGCCTTCCGGCACATGATGCGGGTGGCGACCGCGATCTGGGGCGTCGGGCTGGTGCTGGACGCCGGAGTACGGGTGGTGCTGGCGTACACACTCCCCGTGGACCGGGTGCCGCTGGTCAGCGGGCTGCAGTACGTGGCGGTGTTCGTCGCCCTCGAGGTGAGCAGCCAGATCTACCTGCGGCGCGCGGGCGCGCGCGTCGACATCGAGACCGGGCAGGAACGGGAGGTGTCCTCATGACTACCGTGGTGCTGATCACCGGAGGAGCCAGCGGCATCGGCGCCGCGGTGGCCAGGCGCTTCGCCCGGGCCGGGGCCCGCGTGGTGATCGCGGACCTCGACGAGGTGGCGGGCCCGGCCGTCGCCGCCGAGGTCGGCGGCGTGTTCGTGCCGGCGGATGTCGCTCGCGAGCGGGACAACCACATCGCCGTCGAGGCCGCGGTGAACGCCTTCGGCAGGCTCGACATCGTGCATCTCAACGCCGGGACGGGCGGCGCCGGTGGCGCCGGCGACGACTTCGACCTCGACTGCTATCGCCGCATCATCGCGGTCAACATCGACGGCACCATGTTCGGCATCCGCGCGGCTCTGCCGGCGCTGGTCTCGGCGGGCGGCGGCGCCATCGTGGTGACTTCGAGCCTCGCCGGCATCGCGCCCAACCCGTTCGACCCCGTCTACTCCGCCAGTAAGCACGCCATCATCGGGCTGGTACGGTCACTCGCGCCCGCCCTGACCGAATCCGGTGTGACCATCAACGCCGTCTGCCCGGGTTTCGTCGACACACCGATGCTCGCCGGTATCCGCGACCACGTTCTCAGTAGCCACCTCGCCATCGCCGACCCGGACGAAGTCGCCGACGCGGTCCAAACCCTCACCCGACACGGCGCGACCGGCGAAGCCTGGATAGTGCAGGCCGGCCAACCACCGACACCGGTGACGTTTCCGGCGATCGACCTCAGCAGCACCGGCTGACGGAACACCCGGCCCCTCAACACGATCGACCTCAGCAGCACCAGCTGATGGCACACCTGGGCCCTCAACCTGCTACGCGATACCTCCTCGGCGGAGCGCGCCGTTGCCGGACGGTGGTGGCGATCCCGCCCCGGGCCGCCACCTGCCACGCGATGATTACCAACGCCGGAGCGGACAGCGTCCGGCCGGTCAGTGGGCCGCCACTCTCCAGGGAGTCTCGTCTGTCATGCGTCTCTGGCAGGCCCAGCTAACCAGTGGCGAAGCGCGTGCGGGCGGAGCCCGCGCTCAGGGGGCGTCTGAGCGAAGGGAAGGCCGTGCAGTGCGCGTAAGCGCCAAAGGAAGGACGCCGAGCTTCTAAGCGCGAAGCGCCGATCGGCGAGCCCTTTGTGGACGGGTGGGCAGCAGGCGGCCGACCACCGAAGAGGTTGACGAAGGGGCGGTGGGTGTTTACGGTTCCGGGGGCGAAACTATCACGAAGGTTCCGAAAGTTTCGGAGGCGGCATGTTACGAGGCGTTGTCGCGATCACTCTGCTCGGTCTACCCATCATCCAGGCCCCGGCCCTGGCGGATCCCCCGGCGATCACCGTGCGCGAGCGCGTTCGGCATCAGCACATCGACGGGTTCGGGATCTCCCAGGCGTTCCGCCGCAACGAGCTGGTCAAGGCGCTCGGTGAGGGGCAGCGGCGCGAGATCCTCGACCTGTGGTTCAACCGCGACAAGGGCGCCGGGCTCAGCATTCTGCGGCTCGGCATCGGCTCCGCTCCCGTGGGCAGCCCGTACGACCAGATGGTCTCCATCCAGCCGGAAGACCCGGGCGGGCCGGACGCGCCGCCCAAGTACGTGTGGGACGACAAGGACAACAGCCAGGTCTGGGTGGCGAAGGCGGCCAAGGGGTACGGGGTCGAGCGGTTCTACGCCGACGCCTGGAGCGCGCCCGCCTACATGAAGGACAACGGCGACGACAAGAACGGCGGCACGCTCAAGCCGGAGTGGCGGCAAGCCTATGCCCGCTACCTGGTGCAATACGCGAAGTTCTACGCCCGTGAGGGCATCAGAATCACCGACCTCGGCTTCACCAACGAGCCTGACTGGACGGCGACGTACGCCTCCATGCGGTTCACCCCGCAGCAGGCCGCCGAGTTCGTCAAGGTGCTCGGCCCGATCGCCAAGGGCGTGAAGGGTCTCAAGGTGGCCTGCTGTGACTCCTTCGGCTGGACCGAGGCCAAGGCGTACACGGCCGCCATCGAGGCCGACCCCGAGGCCCGCCGCTGGGTGAAGACGCACACCGGGCACACGTACGCCAGCCCAGTGGACGGACCGCTGCCGACCAGCGGAAACACCTGGATGTCTGAGTGGAACCCCAACGGCTCCACCTGGGACGAGAGCTGGGACGACGGCAGCGGCTACGACGGCTTCACGATCGCACAGGCCGTCCATGACGCGCTCACGCTCGGCAACGTCAGCGGCTACGTCTACTGGCTGGGCGCCTCGCGCGGCGCCACGCGGGCGTTGCTCCAGATCGACGAGGCCGCGGGTACGTATCACGTCTCCAAGCGGCTGTGGGCGCTGGCGGCGTACAGCCGGTTCATCCGGCCGGGGGCGGTACGGGTGGACGCGGCGGCGGCCGATCCGGCGCTGAAAGTTTCAGCGTTCCGCAACCCCGACGGCTCCCAGGTGGTCGAGGTGCTCAACACCGGCACCGCCGCCGTGACGTGGCACGGTGTGTACGGCCGGGCCACCGCGTACGTGACCGACAACGCCAACGCGCTCGACGCGAGTCCGGTCACCGGTGGGACCGTGGTCCTCCAGCCCCGGGCACTCACGACCGTCGTCATCCCAGGCCGCCACGCCTAAGCCCGAAGCGGCCACTCGCCGCCGGCCGACGGCGAGTGGCCGATGGCGAGTGGCTGTCCGTCAGCGGCCGGTGAACTTCGGTTCGGCTTTGTCCGTGAACGCCCGCATCCCGATCTTGGCATCGTCCGTCGCGAACAGACCCGAGAACTGCAGCCGCTCGATCTCCAGCCCCGTATCCAGATCGACCTCCACCCCTTGGTCCACCGCCTGCTTGGCGGCCCGCAGCGCCACCGCGGGCCCGCCTGTGAAGGTCCCCGCCCAGGCCAGCGCCGCCGCGTACACCTCCTCGTCCGGCACCACCCGATCCACCAGCCCGATCGACAGCGCCTCGGCGGCCGGCACGTGGCGGCCTGAGTAGATGAGTTCCTTGGCCCGCGCGGGGCCGATCAGGCGGGGCAGGCGCTGGGTGCCGCCCGCGCCGGGGATGAGGCCGAGCTGGATCTCCGGCTGGCCCAGCTTGGCCGACTCGCCGGCCACCCGGAAGTCGGCGCACAGGGCCAGCTCGCAGCCGCCGCCCAGCGCGTAGCCGGTGACGGCGGCGATGACGGGCTTGCCGATGGCGGCCACCGCGGTGAAGCAGCCCTGGAGCCCGCGGGAGTGGGCGGCCATGTCGGCGTAGGACATGACGACCATTTCCTTGATGTCGACGCCGGCCGCGAAGACCCGCTCGCCGCCGTAGACGACGACGGCGCGCACTTCGGGATCGGCGTCGACGGCTCGGGCGGCTTCGCCGAGCTCGTGCTGCATCTGGCCGTTGAGGGCGTTCATCTTGGGACGGTCAAGCCGGATCGTGGCGATCTGGTCGGCCACTTCAACGCGTACGAAATCACCCATGCTCAGGACATTACAAGCTGCTGGCGCCGGACCAAGTCCAGTAGATCGGTACGCGGCGTCCAGCCGAGCAGCGAGTGGAGGCGGCGGGTGTCGGCCAGTGAGTCGCCGGGCTCCTCGAGCGGGGCGGGCACGACGTCGAAGGTGAGATCGGCTCCGGTCACCGTGGCGACCGCCTCCGCCATGGCCCGCAGGGTGTGGCCGCGGCCCGTGCCGAGGTTCACGATGCCGGGCGCGCCGATGAGCTCGATCATCGCGCGGGCGGCCTGGCGTACGTCGGTGACATCCCGCGTACGGTCGAGCGAGCCGAGCACGCGCAAAGGACGGCCCTCCTGGGCGGCGCGTAACCAGATCGACAGCGCCATGTCGGGCCGCTGCCCCTCCCCCGCGACGGTGAACGGCCGGACGATCGTGATGTCAGGGCGGTCGAGGCAGAGCCGTTCGAGGGCGACCTTGCTCGTGGCGTAGCCGCCGGCGGGGCGGACCGGGTCGGACTCCGCGCTGGGCCGGCCGTGGGACGCTCCGCCGTACACGGAACTGGAGGAGGTGATCAGGAGCGGGACGCCGGGTGGCGTGAGGGCCAGCACCCGCGCGCCCGCGAGCACGTTGTCCCGATGGCGCCGCCAGGCGATCCCGGGAGCGGCGTCGCGTACGCCCGCGCAGCCGGCCAGGTGGTAGACCTCGTCCGCGCCGGAGAAGGCCCCCGGCTCCAGGTCCAGCAGGTCGGCCTTGATCACGGTGAGTCCGGGTTGTTCCTCGACAGGCAGGCGGTCGATGGCGATGACCGGAGAGCCGGACGCGAGCAGGGCCGACGTCAGCGCGCGGCCGATGAACCCGGCGGCACCGGTCACGATCGACGTCACCCGCCCCACCATAGGGCGTGATGTCCTGAAAAATGTCTTCGCAAAGCTCTCGCCGAAGAAGGAAAATGTTGAGACGCTGACTCCGATATTCCCCCAGTCGAGGAGCAGTAGATGCGCAGAGCACTGGCGATCGCGGTGGTCGCCTTGCTGCCATTAGTCAACATGACGGCCGCGGCCGGCACCACTGCCGAACAACCCCCGGATCGGCAGGCGGCGTTCGCCGCGGCCGCCAAGGAGTTCCAGGTTCCGGAGAGCGTCCTGCTCGGTGTCTCCTATCTGGAGTCGCGCTGGGACGCCCACGCCGGGCAGCCCAGCAACGACGCCGGATTCGGCCCCATGCACCTGACCGACGCCGCCGCCTTCACCGGGTCCAACCACCACGGCGAGGGTGAGGAGGACGCGCGCGGTGACGAGGCCAGGCCGTTAGCCCCGGTCGCGACGGCGGTCGCGCCCACCGAGGTCCCGGCCTCGCTCAAGACCATGGAGAAGGCCGCCCAGCTGACCGGCGCGAGCCACGAGGCGCTCCGGTCCGACGCCGCCACGAACATCAGGGGCGGCGCGGCGCTGCTGGCCGACTACCAGAAGTCGATCGGCGCGCCGCTGAGCGCGGACCCGGCCCAGTGGTACGGGGCGGTCGCCAAATACTCCGGCGCCGACGAGTCCGAGGCGGCCAAGGTCTTCGCCGACGAGGTCTACAGCACGATCGAGGACGGCGCCGAGCGGGTCACCGACGACGGGCAGCAGGTCAAGCTCACGCCGATCCCCGGCCTGGAGCGGATCGAGAAGTGGCTGGAGAAGCTCGGCCTGCGGCCGCCGCGCCGTGACGGTGTCGAGTGCCCGAGGTCGATCTCCTGCGAGTGGATCCCGTCGGCCTACGCGCAGAAGCCGAACGGCGACTATGGCCACTACGACCTGGCCAACCGGCCCGTCAGCCAGAAGATCCAGTACATCGTCATCCATGACATGGAGGGCTACTTCCTCCCGTCGATCAAGCTGAACCAGGACGTCAACTACGGCGCGAGCTGGCAGTACTCGGTGCGCTCCACCGACGGCCACATCGCCCAGCACGTCAAGGGCAAGGACGTCGCCTGGCAGGCCGGCAACTGGTACATCAACGCCAAGTCGATCGGCATCGAGCACGAGGGCTTCCTGGCCGAGGGCAGCACCTGGTACACCGAGGCGATGTACCGCTCGTCCGCCAAGCTCGTGCGCTACCTGGCGGCCAGGTACGACGTGCCGCTGGACCGGGCGCACATCCTGGGCCACGACAACGTGCCGGGCACGCTGCCGACCACGGTGCGGGGCATGCACGAGGACCCGGGTCCGTTCTGGGATTGGAAGCACTACTTCGACCTGATCGGCGCGCCGCTGCATGGTTTCGGCGGCCCCAAGGCGGGCTCCATCATGATCAGGCCCGACTTCGCCACCAACAAGCCGTACTTCTACGGCTGCGACCGCAAGAACCCGGAGGCCGCCTGCCCGCCGCTCCCCGCCGGGACCGTGTGGCTGCGCACCGAGCCGCGTGACGACGCGCCGCTGATCAAGGACATCGGCAAGCACCCGACGGGCACCAACGACTCGCTGTACAGCGTGTACGACCACAGCGCCAGGGCGAGCACCGGCCAGCGGTTCGCCGTCGCCGACCGGCAGGGCGACTGGACCGCGATCTGGTACCTCGGCCAGAAGAGCTGGTTCTACAACCCGCGCTCCGCGCCGACCGCCGTCCCGTCCGCGGGCCTGGTGGTCACGCCCAGGCCGGGTCTGGCGACCGTCCCGGTGTACGGCAGGGCCTACCCGGAGCAGGAGGCATACCCGGCCGACATCCCGTACCAGGCGGTGACCCCGCTGCAGTACACGTTCTCGGCCGGCGAGAAGTACACCCTGGCCGGGAACGCGGCCACCGAGTATTACCGGGCGGTCACCTTCGACGAGGCCGGCCACAAGGTGGTCAAGGGCAAGACGAAGTACCTGCAGATCCAGTTCGGGCACCGGGTGATGTTCGTCAAGGCTGACGACGTGCGGGTGTCGCTCGCCTGGTGAACTCCTTGACGGCGCGCCTGGTGCTCTGCAACGCCTCCTGAGAGGAGTCGAAGGTGCGCTGGGCGACGCCGACGAACACGCAGTCGACGACGAGGAGCTGGCTGATCCGGCTGGCCAGGGCGCCGGGACGGAACTCCGTCTCGCGCCCGGCCGAGATCAGCACGTGTTCGGCCAGCTCCGCGATCGACGAGCGGGGGTTGTTGGTGATGGCGACGGTCGTCGCGCCGGCCTCCCCCGCCCTCGACAGCGGTTCGAGCACGTCGGGCGTCTCGCCCGACGTGCTGATGCCGATCGCCACGTCGCCGGGCTTGAGCAGCACGGCGCTGGTCAGCGCCAGGTGGGCGTCCTGGAAGGCGTGGCTGGACAGGCCGATGCGCAGCAGCTTCTGCGCCACGTCCTCGGCGACCAGACCCGAGGCGCCCACGCCGTAGGCGTCCACCCGCCGGGCGCCGACGATCGCGTCGACGACCAGGCCAAGGCGCTCCGAGGTGAGCTGGGCGACCGTGTCGTTGATCGCCTCCGACTCGGCCCTGGCCAC
The DNA here is from genome assembly GCF_040649695.1 of Nonomuraea sp. NPDC048901. Lineage (NCBI taxonomy): Bacteria > Bacillati > Actinomycetota > Actinomycetes > Streptosporangiales > Streptosporangiaceae > Nonomuraea > Nonomuraea sp. NPDC048901. The sequence goes on along the minus strand of NZ_JBEZFW010000008.1, from coordinate 222,971 downwards.
CTTCTGGATGACCTCCGACAGCGGATCGTCGGGCGCCAGGTCACCTGGCACCAGCCGGTCCGGCTGGGCGGCCGCCGCGGCCAGGGCGAGGCGCAGCTGCGGGTAGCCGGCGAAGCCCAGGAGCCTGGCCGTACGTACGATCGTCGCCTCGCTGGTGCCCGAGGCGGCGGACAGCTCGGTGATCGTGCTCCGGGCCACCGTCGCCGGATCTTCCAGGATGAGCCGGGCGACGGTCTGCGCGGCCGGAGTCAGGGACGGGAGCACGCCGCGGACCGTCGCCACCAGAGTGTCTGCCCGCAGGCCGTTCGCGCTGTCGTCCACGGTCTCGATTATGACGCTCCTCCAGCGTTTTCCCTATTGCACGGCCCACCCAGCCCAATCACCACGACCCACCCCGCCCGTTCGTTACTACGTTCAGCGGAGCATGCCGTTCGTCATCCCCGCGGGCTCCTCGGGAACGGCGATGAGGCCGAGCTCGGCGCGGCAGGCGGCCAGCGGGTGGTGCGGGACCGCCCGGACCGTGTAGCCGAACGCGCCGGTACGGTCCAGCGGCACCTCACCCACGTAGTGGGCCCGGCCGTCGTCGTCGGCGCCCTCGGTCCGCAGCTCGACGTAGGCCGGGTGGATCAGCTCGTCGTGCGGCCCGACCCGGCCGTAAGCGGCCTCGACCAGGATGTCACCCGGCTCCAGGTCGCCGAGCGCGACGGTGGCGCGTATTTCGAGCGCCGCGCCGACCTCGGGCGCGTCCCCGACGCCCGACGACTCCACGTGCTCGACCCGGACGCCCGGCCAGGCCCGCGTGACGCGGACGCGCCAGGCCGCGAACGACTTGGCCCCGGCGGAGGAGTCGGCCTCCAGCGCGCGGGCGGCCCGCGCGGCGGGCAGGTAGAGGCCGACCACGTAGTCGCGCAGCATCCGGCCCGCGAGCACCTTGGGGCCGAGCGAGGTGAGCGTGTGCTTGACCATCTCCAGCCAGCGGCGCGGCAGCCCGTCACCGGCCCGGTCGTAGAAGCGGTCGGCCACCTCGTTCTCGATCAGGTCGTAGAGGGCGGCGGCCTCCAGCTCGTCGCGCCGGTCGGGATCGGTCACCCCGTCGGCTGTGGGGATGGCCCAGCCGTTGGTGCCGTCGTACCACTCGTCCCACCAGCCGTCGCGGATCGACAGGTTGAGCCCGCCGTTCAGCGCCGACTTCATGCCCGAGGTGCCGGACGCCTCCAGCGGCCGGAGCGGGTTGTTCAGCCACACGTCACAGCCCTGGACGAGCAGCTGGCCGAGCGCCATGTCGTAGTCGGGCAGGAACACGATGCGGTGCCGCACGTCGGGCCGGTCGGCGAACTTGACAATCTGCTGGATCAGCTTCTTGCCGCCCTCGTCGGCGGGGTGGGCCTTGCCCGCGATCACGATCTGGACCGGCTTGTCGGCGTCGAGCAGCAGGTCCGACAGGCGCTTGGCGTCGCGCAGCATGAGCGTGAGCCGCTTGTAGGACGGCACGCGCCGGGCGAACCCGATCGTCAGCACGTCGGGGTCGAGCACGTCGTCGATCCAGCCGAGCTCGGCGTCGGAGGCACCGCGGTCGCGCCACGCCTTGCGCAGCCTGACCCTGGCCCCCTCGACGAGCCGGCGCCGGAGCGTACCCCGGATGTCCCAGAGGTCCGAGTCGGGGACCTTCTGGACGCCCTCCCAGCCGCGCGCCCGCTCGATCAGCGAGGGCAGCTCGCGGCCGGCCAGCTCCATGAGCTCGCGGCCGACCCAGGTGGGTGCGTGGACGCCGTTGGTGATCGAGCCGATCGGCACCTCGTCGACGTCGAAGCCGGGCCACAGGCTCTTGAACATCTCGCGGCTGACCGCGCCGTGCAGCACGGAGACGCCGTTGACGCGCTGGGCCAGCCGCATGCCCATGATCGCCATGTTGAACCGGCCGGGCTGGTCCTCGGCGCCCAGCGCGAGGATGCGTTCGACGGGCACGGTCGGCCAGGCGTTGTCGCCGCCGAACTGGCGCTCGATCATGTCGACGGGGAACCTGTCGATGCCCGCGGGCACCGGTGTGTGCGTGGTGAAGACCGTGCCCGCGCGTACGGCCTCCAGCGCCTCGTCGAAGGAGAGGCGGGACTCGGTCAGCTCGCGGATGCGTTCGAGGCCGAGGAAGCCGGCGTGGCCCTCGTTGGTGTGGAACACCTCGGGCTCGGCGTGCCCGGTGATGCGGCAGTACGCGCGGATCGCCCGTACGCCGCCGACGCCCAGGAGCAGCTCCTGCAGCAGCCGGTGGTCGGTGCCGCCGCCGTAGAGGCGGTCGGTGACGTCGCGGGCCGCGGCGTCGTTGTCGGCCACGTCGGAGTCGAGGAGCAGCAGCGGCACCCGGCCCACCTGGGCCACCCAGATCTGCGCGTGCAGCACCCGCTCACCGGGCAGGGAGATGCGGATCTTGACGGGGGTGCCGTCCTCCTCCTTCAGGAGGGTCAGCGGCAGGCCGCCCGCGTCGAGTGACGGGTAGTGCTCCAGCTGCCAGCCCTCTGGCGAAAGCGACTGGGTGAAGTAGCCGTGGCGATACAGCAGGCCGACCGCGAGGATCGGCACCCCGAGATCGCTGGCGGTCTTGAGGTGGTCGCCGGCCAGGATGCCCAGGCCGCCGGAGTATTGAGGGAGTGCGGCGGCGATGCCGTACTCGGGGGAGAAGTAGGCGATGGCGCTCGCGGCGTCGGGCAGCGTCTGATACCAACGCGGCGCGGTGATGTATTCGCGCAGGTCGTCGGCGGCATCGGCGAGACGGCGCAGGAATCGGCGGTCGGCGGCCAGCTCGGCCAGCCTGGCGTGGTCGACGGCGCCCAGGAGGGCGACGGGGTCGTGCCCTACCTGCTCCCAGAGACGCGGGTCGACCTCGGCGAAGAGGTCGGTCGTCTCCGGGTGCCATGACCAGCGCAAGTTGTGCACGAGCTCGCCGAGGGCGGCCAACTCCGCGGGCAGGACAGTGCGGACGGTGAACCGGCGGATTGCTCTCACGTTTTCGAACCCTATGGGCTAGGAGGGACCTCTCAGTCCCTCACCTTCGGCAAGGCCGTTCAAACCCCTTCCGAGAAGAAGCATGAAGAGGAAATATTGGGGCAACTTCCACCAATGTCGGTTCTCCTGGGGACACTCGGGAGGTCCTCCACTGCTGCCCACAATTTACATGCAAGGATCGTTCCTACCACGGAAGCCTCCGGCGGTACCGAGCGTGCCGTCGCAACCTTGAAATGCGATGATCGGACGAATTCCCATCACGGACATCTCCCCCGTCGTCGACTGCGGGCAGTGGCCCGCCAAGGCGGTCGCCGGCGAGACCTTTCAGGTCTCGGCGACCGTGTTCAGAGAGGGCCACGACGCCGTGGCCGCGGGCGTTGTGCTCACCGCGCCCGATGGGCAGCGAGGCCGCCTGAGACCGATGCGCGAGCTCGCGCCGGGCACCGACAGGTGGGGCCTGGACGTGTGCCTGCCGGCCGAGGGTGACTGGCTGTTCAGGGTGGAGGCGTGGAGCGACCCCATCGCTACCTGGCTGCACGACGCGGAGATCAAGATCCCGCGGGGCATGGACAGCGACCTCATGTGCGAGGAGGGCGCCCGGCTGTTCGAGCGCGCCGCCAAGGCCGTACGGCAGGCGGACTGTCCCGCCCCCGGCAACGGGAACGGGCATCCCGCGGCCCACACCAGGACCGGCCGGGCCACCGACACCAAGCCATCCACCAAGCCATCCACCAAGGTCAACGGCAACGGCGACAGCACGTGCGGCCACCGCGCCGCGCTGCTGGCCGTCGCCGCCACGCTCCGCGACGAGCAGCTGGACCCCCGGGCCCGGCTGTCCATCGCGCAACTGCCGGAGACGGCGGCGCTGCTGGAGGCGCACCCGCTGCGCGCCCTGGTGACCAGGGCCCGGCCGCGGACGATCAGGGTGGACCGGCGCCGGGCGCTGTACGGCTCCTGGTACGAGTTCTTCCCCAGGTCAGAGGGCGCGGTCATCAACGAGTCCGGCGTCTCCAAGTCCGGAAATTTCCAGACTGCGGCCAAGCGTCTGCCCGCGATCGCCAAGATGGGCTTCGACGTCGTCTACCTGCCGCCGATCCATCCCATCGGCCTCACGTTCCGCAAGGGGCGCAACAACACCCTGAGCCCCGAGCCCGACGAGCCGGGATCGCCCTGGGCGATCGGCTCCGACGACGGCGGCCACGACGCGCTCCATCCCGACCTGGGGACGATCGAGGACTTCGCCGAGTTCGTCAGCCGCACCCGCGAGCTGGGCATGGAGGTCGCGCTCGACTTCGCGCTGCAGTGCTCCCCCGACCATCCGTGGGTCAAGGAGCACCCGGAGTGGTTCACGATCAGGGCCGACGGCACGATCGCCTACGCCGAGAACCCGCCGAAGAAGTACCAGGACATCTACCCGATCAACTTCGACAAGGACCCCGAGGGGATCTACACCGAGGTGAGACGGGTCCTGCGGCACTGGATGGACCACGGCGTACGGATCTTCCGCGTGGACAACCCGCACACCAAGCCGGTGGGGTTCTGGGAGCGGCTGCTGGCCGACATCCACGCGACCGACCCGGACGTGATCTTCCTGGCCGAGGCGTTCACCCGGCCGGCGATGCTGCAGACGCTGGCCAAGGTGGGCTTCCACCAGTCCTACACGTACTTCACGTGGAAGAACTCCAAGCACGACGTGGAGACCTACCTCGCCGAGCTGGCCCGGGAGACGTCGTACTTCCTGCGGCCCAATGTGTTCGTTAACACACCGGATATTCTTCACGAATACCTGCAACACGGCGGAAATCCTGCTTTCCGGATCCGTGCCGTGCTCGCCGCGCTCGCCTCACCCACCTGGGGCGTCTATTCCGGGTACGAGCTTGGGGAAAATGTCCCTGTCCGCCCGGGTAGTGAGGAATATCTAGATAGTGAGAAATATCAGTACAAACCGCGGGACTGGGTGGAGGCAGAGCGGGCAGGGTGGAGCCTGGCGCCGTTCATCACCCACCTGAATTTGTTCCGAAGAGCACATCCAGCGCTGCAGGAGTTGCGTAATCTACGGTTCCACCGGGTTGACCAACCGGACATGGTGTGCTTCTCCAAGCGCCTGCCGGGCGCCTATGACCCCGCCACACGACGGCACGGGCTGGGCGATGTCGTCCTGGCGGTTGTCAATCTCGACCCACACCACACCCACGAGGCGGCGGTCGAGCTGGACATGCCGGCCCTCGGTCTCGACTGGAATGCCGAGTTCGTCGTCGACGACGAACTGTCGGGCGAGTCGTACCGTTGGCGGCAGAACAACTACGTTCGCCTCGACCCCCACATCCAGCCAGCCCACATCTTCACCGTACGAGCCGCGCCACGGTAGAACACAGAATTCAGCGGGGAGTCTTCAACGTGTGTGAAAGCGCCTCCTTCATGAGCCCAAGGGAGTGCTCATGAGCTCCACACCCATTCCCAACCCCTTCGACGAGGAGAAGCCGCGCGACCCCTACTGGTACAAGCGCGCGGTCTTCTACGAGGTTCTGATCAGGGGCTTCGCCGATTCCAACGGCGACGGCACCGGTGACATCAAGGGCCTGATCAGCAAGCTCGACTATCTCCAGTGGCTCGGCGTGGACTGTCTGTGGCTGCTGCCGCTGTACGAGTCACCGCTGCGCGACGGCGGCTACGACATCGCCGACTTCATGAAGATCCTGCCGGAGTTCGGCGATCTCGGAGACTTCGTGAAGCTCGTCGATGAGGCCCACAAACGCGGCATGCGAGTCATCGCCGACCTGGTGATGAACCACACGAGCGACGCCCACCCCTGGTTCCAGGCCGCGCGCCACGACCCGGAGGGGCCGTTCGGCGACTTCTACGTCTGGTCGGACAACGACAGCGCCTATCCCGACGCCCGGATCATCTTCATCGACACCGAGACGTCCAACTGGACCTATGACCAGGTCCGCGGCCAGTACTACTGGCATCGCTTCTTCCACCACCAGCCGGACCTCAACTACGAGAACCCGGCCGTGCAGGACGCGATGCTGGAGGTGCTGCGCTTCTGGCTCGACCTGGGCATCGACGGGTTCCGCCTCGACGCCGTGCCGTACCTCTTCGAGGAGGAGGGCACCAACTGCGAGAACCTGCCGCGCACGCACGACTACCTCAAGCGGATCCGCAAGGAGGTCGACCGGCTCTACAACGACCGGGTGCTGCTCGCCGAGGCCAACCAGTGGCCCTCCGACGTGGTCGAGTACTTCGGCGACCCGGTGGGCGGGGGCGACGAGTGCCATATGGCGTTCCACTTCCCGCTGATGCCGCGCATCTTCATGGCCGTACGCAGGGAGTCGCGCTACCCCATTTCCGAAATCTTGGCCCAAACCCCGAAGATTCCGGAACATTGCCAGTGGGGGATCTTCCTCCGCAACCACGATGAGCTGACGCTCGAGATGGTCACGGACGAGGAACGCGACTACATGTACACCGAGTACGCCAAGGACCCGCGCATGCGGGCCAACGTCGGCATCCGGCGGCGCCTGGCACCCCTGCTGGAGAACGACCGCAACCAGATCGAGCTGTTCACCGCGCTGCTCCTGTCGCTGCCCGGCTCGCCGGTGCTCTACTACGGCGACGAGATCGGCATGGGCGACAACATCTGGCTCGGCGACCGCGACGGCGTACGAACGCCCATGCAGTGGGACCCCGACCGCAACGCCGGGTTCTCCGACTGCGACCCGGGACGGCTCTACCTGCCGGTCATCATGGACCCGATCTACGGCTACCAGGGGCTCAACGTCGAGGCGCAGCAGAAGAGCGGCGGATCGCTGCTCCACTGGACCAAGCGCATGATCGAGATCCGCAAGCGGCACCCGGTGTTCGGCCTGGGTGAGTTCACCGAGCTCAACTCCTCCAACCCGAGCGTGCTGGCGTTCGTCCGCGAGCTGGGCGACGACCGGATGTTGTGCGTGAACAACCTCTCGCGCTTCCCCCAGCCGGTCGAGCTTGACCTGCGCAGATTCGTCGGCGTCTCGCCCGTTGAGACGATGGGTGGAGTTCCATTCCCGGCAATTGGCGAACTTCCGTATCTTTTGACGCTTCCCGGGCATGGGTTCTATTGGTTCACACTCCCACCGGCCTTCACCCAGGAGGAGTAAGACGTGCTTGACGAGCTCCTTGCCGCATGGATCAGTCGCCAACGATGGTTCGGCGGCAAGGGGCGCGCGATCGACTCCCTGTCGATCGAGTCGGACGTCGTGATCGACGCCGACGACCCCGGCCTCCGCCACCTGATCGTGTCCGTCTGGCAGGGAGCGTCGAGAGAGCGCTACCAGATCCTGCTCGGAATGCGGACCGAGCTGCCCGACCGGCTGAAACACGCGCTGATCGGCACGCACGGCCCCTACGCCTTCGAAAACGGCCCCGACCATCCCGAGTGGTACGTCTACGACGCCGTCCACGACCAAGCCCTGACCCACTGGGTCCTGGAGTGCATGGCCGAGGGCTGCGGCTGGGACACCGTCCGCTTCCGCCACCTGCCCGGCGTCACCATCGACACCTCACCGCGCAGCCTGGTGCTCGGCGCCGAGCAGTCCAACACCTCCCTGGTGTACGGGGACGCCTACATCTGCAAGTTCTTCCGCCGCCTGATCCCCGGTGTGAACCCGGAGCTGGAGATCGTCACCGCGCTGGACGCCCTGGAGTCCGCGCACATCGCCAAGCCGTACGGCTGGATCGAGACCGACCTCGACGGCACCGCCACGACGCTGGCCATCATGCAGGAATACCTCTCCACCGCCAACGACGGCTGGGACCTGGCCCTGGCCAGCGTGCGGGACCTGTACGGCTCGATGCCCGAGCTCTCGGCGGGCGAGGTCGGAGGTGACTTCGCCGCCGAGGCGCACCGGCTCGGCGTGGCCACCGCCCACGTCCATCACGAGCTGGCCACCGCCTTCCCCACCGACCTGATCGAGGTGCACGAGGTCAAGCGGATGGCCGAGGGCTTCCGGCGGCGGCTGGGCCGGGCCGTGGGCGAGGTGCCGGAGCTGCGCGAGCACGTCGACGCGCTGGAGGCCGCCTACCACGCGGTGGAGGACCTGACCGTCGAGGTGCCCGTGCAACGGGTGCACGGCGACTACCACCTGGGCCAGGTGATGCGCATCGCGACCGGCTGGGTGGTGCTCGACTTCGAGGGCGAGCCGGGCCAGCCCCTGGCCGAACGCCGGGCCCTGTCGTCCCCGCTGCGCGACGTGGCCGGGATGCTCCGCTCGTTCGACTACGCGGCCAGGCACCTGCTGGCCGACCACTCACAGCCCGAATCCCTGGAGGAGCGGGCCGCCGAGTGGGCCGACCGCAACAGGGCCGCCTTCCTGGAGGGCTACACCGAGGGCGGCGGCGTGATCACCTCGGCGGACGCGGCCCTGCTGCGCGCGTTCGAGCTGTCGAAGGCGGTGTACGAGGTGGTCTACGAGGCCCGCAACCGGCCCTCATGGATCCGCATCCCGCTGGCCGCCTTCCGCCGCTGACCTGTCGCTAACGGAGCTCTTCGATCAGGCTCGACAGGCCGTGGGCGCCGTGGCCGGCCGCCACCCGCCGGTCGAGGACCTCCCTCATGGGCAGCAGCAGGTCCGGCTTCACCCCCTGCTCCTCGAAGGCGCGGATCAGGTTGACCATGCCCACCTGGTTGATCTCCAGGTTGGAGACGTCGGTCACGTAGGCGCCCGCCTCGATGTCCGCCGCCATCCGGGGCTGCTGCCCGGCCATCGCGTTCAGCCATGGCACCAGCAGCTCCGTGGTGAACTCCGCCACCGGCCGCTTCTCCGAGGCGATCAGCGCCGCCGCCTCCAGGAACCCGGCGATCTGGCCGTACATGCCGGTGAGCATGGCCAGGTCGTACAGCGGTGCGAGCCCCGCGTCCGCCCCCAGGTAGCGGGGCCTGGCCAGCACGCCCAACGCCTCCTCGTAACGCTCGAAGGCGGTGGGCGAGCCGCTGTAGAGGATCAGCGCGCCGGGCGTGCCGATCATCTGGGGCACGGCCATGATGCCGCCGTCCAGATAGTCGCCGCCGCGCTCGGCCACCCACTCCGCCATGTCGCGGGCCTCCGCCGGCCTGCCGTTGGTGAGGTTCAGCAGGACCCGGTCGTCCAGCCGTACCGAGCCGAGGAGCTCCCGTACGGCCGCGTAGTCGAGCACGCAGACGATCACCAGCGGGCTGGCCGCGACCGCCTCCGCCGCGGTCGCCACGGCGGTGGCGCCCAGGCCGTCAGCCTTGCCTTCCGTACGGTTCCACACGGTGACGCTATGACCGGCCCCGACGAGGGTCCGGGCCAGGGCCTGGCCCATGAGGCCCAGGCCGAGGATAGAGATACGCATGCTGAGCAGTCCTTTCCGTTGACGGCTTCCACATTGCTGGCCGGGGGTTATGGTCGGGTTCGGAGTTTGTTATGGGGGGCTGATGAGATTCGGGGTGCTGGGCCCCCTCTCGGTGTGGACGCCGGAAGGGCAGCCGGTCCAGGTGCCCGAGGCCAAGGTCCGCGCGCTGCTCGCCGACCTGCTGGCGCACCGGGGGCGGCCGGTCTCCACCGACCGGCTCATCGAGGACCTGTGGGGCGACCGCCCGCCCGCCGACGCGCCGGCCGCACTCCGGGTCAAGGTCTCCCAACTGCGCCGGGCGCTCGGTGACCGCTCACTGGTGGCCTTCCGGCCGCCGGGGTACCTGCTCGCGGTGGACGCGGAGGAGGTGGACGCGGGCCTGTTCGAGTCCCTGCTCGCCCGTGCCGGGCGGAGCGACGACGCGCGGGTACGGCAGGCGCTGCTGACCGAGGCGCTCGGCCTGTGGCGGGGGGCTCCGTACGCCGAGTTCGGCGACTTCGCCAGAGCGGCCGTCGACCGGCTGGAGGAGCAGCGGCTGGTCGCGCTGGAGGAGCTGGCCGAGACGCGGCTGGAGCTGGGCGACCACGGGGCGCTGGCGGCCGAGCTGGCCGAGCTGGTGACCGCGCACCCGCTGCGGGAGCGGCTGCGGGCCGCGCACCTGCGGGCGCTGTACCGGGCGGGGCGGCAGAGCGAGGCGCTGGCCGGTTACGCGCAGCTGCGCGGGCTGCTGGCTGAGGAGCTGGGCATCGACCCGGCACCCGAACTGACGGCACTGCACGCCGCGATCCTCCGCCAGGACCCGATCCTCGACCCACCCGCACTGCCCATGGACCCGACGCACTCCCATCCGCCCGCGCCTCTTGGAGCGCCGCAGGGCTCCGGTCCGGCCGGATCGCTCGCCGGGCCGCCCGCGACGAACCTGCCCGCCCCGCTCACCGAGCTGATCGGCCGGGACGCGGAGGTGGCCGAGGTGCGGTCGCTGCTGCGGGCCGGGCGGCTCGTCACGCTGACCGGGCCGGGCGGGGTCGGTAAGACCCGGCTCGCCCTGGAGGCGGCGGCCGAGCCCGGCCGGCCGTTTCCCGGCGGGGTGTGGCTGGTCGAGCTGGCCTCGGCCACCTCCCCCACCGACGGCGTGGTGGCCGGGGTGGTGGCGACGGTGCTGGGGGTCAGGGATGATTCGCCCGGGTCCGTGGTCGACCGGCTCGCCGCCGCGCTCCGTACCAGCGCGACCCTGCTCGTCCTCGACAACTGCGAGCACGTGGTCGACCAGGTCGCCGAGCTGGCCGAGCGGCTGCTGCGGGCCGCGCCCGAGTTGCGCGTCCTGGCGACCAGCCAGGAGTCGCTGCGTGTCCCCGGCGAGGTCCTGTGGAGCGTGCCGCCACTCGGGCCGGAGGCCGCCGCACGGCTGCTCGCCGCCAGGGCGGGCATCGGGCCGGACGACGACGGCGTGGCGGAGATCTGCGCGCGGCTCGACGGGATCCCGCTGGCGCTGGAGCTGGCCGCCACCCGGCTGCGGGCGCTCACTCCGCGTCGGCTGGCCGCCCGGCTCGACGACCGGTTCCGGGTGCTCGCCACGGGGCATCGAGGTGCGCCCGCGCGGCAGCGGACGCTGCGGGCGATGATCGACTGGAGCTGGGAGCTGCTGACCGCGGCCGAGCGGGTCGTGCTGCGGCGCCTGGCCGTGCACGCCGACGGCTGCACGCTCGAAGCCGCCGAGGCGATCTGCGCCGAACCGGGCCTGGACGTGCTCGACCTGCTGGCCAGGCTGATGGACAGGTCGCTGGTGGTACGGACCCCCGGCGGCAGGTACCGGCTGCTGGAGTCGGTGGCCGCGTACTGCCTGGAACGGCTGTCCGAAGCGGGTGAGACGGAGGCGGTCCGGCTGCGGCACGCCCACCACCACGCCGACCTCGCCGAACGCGCCGAGCCGGGCCTGCGCGGACCCGAGCAGCGGCACTGGCTCGCGCTGCTCGACGCCGACGCGGCCAACCTGCGCGCCGCGATCGAGACCTCGCTCCGGCACGGCGCAACGGACGTGGCGGTCCGGCTGGTGAACGCGCTGGCCTGGTACTGGGTGCTGCGCGGCAGGCTCGGCGAGGGACAGCGGACCCTGGAGGCGGTGCTGGCCGCCGCCGACGACGCGCAGGCCCGTGTCTGGCTGGCCGGGCTGCGGATGCTGTCCGGGCAGGGGCGGGCCCCCGGTGTGGAGCAACTGCCGGCCGCGATCACGGATCCGGTGCGCCGGGCCAGGGCGCGGTGGTTCCTGGCCTTCACGCTGTACGGCTATGACGACCCGGTGGTCACCGACGCGTTGCTGGACGGCGCGCTGGAGTCCTTCCTCGCCCTGGACGACCGGTGGGGCACGGCGGCGGCGCTGAGCCTGCGGGCCAGGCGGGCGCTGCTGCGCGGCGATCTGGCGGCGCTGCGGCAGGACGGGGAGCGGGGGCTGGAGCTGTTCCGGGAGGTGGGCGACCGGTGGGGTGAGATGCGGGCCGCCGAGAACCTCGGCACGCTGGCCGAGATCACCGGCGACTACGTGCGGGCCGCCGACCTGCGGCGCGACGGGCTGCGCGGCGCCGAGGAGCTTGGGCTGCAGAGCGAGGTGTCCGGCGCGCTGTCCAGGCTGGGCCGGGTGGCGCTGCTGACCGGAGACCTCGACGGGGCGCGGGAGCTGCACGAGCGGGCCCGGCGGCTGGCCGTCGCCCGGTCGGATGTGCCGCTGGAGGAGTTCGCCGAGGTCGGGCTGGCCTTGGTCGCCCGGCGGCAGGGGCGGCTCGATGAGGCGGAACGGCTGCTGCGCCGCTGGTTGCGCTGGGTGCGTGAGGTGGCCGGCGAGCCGGGGGCGGCGCTGATCCTGGCCGAGCTGGGGTTCGTCGCCGAGCAGCGCGGGGACGCGGTGGCCGCGCTGGAGTGGCAGCGCGAAGGGCTGGCGGTGGCGCGGCGGGTGGGCGATCCGCGCGCGATCGCGCTCGCCCTGGAGGGCCTGGCGGGCGCCCACGCGCTCGACGGCCGGCACGAGGAGGCGGCCGGGCTCCTGACCACGGCGGATGCGCTCAGGGTGTCGGTGGGCGCCCCGCTGCCCGAGGCGGAACGCGGCGATGTCGACCGGATCGCGGCCTCGGTACGGACGGCGCTTGCGCCCCCGCAGACCATCCAGAACCCTTCTTAAAGCGGGCATTTACCCCCGTCGTTGGCTCGCGATAAACCCAAGATTTCGCACTTTCGGTGATTGTCTGCGTGAATGCGGGCAGTGCCTGGGTTGTAGGTCTGACGTAGGGCAGGGTGGGAGCATGCCGATGAGGACAGAGCTCGACCGACTCGCGGGCGGAGCACACCACGATCCGCATTCCGTGCTGGGAGCACATCCCGTCGAGGGCGGTGTCACCTTCCGTACGCTGCGCCCGCTGGCCGAACGGGTCCGCGTAGTGCTGGACGACGGGACGGCCCACGATCTCAAGCACCAAGCCCACGGGGTCTTCGAGACCACGGTCAAGGGGCTCGACAAGGTGCCCTCCTACTCCTTCAGCGTCCAGTACGCGGGCTCCGAGCCGTACCAGGCCCGTGATCCCTACCGCCACTGGCCCACGCTGGGCGAGGTGGACCTGCACCTCATCGGCGAGGGGCGCCACGAGCGGCTGTGGGAGGTGCTCGGCGCGCGTGTGATGCGGCACGAGGACGTCGACGGCACCGCGTTCGCCGTCTGGGCGCCGAACGCGCGCGGCGTCCGGGTCGTCGGCGACTTCAACCACTGGGACGGCACCGCCTTCCCGATGCGTTCGCTGGGCCGTTCCGGCGTGTGGGAGCTGTTCATCCCCGAGCTGGGGCGGGGCGAGCGGTACAAGTTCCACATCCTCGGCGCCGACGGCGTGTGGCGGGACAAGGCCGACCCGATGGCCAGGCGTACCGAGGTGCCGCCGCAGACCGCCTCCGTGGTCGAGCAGTCCGCCTACACCTGGGAAGACGACTCGTGGATGACCGAGCGCGCCGAGAAGAACGCGCAGCGGGGTCCGGCGAGCGTCTACGAGGTGCACCTGGGGTCGTGGCGGCCCGGTCTGTCCTATCTGGAGCTGGCCGAGCAGCTCGTCGACTACGTCCAGGACATGGGCTTCACGCACGTGGAGCTACTGCCGGTGGCCGAGCACCCGTTCGGCGGGTCGTGGGGCTACCAGGTGACGTCCTACTACGCGCCGACGGCCCGGTTCGGGACGCCCGATGAGTTCAGGCATGTGGTGGACCGGATGCATCAGGCCGGGATCGGGGTGCTGCTGGACTGGGTGCCCGCGCACTTCCCGATGGACGACTGGGCGCTGGCGCGCTTCGACGGCACTCCGCTGTACGAGCACGCCGACCCGGCCCGTGGCGAGCATCCCGACTGGGGGACCTACGTCTTCGACTTCGGCCGCCGGGAGGTGCGCAACTTCCTGGTCGCCAACGCGCTCTACTGGATGAAGGAGTTCCACATCGACGGGCTGCGGGTCGACGCGGTCGCCTCGATGCTCTATCTCGACTACTCGCGGCGCGAGGGTGAGTGGACGCCGAACATCTACGGCGGCCGGGAGAACCTCGACGCGGTGGAGTTCCTCAAGGAGATGAACTCCGTCTGCTACCGGGAGGCTCCGGGCATCACGACCGTGGCGGAGGAGTCGACGGCGTGGCCGGGTGTGTCGCGGCCCGTGCACCTGGGCGGGCTCGGGTTCGGGTTCAAGTGGAACATGGGCTGGATGCACGACACGCTCAGCTATCTACGACATGAGCCGATATTTCGGCAGTACCACCACCATCAGATGACTTTTTCGCTCATGTACGCCTACTCCGAGAACTTCGTGCTGCCGCTCTCCCACGACGAGGTCGTGCACGGGAAGGGCTCGCTGCTGGGCAAGATGCCGGGCGACGAATGGCAGCGCTTCGCCCAGCTCAGGGCCCTGCTCGCGTTCATGTGGGCGCACCCGGGCAAGCAGCTGCTGTTCATGGGCGGCGAATTCGGCCAGGGCTCGGAGTGGTCGGAGGAGCGCGGGCTCGACTGGTGGGTGCTGGAGTTCGACGGGCACGCGGGCGTACAACGGCTGGTGCGCGATCTCAACCGGCTCTACCGCGAGACCCCGGCCCTGTGGGAGCAGGACGCGACGCCCGAGGGCTTCCGCTGGATCGACGCCGACGACGCGCGGGGTAACACCTTCTCGTTCGTCCGCTACGCGGCCGACGGGTCGGCGGTGGCGTGCGTGGCCAACTTCAGCGGCGGGCCGTACGAGAACTACCGGCTCGGCCTGCCGTACGGCGGGCAGTGGACGGAGATCGTCAACACCGACGCCTACGACTACTGGGGCAGCGGGGTCGGCAACATGGGCGAGGTCCAGGCCGTCGAGGAGCCCTGGCACGGCCTGCCGCACTCCGCCACGCTGCGGGTTCCGCCGCTGGGCGCCGTGTGGCTGCGTCACGACGCGCTGGGAAGTGAGTGAGAGTTCGCTGAGAGGGGCCCTCCACCCCTGTGCGCGCCGGATAAATCCCCTTAAACTCCGGGATCGTGCGACTTCGCTCCTTGATCGTGTGCGCGATCCTGCTGGCCTTAGTGCCGGCCGCTCCGGCCTTCGCCGACGACCCCACGTCTACCCCGACCCCCTCGCCGAGCGCGACCCAGGAGAAGCTCGAAGACGGCCTGGCGCTCAGCGGCGGCACCGTGCGCGCTATCGTCGAGCTGAGCGACCCGGCGCAGAACGCGCCGGTGGCCAAGCAGGCGGCGGCCGAGAGCGTGGACGTCGTGCTGCGGCCGGAGAGCCAGCCGTTCATGGTGGTCCAGGGCACGGCCGAGGAGCTGGCCGCGCTCGCCGCGGACTCGCGCGTCACCTCGATCCACCGTGATCGCGCCTATCCCCCGAGTGCGGCGAACAACCTCACCCAGATCGGCGCCGACCAAGCGCACGCCCAGGGCTTCGTCGGCACCGGCCAGGCGGTGGCCATCCTCGACACCGGCATCGACGAGGACCACCCGAACTTCGGCGGCCGGATCGTGGACGAGGCGTGCTTCTCCGCGGTGGACGAGGGCGTGGAGTCGCTGTGCCCGAACCACCAGACCACGCAGACCGGCAAGGGCGCGGCCGACGCCATGACGGCCAAGTGCCTGGCCAACGGGGAGAACCTGTGTGACCACGGCTCCCACGTCGCGGGCATCGCGGCGGGCAACGGCGGCGTCGCGCCCGGCGCGGGGATCGTCGCGGTGCAGGTGTTCAGCCGGGTCAACGACGAGTCGGTCTGCTACGGCGAGCCGTCGTGCCTGCTGGCGTACGAGTCGTCGCTGCGGCTGGCCATGGACTACGTGGCCGCCTCGGCGCAGCCGATCGCCGCGGTGAACCTCAGCCTGGGCGGCGGGCTGCCCGAGACCTCGTGCGACGACAGCGAGGAGGGCGCGATCTTCAAGCCGAAGATCGACGCCCTGCTGGCCAAGGGCATCGCGACCGTGGTCGCGGCTGGCAACGAGTACTCCGAGGGCGCCTCGTTCCCCGCCTGCATCACCTCCGCGGTGGCCGTGGGCGCGAACGACGACAGCGACGCGATCGCCGACTTCTCCAACCGGGGCGCCGGGGTGGACCTGTTCGCGCCGGGTGTGGACATCGACTCCTCGGTGCCCGACAACCAGACGGCCATCTACAGCGGCACCTCGATGGCGACGCCGCACGTGGCGGGCGCGCTGGCGCTGCTGAAGGCGCAGTCCCCGCAGTCCCCGATGACCGAGCTGATCGACAAGCTCAAGTCGAGCGGCCGCCCGTACGTCTATCAGGTCGCCGACGGCACCCAGGTCACCACGCCGCGCCTGGACGTGCTCGCCGCGCTGACCGGCAGCGCGCCGCAGCCGCCCATCACCCAGACCCCGGCTCCGGCCCCCGACGACCCCGACCCGTCCGACCCCGACCCCGAGCCCGACCCGTCGGACAGCAGCGGCCCCACGCCGACGCCCGAGCCGTCGGAGACGAGCCCGACGCCGGTCCCGCTGCCGACCCTCACCGTGACCGTGACCGTGACGGTCACGCCCAAGGCCCCCGCCACGGTGTGTACGCGCGGTACGACCGGCACCCGCCTGACGGCCAAGAAATGGGCCGTGGAGCTGCACCGGAGCACCGGCAAGCTGCCCGACGCCACGCTCACCTGCTACCTGAGCCTGGTGCAGAAGGCCAGCACGGTCTTCCCCGAGCTGACCAAGGCGTCATCCCTGGGCACCGCGTACCGGGTGCTGAAGGCCAGCAAGACCAACCGCGCGAAGCTGGACGCCGCCCTGCTGACGGGCTGGCTGAACTGGGCCCACGGAACCAACGGGACAACCACCTTGAAGTCCGCCGAAAAGGTGCGACTCACCACCAAGGCCACAAGTGCCGCGCTGAAGAAGGCGGCGAAGAGCGTCCTGCCGAAGTAGCGGCAAAGGTTTCTCTGGCGTAGATGCGTCACTTGGGAAACAGCGACATCACCCTTCTCGCGGGTGGGGACTGTGCAGGCAGTATGCCTTTCCCCACCACGGAGGAACCAGTGAAGCTACGACCGCTGCTGACCGGCATGGTCGCGCTCGCCACGGTCTCGGCCGCGCTCGTCGCGGCCCCGGCCGGCAGCGCGGACAGCCGCGCCGGCGGCCCGCTCATCAGCCCGGCGCTCATCGCTGAGATGCAGAGGACGCAGCGCGTCCGCTCGATCGTCGAGCTCCATCCTGGCCAGGACGGCGAGGCCGTCGCCAGGGACATCATGGCGGCCTCCGCGGCCGCGCGGATCGTCGAGACGGCGAAGTCGCCGAACTTCTTCGTGGCCGAACTCGACGACGCGTGCCTGGACGCGCTCAGGGACGACCTCCGCGTCAAATCCGTCTACCAGGACGAGCTGAGCTCGGCCTTCATGGACGACAACTCCAAACTCCTGGACGTCAGCACCAAGGTGATCGGCTCCGACCGGGCCAACGCGGCCGGCTGGACCGGCAAGGGCGCCACGGTCGCCATCCTCGACACCGGCATCGACGAGGACCATCCGTTCTTCGCCGGCCGGATCACGGACGAAGCCTGCTTCTCCTCCGCGAACCCGAGCGTCGAGGCCGTCTCGCTCTGCCCCAACGGGCAGCCCAGCCAGACCGGCCTCGGCGCGGCGAACGCCGAGACCCCGCTGTGCATCGCGAACGGCGTCAACCAGTGCCGCCACGGCTCGCACGTGGCGGGCATAGCGGCGGGCGCGATGGTGCGGGGCGCTCCGTCCAACGGCGTGGCCCCGGCCGCGGCCATCCTGCCCATCCAGGTCTTCACTCGCATCAACAGCGCCACGGCCTGCGGCGCGGCGGGAGCCCCCGCGACCCCGTGCTTCCTGAGCTACACCTCCGACCAGAAGCTCGCGCTGGAGTACGTCGCGAAGGCGGCCAAGGCGCGGCACATCGCCGCGGTGAACATGAGCCTCGGCGGCGGCCGCATGTGGACCGAGCCGTGCGACAACGACCCGCGGGCCGGCGCGCACAAGGCGCAGTTCGACGCCCTGCGGGCGCTCGGTGTGGCGCCCGTGATCGCGGCGGGCAACTCCGGCAACGACGGCGTCGCCTCTCCGGCCTGCGTCTCCAGCGCCATCGCGGTGGGCGCCACGGACGACAGTGACCAGATCGCCTCGTTCTCCAACCGCGGCGCGATGCTGGACGTGTTCGCGCCCGGCGTCAAGATCAACTCGTCGGTGCCCGGTGGCACCTTCGCGGAGCTGAGCGGCACCTCGATGGCCGCGCCGCACGTGACCGGCGGGTTCGCGGTGATGAAGCAGGCCTTTCCCGGCCTTAGCGTCGCCCAGGTCATGGCGAAGCTGCAGAACACCGGCATGGACATCTCCTACAGCAGCGAATTCACCGAGGTGAGCACCGAACGGATCAACCTGGCCAGGGCGATCCTCCCGGCCCGGTCCGCTCTCTAAACCCTCGCCCCGGCCTGCCGTCCGGCCCTCGGCAGGAGTTTGGTCAACCCATGACCGACTCCTGCCGCTTAGGGTGGCTTTTATGGACGCAGGCAAGGCGATCTTGGATACCGTTGACAGGTTTCGCCAGCGGCGCACCGCCCCGCTGGTACTCGAGCTCGATCTGACCGAAGGGCTCACCGAAGGGCCACCGGCGGACCCGCTCTCCGCTGTGCTGTCCATGCGCAAGACGCGGCTGGCCGATGTGCTCTCGGGCCTCAAGCGGGCCAGGCAGGACTCCCGGGTCAAGGCACTGATCGTGAAGATGGGCGGCAACCCGCTCGGTCTGGCGATGGTGCAGGAGCTGCGCCAGGCGGTCACCCAGTTCCGGGACTCGGGCAAGCTGACGGTCGCCTTCGCCGAGACGTTCGGCGAGTTCGGCAACGCCACCGTGCCCTACTACCTGGCCACCGCGTTCGAGCGGATCTACCTGCAGCCGAGCGGCGACGTGGGGCTGACGGGCGTGGCGCTGGAGCAGCGGTTCGTCAAGGGCACGCTGGCCAAGCTGGGCGTCGACTACGAGGTCGGCCAGCGGCACGAGTACAAGACCGCGGCCAACATGTTCACCCAGGACCACATGACCGAGCCGCACCGCGAGTCGATGACCCGCATCGTCGAGTCGGTCATCGAGCAGGTCGGCGCGGGCATCGCCGAGGGCCGCCGGCTCGACCCGGCCAAGGTGCGCGAGCTGATCGACCAGGGGCCCTTCATCGGCGCCGAGGCGCTGGAGGCCGGCCTGGTCGACGGGCTGGCCTACCGCGACGAGGTGTACGACGAGGTCAAACGGGCCGCGGGTGGTGAGCCGCACCTGCAGTACGTCTCCCGCTACGCCAAGGCCGCGGCCGTACGCAAGCTGCCGCATCCGACGGCCGACGGCATCGCGCTGGTCCACGGCAACGGGCAGATCAGGTCCGGCCGCAGCGGACGCAGCCCGCTCGGCGGCGGCGGCGCGATGGGCTCCGACACGGTGAGCGCCGCGCTGCGGGCCGCCCGGCGCGACGAGCACGTCAAGGCGATCGTGTTCCGGGTGGACAGCCCCGGCGGCTCGTACGTCGCCTCGGACACGGTCTGGCGTGAGGTCGTGCTGGCCCGCAAGGTCAAGCCGGTGATCGTGTCGATGGGCGACGTGGCCGCGTCCGGCGGTTACTTCGTCTCGATGGCCGCCGACGTGATCGTCGCCCAGCCCGGCACGCTGACCGGCTCCATCGGCGTGTTCGCCGGCAAGCCGGTGATGCGGGAGCTGCTGGAGAAGGTCGGCGTCAACTCCGAGCTGGTGGCCGGGGGCGCCAACGCGGGCATGTTCTCCGCGACGCGTGCCTTCTCCCCCGAGCAGTGGGAGCGGGTCAACGCCTGGCTCGACCGTATCTACGATGACTTCGTGGGCAAGGTCGCCGAGGGTCGCGGCCTGACCCGGGAGCGCGCCCATGAGCTGGCCCGCGGCCGCGTCTGGACCGGCGCCGACGCCCGGTCCTGTGGCCTGGTCGACGAGCTGGGCGGCCTCGAGGACGCGCTCGGCATGGCCAGGAAGCGCGCGGGCCTGGGCGCGGAGGCGCCCGTGCGGGTCTATCCGCGGCTCAACCCGCTGGAGCGGCTGCTGGGCCCGGAGTCGAGCGAGGACAAGGCCGCCGCGCTGGCCCGCGTCCGCCTGGAAGCCTGGGGGCCGCTCGCCCGGCTCTCCGCCGAGCTGGGCCTCCCGGCCGCCGGGCCGCTGACCCTCCCGAGCTGGTACACGATTCGCTGAGACCGCCGTACGTGATGTCCGGTGGGCTCTTTCGTCAGGAGCCGCCCATCGGGCGGTAGCGGGCGCGGAGCCGGACCAGCGGCTGGAGCGAGGGCGTGACATACGGCACCGCGAGCACCCGCGCGATGAACAGCGTGTGATCCCCGGCGGGGACCACCTGGGTGGTCTCCGCCTCCAGGGCCGCGACGCCGCCCTCGACGACGAGCGCGTCCGAGAGGGTGCCGCGGTGGTGCGCGATGCCCGCCACCAGGTGGCGGGCGCTGGGCCGCCCGGCGGTGGCGAAGCGGCTCGCGATAGCGGCCTGCCCCGCGGACAGGAGCGAGGCCGCCCAGCGGTCCTGGCGCAGCAGCACCTCGCAGAGGTAGCCGCCGCTGCCCAGGCTCACCAGGATCAGCGGCGGCTCCAGCGAGACCGACATCAGCGCCGAGACGGTGGTGCCCAGGTCGTCGCGGCCGTCGCGTACGGTGACCACCGCCACGCCCGCCGCGAGCTGCGCCATCGCCTCGGTGAACTCGCTCACGACGAGAGCCCCCGGAGTGCGGGGACCCTCGCCGGGCGGGTCAGCCGAGACCGTTGGAGGTCAGCCATTCCTTGGCCACCGTGGCGGGCTCGTCCTTGTTGACGGCGATCTTCTGCATCATGTCGAGCAGCGACTGCGTGGTGAGCTTGGCCGAGATCGCGTTGAGCGTGGTCTTGACCGTGTCGTTCACGGCCGCCTTGTTGACCAGCGGCGTCACGTTCTGGGCGGCGAAGAGGTTCTTCGTGTCCTGGAGCGAGACGAGGTTGTTGGCGGCGATCTTCGGGTCGGTGCTGAACACGTTGCCTACCTGGACCGTGCCGTCCTTGATGGCGTCGGCGGTCGTGGCGCCCGTGGCCTTCCAGTCCTTGAACTCGATCCCGTAGACCGACTTGAGCTCCGCCTCCCAGCGCTTCTTGAACTCGGCCGGAGCCCCGATGACCATGGTCTTGGACACCTTGGCCAGGTCGTCCATGGTGTTGAGCGACTGCTTGGCCTGCGTGTCCTTGCTGATCGTCAGGGTGTCCTTGTCCTCGGCGGGAGAGGAGTCGAGGACCTCGAGCTCGGGCGGCAGCTTCTCCTTGAGCCCGGCGTTGACCTCGTCAGTGGTCTTCGCCTTGGTCTCCTTGTCGACGAAGGCCAGCAAGTTGCCGTTGTACTCGGGCACGACGGTCAGGCCGCCGCTCTTGACCTGGTCGTAGATGACCTCGCGGGTGCCGATGTTGGGCTTCTCCTCCACCTGCACGCCCTTGGACTGGAGCGCCTGGGCGTAGATCGAGGCCAGCAGGGTGTTCTCATCGAAGTTGGCGGAGCCGATGATGACCTTGCCGCCGCCCGCGGAGGCCGAGCCGCTGGGCGCCGCGCTCGTGGTGTTGAGCGGGTTGCCTCCACCACTGCCGCCACCCCCACAAGCGGCCAACGCGAGCGATGCCGTCAGCAGCACCGCCGCGGTGCCGAACATGCGTTTCATCGTTATTTCCTTCCTTAGCGGCAGGTATTGGAGAGATTAGCGGACCTTGACCCGCTGGCTCACCCCTGGGGAGACCGTCACCCTCCGAACGAGGGTGAACAGCACCTGCACGACGAGCGCGAACAACACAATCAGTACTGAACCCCCGACGACGCTGGCGTAATCCTGAGTCGAGAAGCCATCGATGACGAATCGCCCCAGCCCGCCCAATCCGGTGTAGGCCGCGATCGTGGTGGTGGCGACCACCTGGATGGCCGACAGCCGGAGCCCCAGGAGGATCAGTGGCAGCGCCACGGGCACCAGCACCCGCCCGAGCACCTGCCCGCTCCGCAGGCCCATCCCGTAGGCGGCGTCACGCAGCTCCGGGTCCACGCCCCTGATGCCCTCGAAGGTGTTGACCAGGATCGGCGGTATGGCCAGGAGCACCAGCGGAATGATCACCGGCAGGATGGACGCGGTGCCGAGCAGCAGCACGAACAGCACCAGCAGCCCCAGCGTCGGCAGCGCCCTGGCCAGGTTGGCCGTGACCACCACGCCGATTCCGCCCTTGCCGGTGTGCCCGATGAGCAGGCCGAGCGGGATCGCGATCAGCACGGCCAGGGCCAGCGCCATGACCGAGAACTCCAGGTGTTCGAGCAGCCGCGCGGGGATGCCCGCCGGGCCCGACCAGTTGTCGGCCTTGCCGAAGAACTCCAGCAGCCAGTTCACGCGGACCTCCTAGCCCGGACCCAGGGCGTGAGCAGCCGTTGGGCGAGCACCAGAAGGCCGTCGGCGATGAGGGCCAGCAGCACGATCAGCACGATACCGACGAGCGCGGGCGGCACGAACGGGTTCTGGTAGGCCCTGGTGAACAGCATGCCCAGACCGCCCTGCCCGATCAGCGCGCCGACGCTCACAAGGCTGATGCTGGAGACGGCGACCACCCGGAGCCCGGCGATCACGACGGGGGTGGCGATCGGCAGCTCCACCTGCACCAGGCGGCGCAGCGGCGTGAACCCCATCGCGACGGCCGACTGCCGTACGTGCTCAGGAACCGCGCCGAGCCCGTCGACGACCGACGGGATGAGCACGGCGCAGGCGTAGAAGGTCAGCGGCACGATCACGGTCGTCTTCGACAGGCCGGTGAACTGGATGAGCAGCATGAAGACCGGCAACGACGGCAGCGCGTAGATGACGTTGAACACGCCCGTGGTCGGCTGGTAGAGCCAGCGCCAGCGCACGCTGGCCAGCCCCAGCGGCAGCGCCACGATCAGCGCGACGACGATCGGCACGAGCGACATGATCAGGTGGTCGCCGAGCAGGTTCTTGATGCTGTCGACCCGGCCGGTGTCCCAGTTGCGCGCGATCCACTCCCATATGGAGGGCGGTCCGTCAGCAATCGCCCACGTGGAGGGCGGTCCGTCAGCCATCGGCCGCCTCCGCCAGTGCCTCGTCGAGCGCCTCCCGGGTGGCGGCGCCGACGACCTTGCCGTCCCCGTCGACGGCCACCGCGCAGCCCGACGGCGACAGCAGCGCCGCGTCGAGGGCCGAGCGCATCGAGTCGCGGCCGAGCACGAACGTCCCGTACGGCTCCAGCTCGGTGGGCCGCTCGCGCGAGATCCAGCCGACCGGCCGGTCGTCCCCGGTGACGACGAGCAGCCACGGCTCGTCCGTGGGCCCCTCGAAGCCCTCGGGCACGGTCAGGTCGTCGCGCAGGCGCAGGCCCTCCGTCGAGATGAACTGCAGGCGCCTGATGCCCCGGTCATGACCGAGGAACTCGCGGACGAAGTCGTCGGCGGGCTCCGACAGCAGCGTCTTGGGGTCGGCCAGCTGCGCCAGCTTGCCGCCCACCCGCAGGACGGCCACCCGGTCGCCGAGCTTGATGGCCTCGTCGATGTCGTGGGTGACGAAGACGATGGTCTTGTTCAGCTCCGCCTGCAGCCTGAGCAGCTCTTCCTGCAGGCTGGTGCGGACGATCGGGTCGACCGCGCTGAACGGCTCGTCCATGAGCAGCACCGGCGGGTCCGCCGCGAGCGCCCTGGCCACACCGACCCGCTGCTGCTGCCCGCCGGACAGCTGGAACGGGTAACGCTCGCCCATGGCCGAGTCGAGTCCCACGCGTTCGAGCAGCTCCATGGCGCGGTCACGGGCCTTCTTGCGGTCCCAGCCGAGCAAATAAGGGACGGTGGCGATGTTGTCTACGATCTTCCGGTGCGGAAAGAGCCCGGCCTGCTGGATGACATAGCCGATGCCGCGCCGCAACGTCGGCGGATCGATGCCCTGCACGGGCTCACCGTCAAGGAGGATCCGCCCCTCTGAGGCGTCGATCATCCGGTTGATCATTCGGAGGGACGTCGTCTTCCCGCAACCGGAGGGGCCGACGAACACGGTGATCTCACCCGTCGGCGCCTCAAGGCTCAGGTGATCGACTGCGACCGTGCCGTCCGGATAGCGTTTGGTGACGTCGTCAAATGTGATCACGCGCGACCTCTCGCGTTCGTGGCGGGGGCCGCAGCCCCCCTGCTACGGCCGCCGCATGATCTCTTAGGACGACCAGACTACGGCGATCCAGCTCACTCTGTCCCCTCGGGCCTCTGTGAAACGCTTCAGCAAGCTGCAAGTTTCATGCGAAATGCCGTTCTGATAGTGCGCTGCACCTGGGTAAGTTGGCATGATTAACACCACACACTCAGACGCCGCACCCCCCACCTCAAGCGTCCGTATTTCAGCAAGAGGATCCGGCCCCGTGACAGACTTGCTCACCGATCACCCCTCCCGGGCGGAACTGATCGCGGAGCTCTACGACCGTTACGCCGCCGGGCTGTTCGCGTACTGCGCTGACCAGCTCGGAGACCACGGTTCCGCAGCCGACGCCCTGGTGTCCGTGCTCGGCTCCGCCGCCGACGCCTGGGCGTCCGCGCGCGGTTCTGGGGCCACCACCTCAGCGTCCGCCCGCGGTTCCGGGGCCACCACCTCAGCGTCCGCCCGCGGTTCCGCACTCGCCGCCTCGGCGTCCGTCCGCGTCGGCGGGCAGGCGGCGCCGCCTGCCCGCGCCGCCCTGTTCGCGTTCGCCCGCCGGGAGATCCAGCGCCGCGATGTCGTCTACGCGCCGCCGGTGGTCGACCCGCTGATCGACCCGGCGTCCGCGCTGGTGGAGCGGGTCCTGCGGGAGCTGCGCCCGCACCAGCGCGAGGTGCTCGTGCTGTGCGAGGTGTGCGGGCTGGACCGCGCCGAGCTGGCCTGGGTGCTCGACGTAGCGCCCGACACGGCGGACGAGCTGGCCACCAGCGCCACGCACCGCTACCGGCAGGCGCTCGACACCACCCTGGCCTGCACAGAAACCCGCGTGTCCAAGCCGG
Source organism: Nonomuraea sp. NPDC048901 (assembly GCF_040649695.1). NCBI lineage: Bacteria > Bacillati > Actinomycetota > Actinomycetes > Streptosporangiales > Streptosporangiaceae > Nonomuraea > Nonomuraea sp. NPDC048901. Next base: position 198,105 of record NZ_JBEZFW010000008.1, on the reverse strand, counting down.
TGGCCGACGTCTACGGGGCGCTCGGCGTGGCGCCACTGCGCGACGTACTGGGACGGCTGCCCTGGCCGCCGCCGCCCGCGTCTCTCCACTCGCACTTCGCTCCGCAGATCCCGCCCGGTCGTACGGCGGCGCCGATGTTCGTCAAGCCGCTCTGGCCGGGCCCGCCCACGTGGCCGCAGCCGTTGGCTGTGGCGGACGCGGCGACCAGCACCGGGATCTTCCCGACGGAACTGCTGACCCCGCCGTCGCCGTCCCGAGTGCCGGAGCACGAGGCACCCACGGCACCGATGCCCAAACTCCGCGACCCGTTCGGACCCGGCTCCGCTCTCGAGGGCCCCGCGCCCGCGGGTCTGGCTCCCAAGGGTCCGACTCCTGAGGGCCTGGCTCCTGAGGGCCTGGCTCCTGAGGGACAGCGCTTCTTCACGCCTCGGTCACCCAGCACGCGACTGCCCGGGGACCTGCTCTCCGACACGCGGTCATCTGGGGACGCGCTCTTCGGCAGGCGACCGTCCGACGACGCCCTCTCCGGCTCGCGACCGGTGCGTGATGGGTTGTTCCGCTTACCGCAGCCCGCTTCCGAGAAGCCCGCGCCTGCTCAGCCGACCGAGGAGCCCCTGCCGAAACGTCCGTTCACTCTCTCGGCGTCCATTCCGGCGGACGTGCTGGACGACGAGCCGATCACCCAGGAACTGCCCGCCATCGGCGACATCCTCGTACACAAGGGCGAGGCCAGGGAGCCGGGCTCCTTCTTCGTCCCCAGGACCGCCGCCAGGGAGCCCATCTACCGGCTGCCGGCCCCGCTGCCGTTCCCACCGACCGTGGACGACCTGCCCATCGTGGACGACCTACCCGAGGACCTCCCGGACGTCCCAGACGTACCGCGAGCCCGGGTACGTCCCGGCAAGGACCGACACCACGACTGGGCGTGGGAACTGGTCGGGTTCCTGGTCTGCGTCGCCATCGCGATGATCGTCTTCTTCGCGGTCCCGCTCATCATCGGCTAGCTGCCAGCACTGACCGCAGATCACTCACTGCCGGCCGCTCCCGCTGCTCCACCGGCACCGCCGACAACACCATCCGCCCGGCCTGTTCGACCAGCGTCGTCCGGTGGATGGCCGGCAGGCTATCCACAACCTCAGCAGCCACCTGCAGGCCCTCGTCAACCCCGCCGTTGACCACTGTGCATTGCGCGGTCAGCAGGCGCGCGATAGCGGGGTACTGGTAATCGGGGTTGTCTCTGACGACCTGGTCCCGTGCCTCACTGGCCTTCGCCATGTCGCCTGCCGCGCTGTACACCCATACCCGAGCGTACGGGAGCTGCCCCAACCGCCAGTAGTCAGCCATGATGCTGGCCGGCAGATGACCGGTGCTCAGACGCTCGCTGATCCGCTCCAACGTCGCGCGTGCTTCATCGTGTCGCCCGACCATGGCCAGGGCCTTGCAGCGGGTGTAGTCGATCAGCGCGGCACCGTACGAGCTGCTGCCTCCGCGCGCCCTATCGGGTTTCCACTGTTTTCCACTCAACGCTGCAGGTGATCGTAGCTCAGGCGATGGCCGTGACGGACTGGACCGATCGGCAGCTCTCGACGCTGCGTAACACCTACCCGCATTGGCATGTCGAGCGCATGAGACTGCCCTGGCCATGCGGCAGGCCACCGTCTGCGCAGAGCCCGGGGCCACAAGACCGTGGCTCACCCCATTGCCACAAGGAGGAAGGAAGGCCAGCATGGGCCGTCGCGAAGACCCCAACAGCCCGAAGGACGAAGAGTTCGACGCCGAGAAGCACGGCAAGTCTCCCGGCAGCAGCACCAACGACCAGCACCAAGAGCCCAAGGGCGGCCACGCCAAGGGCAAGGGAAAGAAGTGAACGTCACCCCCGAGCGAATGGACCGGCTGATCGCCGCGTGCGATCCCGAGGAAGCCGGCGACATCAGCGACTCCATCAAGGAGGCGGTGCGGAACGTGCCCCGTCACCTGTTCATTCCGTCGGTCGGACTGGTCGTCGAGGAGGGAGAGCCGTACCTGATCGACCAGCAGGCCGACCCTGGCGCCTGGTGGGATGCCGTCTACTCGCGCAGCATCATCGTCACGCAGCTCGACGACGGCGCCACCGACCTGAGCGCGCTGCGGGGAGATTCCACCTCGTCGGCGTCCGCGCCGTCCACGGTGGCCGACCTGCTCAACCACCTGCGGGTGGAGCCCGGTCACCGTGTCCTCGAAGTGGGGACGGGCACCGGATGGACGGCGGCGCTGCTGTCCCATCTCGTCGGAGATCAGGGGGAGGTGACCTCCATCGAGGTGGATCCCCAGGTGGCCGAGCAGGCGGCGAAGAACCTGAACGAGTCGGGGTTCCATCCGCGGCTGCTCGTCGGTGACGGCGCGCTCGGCTGCACGGATGGGGAGCCGTACGACCGCGTACACGTCACCTGCGGAATCAGGACGATCCCGTACCCGTGGATCGAGCAGACACGGCCCGGCGGCATGATCGTGCTGCCGTGGCATCCCGGCTACGGCACCAGCCACGCGCTACGCCTGGAGGTGCGGGACGACGGGACCGCCGTCGGGCGGGTGGTCGGGTACGCCGGTTACATGATGCTGCGGTCGCAACGTCCCCGCCCGAGCATGAATCAACTGCCGGGTCAGGAGCGGCGGCACTATCGGATGGCGCTCGATCCACGAGCGCTCAGTCAGATGGGCGCGGGCGCGGACCTGGCCATAGCGGCGCTGACCGGGTGCCTGTCGCACACCACCACGGGGGCCGACGACACGGGCGAGTATGCCCGGATGTGGGTCTCCGACCCGGACGATCCTCGCTCGTGGGCAGCGGCCACGTGGCGGCCGGACGATCTCGACTACGGCGTCCAGCAGGTAGGCGACCGGCCGCTGTGGGATGAGGTCATTCAGGCGTACGCCCAGTGGGTTGCCTTGGGCGAGCCGCACTGGGAGCGCTTCGGCGTGACGGTCACACCGGAGGGACAGCGGGTATGGCTCGACGCTCCGGAGGTGGTGTTGAGCAGCGCCTGAGCATGCGAAAAGGCCCCCGTCACCTCCCGCGTGGGAGGTGACGGGGGGCTGCTCATACCGGAGAGAGCCAAGTGAGCCGTCCTTGCCGGGCAGGCAGCGGGTCCGGGCTGTCCCTGCTCGCCATCGTCGCCTGGCCGTCCTGGCGGTCCCGGGGATCCCGGCGCTCCTGCAGAACCCTCAGGCTCTGGACTCCGCGCTTGCCGCAACAAGACCGGCCAGTCCTACTCTTCCAAGCGTTCGGCATCGGCAGGGATCCAGGGGAAGGGCACCTCAGGCCAGCGCGCGGCAACCAACGCATCGAGATCCACAGCCAGAACGGCGTCGATGCCGTGCGGGGGAAAGCTGAGTACATGAGGGAGGGCTGCAACCCGATCTCGGACTCGCTGCCCGGCAGGTTACGCAAGCGCGCAACAGGGTGCGGACACCTCAGGTGGACTGCCCGGTGTGGAGCATGTTGTCGGTGATGACGGCGGGACGCCCGCCGTGGTTGCCCTTGCGGGCGGCGGCGTCCAGGCCTTCAAGGGCAGGGGCCGACGGAAGAGGGCCCAGATCGCGGATGACCCCGGCCAGGGCCTGGATGGGCTCGCTCTCAGCCTCGCTCCGCCACACCAGCGCGTACGGCAGCGGCTCCATATCGGTGACCGGCAGGTAGGCGATGTCCGGCCGTACCCAGTAGCGGGTGACGTGGGCGGGGAAGAGCACGACAAGCCCGTCCATGCTGGCGAGGGTCATGGCCTCTTCCGCGTCCCGCACCACGGGACCGCGCTCGATCTGACGGCCCCGCCGGGTGAGGCGCGGGGCGTAGGCGTCGTACCAGTAGCCGGGCCCGGTGTCGGCGTGCGGGTGCTGGAAGTCGGAGACCATCTCCAGCGAGACCGACGCGCGCGAGGCGAGCTGGTGGTCGGTGGCGACGGCCAGCACGCGCTGCTCGGCGAACACGACCGGCCCCACGGTGAGGTCGGGTTCGTCGACGGGGAGCCAGCTCACCAGGACGTCGATGTCTCCGCGCCGCAGCGCGGGAAAGGCTTCGCCCACCTGTGCTTTGTGGACGCGCAGCTTCCACAGCGGGTGGCGCAGGCGGAAGACGTCCCAGTAGGGGCGCAGGTCGTGGGCGTTGAGCGGGAGCATGCCGACCCGCAGGATGCCGGTGATGCCCTGGCCGGCGAGCTGGGCGCGCTCCATGCTGTCCTTCAGCCCGGCATACAGCGGCCGGAGGTCGTCCCGGAGCTGCCGTCCGACGTGTGTCAGTCGGACCGTGCGGTTGTTGCGCTCGAACAGCGGAGCGCCGACCTGCCGTTCCTGCTTCTGGATCGCCTGGGTGACGCGAGCGGGTGACAGGCACAGCCGGGTGGCGGTGCGGCCGAAGTGCAGTTCCTCGGCCAGGATCAGGAAGATCTCGATGTCCCGCAGTTCCACGCCTGACCTGCTCCGTTCACTCCCGCTGAAGGTGATCTTTCGGGGTTCGTCGTTGTTTCGGGTGTTCACCGTACTTGATCCTCGATGCGTACGATTCGCCTAGTCGAGGGAGCACGTGGATGGACGTCCTGGTTTGCGGTGCCGGCGTCGCCGGGGCTGCACTGGCGTACTGGCTGCGCCACCACGGGTTCACCCCGACCGTGGTGGAGCGCGCCCCGCGGGTGCGCGCGGGCGGGTATGCGGCGGGCCTGCGCGGCGAGGCGCTGGACGTGCTGGACCGGATGGCCCTGCTGGAGCGGGCCGAAGCGCTGGACCTGCGGCTGGGTGATACGGCGATGGCGGACGAGTACGCCGCGCTGCCCGTGGCGGTCCGTGCGGGCGACCTGGAGATCCTCAGGGACGACCTGGCCGGCCTGCTGTACCAGGCCACCCGCCGGGAGGTCGAGTATGTCTTCGGCGACTCGATCGCCACACTGGAGCAGACGGTCGGCGACGTGCGGGTCACCTTCGACCGGGGCCAGCCGCGGCGCTTCGACCTGGTGGCCGGCGCTGACGGGCTGTATTCGCGGATCCGCTCGCTGGTTTTCGGGCCGCCCGAGCTCTTTGTCCGGCACCTGGGCCTCTACACGGCGGTCTTCGGCCTGCCCGGCCATTTCGGCACCGAAGAAGGCGGCCGGGTCCACCGCGTACCGGGCAAGGCGGCCGCGGTGCTCGGCACCCGCGACGGCACCCGAGCCCGGGCGGCGCTGCACTTCGCCTCCGGGCCGCTGGCCTACGACCGCGATGACGCCGGGCAGCACAAGCGCATCGTGGCCGGGCGGTTCGCCGACGAAGGCCGGCTGGTCCGGCGCCTGCTGGAGGAGATGCGGGGGGCGAAGGACCTCTTCTTCGAGGCGAACGCCCAGGTGGAGATGCACCGCTGGTTCTCGGGCCGGGTGGTGCTGCTCGGGGACGCCGGTTACTGCGCGGCGTCGGCCTCGGGTCGCGGCGCCTCCCAGGCGTTGATCGGCGCCTACATCCTGGCCGGCGAGCTGGCCGCCGACGGCGGCCATGCGCGGGCGTTCGCCGCCTACGAGCGGGAGATGCGCGGCTTCGTCGCCGAGCACCAGCACCTGGGGCGCGAAGGCGCCGACCAGTTCTTCCTGGGCACGCCTCCGCAGGAGGGGCTCGATCGCACGACGGCGGCCCGCCCGTACCTGATACGGCTCAAGGACTACGTTCCCGGCTTCGCCGCGGAGCGGCCTTCACCCGGCCGGGCCGCCCGCTGACCTGGCGCTGCCGTGTCAGCGGCGGCGTCAGGGCGGCGACGGCCCGATGTCGGGCCCATTCGCGAGGGTGAATGCACGAACGCCGGATCGCAACGGAACCGGCGGACCAATCATGACGCCAAGGAGATAAGGATCATGGCAATCGGCGGAAACGGCTTCTCTGAGCAGGGGCTGCGCAGGCTGCGTGAGGTGCTGGCACGGCATGTCGACTCGGGGAAGATCCCCGGCCTGGTGGCCCTGGTCAGCCGCGGCGGCCAGACCCACGTGGAGACGCTGGGCACGATGCGGCACGACGGCGGCGCGCCGATGCGCCGCGACACGATCTTCCGGATGGCCTCCACCTCCAAGCCGGTCTCGATCGCGGCGGCGATGGTGCTGCTGGACGAGTGCCGGCTGCGGCTGGACGACGTGGTCGACCCGTGGCTGCCCGAGCTGGCCGGCCGGCAGGTTCTCAAGAGCATCGACGCCGAGCTCGACGCCATCGTGCCGGCCCGCCGCCCGGTCACCGTCCGCGACGTGCTGACCTCCACCTTCGGCCTGGGCATGGACATGACCGCGCTGGGCACCCCGATCCTGAACGCCATCTTCGAGCGGGGGCTGACCCCGAACCTGCCGACCGAGGTTCCGGAGCAGGACGAGTGGATGCGCCGCCTGGGCGAGCTGCCCCTGATGCACCAGCCCGGCGAGCAGTGGCAGTACCAGATCAGCAGCGACCTGGTCGGCGTGCTGGTGTCCCGGGTGACCGGCCAGAGCTTCGAGGACTTCCTGCGCGAGCGCATCTTCGAGCCCCTGGGCATGAAGGACACCGGCTTCCACGTGCCCGCCGACCAGATCGACCGGCTGCCCACCCTGTACGCCCCCGACCCCGCCACGGGCGAATTCCTCGCGTGGGACGAACCCGAGGGCGGCAGGTGGAGCAAGCCCCCGGCGTTCCAGGGCGGCGGTGGCGGCCTGGTCTCCACCGCCGACGACTACCACGCCTACTTCCGGATGCTGCTCAACGGTGGGGTTCACGAGGGCCGGCGGATCCTGTCGCGGCCGGCGGTGGGGCTGATGACCACCAACCGGCTCACCCCGGAGCAGAACGCCGCCCGTACTGCGCTGGCCCGCAACGCCGTGCACATCTCCTTCGGCCAGGGCCAGCAGGGCGGCTGGGGCCTGGGCATGGCGGTGCGCACCTACCGCGGCGACTACGCCCCGATCGGCCAGTTCGGCTGGGACGGCGGCAGCGGCACCTCCGCCTACGCCGACCCAGCCAACCAGCTCACCGGCATCCTGCTCTGCCAGCTCGGCTACAGCGTGCCCAACCCCGCCCACCTGATGAGCGACTTCTGGACCACCGTCTACCAGGCTCTCGAAGACTGATGCAAGGAGTGAGTGTCATGCGTGTCTGGTTCATTACGGGCGCGTCCAGGGGGCTGGGCAGGGCGTTCGCGGAGGCTGCGCTGAGCAGGGGAGATCGCGTCGTGGCCGCGGCCCGCGACATGGCGCCGCTGGAGGGCCTGCGGGCCCGCCATCCCGACACCCTGGCGTGCGTTCCGCTCGATGTCTCCAACCGCGCCGCGGTGCACGAGGGTGTGGATCGGGCGGTGGCCGCGTTCGGCAGGCTCGACATCGTGGTCAACAACGCCGGCGCGATGTTGTACGGCATGGTCGAAGAGGCCACGGAGACCCAGATCCGAGCCCACTTCGACGTCAACGTCCTCGGGCAGATCTGGGTCACCCAGGCCGTGCTGCCCCACCTGCGCGCCCAGGGCTCGGGCCACATCCTCCTGGTGACGACGATGGGCACGGGCGGCGGGACGGCCTCGGCCGGCCTGTACGCGGCCGGCAAATCGGCCATCGACTCCCTTGGCCAGGCGCTGGCCATGGAGGTCGAACCCTTCGGCGTCAAGGTCACCATCGTCCAGCCGGGCGGCTACGACACCGGCCTGTTCACGACCGGCACGACGGCCACCACGCCCGACCCGGCGTACGACCCGCTGCGGGCGAAGCTGACCGAGATGTGGGGCGACGAAGCGGGTCCCGACCCGAGCACGGCCGCGCCGGTCGTCATGCGGCTCGTGGACCTGCCCGACCCGCCCCTGCGGCTGATCGTCGGCAGCCGGTCCTTCGATCTGGTTCAGCAGATGAACCAGGCCAGGGCCGAAGAGTACCGCGCCTGGGAACACCTCAGCCGCCTGGCACCCGGCTGACAGCTCCGTCCCGATTCGCGCGTTCCGACGCGACGAACGACACGATCGAAAGGTCATAGATGATGAAGATGATGAAGCACCACGACGCCGCCCGGCCCGCGGAAGAAGACCTGCGAGAAGAGCGGCCGGCGGGGGACGCCGACGTGATCGTCGTGGGGGCCGGTCCGACGGGTTTTATGCTGGCCGCCGAGCTGCGCCTGGCCGGAGTGCGGCCGCTGGTGCTGGAGCGACAGCCGCGCCCCCGCGACACCCCCAAGGCCGGGGGCCTGGGCGGGCAGATCCTGGAGCTGCTGCGCTACCGGGGCTTGCTGGAACGTTTCGAAGCGGCCTGCACCGGCCCGATGCCCGCTCCCCGGTTCCCGTTCGGCGGCGTGCACCTGGATTTCACCCAGCTGCCGGATCCCCCGATGCACGCCCTGCCGCTGCCGCAGCAACTGCTCGAGCGGCTGCTCGGCGAACGCGCAGGAGAACTCGGCGTCGACCTCCGCCGCGGACACGAGGTGACCGGGGTAAGCCAGGACGACGACGCGGTCACCGTGGACGTGCGCGGCCCGGACGGCCCCTACCAGGTGAGCGCCCGCTATCTCGTGGGGTGCGACGGCGCGCGCAGCCGCATCCGCGACTGGGCCGGCATCCCGTTCCCTGGCACCACCTATCCCGAGGTCAACCGCCTGGCCCAGGTCACCCTGCCCCCCACGGTCACCGTTCTGGGCAATGGCGATCTCGACGTCCCCGGCTTCGGCACCATCCGCGCCGGATTCACCCGCACCGACCAGGGCCTGCTCGGCGTCGGCTCCTCACCCGGCACCCAGTCCGTCTCCCTCTACACCATCGAGGACGAGAACACCGAATACGACGACGACGTCCCCATGACCCTGACCGAACTGCAGGACAGCATCCACCGCGTGCTCGGCGCCCACCTGCCCCTGGCCGGATCGACCCGGCTGTCCCGGTTCACCTTCAAGGCCCACCAGGCCGAGCGATACCGTGCCGGTCGCATCCTGCTCGCCGGCGACGCGGCACACCTGTTCCCCGCCACCGGAGTGGCGCTCAACGCCGGCATGCTGGACGGGGTTAACCTGGCCTGGAAGCTGGCCGCCGACCTCCACGGCACGGCCCCGGCCGGCCTGCTGGACACCTACCACACCGAGCGCCATCTGGCCGGCGCCCGCACCCTGCTGCACACCCGAGCGCAGGTAGCCCTGCGACGCGGACACGACGCGGCCGCCGAAGCACTTCGCGACGTCTTCACCGAACTGCTCACCGACGAGCAGCCGCTACGCCGGATGGGAGCCCTCGTCGCCGGAACCGACATCCGCTACCCGATGCCCGGCTCCCACCACCACCCGCTGACCGGCACCTTCGCCCCCGACCTCACTCTGCACACCGACCAGGGCGTCACCAGCGTCGCCGACCTCCTGCACACTGCCCGACCCATCCTCCTCGACCTGGCCGACCGCCCAGAGCTCCGCCAGATCGCCCGGGACTGGCGGCATCTCCTCGACGTCCACACCGCCAAGACCGACGATCGGCCGGCTGACGCGCTGCTGATCCGCCCGGACGGCCACGTCGCCTGGGCCGCCGGCCTCGACGAATCCACGGACAGCGCCATGTCCCCGCTGCGGGAGGCACTCTCCGCATGGTTCGGAACGCATTGAAACAGAGGGAATAGAGACATGACCAGTAGATTCATCGAGTTGGCCGTCGACTGCCACGATCCGGAGAGACTCGCGGCCTTCTGGTGCGAGGTCCTGGACTTCGAGGTGATCGACCGGAACGAGGGCAAGGTCGAGATCGGCTCCTGGGAGCCGACCGTCGAGGAAGTCCGGGCCCGCCAGATGCCGCCCACCCTGCTGTTCATCCAGGTGCCCGAGGGCAAGACCGTGAAGAACCGGCTCCACCTCGACGTCAGCCCGATCGACGGCAGCACCGACGACGAGGTGACCAGACTGCTCGGCCTCGGCGCCACCAAGAGAGACGTGGGCCAAGGCCTAGACCGAAGCTGGGTGGTCATGGCCGACCCCGAGGGCAACGAGTTCTGCGTCCTGCGCTCCCTGGCTTGACGCGCCACGGTGGGTGCGGCTCGTTCTCAGTGATTGAAATGATCAAGCCGTGAGGGCATATCCGTCCTGGTAGTCACTCTGATGGACACGCTCGTGCTGCCGGGCGAGATGGAAACTCCAGTACTGCTCAAGATGACCGTTGGCGACCAGCGCGCGGAGTTTCAACACTACTTCGGCCCCGGCCAGACCCCGCCGCGCCCCGGCCAGGTCGAACCTGTCAGCGATCAGATGACGGCACGCTCCCTCGATCACTCCGGTCGCGATCGGCCATCCAGCTTCGAGCGCCTGGTCATAGCGCAGGTACTCGATGTTGTTGGTCAGGTAGCGGATGCACGCATCCAGGCCGTCGCGGCGGTGGGCGGCCGTGGTGGCGGCCTGGCTGGTCAGCGCGGTGATGACCTGGCCGGTGTGCCCGGCCAGCAGGGCAGCTCCCGCCCGGAGGTCAGGAACTCCTCCAGCGCCGGTCGATCGACGTCAACAGATACCTCGACGATCAGCGCGGCCAACAGAGTGACAGAATCCTAATGATCCCGATCAGGCTTCGATACACCGGCCTCCACCAGCGGTGGAACCGAGCCATGGCACGCTTCGTTCGTATTCCGGTCTCACACCTAGAACACCTGCGCATCATCTCAAGCCGTGCTCACGGGCAAAGGCTGCAGCGCCCCGGGTGCCTCATTGCGCAGCCTCGCGTTGACGCGCTTGTGGCAGAGTGCGGTGCCGTCCACCACTTTGTGGCAGGGGTCGTCGTCAAAGTCCGCCGGGCGGCCCCGGGACCGTCACAGAGATCGAGACGGTCGCGTGACGAACCACGGGAACCCCCGCCGACGGCCGGGCCGCTCAGGAGGCCGTCAGCCGGCCGAAAGGATCAGCCCGCTGGTCGGGACCCCGGTGCCCGCCGTCACCAGGACGTTGCGGACGCCGCTCACCTGGTTGGCGGACGTGCCTCTCAGCTGCCGTACGGCCTCGGCGATGCCGTTCATGCCGTGGATGTAGGCCTCCCCCAGCTGGCCGCCGTTCGGGTTGACGGGCAGGCGGCCGCCGAGCTCGATGCCGCCGTCCTGGAGGTAGCCAGGGGCCTCTCCCCGGCCGCAGAAGCCCAGCTCCTCCAGTTGGGCCAGGACGAACGGGGTGAAGTGGTCGTACAGGATGGCCGTCTGGATGTCCTGTGGGGTCAGGCCGGACATTTCCCATAAACGTCGGCCGACGACTCCCATCTCCGGCAGGCCGCTCATGTCATCGCGGTAGTAGCTGGTCATCATCATCTGCCCCGCGCCCGAGCCCTGGGCGGCAGCCGTGATCACGGCCGGGGAGCGGCGCAGGTCGCGGGCTCGTTCGGTGGTCGTGACGACCAGGGCCACGGCTCCGTCGCTCTCCTGACAGCAGTCGAGCAGGTGCAGCGGCTCCACGATCCACTTGGACTCCTGGTGCTCCGCCAGGGTGATGGGGCGGCCGTGGAACCAGGCGGCGGGGTTCGTGGAGGCGTGCCTGCGCATGGCGACGGCCACCCGGCCGAAGTCCTCTGATGTGGCGCCGTAGGTGTGCATGTACCGCTGGGCGAACATGGCCACCCACCCGGCGGGCGTCATCAGCCCGAACGGCACGTGCCAGCTCATCTCCAACCCCTGCGAGGTCGGCTGGCCGCCCAGGCGGGCGTCCGGCTGCCCGAACCTCCGGCCCGACCGCTCGTTGAACGCCCGATAGCAGACGACGGTAGTGGCCATGCCGGTCGCGACGGCCATGGCGGCCTGCGCCACCGTGCCGCACGCCGCGCCGCCCCCGTACTCGACCCTGGAGAAGTACGTGAGCTCACCGGCGCCGATCTCGCGGGCCACGGCGATCTCCTGGTTGGTGTCCTGGGTGAAGGTCACCATCCCGTCCACGTCACCCGGCGCCACCCCGGCATCGTCGAGCGCCGCGAACACGGCCTCGGCCGCCAGCCGCAGCTCCGACCGGCCGGATCGCTTGCTGAACTCGGTGGCGCCGATGCCGGCGATGGCGGCTCGTGACTTGAGCACTGACGTGCCACTCCTTCGGGTCAGGGGGCTGTGGGGAGAGTGAGGGTGATCGTGCCGGTGGCGTGGTCGCCGAGGCTGACCTTGCCGCGTACCTCGACCGTGAGCTCTCCCGCCGCCTGCGAGACGACCGTGCCCGTGAAGCTGAGCCGGTCGCCCGCGTACGCCGGGACGCCGAGCTTGACGTTGATGCGCCTGATGATGGCCGCTGGACCCGCCCAGTCCGTGACGTACCTCTCCACCAGTCCCATCGTGGTCAGGATGTTGAGGAAGATGTCCTTGGAGCCCTGCGCGCGGGCGCGCTCGACGTCGTGGTGCACCGGAGTGAAGTCCATGGTGGCCAGGGCGGTGGAGACGACCACCGTGGGCGTGAGGTCGATCGACAGCTCAGGAAGCACCGAACCGATCTCGACCTGGTCTTCGGTCAGCGTCGCCATCACGACTCCTCTGGCGCCCACATGGGCAGGACTAGTTCGTCGTCCAGCGCGCTGTACGTCACGCGCAACGACATGCCGATACTGACGGCGTCGGTCGGACAGTCCACGATGTTTCCCACGATCCTCACCCCTTCTGGCAGTTCCACCACTGCCACCACGAAGGGCGTCTCGCGTCCCGGCACCGGGGGGTGGTGGTGGACGACGTAGCTGTAGACGGTGCCGTGGCCGCTCGCCACGGTGTGGGTGCGGTTGGTGGAGCGGCAAGCGGGACATATCGGGCCGGGTGGATGGCGCAGCTCGCCGCAGTCGGCGCAGCGCTGGATGCGCAGCTCGCCCTGCTGGACGCCTTCCCAGAAGAAGGCCGTGTCGGCGTTGACGGCGGGACGCAAGGGGTACAGCTCGCGACGGCCGGTCTCCGGGGCTTTCGCGGTCTCGGACGCTGCGGCCGTAGATGGAGCGGTCTCGGATGGTGCGGTCGTGGAGCTGGGGCGTTGGCCGGTGCGTGGGCGAAATTTCAGGATTCGGAACATCATCTCGGCCACTGGTTCGTCCGCCTCGCCGTACCAGGTGACATTCCAGGTGGCGAAGTAGCCCTCGCCGAGCGCCGTCCGCTTCGGGCCCACGAGGCTCGTGAAGCGGGTCGACGGAGTCAGGCGCTCGCCGAGCCGTACGTACCGGTGATAGGTCTGCTCGCAGTTCGTCGCCACCACGCCCGTGTAGCCGTGCGCCTGCAGGGCGGCGAGCATGTCGTCGACCGGCGAGCGATCCTTGGCGTCCTGGCGGAGGCCCTGCATGGTCCAGACCTGGATCATCGCGGGCGGGGCGACCCCTTGGTCGAGGTAGGCCGGGTTCGCGTCGCCGAGGGCGGTCAGCCAGTGCCTGATCATGGGTACGTTCACCGGATCGGCCGCGGGGGTGCCGCGCATCTCCCCGAGGGCGACCTGCTTGTCCGCCAGCTCCCGCAACTCCCTGTCCACGCTCGCGGGGTCAGGCGTGGAGAGGTCGGGCGTGGCGGGGCCGGGGATCACAGACTCGGGAGTCGAGGGGTCGGTCATCGGGGCGGCCTCGGGAGGTTCAGGCCGAGCATCGCGATCAGTTCGCGCTGCACCTCGTTCACCCCGCCGCCGAACGTCAGCACCACCGCGCCCTTCACCCCGTGATCGGTGCGCTCCAGGAGCTCGGCCGTCTCCGGGTCCGACGGGTCGCCGTAGCGGGCCAGGATGTCGCCGATGAGCCGGCCGACCTCCTGCACTCGCTCCGAGGCGTAGATCTTGGTTGCCGACGCGTCGGGCGCGCCCAGCCAGCCGAGGTCCATGTTCGCCGCGACCTGCCAGTTGAGCAGCTCATTCGTACGGAAGTACGCCCGCACCCTGCCGAGCGCCCGTCGTACGTCCGGATTCTCCACCAGCCCGGTACGCCGCGCCCAGGCCAGGAAGCGGTCGTAGGTCTGGCCGAGGTTCCCGGCGGGACCGAGCGTGACACGTTCGTGGTTGAGCTGGTTGACGATCAGGTCCCAGCCCTTGTCCACCTCGCCGACGACCATGCTCGCCGGGACGCGGACGTCGGCGTAGTAGGTGGCGTTCGTGTGGTGCCGGCCGTCCATGGTGATGATCGGGGTCCAGGAGAAGCCGGGATCGTCGGTCGAGGCGATCATCATCGTGATGCCCTTGTGCTTCTTGGCGTCGGGGTTGGTGCGGGTGGCGAGCCAGATGTACTGGGCGTAGTGGGCGCCGCTGGTGAAGATCTTCTGGCCGTTGACGACGTAGTGGTCGCCGTCGAGCACCGCCGTGGTCCGCAGCGAGGCCAGGTCCGTACCGGCCTCGGGCTCGCTGTAGCCGATCGCGAAGTGGCACTCGCCGGCCAGGATGCTCGGCAGGAACATCTCCTTCTGCTCCTGCGTCCCGTACTGCATCAGGGTGGGCCCGACCGTCTGCAGCGTGATGATCGGGTACGGCACTCCGGCGCGGGCGATCTCGTTGGCGAAGATCTGCTGTTCGAGCGGGCCGTAACCGGCGCCGCCGTACTCCTTCGGCCAGCCGAGGCCGAGCTTGCGGTCGCGGCCGAGCCTGCGGCAGTGCTCCATGTAGGCGGTGCCGAACGGATCCTGGGAGATCTTGCGGCGGTCCTCGTCGGTGAGGCAGTTCTGGAAGTACTCGCGCAGCTCGTCGCGGAGCCTGCGCTGGTCGGGGGTCAGGTCGATCAGCATCAGACGAGCGCTCCGATCAGGTCGAGCTGGGCGTCGGCGCCGCCGAGCAGGTGCGTCAGGTGCTTGGCGTGCGCGAAGTAGCGGTGCAGCGGGTACGTCACGTCGAGGCCCAGACCGCCGTGCAGGTGCTGGCAGGTGAAGAGCGCCTTGTACGCCTCACTGACGTGGAAGGCGGCCACGGCCAGGTCCTCCTCCGCCGGGAGGTCGTTGGCGAGCAGCCAGGCGCCCGACCACACGGCCACGTCGAGCGCCCGTGTGGCGATGTAGACGTCGGCGATCTGTACGGTGACCGCCTGGAACTCGGCCAGGGCCCGGCCGAACTGCTTCCTGTTCTTGATGTACTCGGTGGTCAATTTGAGAGCGCCGGCTAACACGCCGCTCGCCTGGGCCGCGACGGCCGCCGTGAAGATCTGCCGCAGACTGGAGACCGCTTCCGGACCGGCCAGCCGCTCGGCCGGGGTCCGGTTGAGCACGATGGTGGCCAGCGGCTCGCCGTTGGCGGCGAACTCCGGGCGCGCCGTCCATCCGCCGGTGACCAGGAACACCCCCTCGGCGGCCGTGACCAGCATGTACGCCGCCTCGCTCCCGTACGGGACCCCGACCTTGCGGCCGGTCAGCACCCACCCGTCGCTATCCCTCTCAGCGGCGGTCACAGGCGGGGCCGCCGGCGCCCAGCCCGGCTCCCGCAGCGCCACCGTACCGACGCCGTCACCCGGCGGGCGCTGCTGCGCGGGTGTGCCGTAGCGGGCCAGGACGAGTGTGCTCACCAGTGTCGCCAGCGCGGGCGCCGGTGCGGCCCGCGCGCCGAGCTCGCGGAGCACCACGGCCAGCTCGACGGGCCCGAGCCCGGCGCCGCCCGCGTCCTCCGGCACGCACACGCTCATCAGCTCCGCCTGGCACAGCGCCTGCCAGAGCCGTTCGTCATACGGCCGGCCGCTCTTCTCGTGCGCCTCCAGCCGCTCCGAGGTCGCCTCCTTCGCCAGGAGGGCGGCGGTCAGGGTACGCAGGTCCTGCTGGGTCTCATCCAGGTTGAAATCCACTATTTCTCCAAAAGGTGTTGCCGGCCGTGCCGGGCGAACTCCCGCTCGATCACCGCGACGTCCGCGCCGCCCAGTAATCGGATCTCCGCGCCCGCAGGACGCCACCAGACGGGGTCGGCCGTCCGCCAGCCCTCCTGCACCAGGACACGCTTGACCACCTTGTGCGAGGGGGTCTGGGGCAGACCATCAGAGATGCGTACGTACCGGGGGAACGACTTGGCACCCAGATCGCGGCGCCCGGCGAGGAACCCGGCGAACGCCACGGGATCGAACGCCGCCTCCAGGACCAGCGCCGCCATGACCTGGTCTCCGGCCGCCGCGTCCGGCACCGGGTAAACGGCCGCCTCGATCACGCCCGGGAACTCCCGCAGGACCGCCTCGATGGGCGCCACCGCCAGGTTCTCGCCGTCCACGCGGAGCCGTTCGGTGCCCCGCCCGGCGAAGAACACGTAGCCGTCGGCGTCCGCGTACGCCAGATCGCCCGACCAGAACGCGCCCTCCCGCATCCGCTCGGCGTCGGCCTCCGGGTCGTTGTAGTAGCCGTCGAACAGGCCGAGGCCACCGATGTTCACCAGCTCGCCGATCGCCTCGTCGGGGTTGAGCAGCCGCCCGTCCTCGACGCGGCCCGGCGGGCACGGCAGACCGGTCAGCCAGCTGCGGATCTCGATGCCCGCCGGCAGCCTGCCGAGGCAGCCGGGCGGTCCCATGGGGTCCGGGGTGAGCGAGATGGCCGTCTCCGTCGACCCGAACGCGTCGATCACATGACAGCCGAACCGCTCCCCGAACCGTCTGGTCGCCGTGGCGCTCCCCTCGTTGCCGAAGGCGAGCTTCAGGGGGTTGTCGGCGTCGTCGGGCTGTCGTGGGGTGGCCAGGACGTAGGAGAGCACTTTGCCGACGTAGTGGAGGTACGTACAGCCGTATCGCCTGATGTCCGGCAGCAGGCCCGACGCGGAGAACCTCCGACGCAGCACCAGCGCGGCCCCTGACGCCACGGCGGGGGCGTACGCGGCCATGACGGCGCCGGAGTGGAAGAGCGGCATCGCGCAGTAGACGGCGTCGGCGGGGGTCAGCATCACGGCCAGCGAGACGCCGGGGACGGCGATCTTCCGCTGCGTGATCCGCACCGCCCGCGGCCGCCCGGACGTTCCGGAAGTGAAGATCAGCATGACCAACGCGCCCGGATCCGGCGGGCTCGCGTCGGGCCCCGGAAGAGGCAGATCAGGCGCGTCCCCCGAGCCCCAGGCCGGGACGGGCGTCGAGGCCGTACCCGAGGCTTCGGCGACGGACCGCGCCACCGTCTCGTACGGCGCGTCCCACAGCAGGAGGCCGACATCGGTGGCCCGGGCGTCGCGGGTCAGCTCCGCCACCGATCGGGTCGGGTTCAGCGCCACCAGCACCCGCCCGGAGAGCGCGGCCCCACCCAGCAGGAACACCATCTCCGGAACGTTGTCGCAGAGCACCCCCACGTGCGGCGGCCCGTCGAAGGAGCGAGCGGTCAACCAGTCGGCGGCGGTACGGCAGGCGGCCACGACCGAGCGCCACGACCACACGCGATCCTCGAACACCAGCCCCGGACGGTCATCATCGGCCCGGGCCAGTAGCAGGGCGGCGAGTGTGTCCGCGGCCATCGACCCTCCCAGCAAGCGCTCGGTCAACAGTTCCGCAAACTAGAACAGATTCTAATATCTGTCCAGCCACGACACATCCCAACAAGTCTGGATATATGCCTGTAGCGCCACAGACATGCGCCTATGCAGGCTCTTTGTGACTCGCGGGTAACAAGCCGAGTTATCGAGAAATCAGATAACGTGTTCTCATGCGTACCCCGCAGGCGACCACCGCCGCGCCCCCCAGCGACACCGAGGGGATCATGGAGAGCCATTCCACGTCCGGCGGTCACAGCGTCCGTACGCGTAGCCAGCACCAGCGCCGCAAGCGCATCGTCCAGGCGGCCGCCGCCCTGGCCTCGCGCGGCGGCGTCGAGGCCATGCAGATGCGCACGGTCGCCGAGCGGGCGGGGGTCGCGCTCGGCACCCTCTACCGCTACTTCCCGTCGAAGATGGACCTGGTCGTGGCGGTCGTCGGCGAGGAGATCGACCTGCTGGAGAGCAGCATCCAGCGCCGTCCGCCCAGCGCCTCCACCCCGGCGGGCCGCGCGGTCGACGTCCTGATGCGCGCCACGCGTGGCCTCATGCGCGAGCCGGAGCTGGCCGACGCGCTGATCCGGTCACTGATCATGGCCGAGGTGGAGACGCCGTTCGGCGACCGGATGACGGGGCTGCTGCTGCGCGTGTCGGCCGACCTCACGCGGGATCGGGCCAGCGAGGTGCAGCTCGACCTGGCGGGGTCGTTGTCCAGCGTGTGGGTGCAGGAGCTCCTGGAGATGCTGCGCGGGCGCCGCACCTATGAGCAGATCCAGCGCCGCATCGAGATCGCCGCCGCACGGCTGGTCAACGACCTCTAGTTGCCGTCAGCCGACAGCCCTGAAGGTGCGGCGATACGCGTGCGGGGACACCCCCAGTGACGCGTGCAGGTGCTGCCTCAGGGAGGCCGCCGTGCCGAAGCCCGACTGCTCCGCCACCCGGTCCACCGGCAGGTCCGTGCTCTCCAGGAGGTGTCTGGCCAGCTCCACGCGTTGCTGGAGCAGCCATTGGCCGGGGCTCTGGCCTACCTCGTGGCGGAAGTGCCGGGTGAAGGTGCGTCTGCTCATGCCCGCGTGTTCGGCCAGGTCGGCCAGCTGGAGCGGGGTGGACAGGTGCTGGAGGGCCCACGCCCTGGTGGGCGCGGTGCCTGAGGCCGATGGTTCGGGGACCGGGCGTTCTACGTACTGGGCTTGGCCGCCGTCCCGCCACGGGGGGACGATGCAGTGGCGGGCCACCTGGTTGGCGATCTCGCTGCCGTGGTCGCGCCGTACCAGGTGCAGGCAGAGGTCCACGCCCGCCGACGCGCCCGCCGAGGTGAGCACGTCCCCGTCGTCCACGAACAGCACGTCCGAGTCCATCCGCACCTCGGGGAAGAGGCGGGCGAAGCGCTCGGCGTGCCGCCAGTGGGTGGTGGCCGGGCGGCCGTCGAGGAGGCCCGCGGCCGCGAGGACGAAGGTGGCGATGCAGATCGAGACGACGCGGGTGCCCGGCCGTATCGAGGAGAGGGCGTCGAGGAGCTCGGGAGGCAGCGACTCCGGGCCGGTGATGTCCGCGAAGCCGGCGGCGGCGGGGATGACGACGGTGTCGGCGCTCGCCAGCGCGCCCGCGTCGTGTTCGACAGCGATCGTGTAGTCGGCGGCCGTGGCGACGGGGCGGCCGTCGAGCGTGCAGGTGATCACCTCGTACAGCGGCTCGCCTCCCGGATCGCGTGCCGTGCAGAAGATCCTGGACGGCACGCTCAGCTCGAACGGGATGACGTTCGGCAGCGCCAGTACGACCACACGATGCATGGCCCGATCTTTACACATCTTGGCCTTCGGGCCACTCGCAGCCCCCCAACCCGACACAGCAGGCTTGACCGTATGAAGATGCGCGCGATCAGCCAGGACGCCCTGGGCGGACCAGAAGTACTGAAGACGATCGAGATGGACAGGCCCACGCCGGGACCGACCGAGGTGCTCGTGCGAGTGCACGCGGCCGGGGTCAACCCCGCGGACTGGAAGACCCGGACCAGCGGCGGCCAGCTGGGGGCGCCGCCGTTCGTGCTCGGCTGGGACGTCTCCGGCGTCGTCGAGCAGGTGGGCCTGGGCACGACCCTTTACCAGCCCGGTGACGAGGTCTTCGGCATGCTCCGCTTTCCGTTCGGCCACGGCGCCTACGCCGAGTACGTGAGCGCCCCCGCCCGCCATTTCGCCCCCAAGCCCGCGAACCTCGACCACAACCAGGCGGCCGCGATCCCTCTCGCCGCGCTGACCGCCTGGCAGGCGCTGGTGGACACCGCCGGGCTGACGGAGGGTCAGCGGGTGCTCGTGCACGCGGCGGCGGGCGGTGTGGGGCACTTCGCCGTGCAGATCGCCAAGGCGCGCGGCGCGTACGTGATCGGTACGGCCAGCGCCGCCAAGCACGAGTGGCTCCGCGACCTCGGCGCCGACGAGCTGATCGACTACCGGAGCGAGGACTTCGCCGAGGTCGTCCGCGACGTCGATGTGGTGATCGACACCATGGGCGGCGACTACGGCCCGCGCTCGCTGCGCACCCTGCGCCAGGGCGGCACGATCGTCTCGCTGGCCCTCTCGCTCCTGGACGAGAGCCTGCACGCGCGGGCCGCCGAGCGGGGCATCCGGTCGGCGGCGATGCTCGTCGAGCCCGACCACGCCACGATGCGGGCGCTGGCCGCACTGGCGAAGGCCGGGAAACTACGGGCCGAGGTGGCCGCCGTGCTGCCGCTGGCGGACGCGGCCAAAGCCCACGAACTGGGCGAGTCCGGCCGTACGACGGGGAAGATCGTCCTCTCTGTACGTCCCTGAGACTCGTCGATTTGTCGGTGGCGGGGGCTATACAGGGAGGCATGACTGAGCGGCCGTCGAATGAGGAGTTCCTGCGGCAGACCGACCTGATGCGGCGCGAGTTGCTGGCGCACTGCTACCGCATGCTGGGGTCGGTGCACGACGCCGAGGATCTCGTCCAGGAGACCTATCTGCGCGCGTGGCGCGCCTATGACGGGTTCGAGGGACGTTCGTCCCTGCGCACCTGGCTCTACCGCATCGCCACGACGGCCTGCCTGACGGCGCTCGACAGCCGGGGCCGGCGGCCGCTGCCGACCGGGCTCGGCGCGCCCGCGTCCGAGGCGACCGGGCCTCTGGTCGAGGGCAACGAGGTGCCGTGGCTGGAGCCCGTGCCCACCGGGATGGTCGGCGCCGGGGCCGACGACCCCGCCGCCATCGTCACCTCGCGCGACAGCATCCGGCTCGCGCTCATCGCCGCGCTGCAGCACCTGCCGCCCAGGCAGCGGGCGGTGCTGATCCTGCGCGACGTGCTCAAGTGGCGGGCCGCCGAGGTGGCCGAGGTGCTCGACACCACGACCGTCGCGGTCAACAGCGCGCTGCAACGCGCCCATGCCCAGCTCGACGAGGTGGCGCCGAGCCTCGACGACCCCATCGAGCCGCTGACGGCCGAGCAGCGGGCGCAGCTCGACCGCTACGTGGCGGCGTTCGAGAATTACGACGTGGCGGGCATCGTGGAGCTGTTCACGAAGGACGCGGTCTGGGAGATGCCGCCGTTCACCGGCTGGTATCAGGGCGCCGAGGAGATCGGCCGGCTCATCGCGACCAACTGCCCGGCGAAGCAGCCCGGCGACCTGCGGCTGGTGCCGGTCGAGGCGAACGGGCAGCCGGCGTTCGGGATGTATCTGCGGCACGGGGATGTCTATGACGCGTTCGGGCTGCCGGTGCTCACGTTCACCGGCTCGCGGGTCAGCCATGTCGCGATGTTCTTCGACCTGGGCCTCTTCGACACCTTCGGGCTGCCTCGCACGCTGAGCGGGGCTTCCACCGGAAACTAGAACCCGTTACAGTCACGTCCAGAGCATCATTCTGGAGGCTACTGTGGGCACACCGGTGATCGTCGAGGCCGTCCGCACCCCCATCGGCAAGCGTGGCGGCTGGCTGGCCGAGCTCAAACCGCAGCAGGTGCTGGCCACCGCGCTCAACGGCCTGATCGAGCGCTCCGGGATCGACCCGGCGATCGTCGGCCAGGTCTTCGCCGGGTGCGTGACCCAGGCGGGCGAGCAGGGCGGGCATGTGGGACGGCACTCCTGGCTGTACGCGGGGCTGCCGTACCAAACGGGAGTGACCACGGTCGACGCGCAGTGCGGATCGTCGCAGCAGGCCGTACACCTGGCGGCGGCGATGATCCAGGCCGGCGTCATCGACGTGGGCATCGGGTGCGGGGTCGAGGTGATGAGCCGGGCGCCGCTCGGCAGCAACGTCCTGCCGGCCAAGCCGAAGCCTGACGACTGGAACATCGACCTGCCCGACCAGTTCACCGCGGCCGAGCGGATCGCGGACCGGCGCGGGCTGACCCGCGAGCGGCTCGACTGGTTCGGGGCGCGGTCGCAGCAGCTGGCTGCCAAGGCGTGGGCCGACGGGCGGTTCGAGCGGGAGATCGTGCCCGTCGGGCAGGTGCGCAGGGACCAGGGCTTACGCGAGACCACCGTCGACGGGCTGGCCGGCCTCAAGCCGGTGATGGGCGAGGGCGGCCGGCACACCGCGGGCACCTCGTCGCAGATCTCCGACGGCGCCGCCGCGGTGCTGGTGATGAGCGAGGAGGCGGCCCTGCGCCACGGCTTGCGCCCCCGGGCGCGGATCCTGGCCCAGGCCCTCGTCGGCGCGGAGCCGTACTACCACCTGGATGGGCCGGTGGACGCGACGGCGAAGGTGCTCGCGACGGCCGGGATGACGATCGGCGACATCGACAGGTTCGAGGTGAACGAGGCGTTCGCGTCGGTCGTGCTGTCATGGGCGAGCGTGCACGAGCCCGACTTCGACCGCGTCAACGTCAACGGCGGCGCGATCGCGCTCGGCCACCCCGTCGGTGCCACGGGGGCGCGGCTGCTCACGACGGCGCTGCACGAGCTGGAGCGCTCGGACTCGGCGACCGCGCTGGTCACGATGTGCGCGGGCGGGGCGCTGGCGACGGCCACGATCATCGAACGCATCACGTGACAGGGGACGGCCGTCCCACCACCGCGTGGACCCGCCGGGCGAGTCATCCGCGGCCGTGTCCGGGGAAAACCCGTACCGATCTCACGTTTCCCTCCCGCACACTCGACCAAGTACAAGCACGCTCAACGGGGGCCCCAGCATGAAGACGACCCGGCGCAGGCCGTACACCGAGCAGCGCCCGCAGGACCTCGGCGGCGGGGTGTGGAGCGTGCCCGTGCCGATCCCCGGCAACCCGCTCGGCTACACACTCGTCTACGCCGTCGACTCCCCCAAGGGCCCCGTGCTGGTGGACGCCGGCTGGAACCACCCGGACGCCTGGGCGGCCCTCAGCGGCGGCCTGCGGACGCTCGGTCTTGATGTGAGCGCGGTCAGAGGCGTGGTCGTCACCCACTTCCACCCCGACCACGCCGGGCTGGCCGGTCAGGTCAGGGCGGAGTCCGGCGCCTGGATCGCCATGCACGAATCGGACGCCGCGCTGGTCAGGCTCATGCACAACCTCGCCGAAGGCGAACACCGCGACTTCCAGGCCGACATGCTCAGGCGGGCGGGGGCCGGGCACGAGGACGTGGCGGTCGCGACCGCCGGCCGCCCGGACACGCCCGCGCTGCCCGACCGCGAGCTGCGCGACGGCGACCTGGTGGACCTGCCGGGCCGCAAGCTGCGGGCCGTACACACACCGGGCCACACCCCCGGCCACATCTGCCTGCACCTGGAGGACGCCGACCGCCTGTTCACCGGCGACCACGTCCTCCCCGACATCACCCCCCACGTCGGGATTTATCCCTATGACCGGGACGATGTTGATCCGTTGGGGGATTTTCTGGAGTCGCTGGACCGCGTCGGCGAGCTGGGCCCGCTGGACGCGCTTCCCGCCCATGAATGGATATTTCCGGATGTAGCCGCGCGCGCCGCGGAGATCCGCCACCATCACGAGGAGAAGCTCCAGCGACTCGGCGCCCTCCTGGCCGAGCGCGCGCAACCGCTGACCATCTGGGAGACCGCCGCGATGATGACCTGGAACCGGCCCTGGGACGACCTGTCCCCCGTCCTGCGCGGCATGGCCGCGGGAGAGGCGGCCGCGCATCTGCGCACGCTGGAGGCGCGTGGTGTGATTCGCCGCGTCTCCGGAGTCGATACGGTGCGCTTCCAGGCCCTAGAATCCTAGACATCCGATGTCTAGGGAGAAAAGTGTGGCGGTCACCGACGCAGCCATCGACAAAATCAAGCAGATGATCCTCTCGGGCGAGCTCACGCCCGGCGACAGGCTGCCGAAGGAGGCCGACCTGGCCGAGCGCCTCGGCCTGTCGCGCAACTCGCTCCGCGAGGCCGTACGAGCACTGGCGCTGATCAACGTCCTCGACGTACGCCAGGGAGACGGCACCTACGTCACCAGCCTGGAGCCGCGCCTGCTGCTCGACACCATGTCGTTCGTGCTCGACCTGCATCGCGACGACACGGTGATCCAGTTCTTCGAGGTACGCCGCATCCTGGAGCCCGCGGCGACGGCGATGGCGACCGAGCAGATGACCGACGGGGAGATCGACGAGCTCCGGGTGATCCTGGAGTCGCTGCCCGACTCGCCCACGGTGGAGGAGTTGGTGGCCAACGACCTGGACTTCCACCACCGGATCGCGCGGGGTTCGGGCAACAGCGTGCTCTGCTCGTTCATCGAGAGCCTGTCCGGGCCGACGACCCGGGCGCGGATCTGGCGCGGGCTGACCCAGGAGGGCGCGATGGAGAAGACGCGGGAGCAGCACACCGCGATCTACGAGGCCATCGCGACCCGTCAGCCCGACGTGGCCCGCTCGTGGGCCACGGTGCACATCGCGGGAGTGGAATCCTGGCTGCGCAAGGCCCTCGACTGAGGGTAGATACCCCGGCGTGGCCGACAAACTGGAGAAATATCGCAGTAAACGCGACGCCAGCCGTACCCCCGAGCCCGTCCCCGACACGGCCCCCGAGTCGGGCGACGGGGCGGCGTTCGTGATCCAAGAGCACCACGCCCGCGCCCTGCACTGGGACCTGCGACTGGAGCGCGACGGCGTGCTCGCCTCCTGGGCGATCCCCAAGGGCCTGCCGGCCGACCCACGCGTCAATCACCTGGCCGTACGGACCGAGGACCACCCGATGGAATACCTCGACTTCCACGGCGAGATCCCCAAGGGCGAATACGGCGGCGGCACGATGACGGTCTGGGACCGCGGCACGTACGAGACCGAGAAGTGGTCCGACCGCGAGGTCAAGGTCGTGCTGCACGGCTCGCGAGCCGCAGGACGGTTCGTGCTGTTCCCGACGAACGGCAAGAACTGGATGATCCACCGCATGGACCCGCCCTCCCGCGACCCCCTGCCCCCGCTCGACCCGATGCTCCCGGTCGAACGGACCCGGCTGCCACGTGACGTGGCCGACTACGCGTTCGAGTTCGCGTGGGGCGGGGAGCGCGTGCTGGTGGCGATCGACGGCGGGCGTACGGAGGCGGCGCGGCGCTATCCCTGGCTGCGCCCGCTCGCGGCGTCGTTCGGCAGCCGCACGGCGGTGCTGGACGGCGAGGTGGTCACGATGGCGGGCACGGAGGTCCTGGTCTGCTATGACCTCCTTTACGACGACGGCCACTCCCTGGTCGCGCTGCCGTACACGACCCGCCGCGCGGCCTTGGAAGCGCTCAAGCCGGCCTCCGCCCGCTGGCAGACCGCCCCCGCGTGGCCGGGCCAGGCCAAGCCGGTACGGCAGGCGGCCCGCGAGCAGGGGCTGCCCGGCGTGATCGCCAAGCGCCTCGACTCCCCCTACGAGCCGGGGGCGTCGAAGTCCTGGCTCTTCATCCCCGCCTAGCCCCAACCGACTCCTCCGGTATCGCGTGCAGGGCGGGCACGGCGCCCTGAGTGAAGACGTCGTCCAGGCGCCAGCGCGCGTACTGGTTCTCGCAGGGCGGCCCGCTCGCGATGGACAGCACACGCTCATCAAGATCCATCACGATCGAGTACACCGTCGTGGACAGATCGGCCTCCGCGACGTCCGGATCACGGTGGCGGCAGATGCCGTCAGGGAAGGAGAAGTGGTCGCGCAGCGCCGCCACGATGTCCTCGACGGTCACCGCCCGTACGCGCGCCGCGTCCTCCAGCAGATGCCGCATCCGCGCGGGCCGCAACAGCGTCAGAGCCGAGGCCGCCACCTTCTCATCATGCAGCGGAAGCGGGCACTGGAAGTGGTTGGAGTGGGCCAGCAGGCCGTCCTCCGGCAGCAGGTGCCCGAACACCCCGGGCGCCACCTCAAGGTCGATCGCCTCACCTCCGGCGTCGGCGATGAGCACGTTCCCCGAGGAGACGCGGGGCACGTTGAGCGTCCTGCGCAAGGCGGTGCTGATCCGCGGCGAGTTCAGCACCCCGCGCAGCAGATAGTGGTACGGCACGCCCTCGCCGCCGGTGTCCAGGTCGGAGACGAGCAGGTTGGCGCAGACCCCGAGGCCCGCCGAGTTCAGGCCGCTCTTGGCCAGCATGCCCGCCTCGGCCAGCGTGAGCACCGAGAAGCCCTCAGTGTCGCGGGTCGCCAGCAGGAACGTGACGGGTCCCTGCTCGGGGTTCCAGTCCCAGTTCTGCGCGAGCAGGGTGTGGCCGTCGCGCGTGTACTGCGGCAACACCGCCACCGAGGTGCAGCCCTCGTCGTGGTAGCCGGTCCCGTAGAGCAGCTCGGTACGCGCGTTGAGCGCCGTGATGTGCTCGACCCGCCGGCCCGCACCCTCGGCCAGGCCCTCCAGCATCTCCGCGATCGTACGGTCGTAACCCTGAGCCACAGCGAGATAGGTGGCACCCCAGCGCAGCACGTCGGCGTCCGACAGGCCCACGTCGTCACGGAACCTGCGCAGGTACGTCTCCAGGCTCCGCTCGACGAGTTCGCTGGTCCTGCGGCCGATCTCGGCCCCCATCTCACGAGGCGTCCCCTCGACGGCGACGAGCGGCGGGCCGGCTGCCGGGTTGGGTTGACCGTATTCGATCATGTTTCCTCCAGTCGTCGAAGAACGCTGCGCACCTAGAAGCTGCCCTGGTTGAGCGGCCCCATTACCGGTCGGCCCATACCGGAGATACGGACGGCAACCGTTTGCGCCTCAGCGGGACAGGCACCGCACCGAAGGGAGCGGAGCCTTGTGCAGCGTCCGTCGAGATCTTGGCGGGGTCAATGCGCGGGCGACCGATGCGGGCGCCCAGGCTGTGGGTGAGCCAGGGCGAGCAGGCCGTCGCGTGCGCCTGCGCCTGTTCTGCTCGTGCGCCCTGCAGCCTGATGCTGCGCGGCAATACCTGCTGGGCACGCGCACGTCACCCCATTTCGCCCGAGACGGCAGGGCTGGTCGACTGTGCGCTCGACAACGCCGTTGGGGCCATGTGACCCACGCACCGCCTGCTCATCCGCCGCTCGCTCGGCAACCCCCGCGACCTGGCTTTCTACCTGTATCACACGCCGCGACCGGTGCCGTTACAACGGAAGAGGAATGGAAGAGGAACGGAAGAACGGCGTCGTAGCGTCTTTCTGTCCGGGGCTGTAGCCATGTCTTCTGCGCAATGAGTTGAAGTATGTGAAACATCGGGTCGTCGGCGTTTGCGAACGATATCAGTGCGGCGCTGTACGTGTTTCATGCCCATGTATAAAGCGGTACATCAAGCGCCCATGACTTCGTGAAGGAGAAGAGTGTCAGTATTCAGTCGCGGGCCCGTTCGACGACGGGTTACCGGTGTGGTCGCGATGGCCCTCGTGCCGTTGACGGTGGCGGTCGGGGTGGCCTGGGCCGCCGTCACCGACAACATGTTCCCGACCGAAAGCACCGGCAGTAGCTGCGTGGTCAGCACGGGCAGCCATCCACCATGCCAGACCGACAATCGCGAGGTCTATTTCTACATGGACAGCAGCGGCGAATACAAGCTGGAGTCGGAGGACCGGTCAACGGTCAACGCCGCCATTGACGGAGAGTACCGGCCCACGGATCTGGCCTTCCATTACGACTCGTCGCCGGTGTTCGAGGGGAGCGCGGAGACCGACATCATCTACCAGGAGGGCTCGACCGGCCTCCCGGACAGTGCGGCCGGTAGGACGTGGTGCAATGGGGTCAGTAGCACGCATTACAAATGCGACCAGCAGTACATTCGCATCCGAGGCAACGGGCGTTACACCTACGCGAGAGTTTGCCATGAGACCGGACACGCCGTCGGCCTGCAGCACGGCGACTACTCCACACCCATGCTCAGGAAGACCGATTCCCGCCTCGGCTGTCTGGTGACCCCTTCCACCGACCATAACGATCTTGGCTCCAATAACCGGGAGAACATCAATGCCACTTATTAGGAGGGCCCCGGTGAAGCGTCTTACGTATATCGCAACCGGTATCGGGCTCGCCGCGGCTCTCGCCGTCGCGGGAGTCGCCACTGTGAATGCCGCCGACGTCGCGCCCGCGCCGCGCCGGGTCGTGATGGCCGACGGAGACGACCGCCTGCCCAGCATCACGGCCACGGACTGGGTGACGTACGCCGACCATGTGGTCGTCGTCAGCGCCGCCTCCGAGGAGACGATCCCGCCCGCCCAGATCGAGATCGAGCGAGGGGAAGGATTGATCGGGCGGAAGGTGAAGCTGGAGGTCAAGAAAGTGCTGTGGTCGCGGGAGGACGCGGCCCAGCCGGCCCCGAAGGAGTGGGAGTACAACGCGTCCGGTTGGACCTTCACCGAGGGGAACCTGAACAGTCCGACCGCGACGGCCATATACGATCGGCCGCGCATCGAACCCGGGCACCAGTACATCCTGGCCATCACCTGGGAAGGGCAGCACTGCGCCGAGGGCGACACCCCGGAGCCCGCAAAGTGGATGGGGCTCGGCGAGGGTTCGGAGCTGCCCTTCGACGGCGACATCATCGGCCAGGGCGAGGAGGAGGGCCACGCGCAGAGCGCCGCCGAGGCACGCACGCTGGCGGCCGACGCCGGTCCGAACGCCGGACTGGAAGAGGAAATGGCAGGCAACAGCGCGGACGCCCTCGCCGCCAAGCTGAAGGCGACCCAGCCTGGGGAAAGACAGCAGTTCGAACCGCCTCCGACGGCCACCTGCGGCTGAGCATCGGGTTGCCCTCTGCTCGAGGGCTTCTGGAAAGAGGCCTCCCCCAAACCAGTTGGAACAGGCTACCGGCGAGGCCGATAAAGGCTGACCCTGAGTCGTACGGTGCCGCCCATTGCGCGGCACCGTACGTGTTTCATGCCCATGCGTGACCTCGCCGTCCTTCCATACTCATGTGCCATGTGGCACGTGTGCCGGGCGGTACACGTCGTGTTTCATGACTTCCGAAGGAGAAGAATGTCAGCATTCAGTCGCGGGCCCGCTCGACGACGGATTACCGGCGTGATCGCGATGGCTCTCGTGCCGTTGATGGTGGCGGTCGGGGTGGCCTGGGCCGCCGTCACCGACAACATGTTCCCGACCGAAAGCACCGGCAGTAGCTGCGTGCTCAGCATGGGCCATCCACCATGCCAGACCGACAATCGCGAGGTCTATTTCTACATGGACAGCAGCGGCGAATACAAGCTGGAGTCGGAGGACCGGTCGACGGTAAACGACGCCATTGACGGAGAGTACCGGCCCACGGATTTGGCCTTCCACTACGACTCGTCGCCGGTGTTCGAGGGGAGCGCGGAGACCGACATCGTCTACCAGGAGGGCTCGACAAGCGTTCCGGACAGTGCAGATGGTATGACGTGGTGCAATGCGCGCGGCGGAGCGCATTACAAATGCGACCAGCAGTACATTCGCATCCGAGGCAACGGAAATTACACCTATGGGCTGGTCTGCCATGAGACCGGACACGCTGTCGGCCTGCAGCACGGCGACTACTCCACACCCATGCTCAACAAGACCGATTCCCGCCTCGGCTGTATGACGACTCCCGTCAAGAGCAACGATCTTGGCTCCAATAACCGGGAGAACATCGATGGCACTTATTAGGAGGGCCGCGGTGAAGCGTCTTACGTATCTCGCAACCGGTATCGGGCTTGCCACCAGGGCCGAAGCGTTCGCATGACGCGGTTGAGCGGCACCCCCGGGTACGCATGACAAACGCGACCCCTGATGATCGTCGGCTGTCTACACCAGTCGATCAAGAACAGGGGCCGCATTCGCGTGCCATCGTCCCCGATCGACGTGCTCGCCCGCCATCTGGAGCACGTCGCCGCGCGCCCGTGCCGGCTTACCCGGCACCCCGGATCATGGTCGGCCTCCGCAACCTGGATTTGTGGCGTTCCCGGACCTGATGGTCATCGACGAGATCCAGCGAGTCCCCGACCTGCTGCTTGCCATCAAGTCCCAAGTCGACCGGGATCCGCGGCCGGGCCGCTATCTCTTGACCGTCTCGTGCTCTATACCGGCGACCAGACCTACTCGTTCGGCGACCGGATGCGGGCGATGCCGGTGAGCGCGTTGTGGGAGATCGGCTAGGCGATACTCGGGGGATGCAGATTTCCGAAATATCGCCTGATAGTGAGTCGGTGGGGCCTCGGTTGCTGGCGGTTCAGCATGCCGCGTACGCGGTCGAGGCGAAGATCATCGAGGATGACCGGATTCCCCCGTTGAGTGAGACGCTCGATGAGCTGCGGGCGCGGCCGTTGCGGTGGGTGGGGGCGTTCGACGAGGACGAGTTGTTGGTGGGTGCCGTCGCGTGGAGCGAGGCGGTAGATGAGGTGGACATCGACCGGTTGGTGGTCGATCCCGCGGCGCATCGGCGAGGAGTGGGACGGGCGCTCGTCGAGGAGGTCATGAGCCGGGCGGGTGGCCGCAGGATCGTGGTGTCCACCGGCCGGGCCAACGCGCCGGCCAGGAAGCTGTACGAGCGGCTGGGGTTCGAGGGGCTCGACGAGG
The DNA here is from genome assembly GCF_040649695.1 of Nonomuraea sp. NPDC048901. Classification (NCBI taxonomy): domain Bacteria; kingdom Bacillati; phylum Actinomycetota; class Actinomycetes; order Streptosporangiales; family Streptosporangiaceae; genus Nonomuraea; species Nonomuraea sp. NPDC048901. Next base: position 167,919 of record NZ_JBEZFW010000008.1, on the reverse strand, counting down.
TGGAGGTGATCCCGGGGCTGTGGATCGCCAACTACGCCTACGGCGGCTGAACCAACTACCGCCTACGGGCCGCTAGGCCAGCTACGTCCCCGATGGCTGAACCGGCCACGTCTGCCGCAGTTGCGAGCGACGTGGCCGGGACGTTCAGCGATCCACGGTAGGCCGGTCGCGAGAGCGAAGCCGGTCTCGAGAGCTAGGCCGGTCGCGACAGGAGGCCCTCGGCCTCCAGTTCCGACCACAGGTTGTCGGGCACCGGACGCTCCCAGAGCGCCGCGTTGCTCGCCACCTCCTCCGGCGACCGGGCCCCGATGACGATCGAGGCCACCGCCGAGTGCCGGAGCGGAAAGGCCATGGCCGCCTGCGGGAGCGGCACGTCGTACCTCTCGCAGACCTTGGCGATCCGTCTGGCGCGGTCGAGCACCTCGGCGGGAGCGGGCTCGTAGTTGTAGGTGCCCCCAGGGGCGGAGGTGGCCAGCAGGCCGCTGTTGAAGACGCCCGCCGCGAGCACGCGCACGCCCCGGTCGGCGCAGGCGTCGAGCAGCGGGAGCCCCGACTGGTCGATCAGCGTGTAGCGGCCGGCCAGCATGACCACGTCGATGTCGGTCTCCTGGACGAAGCGCAGCGGCACCTGCCACTGGTTCATGCCGACGCCGATCGCGCCGATCACGCCCTGCGAGCGGAGCTCGGCCAGCGCCGGGTACGCCTCGCTGATGGCCTGGTCGGCGTGGGCGTCCGGGTCGTGGATCAGGGCGATGTCGACGCGGTCCAGGCCGAGCCGGGCCAGCGACTCCTCCAGAGATCTCCGTACGCCGTCGCCCGAGAAGTCCCAGACGCGCTCGAAAGCGGCCGGTACGTCGAAGCCCTGCTCGTCACGACCGCCCATGGTGGAGGGGACCAGCAGGCGGCCGACCTTGGTCGAGAGCACGTAGCCCTCGCGCCCGGCGAGTGCGGCGCCGAGGCGGCGTTCGGACAGGCCGACCCCGTAGTGCGGGGCCGTGTCGAACAGCCGCACGCCATGAGACCAGGCGGCGTCCACGGTCGCGCGGGCCTGCTCGTCGCTGACCGCCTCATAGAGGCCGGCGATCGGCGCCGCTCCGAAGCCGTGGCGGGGCAGTTCGATCATGTCGTTCTCCAGGTCAGCATTCGTCACGTCATTTCCCAGACCAGCGCGAGCCCGCCGGCGCCCTTGTCGAAGTCGCCGTCGAGCAGCCGGTTCATCTGGACCTGCCACGCCTGGTCGGCGGGATCGTCCTTGAGCGCCGCCTGCAGCGCGGCGTAGTCGTCGACCTCGACGAAGTGGAACAGGTCGAGTCCGTCGCGGAAGATGCGCCAGGAGTGCACGCCGTTGGCCCGCATGACCGCCTCCAGTTCGGCGGGGATGCTCGCGTGCTCCCGGTCGTAGGTCTCCTCGTAACCGGGTTTGAGCCTGGTACGCAGTGCGATGCGTTCCATCAGTCCTGGGCCTTTCCGCCGGCGATCCGGCTGATGATGAGTGCGATCAGGATGATGCACCCATAGACGACCGGCTGCCAGAAACCGGAGACGCCCTTGAGAGTGAGGATGTTCTGGACCAGGCCGATCACCAGCACGCCGGTGAGCGCACCGAGGATCGTGCCCTTGCCGCCGTCCATGCTGACGCCGCCGATGACGGCCGCGGCGAACACCATGAAGATCCAGCCCACGCCCTGGTTGGAGCCGATGGCGCCGAGCCGTCCGGTCTCCAGGACGCCGGCGAGTGCCGCGAGCGTACCGCCGAGGATGAACACTCCCCACAGCACCCGGTCCACCCGGATGCCCGCCGCCCGCGCCGCGTCGGCGTTGCCGCCGATCGCGTAGAGCGAGCGCCCGAGCCGGAAGTAGCCGAGCCCGACGATGCCCGCCGCGAACAGTACGGCCGCGATCCAGATCGCCGCCGGCAGGCCGAGCCAGATGGCGCTGCCCAGGTAGAGGATGGAGTCGGGCAGCTCGAACAGCGTCTTGCCCTCGGTCGGGCCCAGCTGCAGGCCGTGCACGATGATCAGCATGGCCAGCGTGACGATGAACGCCGACAGCTGAAACTTGATGATCAGGAACCCGTTGAACACCCCGATCGCCGCCCCGATCAGCAGGCAGAGCGGGATCACCAACGGCCCGGGCAGGCCGAGCCCGAACCCACCGGCCGACGCCGGGATCACCAGCATCACCGCGATCGCCGGAGCCATGCCGACCGTCGACTCCAGCGACAGGTCGAACTTGCCGGCGATCAGGATCAGCGCCTCGGCCAGCACCAGCAGTGAGATCGACGCCTGCTGCTGGAGTACGTTCGTCAGGTTGCCGACCGATAAGAAGATCGGGTCCAGGAACGCGCCCACGATGAGCAGGATCAGGATCACCGGCACCAGCGTGAGGTCCCGGAACCTGGCGAGCCGCACCCGGGGGGCCGGCGCAGACAGTGTGGTTGTCACTCTTCAATGCCTTCCATCACGGCTACGAGCTCATGGTCGGTCCACCCACGCGGCACGTCTTTCACGACCCTGCCGTGGAACATCACCAGCACCCGGTCGCAGATGCGCAGGTCGTCGAGCTCGTCGGAGACCAGTACGGCTCCCGCTCCCCGCTCGACCGCGTCCTCGACGGCGCCGAGCAGGGCCTGTTTGGCCTTGACGTCGACGCCCGCGGTTGGGTTGATCACCACCAGCGCGGACGGGTCGTCGACCAGCGCCCGCGCGAACACCACCTTCTGCGCGTTTCCTCCAGACAGATCACCGACGGGCTGGTCGGGCCCTTCGGTCTTGATGTCCAGATCCTCGATCAGTCGCAAGGCCTTGTTCCGGCGTCTCGTCGGTGAGATGAGGCCGTACCTGCCGAGCTTGCGGGCGATCGGAAGCGTGCCGTTCTCCCCCACCGAGAGCAGCGGGACGAAGCCCTCGCGGTTGCGGTCCTCCGGCACGAAGCCGAGGCCCGCCCCCAGGGCGGCCGGTACGTCGCCCGGCCTGACCTGGGTGCCGTTGACCGTGACGGTGCCCGAGTCGGGTTTGCGCAGGCCGACCAGGGTTTCGGCCAGGCCGACCTTGCCGCTGCTGCCGGATCCGGCCAGCCCGACCACCTCGCCGCTCCTGACCGCCAGGTCGACGGCCTGGAAGCGGCCGGCCAGCGACAGTCTCTCGGCCGACAGGACCACGTCGCCGTTCGCGGCGCCGCGGGTCCTGGCCTCGTACGCCGCCGTGGCCTCGCCCGTCATCGCCGCCACCAGCTCGTCGTGCGGCAGCTCGGCGACCGATCTGGTCATGACATGCCGGGCGTCGCGGAAGACGGTGACGCTCTGGCAGATCTCGTACACCTCATCGAGATGGTGGGAGATGTACATCATCGTCACGCCCTGCTCGCGCAGCGCCCGCATGCGGGTGAACAGCCGCTCGATGGCCGGACCGTCCAGCCGGGCCGTCGGCTCGTCGAGGATGATGAACCGCGCGCCGAACGACAGCGCGCGGGCGATCTCCACGAGCTGCCGCTGTTCGACGTTCAGGTCGCCGGCGAGTGCCTCCGCGTCCACCTCCACCTCGTACGTGGCGAGCAGTTCGCGGGCCTTCGCCCGGAGTGTCCGCCAGCTGATCATGCCGCCGGTGGTCTGGCGGTTGAGGAACAGGTTCTCGGCGACGGTCAGCGCCGGAATGATCGTCGACTTCTGGTACACGCAGGCGACCCGCTGCCGCCAGGCGTCGCGGTCCGCGAGGGCGGGCGCCGCCTCTCCCGAGAACCGCACCTCGCCCTCGTCCGGCCGCTGAAGCCCGGTGAGAATCGACACCAGGGTGGACTTTCCGGCGCCGTTCCTGCCGACGAGCGCGTGGGTCTCCCCCTCGGCGATCGCGATGCCCGCGCCGTTCAGCGCCGTGGTGGGGCCAAAGCGCTTCACGACATTTCGGGCTTCAACATGATTTTTCATTACTTGACCTGGTTGCCCCAGAGGTTCTTGTCGTCCACATTGTCCTTGGTGACGAGCGGGGCGGGAAGCTGGTCCTCCAGGCCGTTCGGCAGCTGGATGATCGTGCTGTCGTGGTCGGTCGGTCCCGGCTTGAAGGTCTTGCCGTCGATCGCCGCCTTGGCGTAGAAGAGGGCGTACTTCGCGTACAGGTCAGCGGGCTGCGACACCGTGGCGTCGATGTCGCCCTTGCGGATCGCCTCGAACTCCTGCGGGATGCCGTCGTTCGAGACCACGAATACGTGCTTGGGATCGGTCGGCGGGACGAGCAGGCCCTTCTGCTTCAGCACCTGCAGCGTCGGGGCCAGGTGCACACCACCGGCATGCATATAGATGCCCTTGATGTCCGGGTTCTGCTCCAGCCTGGTCTGCAGCATGGACGCGGCCTTGCTGCCCTCCCACTCGGTCGGCTCCTCGAAGACCGTGATCCCGGGGAACTTCGTCTTCATGCACTCCCGGAACGCCTCAGCCCGGTCGCGCCCGTTGATCGAGCTCAGGGAGCCCATCAGCTGGACGACCTTGCCCTTGCCGCCCAGCTTCTCGCCCAAGAACTCGCAGGCTTTCGTGCCGTACGCCCGGTTGTCGGCGCGTACGACCATGTAGACCTGACCCTTGTCCGGCCGGGTGTCGACGGTCACGACGGGGATCTTCTTGTTCGCCAGCGTCTGGAGGGTCGTGGCGATCGCGCCGGTGTCCTGGGGCGCCATCACGATCGCCTTGGCCCCTTGGCCGATCAGCGCCTGAACGTTGTTGACCAGCTTGGTCACGTCGTTCTGCGAGTTCGTCGCGGGCATCAGGTCGACCTTGAGCTCGCCGGCCATCTGCGGGACGTACTTGATGTAGGAGTTCCAGAAGTCGGAGTCGGCGCGCGGGTGGTCGATGCCGACCTTCCCGCCGCCGCCTCCTCCGGCTGCTGTCTGACCTCCGGAACCGCACGCGGTGATGACCGCCAAGAGGGCCGCGCCTGCGGCTAAAGGACCGAACTTCATGGTGGGGGGGTTACCTTCCTCGAATGCCTCTGCTTGACCGGCCCTCGACTGGGCTTGGCTGTCCGTCGACTCGTTCAGTTGACCGGCCGGAGCCGTAGTCCCTGCATGCCGCCGTCGACCGCGAGCGAGGTGCCGGTCGTCGCGCCGGCCTCGGGCCCGGCCAGGTAGGCGATCGCCGCGGCCACCTCCTGCGCGCTGACCAGGCGGCCCATCGGCTGCCTGGCGTTCAGCGCCTGCCTCTCCGCCACCGGGTCGTCGGCCGCGTCGAGCAGCCGGCCGACCCACGGGGTGTCCGCTGTGCCGGGGTTGACGCAGTTGACCCTGATGCCCTCCCGTACGTGATCCGCCGCCATCGCCAGCGTGAGCGACAGCACCGCACCCTTGGTCGCGCTGTAGAGCGCCCGGTTCGGCAGGCCCGCGGTGGCCGCGATCGAGCACGTGTTGACCACCGCCGCGTGCTCCGACTGCCTGAGGTACGGCAACGCCGCCCGGGTCACCCGGACCATGCCGAACACGTTGACGTCGAACGCCTTCTGCCACTCGCTGTCGGGGTTGTCGGCGACCGTACCCTGCGCCCCGATGCCCGCGTTGTTGACCACGATGTCGATACCGCCGAGCCGCTCGGCCGCTTCGGCCACGGCCGCGCGTACGCCGGCGTCGTCCGTGACGTCCACCTTGATGCCGATGAACGGATCACCGGGCGGGTTGATGTCGAAACAGGCGACCTTCATGCCGCGCTCGGCGAGCAACGTGGCCGTGGCGAGGCCGATACCGGCTCCGCCGCCCGTGACAATCGCTTTAAGACTCATGCGTCCCTCCAGACCTCGCCGCCGGGGAAAGTGTGGGCGGCGATCGATTCAGGGTGCATCGCCGCGCTGAAGCCCGGCGCGCTGGGGGCGGCGTACCGGCCGCCTTCGATGACCACGGGGTCGACGAAATGCTCGTGCAGGTGGTCGACGTACTCGATCACCCGGTTTTCCATCGTGCCGGTCACGGCCACGTAGTCGAACATCGACAGGTGCTGCACCAGCTCGCACAGCCCCACGCCGCCGGCGTGCGGACAGACGGGGATGCCGAACCTGGCCGCGAGCAGCAGAATCGCGATGTTCTCGTTAACACCGCCGACCCGAGCAGAGTCCAGTTGCAGGTACGAGATCGCGCCCGCTTGCAGGAGCTGCTTGAACACGATCCGGTTCTGCACGTGTTCGCCGGTGGCCACCGGGATGGGCTTGATCCCCGCGGCGATGGCGGCGTGGCCGAGCACGTCGTCGGGACTGGTCGGCTCCTCCACCCAGTGCGGGTTGAACTGCTTTAGAGCGTTCACCCAGTCGATGGCCGCGCCCACGTCCCAGCGCTGGTTGGCGTCGATCGCGATGGGGAAGTCGGCCCCGCACACCTCGCGGGCCACCCGGAAACGTCGGATGTCGTCGTCGAGATCGGCGCCCACCTTGAGCTTGATCTGGCCGAAGCCCGCGTCGAGCGCCTCCTTGCACAGCCGGCGCAGCTTGTCGTCGTCGTAGCCGAGCCAGCCCGGGGAGGTGGTGTAGGCGGGATACCCCTCGCGCTTGATGTCCTCGACCCGCTGCGCCTTCCCCTTTTCCGCCTTTTTCAGGATTTCTAGGGCTTGTTCGGGCGTCAGGGCGTCGCTCAGGTACCGGAAGTCGATGAGATCGACGATCTCCTCGGGGGTCATCTCGGACAGCAGCAACCAGAGCGGCTTGCCCGCCCGCTTCGCCTTCAGATCCCACAGCGCGTTGACCACGGCGGAGATCGCCATGTGCATGACGCCCTTCTCGGGGCCCAGCCAGCGCAGCTGCGAGTCGTAGACCATCTCCTTGTAGAGGGCGCCCAGGTCCTCGACGTCCCTGCCGATCACGTACGACTCGAGGGCGCTGATCGCCGCGGTCTGTACGTCGTTGCCGCGCCCGATGGTGAACGCGAACCCGTGCCCGTCGTAGCCGTCATCGGTTTTGAGAACCACGTAGGCGGCGGAGTAGTCGGGGTCGGGGTTCATGGCATCGGAGCCGTCCAGCTCCCGGGAGGTGGGGAAACGGATGTCGTGCGTCTCCAACTCCACGATCCGGTAGCTGCTCTTCTGTCCGTCGGGAGTCGTCATGCCTGGCCCACTGTCTGGCGCTGGCGGCCGAGTCCCTCGATCTCCAGCTCCATCACGTCACCCGCGCGCAGGTACGGCTGGCCGGGCATCCCCATGGCGACGCCGGCCGGAGTGCCGGTGTTGATCACATCTCCCGGATCGAGCACCATGAACTGGCTCAGGTACCGGACGATCTCCGCCACATCGAAGATCATGTTCTTGGTGACGCCGTCCTGGCGCACCTCGCCGTTCACCGACAGCCGCATGGTCAGGTTCTGCGGGTCGGCCACCTCATCGGCGGTCACCAGCCAAGGCCCGAGCGGATTGAACGTCTCGCACGACTTGCCCTTGTCCCACTGGCCACCCCGCTCCAGCTGGAACTCCCGCTCAGAGACATCGTTGGCCACCGCGTACCCCGCGATGACGTCGAGCGCCTCTTCCCGGCTGCCCAGGTAGCGGGCCCGCTTACCGATGATGACGGCCAGCTCCACCTCCCAGTCAGTCTTCAGACTGTTGCGCGGTACGAGCACCTCGTCGTAGGGGCCCACCATGGTGTTGGTGGCCTTCATGAACACGACCGGCTCCGCCGGCACCTCCGCGCCGGACTCGGCCGCGTGGTCGCTGTAGTTCAGCCCGATACAGACGATCTTGCCTGGTCGCGCGACCGGAGCGCCCACGCGCAGCCCCTCGGCCGCGATCACGGGCAGCGCGTCGCGCTCGAGCGCGTCGCGGACGCGCGCCACTCCCCCGGAAGCGAGGAAAGCCCCATCGATCTCGGGCTCTCCGATGTCGCGCAGGTTACCGGCGCCGTCCATCACCACCGGACGCTCCTGGCCGACGGGTCCTACTCGCAGCAGCTTCACACCGCATCCTTAAGTTATACATCGGATGTATCTAGCATGATGCTGGTCGGCCTGGGTAGGGCCTGTCAAGCCTCCACGCGCGATACATCGGATCCATAGGGGTCGAGAGTGGCGCTGAAGTCGCATTACAAACGGTTGCAGTGACCGGCTTCGCCCGACCTTCGCGGGAAGGTCCACCGAGTGGCCGTCACATACATCGGATGGCCCCCGTTCCCCATATCGGACTCCTTTCACCTGCGTAACGGGTGGATCCTCGGAGGTCTAGCATAAATTGCCGGGCGAACCGGGGCTCACCCACCTCGCAGCCTTCCCCATCCGCCTCACCCACAAGCCCCACTTAACGGGTAAACCTCCATCAAAGCCCCTCAAACACCCGATGAATCACCACAATGCCCCACGTACGACACCATCCCCCATCCCCCACGACCAGCCCTCCGCCCCTCCGACCCTCACCCTCGCAACCCAGCGACGCCACCAACCACACCAACCCCAAAACCGAGGACTGTCCGGCAAACGGTTGGAACCGCAGCCCGGCAGGGCGTAGGCGGCGAGCGCGGTTAGAGCTCGTTTTCTTGCCGGGGCTTCTTGCCGGGCGGCGATCAGCCTCGCGCTTGGGGCCAGGCGGCCAGGGCCAGTTCCGCGGTTTCGGTGAGCTCTGCGGCCGTGGCGCCGTCGCGGGCCCGCTGTGACATGCCCTGGATGATCGCGGCAAAGTAGGCGGCCAAGGCGCGAGGGTTGGCTGCGGCGGATAGCTCGCCCTGCCGCTGCGCGGTCGTCAGGCGGGTTTCGAAGGCGGCCAGGTTCGCGTTGCGGAGGTCGCTCAGGAATGCCGAGATGTCGGCGTCCTGGACCGTGACGTTGGTGGCGGCGCTGATGGTCAGGCAGCCGGCCGGGTGGGAGGGGTCGGGATAGACGGCGGCCGCCTCGCGAAGGATGCGGCGGAACGCGCCCCGGGCTGTGCGCTCCTCTTCCAGGGCGGTGCCGATGAACGCACCGACGGGAGAGCGCCCGTAGGCGTGGACAACCTCTTTGAACAGGGATTTCTTATCCCCGAACGCCGCATACAGGCTGCCGGGTTTGATGTCCATCGCCCGGGTCAGCTCGCCGATGGTGGTGGCCTCGTAACCGTGCTCCCAGAACAGTCGCGTTGCGGCTGCCAGGGCCGTCGTGCGGTCGAACGCCGGTGGCCGTCCGCGCTTCACGCCTGGTCCATTCATGCCCCTGATTTTAGAGCGAGCACTCAAGAAAGCGTGCTACGTTCATTTCTTGAGTCATCGCTCAAGAAATGGGAAGGCGGTCAACAGCCATGGCAGCAGAAGCACTTGAGGGCAAGGTCGCGCTGGTCACGGGCGGCAGCCGAGGCATCGGCCGGGCCATCGCCGAACGACTCGCCCGGGACGGTGCCGCCGTCGGCGTCGCCTACGCCCGGGACGAGACGGCGGCCGGCGAGACCGTCGAGCGAATCCGGAAGAACGGCGGGCTGGCCTTCGCACTGCGCGCCGAGCTGGGACGGCACGGCGACGCGAGGCGCCTCTGGGCCGCCTTCGACGCCGCAGGCAAAGACCACGCGTCCGACGGGAAGCTCGACATCATCGTCAACAACGCCGGCATAGGGCGCAGCGCGGCGCTCGCCTCGTTGACCGAGGACGGCTTCGACGAGATCTTCGCCGTGAACGTACGTGCACCGTTCTTCATCGTGCAGCAGGGGCTGTCGCGCCTGCGTGACGGAGGCCGGATCATCAACATCTCCAGCGGTGCGGCCCGCCTGGCCATGCCGGAGATCATCGCCTACGGCGCCACCAAGGGCGCACTGGACACCTTCACCCTCAACCTCGCCAAGGAACTGGGCCCAAGGGGCATCACGGTCAACTCGGTGGCCCCCGGGATCGTCGACACGGATGTCAATGCGGCCTGGCTGCGGGGCAATCCGCAGGCCGAGGCACATGCGGCAGCCCTGGCCGCCCTCGGCCGGGTCGGACAACCGGAAGACGTGGCCGACATCGTGGCCTTCCTCGCCTCCAACGACGCGCGCTGGGTGACAGGCCGGGTCATCGACGCGACGGGAGGTGCCGGGCTATGAACTGAGAGAGAGCTGAGAGGGCAAGAGCTGGGCCGCTGGACGGATGGGCGGACAGGTTGGCATGATCATGGACGAGCAGACAAGATGAGTCCGCCTCAGGCATGACAGAGCCGGCTTGGCAGCGTCGGCGGGCCAGGATGGCAGGGATCGGGATGATGGCGGGGCGGGCGGTTGACTGAGGCAGCAGGGCGTAATAGAACACGTTTCAATAAGGCGCTTAACCAAGCGCTTGATCACTCCACAGGCCCGAGGTGAGCTCGAGTGCATATTGACCTCGTCGACCAGGACCGTTACGCGACCTCCGGCCCGCCACACGAGCAGTTGCGCTGGCTGCGCGACAACGATCCCGTACACCGGCACGAGGGCGAGCCCGACTTCTGGGCCGTCACCCGATATGACGATGTCGTACAGGTGTCTCGGCGCTCGGACCTCTTCTCCTCGTCCAGGAAACTGGCACTGTTCGACGAGGTCACCGAGGACCAGCGGGCGCTCCAGCGGTTGATGATGCTCAACCAGGACCCACCGGAGCACACGCGGCGGCGGTCGCTGGTCAACCGGGGGTTCACGCCGCGCACGATTGGAGCGCTCGAACAGCACATCCGGGATATCTGCGACGACCTTCTCGACAAGTGCTCGGGCGAGGCGGACTTCGTCACCGAGGTGGCGGCTCCGCTGCCGCTCTACGTGATCTGCGAACTGCTCGGCGCCCCGGTCGAGGACCGGGACAAGATCTTCAACTGGTCGAACCGCATGATCGGCGCCCAGGACCCCGACTACGCCACCTCGGAGGACCAGGGCGGCGATGCGGCTATGGAGGTGTACGCGTACGCCAACCAACTGGCCGCACAGCGCAAGGCGAACCCGCGCGACGACATCGTCACCAAGCTCATCCAGCCCGACGAGAAGAGCGGCGAGACCCTCGGTGAGGATGAATTCGATCTGTTCGTCCTCCTGCTGGTGGTCGCCGGCAACGAGACCACCCGCAACGCGGCCTCCGGCGGAATGCTCGCCCTCTTCGAGCACCCCGAGCAGTGGCAGCGGCTCGTCGCAGATCCCACGCTGGCGGGCACGGCATCCGACGAGATCGTCCGGTGGGTGTCACCGGTGAACCTGTTCCGGCGCACGGCCACGGCGGACACGGTGCTGGGCGGCCAGCAGATCCGCGAGGACGACAAGGTCGTGGTCTTCTACTCGGCGGCGAACCGGGACACCTCCATTTTCCCCGATGCCGAGGTATTCGACATCGGCCGCAGCCCGAACCCGCACATCGGTTTCGGTGGCGGTGGGGCACACTTCTGCCTGGGCAATCACCTGGCGAAGCTGGAGTTGCGGGTGCTGTTCGAGCAACTGGCCCGGCGGTATCCCCGACTGCGGCAAACGGGAGAGGCCCGGCGCCTACGGTCGAACTTCATCAACGGCATCAAGGAGCTACCGGTCGTCATGGACTGATCGCGACCAGCCGGCCAAGTCGCGCTGGTACCAACTGCCTGGCTTGCCGCCGAGGTCGGCCGGGTCAGCTGGGCCGACCAGGACGAACCCGGCTTTGGTCAGCACCTTCTGGGACGCGGCATTCTTGTGGGCGGTGGCCGCCCGTAGGGTGTGCGATCCTCGATGTCGACCAGGTTGAACCTGCCGAGCACCGAGCCGTCCTCGGCGATGAGTACGTAGAAAGCGCAGACGCCGGCCTCCTGCTCAGCGAGCAAGGCGTTGTACCGGTCGGTGAACTGGTCGAAGAAGTCGTCGCCGCGATCAGAGATCGAGGCGGCGAAGTAGGCGCGGTTCGCCAGTTCGAAGGCCAGGACCGCCGGGGCATGACCAGCATGCAGTTGCTTCAGCTCGGGCACTGCCCGAATCTACCCAGGGGGCGCACCGAGATCGCCTGCGTTTCCGCCAGCGGCTGACAGCCTCGAGGCCACGGCACTACTAAGCCCATCGATCAAGAACAAGGGCTGGATGAGGAGATGGAACGCGGCGAACGACGGCCGCAGTACCGACCATCGGCCGTGTCAGAAGCGGAACCGCACGATACGGGTGGACCGCTTCAGGCCCGGCAGCAGGTTCAGGAGGCGGTACATGCGGCGTACGCCCGCGGGTGCCTTGGCCATCAGCACCGGTGCGTCGTACATCGGCGCCTCGTCGACGTATTCGAGCCGCGGGTGCCAATCGGCCGGCTCCGCCGGGTCGTCGAAGCCGCAGTGAAACTGGGCGCCGTATTTGCGCAGCGTGGGATCCCATTTCGAAGTGCGCCACGCCCAGACCGGCACCGTGTCGAACTGTATCTGGCCGGTGGGGAAGGCATCGACCACGCTGGTCAGCAGCCGCCGGACGTCAGTCTCGGTCAGGTAGGGCACCAACCCCTCGGCGATCATTAGCACCGGCCGCCCCCGGGGGATGCGTTCCAGCCAGGTCAGGTCGGTGACGCTGGAGTCGATCAGGGTGTAGTGCTCGCGCGGCGGCAGGAATTGTCGCCGCAGCTCGATGACTGAGGGGTAGTCCAGGTCGTACCAGTCGACGGTGGCGGGCGGGTCGATCCGGTACACCCGGGCATCGAGGCCGCAGCCCAGGTGCAGTACCACCGCGTCGGGGTGATCGGCGAGGAAGCCTCGGGCCCAGTCGTCGTGAGCCTTGGTGCGCACCACGGCGGCGAGGCCCATCTGGCTGGTGCCGAATCTGCGGCTGTCGTAGCCGGGGTCGAGGCGGCGCATCGCCTGCTCGGCATATTCGTCGCCGAGGATCGGGTCCGGCAGTCGGTTGTCCAGTGCTTTGGCCTTCAGGACAGGGCTGAGGGTCTTCTGCACCCCGATGAGTTCGGTGTCCTTCATGACAGCAACACTAAACTTATTTCAAGAATTTCGTGAAGTCTGTGAATGGCTTCAATTCAACGACAGCGGGACCCGGCCGCGTGGCGAAAAGCCGGCAAGGCCGCACGCTGTCGCACGATTAACGATGGAGATCCTTTTCCTGGTCGCGGGAACACCGCGCCCGGGAACCGATGGTCAGCTCGGGATCGCGCTGCCCTCGCAGCCTCTGCCGATCCGGCCCGTCTCGAAGTACCGCACCACCTCGGCGGCGCATTCGGGCACCCGGGTGGTCGACACGTGCACGTCGTCGGCGACCGTGTAGACGGTGCCGCCGATGGCGCGCCGCGTCTGCAGCGTCCAGTCATAGACGGACATGAACTCGTACAGGTGCCCCGCCAGTACCAGCGACCCGCTGCTCCGCTTCAACGTGGCCTGCTGCACCGGCAGCGGCCAGCCGGCACACATGACACCCAGTCCCCAGGACCGGCCGGTCGCCGGATGACGCTTCACGAGCTCCTGGTAGGTACGCCAGGCGGTGTCGAAACCGGCCCGGCTGCTGTCCTCGTTGCAGGCGACCGCCAAGTTCATGGTCATGTTCAGCATTTCGGGCGCGCCGGGCACGGGCGTACCCATCATCTGACCGCCGCTGAGCATCTCCTTGACGGTCGGCGGGGCGGTGGTGCCCGTCGCCGTCCGCAGTTCGGCCAGTGCCTTGCCCGCCCGTACCCACTCGGTCGAGTTGCGCTTGGCCAGGTCGGCGACGGCCGAGCCGTCGATGGGGCGCGGCAGGTCGGTGTACGTCTTGGGGCTCTTGTCGTAGTCGCGGACCAGCTTGGCCACCTGCTCGCGCACCTGCCGGGCGGTAGCACCGAGACCATAGGTCTCATCCCGGCGGCTCAGCCAGGTGGCCATGCGCCCGAAGTCACGCTCGGCCGCCTCCGCGCTGTCCTTGACGTGCTCGTCGAAACGGGTCCACGGCGGCGCCACGCTGTCCAGGAAGGCCCGTCCGGTGTGCTCGGGGAACAGGCTGCGGTACACCATGCCCAGGTAGGTGCCCCAGGAGAAGCCGAGCAGGTTGAGCTTGCGCTCACCCAGTGCGGTCCGCACCAGGTCCAGGTCCTTGGCCACGTTGCCGGTGGTGAGCTGACCGAGGAAGGCGGCGTCGGAGCGTCCGCACTTCTGGTTGGCGGAGACCTGGCCGTCGTAGATCTTCCTGGCCGCCTCCTTGGTCAGGGCGCCCGGCTCCTGCGGGCCTCCTGGCAAGGTGGGGCAGGCGACCTTGGTGCTGTACCCGACCCCGCGCGGGTCGAAGCCGATGATGTCGTATCGCTCGTTGAGCTTGGCCATCTCCTCGTTCCTGAGCGCGGCCCGCAGGATCGGGTCCAGGTATCCGCTGTTGCCCGGCCCTCCTGGCAGGACGGCGGTCGCGCCGAGCCGGTGGGCCTTGTCGGTGGCGGCCAGCCGGGTCACCGCGATGTCGATCTTCCGCCCGCCGGGGTCGCGGTGGTCCAGCGGGACGCCGACCGTCCCGCACTCCAGGCGCTTCATCAGCGTACGGAAGGCCGGAACCTGCTCCTGCGTCACGCGCACACTCTGGATCACCTCATCGGAGTAGTCCGGGCAGGATTTCCATTGAACGGACGGTACGCCGGAGCTCGGGCTGGGGTTCGCGGTGACGCTCGCGCTCGGGCCGGCCTCAGCGGTGGCGCCCGCCGCGGAAGGATGCGCCGCCAGCCCCGCCAGCGCCAATGCCAATGCCGTCAGTGATCTTCGGTACGTCATGCGGACCAGTTGTAACGCAGCGGTTGTTTCCTTCCTGTTTCCAGGAAAACGGCCGCCGGGCCGCAGGCACTCGCCCTGTGGGGACTCGTCTCTCCGGACGTGAGCCCGCGACCGCCCTGACAAAATCCCCCCAGGCTGAACGAACAGGAACTCGGCGAGTAGGTCGCCGCCACCGGCGATCACGCGTCGCGGCCGTCCGAGAACATGTTCCCGGACGGCCGGAGACCCCTATTTTCCGATGTCCGCTAAATGTCCGGCGGCTGTCCTGGTCTCCGCATTATCGGATGCTGGAAGGTCATGAGTAGCGGCGGTTGGGTGTCATCTCAGGCCGTCGCAATTCCGACCGGACGACCCATGGAGGTTTCTATGGAAACGCGATCGAAGTCCCGCCGCTCCGTTCGCCGGCGCATTACCGGCGCAGCCCTCGGCGTGCTGTTCGCCGGCACGATCGCGACCGTCGGCGCGTCACCCGCGCTGGCCGAAAACGATGGCTGGATGTGGATCGGCGTAAGTGCCGACAATCGGGTCGACGTCCAGCAGAACTCCGGCAATAGCGGGACCTATCACATAGACATCTGGTACGCCGCCAACGGTGCCCGGTACGGCGGAACCGGTGACTACCAATACTCAGGCGGCACCAGAGGCCAAAAGTTCGGCTCGCATGCGTCGGTCGCCGGCAAGCGGCTCTGCGCCAAGCTCTGGTATTACAACCCTAATACCGCAGACTGGGAATCTCACGGCTCCCCTTGCCACACTTACTGATACCGGTGACTGCATAGCACATGGGTTGCCTTAGTAACCTGAAACGGCCTGCCAGCGTACCCTCGGACACGCTGGCAGGCCGCCCTTTTTCTTACCAACGACGGCAAATCCCGCCATGGATGGCCAAAGCCGCTCGGGAATGGGGATATGCAGTCGATGCTGGGCGGCTGCGTTTCGCAAGGCGTGAGGCCCGAGCGGACGCAGTCGAGGGCCGTGCGCTCCCGAGTAGTGAGGCGGACGCACTCGCCTCGTCGGCTGATCCGGCCGTGGCTCGCCTGGCCGTGCGGGTCAGCCGGCCGTGCGGGTCAGCCGGCCGTGCGGGCGGAGTCGTCGTAGGCGGTCAAAACCGTGTCGGCGTGGCGGAAGGCCCAGTCGCCCAGAGCACGGATCGGCACCAGCAGGTCCTTGCCCGCTTGGGTCAGTTCGTACTCCACCCGCGGCGGGGCCTCGGCATAGCGTCGGCGTTCGACCAGGCCACAGCGTTCCATGCGACGCAGGGTCTGAGTGAGCACCTTCTGGCTGATGCCGCCGATCTCCCGGCGGAGCCGGCCGGGGCGCATGGGCCCCTCCTTGAGGGCGAACACCACCACCGGCAGCCAGGCATGGGCGAACAGGTCCACGGCCAGACGGGCCGGGCAGTCGGCGACGAAGTCGCCGTAGGGCTCGAACGGAGCGTCGTCGTGGTGGTCCACATTCGCCAGTCTCCCGCATCCGTTGGACACCTGGAGGTGCCTATCGGCACGCCTACTGTCTTCGCGGGAAGCTGCGGTTCAGGCGAGGAAGAGGGAAAGACATGCGTATTGGCATACTCGGGGCCGGGCAGATGGCCGAGGCGCTGGGATCGGGATGGGCGCGGGCCGGGCACGAGGTGATGGTCGGCGCTCGGTCGCAGGAGAAGGCGCGCAAGCTGGCCGAGGCGATCGGGGCGGGCGCCTGTGGCGGTGATCTGCGGGCCGCCGCGGAGCACGGCGAGGCGTTGCTGCTGGCCGTACCGGCCTTGTCGGTGGACGGGATTCTCGCCGGGGTCGGCGCGGCGGACGGCGCGTTGGCCGGGCGGACGCTGATCGACTGCACCAACGCCTACGAGCCTGACGCGTTCACCGACGCGCCGAACTCGTTCCTACTGGCCGACGACGCGGTGGCCGAGCGGGTGGCCAGGCTGGCCCCTGAGGCGGGGGTTGTCAAGGCGTTCAACATGTGCGCCGCGGAGGTGTGGACCTCCCACGCAGGGCGCGGGCTGGGGGTGCCGCTGTGCGGCGACGATGAGCGGGCCGTGGAGGTGGTCGCCGGTCTGGTGAGCGATCTGGGATTCGAGCCGGTACGGGCAGGTGGGCTGAGGCGGGCGCGATACCTGGAAGCCGTGAGTGTGTTCGTGGTCGGCCTGTGGTTCGCCGGGTACGACGCTCGCCAGATGCTGCCGCCCCTTCAGGAGGCCTTCGCCCACTCTGACGCCTGACATCGACCCGTTCATGGGTTTTAGGAGAGGGCACCCCTTGGATGAGTTCCGGTCTTGGGGTGCTGGGTGAATCCTTTGGTGGGGTTCGCGTCTCTTATACCTGTACCCGGCAACAGCGTCGGGACAGGTTCAGGAGGTTGTCATGCTCTTTGGTATCGTCGTCGCGGCTGTGCTCTTGTGCGCGTGCACCGTCGTGGTGCTGCGTCGGCGGGGTCGGTCGCGTGGCTGAGGTGAGTTGGCCGGTTGAGCAGCTGGTTGTCGCCGCGCGGGATGGCGACGTCGAGTCGATCGCCGCGCTGGTGTCCGGCGCGCACCCGCATGTGCAGCGATTCGCCTACTCCATGTGTGCCTCGCCGGAAGATGCTGAAGACGCCGCGCAGGAGGCGTTGATCATTCTGTACCGCAAGATCGGCACGTTGCGGACGTCCGGTGCGCTGGCGTCATGGATGTTTCGCATCGTCCGCAACGAGTGCCTGCGGCGGACGCGGCGGCTGGTGCGACACCATGAACCGGTCGTGGACGCCACCGTGTGGTCGGCCGAGGATGAGGTATTGCAGCGGTTGGAAGCCGACCGGGTGGCTTCGGCGATCGCTTCTCTGCCCACCGATCAGCGACACGTTTTGATCATGCGAGATGTTCTCGGCTATCGCGGACGGGTTGTCGCCGATGCGCTCGGCCTCAGCACCGCCGCTATGAAGTCGCGGCTGCATCGCGCCCGCGCAACGGTGCACGACACGCTGCAGGGCACACCTGGCACAGCCGCGGGAGACAACGATGACTGACGATCGCAGCTTTGCCAGCGCCTCTCTGCCGCGACACCTGGTGCGCGGCCTGGTGGGATTCGGCGCGCTGGTCGGTTCGGTCGCCCTGATTCCAGCGGTTGGATTGGGCGGCTTGCTGCTCGCACCGGCTGGTCTGCTCGCCCTGCGAGGGTGTCCGACCTGCTGGGCCATCGGTTTGATAAAGACCATTTCGATGGGCCGGGTGCGGCGCTCCTGCGTAGATGGCCGGTGTGAACTGACCCTGGCCCCCTCTCCTGGATCGCACCCCGCCGACGACAGCTCGTAAACCGATGCCGCAGATCTACTTGTCCGGTCTCGGAAATCGTGTCGGTGGTTCCCGGCACCTCTACCGGATTGCCACGTGCGCCGTGTCAGGGAGTCGGGAGAAAACGCCTGATACCGGGGGGCGCAACCTCCGGATTTTCGGTGCTCCACCACAGCTCGCCGTCGACCGTCAGGTACGGCACCCAGTAACGCACCGCAGCACCCACGGCGAGCGCGTCGGCCACCTCGGTGAGGTAGGCGCCGAGCGTGGGCCAGGCAGCATCGAAGTCGCCGAGGCCGTCGTGCGCGGTCCAGCCGACCCGGCCATACCCGGGCCCGGGCCGCAGGTCGATCACCTGCGCATCGCCGTCCGCGCCGGCAAACGGTACCCATCGCTCGTGCCACCACGGTTCGGCGCCCGGCCGGTGCGGGGTGAGCCCATCGACGCTCACGGCGACGTCCATGCACGCGCGCCAGTGGTCGACGATGCCGGCGGTCGACAGCGGCGGCCCTTCGGGCAGGATGTTCGCCCAAATGCGTTGGCCGTCGTGGCGGCTCAGCGACTCGACGAGCTCAGGCGGGAAGGCGAGTCCCAGCGCGGCTTCGGCGGCGGCGACGTCGGCCGGGTCGGCGGGTGGAGCCAGCGCGGCCGCGCTGGCGGGGGTATGCCGCGCCAGCCACTCCTCGATCCGCGCCCACGCTTCCGTCACCATGACCACACACCCTAGCCTCGCTCGTCCGAGGACCAGCACCCCTTTGACCGCAAACAACGAACAACGCGACTTTCGGCATAGTCTGCTGGCTAATGTGGTGCAAGGGCGGCCTCGCCCGCATCAGGTAACCGTCGTCGTCGGCGGGCGGATCTGATGCGGGAGAGGATGCGGATCGTCTGGCGGGCGCCTGGTTGCCAGCCCTGCTGGATGAGGGTGTCCGCCGCCTGGTGGAGCAGGTCGGCGGTCTGCCCGGGGATGACGTCCCGGCGGACGACGATGACCCGCCAGCCGAGTGCGCGTAGCTCTGCGCGGCGCTGCTCGTCGCGGAGTTGGTCGGCGGCCGACGTGTGGTGCCGCTGACCGTCGTACTCGACCGCCACCTGGAACTCCGGCCAGCCGAGGTCGAGGTAGGCGAAGCGGTCATCCGACAGGGAGACGCGGACCTGGGTGGTGGGTCTGGGCAGGCCGCCGTCCACGAGGATCACGCGCAGCCAGCTCTCCCGGGGCGAACCGGCGCCCCGGTCGGCGAGGCTGAGCGTGTCGCGTAGGTGCCATGAAGTGGACTGGTGCCAGAGTGCCTCCAGGTCCACTCCGTGCCGGAGGAACTGGTCCAGAGCGGCCACGGCCTCCAGGCGGGGAAGCCAGCGGACACAGTCGAGGGCCGTGCGCTCCCGGGTGGTGAGGCGGACGCCCTTGTGCTCCGTGATGTCGTCGGCGGGCAGGCTGGTCACGTGGGTGACGCAGCCGGGGATCGCCAGGTGGCCGGGGGCGATGAGCTCAACCGGCCAGTCGTCTTCGGTGGTGTCGAGGCTCAGCACGTGCAGGCCCCAGATGTGGGCGGCCGTACGGCGGCACGCCACCGCCTGAGGAATCAGCCGCGTAATGTGCTGGGCACGTTCGAGCAGCGAGGGTTCGTTCACGCCGTTCAGAATGAGGGAGCAGACGATGGGCAAGAGGCGCCGAATCCGATTCTGTGGATAGCTGAAACAGGTCACCCACAGCCACGGAGTAGTTGATCAGAGATCGCCCGTTGGGAGGTTGATCCGCCACCCAGATCGGCCGCGCGATCGGAGCCCACTGCGGATCTGGGCCGATCCTTCAGCGACTATCTCCGCTACGTGCTGGGCCAGGTCAACGTGGACAGTGCCATCGCACGCGGGGACGACAGCGCCGAGCAGGCGCGCGACTGGTGCCACCGCACGCTTGCGGAGGTATTCCGAAAGGGGGAGGTGACCGTGGTTTTCCGAGGGTATCTAGCCACGCTGGCCCCGATCGGCGCAGCTTCACATCAAGGTCGATAGGGAGTGCCCGTGGCACCCTTCACCGAATTCGCACAGTTACCCCCATCTGGGGAGAACGATATCTCCAACCAGTAGGTCTGCACGGAAGGGTCCTTCTCCACGTCCGATGACCAGAAGTCAAAATCGAGCTGGAGGTCTGCCGTGAAGTCGCCGAAATTCTTTGAGAAGCACGTCTCGGAAGGCCATCCCTCTGTTGTTTGATGGCGCCTTCTTAGATCTCCGGTGCCGTCCTTGGACAGAATCCAGCCGACCGCGCGAGCTTGCTCTTTGTAATAGGTGGCGATCTCGAGAGGAGAGCCGTTGAATCTGTATCGGCGCCCGACCTCCGCGATAGCGTTATCGTCCGCGCACGCCGCCGATACATACTGATCTCCCAGCGGTTCGGTATGAGGCGGCGGTTGTCGGAGGATCGCGTCTTGGCCTGCGAGCTCGGACCATGGATCCGTGGGGTTGTTGATGCAGTCCAGTGCCATCGCCTTTGAGGCGAAAGAGCAGCCGGAAGCGGCGACGAGCATCAGAGAAGCCAGTAGGAGGCGGACTGGCAGGTTCAAGCGTTTTCCATGGCTCATTCCATCTCCCGAGAACACGAGGCACGGACTGCCTAAAGATTCCCCTCGGCGCGGAAAGTGCCGTCTTGTCCGGTCCGCGATTACGGGGCTTGGGGTGGATCTTAGGCGCTAGGAAGAGAATGCGCGCAATGCCGGAAGGACGTCGGTCGCGAGTCGTTCCATCTGCTCCCGGAAGTCCCCCACAGGCATGAAGTTGAACGAGGTGAACCCCAGCCGGACGAACTCCAGCAACTTCTCCACCACCTCCTCTGACGAGCCCGCCACCGCAGAGGACGAGGATCCGCCGACCAGGACCGGCACGTTGTACACGCATTCCACCTCCCGCCCCACCCGCCCAGCAGACTCCAGCACCCGCGAACGCATCTCCGCCGCCACCGAAGGCGGGGCGAACCCCAGTGAAGGGATCCACCCGTCCGCCAGTTCCCCGGTCGCCGCCAGCGCCCGGTTGCCGTACGTCCCCAGCCAGATGGGGATCGGGCCGACCGGCTTGGGCTCCAGCGAGGCGTCGAGCGTGTGATACCGGGCGCCCTCGTACGTGAACGACGGAGACGACCACAGCCCGCGCATGATGTGAATCGCTTCCACCATGCCATCCACCTTCTCCCGCGGCGTCGGTACGCCCAGCCCGAAGGCTCGGAACTCCTCGTCCGAATAGCCGCCGCCGAGCCCCAGGATCAGGCGGCCGCCCGAGAGCCGGTGCAGCGACTCCGCCATCTTGGCCACCATCGCCGGCGGCCGGTACGGCACCCCGAGGACCCGCGTGGCGACGCGGATCCGCGAGGTGGCGGCGGCGATCCAGGTGAGCAGTGTCCAGATCTCGTACGTCGGCGACGTCCCGCACGGATGGTCGGACATCGACACGAAGTCGAACCCCAGCTCCTCGGCCAGCCGCGCGTCCCCGACCGGATCGGCGCCGGGAGCCGCCGAGGCCGAAATGCCCACGCCGAACATCGCACCCGACATTCCACTCGACATCGCGTCCGCCTCCCATCATTTGGTTTACATGGAACCTAAAACCAATGTTGGTTACACGTCAACTAAGTCAGCTAATCTGGGCGGCATGGGTGACCCGCGTTGGTTGGATGAGGCGGAGTTCCGGGCCTGGCTCGGTTACCGCCGGATGCGGCTGCTCCTGGACGCCCAGGTGAGCCGGGATCTGCTGCGCGACTCGGGCTTGTCGGCGCCCGACTACGACGTACTGTCGTCCCTGTCATCGGCCGAGGGGCGTCGGGGGCGGCTCACCGAGCTGGCCGAGCGGATGCTGTGGTCGAAGAGCAGGCTGTCGCGGCACATCTCACGGATGGAGCAGCGCGGCCTGGTCACCCGTGAGGAGTGCGAGAGCGACGGTCGCGGCGCCGTGATCGTGCTGACCGAGGAGGGAATGCGGGCCATCGAGGTGGCGGCTCCCGATCATGTGGAGTCGGTCCGCCGCCACTTCATCGATCTGCTGACGCCGGAGCAGATCGACGTTCTGGGGGCCGTCGCGGAGACCGTGCTGACCCACCTTGGGGAGAAGGGCGACTAGGACACCCAGATGGGGCTCCAGTCGGCCATCTCATGGAAGCGGCGCAGCTCGGAGAGCCCGGACAGGATGCCGCTCCAGGCCGCGTACGGCGAGCGGCCGAATCCGCTCTGCACGATCGTCAGCCGCGTCTTGCCGCCGGACTCCGCCAGCTCCCAGGTGCCGACCCCGACGCCGCCCCAGTCGACCGACAGCCGGCGCCCCGGCTCGAGCTCGACGATCTTCGCCGGGTCGGGGTTGTCCGCGAGGCCGCCCATGGCGAAACGGCCGCCGACGTGCGGCTCGATCTCGATCGGGAAGCCGAACCAGCGGGTCACCGACTCCGAGTCGATCAGCGAGTCGAAGACCTTCTCCGCCGAAGCGGCGATCAGCACCTCCGCCCGCAGGTCGGAGGAGGTGAAGTCGGGCTTCGGGGTGAGCGGGCGGCCGTCGAAGTGCTCGGCCAGGTTGGCCAGCATGAGGCACCAGTACGTCTGGATCACGCCGCGGATCGTCGACTCGGCGAGCGCCTCCTGGAAGTCGAAGTGGGTCTGCGAGACGGACACGATGGTCGTCTCGGGGCTCTCCTCCTCCAGGCCGAACTCGACCGTGGTGTCCACGCCGTCCAGCAGCCAGGAGAAGCGCACCGTGTGGTCGTCGACGTGCAGCGGGCGCTGGTGCGGCGCGTCGCCTTCGGGGGTGTGGCGGCCCCAGAACCCGTAGCGGTCCGGCAGCTGCACCTCAGCGTGCTCGGCCAGCCAGAGCCGCATCGTCGCGGCGTCGGTCAGCGCGTGGTGCACCTCCTTCACCGGTGCCTGGACGCGGGCGCGGACGGTCATCGGCTCACTCATGTTCATCTCCCTTGGGGTAACAGGCGACGACGAGCTTGAAGGCGTCACCTTCCGCTCCGCCGTACCTCGTGAACAGGTCCTGCAGCATCCCCTGCAGCTCGTGCAGGAACTCCTGACGGTTCTCGGGGCGCACGTGGATCTCCCCCGACAGCCCGATCGACGGCAGCTCCGTCGCGGTCCTGTCGAGGCTCGCGATGTCGGCCTGGACCTCCTCCATGAGGTCCAGCAGGTAGCCCAGGCTCAGCTCGTCCTGCACCCTGCGCACGCCGATCCGGCCGACCAGTCGGGGTGACAGCCAGTACGCGCGAGCGCTGGCCTGGTAGATGCCCTCGTGGACACCGCGCACCTTGCGCTCCGACACCAGGTCGACCAGGCCGGCGTCCACCAGCCGTTTGACGTGGTAGTAGACGCGCTGTGGCGTCTGACCGAGCCGGGCCGCGACCTCGGTGCAGGTGCGCGGCTCGGCCAGCTGCCGCAGCACCTCGACGCGCTGCGGCTTGAGCAGTGCCTCGGCCTGCTCGATCTGCTCTAGGTACAGGACATCTCTCATCGCAAAAACAATCCTTTACGTAAAACAGAATTTTGTCAATGGGGCGCGCTCGAAGGAGCACTGCCAATGGAGGTGGATCAGGGCCAGGAACTGTCCTGGTCGGGGTCGCCGCCGTTCGACAGCAGGCGCAGGTCGGCTTCGACCATCGTCGCCACCAGCTCGTCGAACGGCATCGTCGGCTCCCAGCCGAGCTGCACCCGGGCCTTCTTCGGGTCCGCGCAGAGCAGGTCGACCTCGGCGGGCCGATGCAGGGCCTGGTCGGTGACGACGTACTGCTCCCAGTCGAGGGAGGCCGCCGCGAAGGCGGCCTCGACCAGCTCACGGACCGACTTCATGCGCCCGGTGCCGATCACGTAGTCCTCGGGGGTGCCGGCCTGGAGCATGAGGTGCATGGCCCGTACGTAGTCGCCCGCGAAACCCCAGTCCCGCCGTGCCTCCAGGTTGCCGAGCCGGAGCTCGGTGTCGAGGCCGAGCTTGATGCGCGCCACGCCGAGCGAGACCTTGCGGGTGACGAACTCGGCGCCCCGCCGGGGCGACTCGTGGTTGAACAGGATGCCGGAGACGGCGTACATGCCGTAGGACTCGCGGTAGTTCTGCGTGAGGAAGTGCCCGTACGCCTTGGCCACGCCGTATGGAGAGCGCGGGTGGAACGCGGTGCGCTCCGTCTGCGGCGTCTCGCTGACCTGACCGAACATCTCGGAGGACGAAGCCTGATAAAAGCGGATCTG
Organism: Nonomuraea sp. NPDC048901; assembly: GCF_040649695.1. Lineage (NCBI taxonomy): Bacteria > Bacillati > Actinomycetota > Actinomycetes > Streptosporangiales > Streptosporangiaceae > Nonomuraea > Nonomuraea sp. NPDC048901. Next base: position 143,874 of record NZ_JBEZFW010000008.1, on the reverse strand, counting down.
GCCGGAGGCGGCGCTGCCACGCGACACGCCCGAGCACACCCGGATGGCCTCCAGCATCCGCAGCACGCCCATCCCGGTCACCTCGGCCGTGAGCTCCGCCTGCTCCCACGACATGGGTACGAACGAGATGGCGCCCAGGTTGTAGACCTCATCGGGCTGAACCCGTTCCACGGCCGAGATCAGCGATCCCTGGTCGAGCAGGTCGCCGCGGACCACCTGGACATCGGTCAGCAGCTTGCGCAGCCGCGACACGCGCGGGTTTGCCTGACCTCGCGCCAGGCCCCACACCTCGTACCCCTGACCGAGCAGGTACTCCGCCAAATAGGAACCGTCCTGGCCGGTGATGCCGGTGATCAGAGCGCGCCTGGCCAAGGGGTCCTCCCACTATCACGACCGCGTCCGTTTGGACGGGAATGTACAGCTAAGCGCCTCGATACAGCACCAGAGCCTCCTAGAACACGTTCCACCGAACCGCGCTCGGTCATGCCAACATCGCAGTTCGCACGGCCTTTGGCGGCAGTTGTGAACAATTCCAGATGACCTACCGAATGGTAGCCTTCTCGGACTAAGGTCATCTTCACGGTACACGCCCATCTCTGGGTGCATACCGGGCTAGAAAGGGGTGTCCGTGAGCGACACGCTGCGGATCGCGCTGCTGTCCTACCGCAGCAAGCCGACCTGTGGTGGCCAGGGCGTCTACCTCCGCCACCTGAGTCGCGAGCTGGTCGCCCTGGGCCATCACGTCGAGGTGTTCTCCGGCCAGCCGTACCCGGAGCTGGACGAGGGCGTGATCCTGCAGAAGGTGCCGAGCCTCGACCTCTACCGCGACGAGGACCCGTTCAGGACGCCGAAGCTGCACGAGTACCGCGACTGGATCGACTGGCTGGAAGTCGGCACCATGTGGACCGCCGGGTTCCCCGAGCCGCTGACGTTCACGCTGCGGGCGCACCGCGCGCTGAAGAAGCGGGTGGGCGACTTCGACGTCGTCCAGGACAACCAGACGCTCGGCTACGGCCTGCTCGGTATCCAGAAGCTGTTCCCGGTGGTCGGCACGATCCACCACCCGATCAGCGTGGACCGGCGCATCGAGCTGGAGGCCGCCACCGGCGCCAAGAAGCTGACCATGCGCCGCTGGTACGCCTTCGTGAAGATGCAGGCCAAGGTCGCGCCCCGGCTGAGCCCGATCCTGACCGTCAGCGAGTCGTCGCTGGCCGACATCCACCGCGACTTCAACGTCCCGCAGGCGAACATGCGCCTGATCCCGCTCGGCGTCGACACCCGCTACTTCCACCCGCGCCCGGACAAGCCCCGGCGCAAGGGCTCGATCGTGGCCGTGGCCAGCGCCGACTCCCCCATGAAGGGCGTCGCCACGCTGCTGCGGGCGGTGGCCAAGCTGGCCACCGAGCGCGACGTCAACCTCACGGTGGTCAGCAAGCCGACCGCCGGCGGGCCCACCGAGCAGCTCGTACAGGAGCTGTCGCTGCAGGACCGGGTCCGCTTCGTGCACGGCATCTCCGACGACGAGCTGGGCGAGCTGATCGCCACCTCCGAGGTCTCCGTGGTGCCTTCGCTGTACGAGGGGTTCTCGCTGCCGGCCGTCGAGCACATGGCCTGCGCCACCCCGCTGGTCGCCAGCCGTACCGGGGCACTGCCCGAGGTGGTGGGGGACGCCGCGATCCAGGTCGCGCCCGGCGACTCCGAGGAGCTGGCCGCGGTGCTGCGCCGCCTGCACGACTCCCCGGAGGAGCGTGAACGGGTGGGCAAGGCCGGATATGACCGGGTCATGGAGCGTTACACCTGGCGCGTCGTCGCCCAGAGAACCGTCGAGGCGTACCGCGAGGCCATCGCGGCCCGCCGTACTCGTCCTACCCGCTGAACTCGTCGTACCCGCTGACCGAACTTCAAGGAGATCGATAAGTGCTGACGGTGGACTTCGCCCGGCTGCCGGTCGGGCCCGGCGTACGCGTGCTCGACCTGGGTTGCGGCGGCGGCCGGCACGCCTTCGAGGTGCTGCGCCGGGGCGCGGACGTGGTCGCCTTCGACATGGACCAGTCCGAGCTGGACAGCGTGGCGGCCATGTTCGTGGCGATGGACAAGGCGGGTGAGGTGCCGCCCGGCGCCGGCGGCGAGACCGTTCAGGGTACGGCGCTGGACATGCCGTTCGAGGAGGGCTCCTTCGACCGGGTCATCGCGGCCGAGGTGCTGGAGCACATCCCCGACGACATGGCCGCGATGCGGGAGATCTTCCGGGTGCTCAAGCCCGGCGGCACCGCCGCGATCACCGTGCCGAGCTTCCTGCCCGAGCGGATCTGCTGGGCGCTGGACGAGGACTATCACACGGCCCCCGGTGGACATGTCCGGATTTATACGTTGGCTGAGCTGTCGGCCAAGCTGAAGTCCACCGGCTTCGACATCGGCCCCCACCACCACGCCCACGGCCTGCACGCCCCGTACTGGTGGATCAAGTGCGCGGTCGGCGTCAACAACGACGACCATCCGCTCGCCAAGGCCTACCACGAGCTGCTGGTCTGGGACATCATGAAGCGCCCGCCGCTCACCCGGCTGGCCGAGAACCTGCTCAACCCGCTCATCGGCAAGAGCGTGGTGCTCTACGTGAGGAAGCCCGCCGCGTGATCTCACGCGAGGAGGCCGTACGGACGGCCTTGAGCATCTCGGCGATCCAGAGCGACGACGGCGGCGTGCCCTGGCCGGAAGGCCACGTCGACGCGTGGAACCACGTCGAGTGCCTGATGGCGATGACCGTGGCGGGCCTGCGCGACCCCGTGGCGCGCGGCTATGACTGGCTGGCCCGGCACCAGCGCGACGACGGCTCGTGGGCGATGAAGCTGGTCGACGGCGTCGCCACCGAGCAGGGCGGCGAGTCGAACCACGCCGCCTATGTCGCGGTGGGCGTCTGGCACCATCACCTGGTGACGGGCGATCAGAAGCTCACCGAGCTCAGGTGGCCGATGGTCAAGAGGGCGCTCGACTACGTGGTGGGGCTCCAGACCGAACGCGGCGAGGTCGTCTGGGAGCGCGACGCGCATGGCCGGGCCTCCTCCTACGCGCTGCTCACCGGCTGCGCGTCGATCCACCAGGGGCTGCGCTGCGGCGTCCTGCTCGCCGACCACTTAGGCGACCCGCAGCCGCACTGGGAGCTGGCCGCCGACCGGCTGGCCCATGTGCTGGCCGCGCACCCGGAGGCGTTCACCGACAAGAGCCGCTTCTCCATGGACTGGTACTACCCCGTGCTCGGCGGCGCCGTCCGGGGCCCGGCGGCGGAGGAGCTGCTGGAGCGGGAGTGGGGCACGTTCGTGGTGCCGGGGCTGGGCATCCGATGCGTGTCGGACCAGCCGTGGGTGACCGGGGCGGAGACGTGCGAGCTGGCGCTGGCCCTCGACGCGCTGGGCGACCGCGACCGGGCCGCGCGGCTGTTCGCCGACGTCCAGCATCTGCGCCATGAGGACGGCTCGTACTGGACGGGCTGGCAGTTCGTCAACCAGCGGCACTTCCCGCACGAGCGGAGCGGATATACGGCCGCGGCGGCGGTGCTCGCCGCGGACGCGTTGTCCGCCTTCTCCCCGGGTGCGGGGATCTTCCGCGACATCAGCGCCCCCTCCGTCTCCCCCGCCGACCCGCATCTGTGTGGCTGCACGCCCGCGCGCGCGTGATCTCGACCGGGTACGCAAGGGCTTTTGCGGGTTCTTTGCCGGGAAATGCGGAGCGGCGCCGCTGAACGCCTCATTGGGGTTACTAGCTTCGTGAGTGGCCGTACGAGGCGTCTTCGGGGGAAGCGTGGGCGACACGGGCACAACAGCGTTCTTGGAGCAGGACAGGACCGAGCCGACAGCGTTCTTGGCACAAGACAGGACCGAGTCGACGTTTTCGCCGGTTCGCGGGCTACGGAAGCTGCTGCTGAAGGAGCAGTCCGAAGCCGACCTGGCCCGGCGGAGGTTCCGGCTACGGCAGGGACATTCCCGGGCGGCCGTCGAAGGGGCCGAGCGGTCATACCTTTTCGGGTACAACGCCGCTCTTTCCGATGAAGCCGACAGGATCGACGAGGTTGCTCCGGAGCAGCGGAGCTTCGCCTACGAGGGGGCCGGTGCCGCGTGCACCGTGCTCGACCTGCTCACCATGACTCGGGGCCGGCGCCTTCACGAGCTACTGGCCGGCCCCGCCCAGCTCCACCCGTACGCCGTGCACCTCGGTGCCGGGCGCGGCTACGCGCTGCTGCGCGTGCGGCCCATGTGGGGCGTACGGCGGGCCCATCCGTTGTTCCGGTGGCTGGCCGTGGATGGGTTCGGGTTCCAGCGGAGCCTGACGCGGGCCGATCGGATGGTGGGCGAGCGGGCCATGCCCGACCTGCTCACCCGGAGCCACTGCGCGATCTTCGACCAAGGGCTGGGGCGGCTGCTCTGGTACCACGAGTGCGCCTCACCGGACGACGTGGCGGCCAGGATCGCCGCCTACCCCGCAGGCCGCCGGGCCGATCTGTGGAGCGGTGTCGGGTTCGCCGCGACGCACACGGGTGGCGCGAACGCCGATGAGCTGTGGTGGCTGACCGACCACGCGGGGGCCGACGGGTTCCGGGCCCATCTGGCTCAGGGGAGCGCGTTCGCCGCCTCGGCCAGGCTCCAGGCGGGGGCGCTGCCGGACCACGTGGCGCAGGCCGTACCGATCCTGGCGGGGGCGGAGCCCGACGAGGCCGCCGGGTGGACCGAGGGGGCGCTCATCGCGCTCGGCCACGACCCGCACACCCACGAGGACTTCCAGTCCTGGCGGGCCCACACCCGCAGAGCATGGACCCGCCGCCGGACGCGGCACTAAACGCCTGGCGCCACGCGCTCCAGGACGCGCAGCGAGCCCTCCACCGAGGTCTCGGTGAACGCGCCCGAGGCCAGCGCCCGCAGATAGACCTGGTAGGGAGCCTGACCGCCGTCGGCCGGATCCGGATAGATGTCGTGGAAGACCAGCGCGCCGCCGGCCATGACGTGCGGCGCCCAGCCCTCGTAGTCGCGCGTCACCGGCTCCTCGGAATGGCCGCCGTCGATGAACAGCAGCCCCAAAGGCGTGTTCCAGAGCCGGGCCACCTGCTCGGAGTGGCCCACCACGGCGATCACCTCGTCCTCCAGCCCGGCGGCGGCGATCGTCTGGCGGAAGGTCGGCAGCGAGTCCATTTTGCCGAACCGCGGATCGACCAGCGTCGGGTCATGGTGGGCCCAGCCGGGCTGGATCTCCTCCGAGCCGCGGTGGTGGTCCACGGTGATGACCACGGACCCGGCCAGCCGGGCCGCCGCCCCGAGGTAGACGGCCGACTTGCCGCAGTAGGTGCCGATCTCGCAGATCGGCCCGAGCTTGCCGTACTGGCAAGCCGCCTCGAACAGCGCCAGGCCCTCCTTCTCCGGCATGAAACCCTTGGCTTGCTTGGCTGCGAATCGCAGTTCAGGCGGCATCGTCATAGGGATGCACCCTAGTAGAACCGAACAACATTCCAGCGCCCCCTTGCCCGCCATTCTGCAACCTGTTCTACTTGGCAACGTGAATCAGCGCGCTCGCATCGCGATGTCCGGAGACGAGGTCACCGCCTTCCTCGAAGGGGCCCGCAAGCTCCAGCTCGCGACCATCAACCCTGACGGTACGCCCCATCTGGTGACCATGTTCTACGGCCTCGACGAGGGGCGGATCGTCTTCTGGAGCTACGCCAAGGCGCAGAAGGTCCGCAACCTGGAGCGCGACCCACGGGTGAGCTGCCTGATCGAGACCGGCGAGGACTACAACGAGTTGCGCGGCGTCCTGCTGTACGGCGAGGCCAAGCGTATCGACGAGCCCGAGCAGGTCCTGGCCGTCGGCATGAAGGTCACGCGCAGGATGACCCCGGACGTGCCGGACGAACTTTTGCGGCCATATGTCGAACAAACTGGGCGGAAACGGGTCGCTTACCTTGTCGAGCGCACCAAAGTGGTCTCATGGGATCACAGGAGGCTCACATGAGGGTCAAGGTAGATGAGATGGTGTGCGAGGCCAATGCGGTGTGCATGGGGCTCGCACCCGAGGTGTTCGACGTGGACGACGATGACCAGCTCCACATCCTGCTCCCGGAACCACCCCCCGAACTCCTGGACCGCGTCCGCCACGCAGTCCGGTCCTGCCCCAAAGCCGCTCTTTCCCTAGAGGAATAGCCGGAGGAGGAACTCCCCATGCGCGCCGCCCTTCTGCACGCCGTAGGCGACGACAAGCTGGACATCCGCGACGATGTCACCCTCACCCCCGTCGGCCCGACCGACGTACGGGTGCGGATCAAGGCTACGGGCGTCTGCCATTCGGACCTGTCGGCCATGTCCGGCGTGCTGCCGCAGCCCGTACCGCTCGTCCCGGGTCACGAGGGCGCGGGCGAGGTGGTCGAGGTGGGCGAGCATGTTTCCTCGGTCCAGCCGGGCGATCACGTGATCATCAACTGGCGCCCGTCCTGCCAGGACTGCGAGCTGTGCCTGGGCGGCCAGCCGTACCTCTGCATGAAGTACGTGATCGAGTCCTTCACCAAGGGCAACTTCCGCTTCGGCGGCGACCAGACGGCGTACGGCATGGCCGGATGCGGCACCTGGGCCGAGGAGATCGTCGTCCCCTGGCAGGGCGCGATCAAGATCGACACGGACATCTCGTGGGAGGCGGCCGCGCTGATCGGCTGCGGCATCACCACCGGCGTGGGCGCCGCACTCAACACCGCCAAGGTACGCCCCGGCTCGACCGTCGCCGTCGTCGGCTGCGGCGGCGTCGGCCTGTCCGTCATCCAGGGCGCGCGCGTCTCCGGCGCCCGGACGATCCTGGCGATCGACCCGCTGGAGTCCAAGCACGAACTGGCCAAGAAGGTCGGCGCCACCCACGCCGTCACCCCCGAGCAGGTCCCCGAGGCGGTCAACGAGCTGACCGGGGGCGGCGGCTTCGACTACGGCTTCGAGGTGGTCGGCAAGGCGGCCACCATCCAGAGCGCCTGGCAGGTCACCCGCGCGGGCGGCGAGGTCATCGTGGTCGGCGCGGGCGCGGTGGACGACATGGTGTCGATCTCCGCGTTCAGCCTGCTGTTCGAGGGCAAGAACCTGCTGTCCAGCCTGTACGGCGAAGCCGACGTGCGGCACGCCTTCCCGTACTTCGCCAAGCTCTACAAGGCCGGCCAGCTGGACCTGGAATCCATGATCAGCGCCCGAATCCGGCTGGCCGACCTGAACGACGCCGTGGCCGCGCTCAAGGGCGGCGAGGTGCTGCGCCAGATCGTCCTCATGGACTAGCGCGCACCGCGGCCGCCAGCTCCCCCAGACGCTGAGCGTCAAGCTGACCGGCCCGGCTCATCCTGACATATGTGGCGTATCTGGCACCCGGCCGCAACAGCGTGACCTCGGTGTCCGTCCGTACGGCAGGCACCCCGCCAACCGTCGCGTTGGGCTTCGCCGCATCGGCGGCGTTCTCGACGCCGACCTCCACCCACTCGCGCTCGTCGCCGTAGCGGAGCCCGACCCGGGCGGGCTCCGCTCGTTGCGGGTACGACGCGACCGTTCCGGACAGCGGCCCGGCCGGCCCACCGTCCGCCAGGGTGAAGGGCACCTCGACGCGATCTCCGGTGATCGGCAGCACGCTCTGCGCGACTCGATGGGCGGTGTCCTCGTCCATCCGGGCTCCCTTGACGGACACGACGCCCCACGCGCCCGGCGCCCACTCCCAGACCATCTCCGCTGCTCCCGACCTGAGCAGCGGCCTGGACGGCCAGTAGGCGGGCCGCCCGTTGACGGGCGGCGCCGTCTCGCCGTCGGACGGCGACAGGGCGGCGAACGGGCTCCGGCCTCGTGGATACATCTCCACGAGCGCGTCCGCCGTGTCCGCCTTCGCCGGATCCGCCAGGCGCAGGCGCACCCGCTGGTGGTCGTACCCCGTCTCATAGGAGTCGGGAGTGAAGCCGCCCGCCGATCCCACCGTGAACATGCGGGTCAGCACGTCGAACCCGGCCGGGCGGCTGATCGGCTGGGGTTCCGGCGGCCGTGCCGTACGTCCCAGCGCGGTGCCTCCGACGATGACCGCGACCACCGCGCCCACGCCGGCCGCCGCGCTCATGACCCGGCGCGCCCTGACCCGGCGCCGCCCGGTGCGCATGGCGCGGGCCAGGTCGATCGTGCCGCTGCCTGGGGGCTCCGCCTCGCGCAGCGGGTCCAGCAGCCGCCTGTCAACCGGCTCAGAGCCGCCCATCACGCGCCACCCCCTCCTCGACGAACATCCGATCCCCCAGCAGGTCGCGCAGCGTGGCCAGCCCACGCGCCGACTGGCTCTTGACCGTCCCCGTGGAGCAACCGAGGATCTCCGCCACTTCCGACACCGGCAGGTCGTACAGGAAGCGCAGCACGAGCACCGCCCGCTGGCGTGGCGGCACCTTGGCCAGCGCCGCGTGCACGACCGATCGAGTCTCCAGGTCCGGAGGCTTCGTGCTCCGCGTGCCCGGGAGCTCGTGTGCCATCCCGCTGAGGCTGACCCTCGTCCACCAGCCGAGCCGCTGGTCGTTGAGAAAGCAGCGCACGAGCATCGCGTCCACGTAGCGGTTCAGGTCGGTGGCGGCCTTGGCGCGCTTCCAGTGGATGTAGAGCCTGGTGATGGCCATCTGGACCACGTCGTCGGCCCGGTGCGTGTCCTTGCACAGGTAGAAGGCGAGCCGCCGGAGTGACGCCAGTCGCGCGGTCACGTACTCGACGTACTCCTGTTCCTGAGCGGGCTGCATCGATCACCTCCTCGCTCTGTGTGACACGGCCGGGCGGGCGAAAGGTTGCAACCCTGGCGGTCCTATACGTCCCAGATCCAGACGCCGCCCTCCTGGCGGCCGGGGCCGAGGAGGTCGGTCAGCGTTCGCAGGAGCTCGGCCTGCCGCTGGTGCGGGCCGAGGACCACGGCATCGGCTCGCCAGTACGCGAGGTCCGCGCGGGCCTGGCGGCGTTCGGCCGCGCCGATGGACGGCACCTGGCCACTGTCGCGTACGTCACGCAGCAGGGACGCGGTGGGACGGGGCGCGGTGCCGTACACACCCTGCCGGTCAGGTCCGTAAGGGCCGACGAAGTAGCCCTCGGGCAGGGAGAAGCCCAGACCGGCGTCGATCTGCCAGCGCAGGGCAGTGGCATCGGCCGCGTCGGGCGGCGGCGCCGGCACCAACGCGCGGCCCTCGCGCACGTGCCGCCGCCAGAGACCGGCGGTAAAGAACTCCGGGGTGGCCGGCCGGTCAGCCGCGACCAGCGGCTTGGGCGCGAGCGGCACCAACGCCTCGGCCAGGGCCAGGCCGAGCAGCACCCGCGCGGGGGCGCCGCGCCACGAGGCGGCGATCACCCGGTCGGCGGCGACGGCCAGCAGTACGGCCATCGCGGGCACGCAGACGATCGCGAACCGCGACTCCAACACCGACTCGAACATCGGCAACCGCGACATCACCTCCCACGGCCCCGCGAGACCCGATTTTTCGCCATAAAAGATGATCTCTGGACCGAGGGAGAACGCCGCCGCCACGACCACGACCGCTCCGAGCGGGATCACGACGGGGACGCGCCGCAGCCACACCACGAGGCCGATGACCAGGATGACCAGCGGCCAGCCGAAGAAGGCGTTCTGCTCGGTCGGGTTCAGCGAGAGCGACCCCGCCACGGTGGCGTCCCCCGCCAGCGAGCGCCCCGCGAACGACACCAGAGCACGCACGTCGTTGCCCGCCGGCCCGTGGATCAGGCTCGCGTAGCTCTGCGGCCCGGTGAACTGGAACACCAGCGCGGGACCGGCCAGAGCCAGACAGACCGTCGCCGCCACTGCCACGCCCACGACCACCGGCCGCGTCGGTGGGCGGACCGCGAGCGCGTACCCGAGACCGAAGACCGCCAGTCCGGTGGCGGCCAGCAGCAGCACCTCCTCCCCCAGGAAGATCTGGTACGCGATGAGCACCCCGAGGATCACGCCATCACGCAAGATCCGCCGATGCCGGTGCAGCAGCACGAGCCGGTGGATGACGAGCGGGATCACGAACACCACGACGAAGTTCGGATGGGCGTTGGCATGCGAGACGATCGGCGGTGCGAACGCGCAGAACACGGCCCCGATCGCGGCGGCCGCGCGCGTGGCCACCAGTTGCCTGGACAGGAGCCAGTACCACGCGAAGGCGCTGCCCGCGAGCCCGCCGGTCAGCACCACCGCCCACGTGGCCGACGGCCCGAAGGCCAGCGTCAGCGGCGCCAGCGGGATCGACAGGCCCAGCATGACCGTGTTGGCCATGAGGTTCACGCCAAGCGGATGGTTCTGCAGCGTGGTGAACAGCGGCGACTCGCCGTTGAGCAGGTTGTGCGCGGTGACGGAGAAGAACCACTCCCACTGGTTCTGGTCCTGGCCGCCCTCGATCAGGTAGCGGCGTGCCGGATCGGCCCAGAGATGCGCGTAGACCAGCACGGCCAAGGCGAGGAAGGCGGCGGCGAACCCGAGATCGGCGCACCCCCGCCTGAGGTGCGGGATCACCGACGCCCGGCGAGCACTCGGCACAGCTCGATGAGCATCCGCAGGTAGTGATGCGGGCGCAGCTTCGACCCCGGCTGGTGCGCCCAGCGGACCGGAACCTCCCTGACCACCCAGCCCCGCCGGGAGAAGGCACGCAGAATCTCCACGTCGAATCCCCAGCCGTCCACCCTGGCCCGGCTGAACGCCAGCCTGGCCTTCTCACCGTCGAACAGCTTGAACCCGCACTGGGTATCGGCCACGCCGGGTACGGCGCTCGCCTGGATCAGCCGGTTGCCCAGGGTGCCGAGCAGCCTTCTGACCACGTGCTGAGGCGTCTCCACCCGGGCGCCGGGGCAGGCGCGCGATCCGATCGCGGCATCGGCGCCCAGCGCCAGCGTGGCCCGCAGACCGGCCAACTCCTCGATCGGCGTGGCCAGGTCCGCATCGGTGAACAGCACCTGGCCTCCCCTGGAGGCGAGCACACCGTGGCGCACCGCGCACCCCTTGCCCTGGTTCGCGGGCCGGCGAAGGACACGGACGCCCGGCTCGTCCCGGGCGACCCGAAAGGCCAGCGCGGCCGTGCCATCCGTCGAGCCGTCGTCGACGACGATGAGCTCCCAGCGCAGTGATGTGCCGCGAAGATAGCCGAGCACGGCCGTGAGCGTCGCGCCGAGCCTGCGTTCCTCGTTGTAGGCGGGAATGACCACCGACAGGTCGATGGCGACGGGCTGAGCCGCGACGACAGGCGCCCGATCGAGTGTTGCCTCGCTCATACCGTGGAGACAGGGCCGGACGTCATCCAGGTTGCAGCGAAGGGCAGACCGGCCGCCGCGCGGCGGCCGGCTCGATGGTCACCAGGCGACCGGGAGCGACACCGGCCCGCGGATGACCATGCCGCTCTTCCAGCTCAACTCCTCCCCTGCCACGGCCAGCCGCAGGCCGGGCAGGCGCCGGAGCAGCGCGGCGAGCGCCACCTGAAGCTCCATCCGGGCCAGTGGCGCCCCGGGACAGAAGTGCGGGCCGTGGCCGAAGGCGAAGTTCGGCTGCGGCTTGCGGGTGAGGTCGAGCCGCTCCGGGTCCTCGAACACCCCGGGATCGCGGTTGGCGGTGTAGTAGGCCGGGAAGACCGGCTCGTCCGCGCGTACGGTGCCGCCTTCGAGCGCCACGTCCTCGGTGGCGTACCTCGGGATGAACGTGGCGGCGGTCGCCGTCACCGGGACGTACCTCAGTAACTCCTCGACCGCGTCCGCCAGGTCCACCTGCCCCTCACGCAGCAGGGCGAGCTGGTCGGGGTGGGTCAGCAACGCGTACGTGAAGTTGGCGATCTGCGACGCCGTGGTCTCGTAACCGGCGGCCAGCAGGGTCATCAGGAAGCCGATCAGCTCCTCCTCCGACAGGCTGTCCCGCTCGTCACGCGCCCGCACCAGAGCGCCGATCAGGTCGTCGGTAGGGGACTCGCGCCGGCGCGCCACCAGCCGCGCCAGGTAGCCACCGAGCGCGGCCAGCCGCGCCGTCTTCTCCTCCAGCGGTATCGCGGTCGTCGTCATGTACGCGTCGGCCCAGGACCGGAAGGTCGCCCGATCCTCGTACGGCACACCCAGCAGCTCGCAGATCATGGTCGCGGGCAGCGGCACGGCGTAGCCCTCCACCAGGTCGGCCGGTGGCCCTTGAGCCGCCAGCCGATCCAGCAGGTCCTCGACGATCTCCTCGGCGCGGGGCCTCAGCAGTTCGACCCGGCGCGCGGTGAACGCCTTGCCGATCAGCCGCCGCATCCGCGTGTGCTCCGGCGGGTCGAGGTCGGAGAGCCCGCCGGGCACCGGCTCCGGGTACATGCGCGGCGCGTCCCGGCCCACCGCAGCGGCCCTGCTGAAGCGCGGGTCGGCGAAGACCGTACGGACGTCGTCGTAGCGGGTCGCCAGCCAGGCCGGCTCGCCGTACGGCAGCTGAATCCGGGCCAGTGGCTCGTGCTCGCGCAGCCAGCCGTAGGTGTCGTCCAGTTCCAGTTGGTACGGCATGCCGAGCGGATAGTCCCTCATGGCCCCACCTCTCACCAGGTGACGAGCAGTCTGGCCCACGCTTTCACCAACCCTCCAGGCTGTCCAGATCATCGAAGGACAGGGAGTTGACCTGTGTCAGGCCATGTCGGCGGCGGTCGGCGGGGCTGTGACTCACGCGTGTGCGGCGTACGGGGAACTGCAACAGGCCGAAGGGTGCCGGACACTTACCAAGGTGTCCGGCACCTTTCGGCAAGGAGACTCTGTGACACACCGAGATCGCTTCGAAGCGGTCTATGACGCGTACTATCCGGCGATACATCAGTACGCCGCCCGCCGTACCAGCTCCCCCGACGACACCGCCGACGTCATCTCCGAGACGTTCCTCACCGCCTGGCGGCGCATCGGCGACGTGCCAGAGGGAGAGCGGGCACTGCTCTGGTTATACGGGGTGGCCCGCCGCGTACTGGCCAACCAGCAACGCGGCGCGTCCCGCAGGGCCGGGCTCGCTGAGCGGCTCCGCGACGAGCTGGCCGCCGACCGGCCCGTCAGACCGGTCGATCTGGAGTACGTACGCGCCGCCTTCGACGAGCTGCCCGAGCGTGACCGCGAAGTCATGGCGCTGGCCCACTGGGAGGGTCTGAGCAGCGAGCAGATCGCCAAGGTTTTGGGATGTACGGCCGTCGCCGCCCGGACCCGGCTGCACCGGGCGCGCAAGCGGCTGGCGGCGGCGCTGGAGCGGCCGACGTCCTCGACGATCGCGATGGGGGAAGCATGAGTGACATCGACAACCTGATGAGGGCCATCGATCCGACCCCGCACGCGCCGGAACAGGGGCCCGGCGCGCGCGAGCTACGTGCGGCGATCATGGCGACACCGGCTCCGGGCCGCCGACGGTCCTGGCTTCCGCAACGGGGAACCTTCGGACTCCGTCGGCCTGTCCTGGCATCGGCGGTCACCGCCGCGGCCGTGGCCGTGGCGATCGGCGTCGGCCTGCCGGCCGGGGGGCCGGCGACCGAGTTCGCCAACGCGGCCGTCTCCATCAAGCGGGCCGAGGACTCTTTCAGCGTCACCATCACGGACCCGGCGGCCGACCGCCGGCGCTTCGAGGAGGCGTTCCGGGCGGTCGGGTTGAACGTCACGGTGAAGGTCATCCCGGTGGCACCGGACGAGGTCGGCAAGCTGCTCGGCCCAATCGTTCCGGAGGGCTTCAAATGGCACGGAAGCATTGGGGTGCAGGACGTGACACCTTGCGCGTCGGTGTTCTGCGGCAAGGTCTGGATGCCCTCGGACTTCCCCGGACGCGTCGTCTTCGGGGTCGGCCGTCCCGCCAAGCCGGGCGAACCCTATGCCGAGGACGCCGCTTTCGATCCCGAGGGAGAGGAGGCCATGGACGGCTATACGGCTCATGGCAAAACGGTCGCGGCCGTGCGCGCCGAGGCGCGCCGCCGTGGATTGAAGATCGGCTACCGCCTGGTGTGGAGCTACCCTGGCGGCGGCTTCTCCGACCAGCCCGTCCCCGCGGACCGGATCAAGGACGGCTGGATCGTCAGCGGTTCCCGCGACCACAGCTCCGACACCGTCGACCTCTACGTCCTCCCTGGTGCCGGCGCCAGTCCCGCCCCCGACCCGCTGAAGGTCAGAACACCTCAGTGGTACGACGACCTCACCGACTGAGGAACAGCGCCCTGTCACATTTCCCGCGGTTGGAACGTCTTATAGGTAGCCGCCCGTAGGTAGCCGCCCGTTAGTCCAGGCGTCCGCGCAGGGGAGATGAATCCTGTTGGTGTCCATCCCGGAAGTCCCATACACCGACCCCGCCAGCTGGCGGATCGCCATGGAAGCCAGTACGGCGAGCCTGTCGATGAACACCCTGAACGGTCCCCGACTCCTCGACGAGCTGTCGTGGTTCCAGGGTTCCTTCCGGCTGACTCCGGCCGGACTGCTGGCGGGATTCACCCTGCGACTGCCGCTGCCCACCCGCCCGGCGTGGCTGCGGGAGGAGGAGACGGCCGAACTGCTGTGGGAATCGGTGAGCCTCGAAGCCGCCGGGATCCCGAACCAGTTCAGCGGGCGGACCCGGCTGCGGCTCGGCCGACGGGAGACCTTCACGAGCGTGTCCGCTCTGTGCGCCAAGATTCCCGTCGGCCGTTCTGGCCGTCCCTACCTGAAGATCGTCCTGGAGACGGTGTTTCCGTCGTTGAGCCTGCGCTGGCCGCGCGAGGCACGGCTGCGGCTGCGTCCGGTGACGCTCAAGCTGTTCAGCGAGATCCGTCTCGCCGCGACCACCCCGCCGTCGTGATCCCGAGCCCATCCGTCACTCGGCCGCCTTGGGCCGGTAGGAGGCGATGATCACGCCGCTCTTCATGACCTTGGTGTCGACCAGCTCGAACGACGCCTTGAAGTCCTTGAGCGGCGTCGTCACGCTCTCGGCGCCTTCCAGCACCGGGGTGATCCAGAACCGGACCTCGTCCAGCAGACCCGCCCTGATGAGCTGAGTGGTGACCGAGCCGAACCCGTACAACAGGATGTCCTTGCCGTCCTGGGCCTTGAGCTTGGTGACCTCCTCGACCAGGTCGCCCTGCAGCACCTCGGTGTTCTTCCACGTGGGGTCGGTCAGGGTGGTCGAGGCGACGTACTTCTTGACGTTGTTGAAATAGGCCGCGCCGGTGGTCGGGTCGCTCTCGTCCCGGGTCGGCCAGGCGGCGGACATGCCGTCGTACGTGGCACGGCCCATCAGCAGCGCGTCGGCGCCATTCGTCTGCTCACCGGCGAATGCGGCAGCCTCGTCGTCGAAGTAGGGCATCGTCCACATCGGGTTCTCGATGACGCCGTCGAGGGTGATGTAGGTCGAGTTGATGATCTTGCGCATCGGGATCTCCTCAGTGTCGGGGTGCTGCTCGGTGACACCCACAACATCTCAGGTCCCGCTGACGATTCTCTTAAGATGCCCTACTCGGCCGATCTTCAGTTAATGGATCAGCGTACGGTCGTCGCCCGCGCGATCCAGCTCTCCGGCCCTGTGGCCGTCGTCGAGGGGGACCTTCTCGCCCCCGTACGCCTTCGACATCCGAGCGCGCAGTCTGCCCAGTGGGCCGCGCATGCCCTTCGGCGGGATGCCCGCGCTGTCGGGCTCGGCGACCGCCAACATCAGGACCGGCTCCTTGCCCCGTACGTGCGCCTCGATGTCGTCCGCCGCCGGCATGTGGGCCTCGACGAACTCACCACTGGGCAACCGCTTGATCACACCCGATTCGACGCCATGGGAAATGATGCCCGCGTCGTAGCGCTGGAGCCCCAGACAGATCCGGTACGTGATCACATACGCCAGCACGGGCGCCACGAAGATCAGCACCCGGCCCGCGTACGTCGTCACATTGAGGCTGATGTGGAAATTGGCGGAGATCTCGTCGTTGGCACCGAAGAGCCAGAGCACGCCGTAGAACACGATGGCCGTCATGCCGATCGCCGTGCGGTGCGGATTGTTGCGCGGGCGGTCGGCGAAGTTGTGCTCGCGCTTGTCACCCGTCACCCACTGCTCCAGGAACGGATACAACGCCAGACCCGTCAAGACGATACCCAGCGGCGCCAGTGCCGGGATGATGACGTTGAGCGGCACTGTGCCCGCATGAGACGTACCGAACAGGTTGATCTCCCACGGAGGCATGATGCGCAACGCGCCTTCGAGGAAGCCCATGTAGAAGTCGGGCTGCGAACCCGCCGACACGTCGGCGGGCGTGTAGGGCCCGAACAGCCAGATCGGGTTGATCTGGGCGAACGTCGCCAGCCCCGCGATCACCCCGAACGTGAACAGGACGTACGCCCCCGCCTTGGCCATGAACGCCGGATAGAACGGCGCACCCACCACGTTCCGGTTCGTCTGGGTCTTGCCAGCCATCTGGGTGTGTTTCTGCATCCACATGAGCACCAGGTGAGCGGTGACCAGCGCCAGGATGATGCCCGGGATGAGCAGAATGTGCAGCGAATAGAACCGGGAGATGACATCTCCGCCCGGATACTCCCCGCCGAACAGGAAGAACGTCGCGTACGTACCGACCAGCGGCAATGAGACCAGCACACCTTCGGTGATCCGCAGACCGGCGCCGGACAGCAGGTCGTCGGGCAGCGAGTATCCGGTCAGCCCCTCCAGGAGCGCCAGCGTCAGCAGCAGCACGCCGATCACATGGTTGAGCTCGCGCGGCTTGCGGTAGGCGCCGGTGAAGAACACCCGCAGCGCGTGCACGATGGTGCTCGCCACGAAGATCAGCGCCGCCCAGTGATGCATCTGCCTGACCAGGAGGCCACCCCGGACGTCGAAGCTGAGCTCCAGCGACGACGCGTAGGCCTGGGACATCAGGACGCCTTTGAGCGGGGCGTACGACCCGTCGTAGACGATCTCCGCCATGCTGGGCTTGAACCAGAACGTCAGGAACGTCCCAGTCAGCAGCAGGAAGACGAACGCATACAGCGCGATCTCCCCCAACAGGAACGTCCAGTGGTCGGGGAAGATCTTGCGCATGTTGCGCTTGATGAAGTTGGCCGCGCCGAGGCGCTCATCGAGCCAGTTCGAGGGGCTTGAGACGGCGTTCGGGATGGTCTTGAGCTCGTTCATCCGTTATCTCCGCTCACACCGACCGCCATGTCAGGCACTGTGGGCATGTCGCTCCCCGTTCTCGTGGACACCTCGCTACATAGACGCCACAGAGGTCCGAAATGTGACATGTCCGCCCGCGCTGAGCACCCTCCACACCCATGACAAAGGGGCCCGGTACGCTGCCGGGCCCCTTCTTGAGGTGGCTAGAAGTCGAACTCTCCCCGCTTGGCGCCGTCCATGAACGCAGCCCACACCGACGCGCTCACCACGTAGGGCTGCAGGTCAGGCCGCTCGGTGTCGCGGATACCCACGCGACCGGCGGACAGCGGGGCAACCTCCAGGCAATTTCCGTTGTCGCCCGAGTACGAAGACTTCCGCCATGCGGCGGTCCTGAGTTCCTCGTTCAGTTCCAGGTCCATCCCTGCTCCAACCTCTCCTCGATCTTCTTGATGGACAGGCTCTGGGGAAGGGCTTCCGCGCGGCACATCTGATAGCGGAGGCCGAGGGTCTCGATCTCAGCCGGTTTGTCCCACACCTTTCCCGATACCGGGCTGTCCACGAAGGCCGCGCTCGGCCCACCTGTCATATGCGCGATCACAAAGCCTCCGAGCAGTCCAGCCGTGAGACGGGCGCTGAGCGGGAGGATCTGGATCGTGATACACGGACTATGAGCCACCTCGATGAGGTGCGACAGTTGGTGGCGGGTGATACTTTCGCCCCCGATCGGACGGTAAAGGATCGACTCATCGAGGACCGCCCAGAGTGTGGGTGGGCTGTCTCTTTGGAAGATCTCCTTGCGCGCCATCCGGGACTTGACCGCCTCCTCCACCTGGTCACCGGTGACCCCCGGTTTTCCCGCCACGATGGCTCGGGCGTATTCGGGCGTCTGCAGGAGGCCAGGGACGATGGTTGGCTCCCAGGTCCAGAGTTCGCGAGCAGTCGCCTCGATGTCGAGCCAGGGGGCGAGCGTCTTGAAGACGGACTCCCGCTTGCCGACCGGCAGGAAGTCGCCCAGGCGGCCCGGCTCCAGCCCCAGTCTTTCCTCGCAGCGCTTGGCGAGCACCTCGGTCGGTGTGCGTACGGCTCGTTCGACGGAACCGACCTGGTTGGCGGAGAAACCGATCTTGTGGCCGAGTTGCCCTTGGGTCAGTCCCGCTTCGAGACGAAGCTGACGTAGTTCGTACCCGAAACGGGCCTCCGCGCTGGCGTCTGGATTCAACTCTTTGGCAGGACGCATCGGGGGCTACTCCTGGTCTGATCCCACAGGATCACACAACATTTCCCACCGAGGGGCTCATATTCGTGTGGCACGAGCCCTTACGGTCATCCCAAAAATTACCTGCCGGATGGCACGCTTACCAGCGTTTCAGGCCAACAATTCCCCGTGCGACACACGAATTCTCGAGATCGCGTGTTATAACGGCACAGAAATTCGGGCGAGTCAGGTGATTTCCATGCTAATACGAGCAGAAGATGTAATTCTCATCGGAGCAACCCGGCTGCGGCGCGGCCGTATGGCGCCGAAACAGGCGCGCGCGGCTGTCGCCTGGTGGCTCGCGGACGACCATCCGACGGTGCCCGATGTGCAGCAGGTGGTCTCTGAGCTGGTCACGAACGCCTGCGAGCACGTGGAAGGAGGCCCGGACCGCGAGTGGGTCACGGTGAGCGTGGGACGCGGGAACGGCTTCTTTCGCGTCGAGGTGACCGATCCCGGCGCATTTGGCGCTGAGCCGCATATGGCCGAGCCCGCTCCCGAGGCCGAATCGGGGCGCGGTATTCGCATTGTCGCTGATCTGTCCAACGGATGCTGGGGGACTTTTGTCACCGCAGTTGATCACCGCATCGTGTGGGCCAACGTGAAGTTTCGGACGGTAAGGCCGAATGCCGAATCCACATGTCTGGAAGCCCACCATTCAGCCACGACCTGAGTGCGGCGCCGCGTCCAGGTGACGAACAGGATCCCGGGCGAACCGTCCGAAGAGCGCGCGACCGAGAAGGGCCCTCAGCGGATACCACGCGCCGTCTTCGGCGCTGGCCACCAGGCCGCGTCTGCGATCGGGGTCGCCGGTGAGCCGGTGAGCCGGGAGACGACGTCGGTGACCACGGAGACCTCGCCCTTCTCGATCGCCTGGAACCACGAGATCCAGGTCTCGATCTGCTCTCCGCTGATGCCCAGTCGCCATCGCCGTGCGAAGGCTTCCTCAAGAGTCTCGGATTCGAAGCGGTAAGGCCGACCGGTGGCCGCGGCGATCCGGGTGACCGCTTCGTCGAGAGTCAGGGCCTCGGGCCCGGTGATCTCAAGGATCGCGCCGTCGTACGCGGAGCGGGGACCCTCATCGAGCGCGACGGCCGTGATCACGTCGGCGATGTCCTCGTGGGTGACGAAGGCGGCCCGGCCGGTGCTCGCGGGGCCGCTCACGACGAATTCCTCGTCGGCGAGGGCGGCCGGCGTCGACGCGTAGATGCCCGCCCGGAGCACCGTGTGGCGGATCCCGGCCCCTGCCAGGAACTGTTCGGTCAGCCACTGGTCGCGGGCGTTGACATAGGTGGCGATGGGCGACGCGCCGACGAGGGACACATACAGGACCCGGTTCACGCCGACCGCGATCGCGGCCTCGACCACGGTGGCGTGTTCCTCCAACCGACGTCCCGTGCGATGTCCGGAGACCAGGACGAGGGTCGACGCGCCCTCGAGCGCCTCGCGCATGTCCGAGGCGTCGGCGTAGGCGGCCGGACCGCGTCGCTGGGCGCCTGGCAGTTCGGGTATGCGGTCGGGGCTGCGTCCGACGAGGAGTTGGGGGACGCCATGCTCGGCGAGCCGGGCCGCGATCCGGCTGCCCAGCGCCCCGGTCACCCCGGTGACCGCCACCGTGGCGTGGTTCGCTTCAGACATGGGTTTCCCTCTATCCGGGGTCGCTGTGGATCGCGGAGCCCCTGCTGCCGACTACGTACCTGGAAGTGGATCACAGGCGAAGGCACGACACAAGCATGTCCAGCGCCGCCCACAAGGCTCCGACCTGCCAAAACGGTGGCCGAACCGAGCTACCACGACTCCACCTGCTCAGCTGTCAACGCATCAGCACGCCGTCATGCCAACGCGCCATATCCATGATCGTCACGCGGATCCGGTTGCGGTAATGGCTCCCACATACCCGCGTATCCTCCGTGCGCAAGACCAACCGGCTGGGGCAGGCCGAGCCGGGAGGAAGCCCGACGGGCCTGACGTGGCGGTGTCCAATAAATGTCGGTTCCGCTTGCTAACCTGCGGCATTCGCCGGTGACGATCCTGCAGGAGCTCTTCCGGCAGCTCTTCGTTGCCTGATCAGAGAGGGCGTGGACCCGGTGGATGACGGCGAGAAGAACGCGCTGTTGATGTTCCTGGAGGCGCAACGGGCCAGCGTGCTGGCGATCGTTGACGGCCTCGAGGTCGAAGCCTTGTCAACCGCGGTCCTGCCCTCGGGATGGACGGTTCTGGGGCTCGTGGAGCACCTTGGCCACGCCGAGCGGCACTGGTTCCAGGAGATCGCCACCGGGCACGCCGAGCCGCTGGCCTGGCCCGACGACCACATGCCGCTGACCACACCGCGACCACCGTCCGTGGTCTTCGCGTTCTACCGGGACCAGTGCGAGCGGTCCAACGCGGTCCTCGCCGCGACTCCGCTCTCGGCTCCCCCGCGAGGACGTCACCCCGGTCCGCTCGGGGACGAGGTCACCGACCTGCGGCGAATCGTCCTGCACATGATCGAGGAGACCGCACGCCATGCGGGCCACCTCGACGCCGCACGCGAGCTACTCGACGGCAAGACGGGACTCGGGCCTCGATAGCTGGTCCGCCAACCAGGCAAGGCATGGGGTTCGCGAGGGGCGGGAGCCCCTCGCCGGGGCGGAGCCCCAAGGAAACACGCCTGAGCGCCGTCCGCGCGAAGCGCGCCACGGCGAAGCCCGCGCTTGTCGGGGGTCGAAGGGGGCGGGAGCCCCCTGGGAAGCACGCCTGAGCGCCACTCGCGCGAAGCGCGCCCGACACGCGATGACCATGCGTGTCGGGCGCGCCAGGGCAGTCAGGTCAGGTGGTGGAGAAGGCCGCGTCGAAGGCGGTGGTCGGTGGGGTGATGGCGTTGAGGCCGCGGATGTAGCCCAGTGCCTCCCGGGCCCCGTCCAGCCGGTCCATCCCCGCGTCCTCCCACTCGATCGAGATCGGGCCCGCGTACCCGATCGAGTTGAGCGCCCGGAAGCAGTCCTCCCAGGCAACGTCGCCGCGGCCGGTGGAGACGAAGTCCCAGCCGCGCCTCATGTCCGCCCACGGCAGATGGGAGGACAGGCGGCCGCGGCGGCCGTCGCCCACGCGGACGCGGGTGTCCTTGCAGTCCACGTGGTAGATGCGGTCGGCGAAGTCCAGGATGAACGCCACCGGGTCGAGGTCCTGCCAGACCATATGGGACGGGTCCCAGTTGAGGCCGAACGCGGGGCGGTGGCCGATGGCCTCCAGGGTGCGCTGGGTCGTCACGTAGTCGTAGGCGATCTCGCTGGGGTGAATCTCGTGGGCGAAGCGGACGCCCTCCTGGTCGAAGACGTCGAGGATGGGGTTCCAGCGGTCGGCGAAGTCCTGGTAGCCCGCCTCCACCATCGAGGCCGGCACCGGCGGGAACATGGCCACCGTGTGCCAGATCGACGAGCCGGTGAAGCCGACCACCGTGTCGACGCCCAGCAGGGCCGCGGCTCGCGCCGTGTTCTTCATGTCCTCGGCGGCCGCCTGGCGTACGGACTCCGGGTCGCCCGAGCCCCAGATGCGGGCGGGCAGGATGGCCTTGTGGCGTTCGTCAATCGGATGGTCGCAGACCGCCTGGCCGACAAGGTGATTGGAGATCGTCCAGACCTTGAGGCCGTGCTTGTCGAGCTGGGCCCGCTTGGCGGACACGTACGACGGGTCGCTGATCGCCTGCGCCACGTCGAAGTGGTCGCCGGAGCAGGCGATCTCGAGGCCGTCGTAGCCCCATTCGGCGGCGAGCCGGCACACCTCCTCGAACGGCAGGTCGGCCCACTGGCCGGTGAACAAGGTGACCGGTCTCATATGTCCTCCACAACTGTGAAACGGCTGGAGTCAGCCGCACTACGCTCGACCGCCGCGAGCACGCGTTGCACCCGGAGCCCGTCCGCGAACGACGGTGCCGGGTCGCTGCCCTGGGCGATCGCCTCCAGGAAGTCTTTGACCTCATGGGTGAATGTGTGTTCGTACCCGAGTCCGTGTCCGGGTGGCCACCACGCCCCGGCGTAGGGGTGGTCGGCCTCGGTGACGAGGATACGTTTGAAGCCGCTGTCGCCTTCGCTGACCCACAGCTCGTTCATGGCCTCGAAGTCGAAGGCGAGGCTGCCGTTCGAGCCGTTGAGCTCGATGCGCAGCGCGTTCTTGCGGCCGGTGGCGAACCGGGTGGCCTCGAAGGAGGCCACGGCACCGCCGGTGAGCCGCCCGATGAACAGCGCGGCGTCGTCGACGGTGACGGGCCCGGTTTCCGATGAGCCCGCCGACACGGGACGTTCCTTGACGAACGTCTCGGTGAGCGCCGAGACGCCCACGACGTTCTGGCCGGTGATGAACTGGGCGGTGTCGATGATGTGCGCCCCGATGTCGCCCAGGGCGCCCGATCCCGCCTTGTCCTTCTGCAGCCGCCACACGAGCGGAGACGAAGGGTCGACGATCCAGTCCTGGAGGTATTGGGCTCGTACGTGCCTGATCTCGCCGAGCCTGCCCTCCTCGACGTAGCGCCGGGCCAGCGCCACCGCGGGCACCCGCCGGTAGTTGAAGGCCACCATGCTCTTGCCGGTCGACGAGGCCGCCGCCCGCACCATGGCCTCCGCCTCGGCCACGCTGTTGGCCAGCGGCTTCTCGCAGAGCACGTGTTTGCCGGCCTCCAGGGCGGCGATGGCGATCTCGGCGTGGGAGTCGCCCGGCGTACAGATGTCGACGATCTGCACGTCGTCGCGTTTGACCAGTTCCCTCCAGTCGGTCTCGGTGTCGGCCCAGCCGAGCCGGGCGGCCGCGGCGGCGGTGTGCTCCTCGGACCTACCGGCCAGCACCGCCATGCGCGGTGCCAGCGGCAGGTCGAAGAAGGCGCCGACGCTGCGCCATGCCTGGGAGTGGACGCGGCCCATGAACGCGTAGCCGATCATGCCCACGCCGACGGTGGTTTGGTCTGACATGCAACCCCCGATCAGGATTCGAAGCCGAGTGGCAGGTATTTCTCGACGTTCTCCTTGGTAATGGTCTCCGACGCGAGCGTGATCGACTGTGGCACCTGGTTCTCCACCAGGTCGCTCATGCCCTTCTGCTGCGCGATCAACCTGGCCAGCTTGATGGCCGACGAGGCCATCGTAGGACTGTAGGTGACCGTGGCCTTCAGCACGGAGGTGCCTGACTGGATCTCCTTCATGGCGTTCAGGGAGCCGGCGCCGCCGACCATGAAGAACTCGTTCCTGTTCGCCTCCTTGATGGCGGCGAGCACGCCCACACCCTGGTCGTCGTCGTGGTTCCACAGGGCGTCGATCTTCTTGTGCGCCTGCAGCAGGCTGGCGGCCACCGAGTTGCCCGTCTCCACGGTGAACTTGGCGTCCTGCTTCGCGGTGACGCTGAAGCCGAACGTCTTCAGCGCGTCGGCGAACCCCTTGCTGCGGTCCTGGGTC
Source organism: Nonomuraea sp. NPDC048901 (assembly GCF_040649695.1). Lineage (NCBI taxonomy): Bacteria > Bacillati > Actinomycetota > Actinomycetes > Streptosporangiales > Streptosporangiaceae > Nonomuraea > Nonomuraea sp. NPDC048901. The sequence continues at coordinate 120,117 of NZ_JBEZFW010000008.1, read as the reverse complement.
AGCGGGAGCGTCGCGATGCCCTGGATCTCCACGATCACCGGATTCGAGACGCCCTTGTCCTTGAGCTGCTTGCCGATGTACTGGCCGGCCGCGACGCCCATGCCGTAGTTGTCGCCGCCGATCCAGGTGCGGTACGCCAGCTTGTCGGGGAAGATCCGGTCGAGGTTGACGACCGGGATGCCGGCCTGGGTGGCCTGAAGCGCGACCTGGTTGAGCTGCTGGCCGTCGTTCGGCAGGATCACCAGGGCGCTGACCTTGGCCGCGATCAGCGACTCGACGGCGGAGATCTGCTGGTTGATGTCGTTCGTGGGCTCGACGGGCTTGAAGTCGACGTCCGAATACTGCTTGGCCGCGGACTCGGCGTTCTTGGCGATGGCCGCGATCCAGCCGTGGTCGGCGGCGGGCGCGGAGAAGCCGATGACCACCTTGGTGCCGGGCTGGTCGTTGCCGCTGGCCGCGGGCGCGGGAGCGGGCGCCGCCGACGAGGGCGCGGCGGCGGGCTCGTTGCTGGTGCAGCCGGCCGCTAACATCACGGCTCCACCGACCAGGAAACCCCTGCGCGCGACGTTGTTGCTCATGGTGCTCTCTCCTTCAGGTTCCGTCGCTGGAGAAGGACGGCGACGACGATGATCAGGCCCTTGGCGATCAGCTGGTCGCTGGTGTTGAGCCCGTTGAGGATGAACAGGTTCGTGATGAGGGTGAAGATCAACAGGCCCAGGATCGAGCCGATGATCGTGCCGCGGCCGCCCGTGAGCAGGGTGCCGCCGATGATGACGGCGGCGATGGCGTCGAGCTCGTACAGGTCGCCGTGTGTGGAGGAGCCCGTGGTGGTGCGGGCCATGATGAGGATGGCGGCGATGCCGCAGCACAGCCCGGACAGGGCGTACAGGAGCATCGTGTGCCGGCGGACGTTGATGCCGGCCAGCCGGGCCGCTTCGGGGTTGCCGCCGACCGCGTACGTGCGGCGGCCGAAGGTGGTGCGGTTGAGCAGGATCCAGCCCAGCACCACGACCAACGCGAAGATGTAGACCAGCAGCGGCACGCCGAGCAGCCGCGTGGTCGACAGGTCCACGATCGCGCCGTTGTCGGACTGGATGATCTGCGTCTTGCGGTCGGACATGCGCTGGGCCAGCCCGCGCGCCGCGACCAGCATCGCCAGGGTGGCGATGAAGGGCACCAGCCGCCCGTACGCGATGAGCAGCCCGTTGACCAGGCCCGTGCCGGTGCCGACGAGGATCGCGCAGACGGCCATGACGGCCGGTCCGTACGCCTGCGTGGCCAAGGTGGTGGCCCAGACGGAGGCCAGGGCCATGGTGGCGCCCACCGACAGGTCGATGCCGCCGCCGATGATGACGAACGTGGCGCCGACTGTGATGACGCCGATCGTGGCGGCCAGCGAAAGGATGCTGACCAGGTTGGAGGTGGTGGCGAAGTTCTCGGGCTTGGTGACCAGGCCGACGATCGCGAGCAGTACCAGCGCGACCACCAGGCCCAGGTGCCGTGCCTCTCCGAGCCAGGCCAGCGGACCGGGCGCCCGCACGGCCAGGCGGTTCTGCGGGCCCGCTTCTGCGGGGTTGCTCATCAGGCGGCTCTCCCATCCATGATCATGTCGAGCACGCGATGCTCGTCGAGCTCTTGGGCGTCGCCCTGGTGGATGACCGTCCCCTCGCGCAGCACCAGCACGCGGTCGGACAGGCCGAGCACCTCGGGCACCTCGCTGGACACCAGCAGCACGCCGATGCCCTGGTCGGCCAGCCCGCGGATCACCGCGTACAGTTCGGCCCTGGCCCCGACGTCCACGCCCCTGGTCGGCTCGTCGAGCAGGAGTAACTTGCGCCCGCCGAGCAGCCAGCGAGCCAGTACGGCCTTCTGCTGGTTGCCACCGGACAGCGTCTTGATCGGCCGTTCGGGGTCGGGCGGGCGGATGTCGAGCATCTCGACCAGGCGCCGCGCCTCGGCCTTCTCGCGCACCCGGTTCATCCAGCCGAACGTGGCGAACTCCGGCAGGCTGCCCAGAGTGATGTTGGCGGTCACGCTCTGGTCGAGCAGGAGCGCCTGGGCCTTGCGTTCTTCCGGGGCCAGGCCCATGCCTTGCCGTACGGTGCCGACGACGTCGCCCCGCCGCACGGCCTTGCCCGACAGCAGGACGCGCCCGGAGGCGCGACGGGCGCCGTAGACCGCCTCCAGGATCTCCGAACGGCCGGAGCCGACCAGCCCGGCCAGCCCGACGATCTCACCGGCGCGCACCGAGAACGACACGTCGGCGAACGCGCCCGGCGAGCTGAGTCCTTCGACACGCAGCACCTCCTCACCCGGAGACTCGGCGGCGCGGGGCGGGAAGACGTACTCGACGTTGCGGCCGGTCATCAGCGAGACGATCTCGGAGGTCGGCGTGTCGCGGGCGGGCAGGCCGACGGCGACCGTGCGCCCGTCCTTGAGCACGGTGACCCGGTCGCCGATCTCGCGGATCTCCTCCAGGCGGTGGGAGATGTAGACGACGGCGACGCCCTGGGCGGTGAGCTCGCGGATGATGCGGAACAGGTTGGCCACCTCGTCGTGGGCCAGCGCGGCCGACGGCTCGTCCATGATGATCAGACGGGCCTCGTGGGAGAGCGCGCGGGCCATCGAGACGACCTGCTTGGCGGCCGGTGCCAGCCGCCCGACCTCGGCCTTCGGCCGGATCTCCGGGTGGCCGAGCCTGGCCAGCACCGCGGCGGCGGCCCGGTTGGCCGCTCCCCTGTTCACGAAGCCGGCGCGGGCGTGCTCGTGGCCCAGGAAGATGTTCTCCGCGACGCTGAGCCCGTCGACGAGGTCGAGTTCCTGGTAGATGGTGGCGAAGCCGAGCCTGATGGCGTCGATCGGGCTGCCCGCCCTGACCTGCGCTCCGTTGAACTCGATCGTGCCCTGGTCTGGCTGGTGGACCCCGGCCAGCACCTTGATGAGCGTCGACTTGCCCGCGCCGTTCTGGCCGAGCAGACAGTGCACCTCGCCGGCGCTCACGTCGAGGTCCACCCCGTCGAGCGCGCGCACGCCGGGGAACTGCTTGACGATCCCCCTCATGACCAGCATCGGGGTCCCTTTCAGGCGTTGACGATCCGGTTGATGTTCTCGGGTGACAGGTAGTTCTCGATCGCCAGGATCCCGGCGCCCAGCGCGGCGGCGTTGATCCCGGTACGACTGGGCACGATCGAGAGGTGATGCGTGGCCAGCGGCAGCGATCTGCGGTAGACGGTCTCCTTGATGCCGGCGAGCAGGTGTTCGTGGACCCGGGACAGGGCGCCGCCGATGACGATCACCTCGGGGTTGAAGAAGTTGACCAGGCTGGCGAGCACCTCGCCGATCAACCGGCCCGCCTCTCTGACCAGCCGGAGCGCTTGGGTGTTGCCCGCCTGTACCAGCGCCACGACGTCGGCCCCCGTCTCGGCGGGCGTGCCGAGCTCGGTCAGCCTCCTGGCGACGGCCGCGCCGCCGGCGACGGCCTCCAGGCAGGCGCTGTTGCCGCAGCGGCAGCCGGCGTCCTCGTGGCCGGAGACCCGGATGTGGCCGATGTCGCCGGCCGAGCCCTGGGCGCCGCGGTGCAGCTTGCCCTCGGCCACGATGCCGCAGCCGATGCCGGTGCCGATCTTGACGAACAGCAGGTGTTCGGCGTCGGGGTAGGCGTTGCGGTGCTCGCCGAGCGCCATGACGTTCACGTCGTTGTCGACGAGTACGGCGCAGCCCGCGAAGTGCTCGGGAATCGGGTAGTCGTTCCAGCCGGGCATGATCGGCGGGTTGTTGGGCCGGCCCGTGGCGAACTCCACCGGCCCCGGCACCCCCATCCCGATCGCCTTGAGCGCGGCGCGGGGCCGTCCCGCCTCGGCGAGCAACCGGTCCAGCCGCTCGTCGACGTGGGCCAGAACCGTCTCCGGACCCTCGGCGATCAGCAGCGGGTCCTCGCACTCGGCCAGCACGTCGCCCGAGATGTCCATCAGCGCGATCCTGCAGTGCGTGGCGCCCAGGTCGACGCCCGCGAAGGCGTGGTCCGCGGTGTGCAGGCGTAACTGCCGCGGCGGCCGGCCGCCGGTGGACTCGCCGCTTCCGGTTTCGGAGACCAGGCCGCGCTCGATCAGCGCGTCGACGCGCTGGCTGATCGTGGACCTGGCCAGGCCGGTCAGCCGGGCGAGGTCCGAGCGGGTGGTAGCGGAACCGGCGCTGATGAGCGTCAGAACGTCACCGGGCGAGCCCGGAGCGGAGGTCATGCGGCGACAATAAGATCACACAAGCGGCAAATCAAGAGTGTTAGCCGCCCAAACCATCCCTACTTCCGCCGATAATCAAACAAAGATCCTCTAATACGGACATAAGGGCAGTTCGGCCCCAGCGAGGTCGCGACGCGCGCCACCCTGCGGCGGCCCGTTGCCGCACGCTCCGGCCGCCCCACGCTTCGACGACCCCCCGCCGCCCGCGCTGGCAGCCCGCCTTCACACGCCCCAGCGCCTCGGAGCGACCTCCCCGCGAGAGCGACACAGCCCCGGGACGGCCCCGCGGAGCATCGGCGCCCGACAGACCGTCAACATCTGGAGAACCATTAGTGGTCATTCGGTAAGAACTGTGCGGCGACCGGAGCACCCATTAAGAGGGCGCATATAACGGGTTCCGTGGCGAACACTTCGCTGGAATTCCGGGCGAAATGTCCCATGACCCGAACCGCCATCCATACGGGGAGTCCGAAATGAGAGAAAAAATCACGATACCTATTTTCGTGGCGATGGCCGTAGGAGGTGGGATCGCCTTCGGGACCGCAGGACTGGCGTCCGCCTCCACGGGCAGCCAGGTGGCACCCATGAGCACCGAGAGCCCGCGGCCCTATCCGCCGACGGCCAATGCCGCCTCGACTCCGAGGGCCACCTCGACGTCGTCGTCGCACGTCAACATCGACGTCGACATCGACCCCGAGGAGTTCAACGGGTGGCATCGTCACCATCGGCGCTGTGGCCACGGGTGCCATCGCCACCACAGGGAGCTGCCGATGACCGGAGCACCCGTGAAGGCCCTGGCCGCGGCCGGTGCCGGCATGCTCCTGATGGGCACGGCCGGCACGCTGATCGCCATGCGGCGGCGCCGTTCGTACAGCGCGAAGTAAGTCGCCGATCTCACAGTGCGAAGCAAGAGACGCCGAGTTGTCATCGCCGGCCTGCTGGCTCCCGCCGCGGGTCTCACGCTGGCCGGGGGTTGGGCCGCGCACCTCACTTTGAGCGTGCGGGACCACCTGCAGGCGACCAGGAACGCGCTGGTCCTGCTGCGCGCGAGCGACCCCGGCCGGCTGGCCGGGACGCTCGCGGACGCGCAGTGGCACGCAACCGAGGCCCGCCGGCTCACCTCCGGCCCGGACTGGTCGTTGCTCGCTCACACTCCCCTGGTCGGAGAGAGCGCGACGACCATCCGCGGTCTGGCGGAGGCCGCCGCGGAGCTGACCGGTGCCCTGACCGACGTGCACCGGGCCGCCGCGCGGCTGATCACGGCCGGTGGGTCCGCCAAGGGCGCTTCCATGACCGACATGGGCGAACTGCTGGCCGATTTGGAGTCGGCGGCACCGGCCCTGGACGCCGCCGCCGACCGGGTCGCTCTGGCGCGCTCACGCCTGTCCGTAACCCCGGCGGACACAGGCGTGAGCGAGCTGGACCAGGCCCGCGTCACGGCCCTGGAGCAGATCGATCGGCTGCACGGCTGGCTCGGCGCCGCGGCCGACGCCGCCGCCCTGCTACCGCCGATGCTGGGCCATGACGGTCCACGCCGCTATTTCCTGGCATTCCAGACGAATGCCGAGGCGCGCGGAACCGGCGGTCTGGTGGGCGCCTTCGGCATTCTGAAAGCCGGGCAAGGAAAACTGGGCATTCAGCGGCTCTCCGCCAACACCCGCCTCGCGCCAAGTTCGGCGCCGGTCGCCGACAATGGGCCGGCATTCAGCGCGCGTTACGGGCCGAGCGCGCTTTCCCTGCTCTCCAATTCCAATCTTTCCCCGCATTTCCCGTACGCCGCGACCACCTGGACCGCGCTCTGGGAGCGGCAGACGGGCCGGCGGCTGGATGGCGCCATCGCGACCGACCCGGTCGGGCTCTCCTACCTGCTGCGGCTGATCGGCCCGGTCACTCTGCCGGGCGGTGAGACGGTGACCGCCGAGAACGTCACCGACCTGACCGAGCGGGTGGCCTATGTCCGCTACCAGGATCCGGACGAGCGTAAGAAGTACCTCATCACGATCGCCGGCGCCGTCAGCGAGGCGATGACCCGGTCCCATCCGGATCCCCGCACCTTGATGTCCACCTTGGCGCAGATGGTGGATGAGCGGCGGATCCAGGTGTGGAGCCGCAGGGGCGTCGAGCAGCGCCGCCTGGCCACGACGCCGCTGGGCGGTGTGCTGCCGCAGGAGCCCGGACCGTTCGCCGGACTGGTGGTCAACAATTCCGGCGGCAACAAGCTCGACTACTACCTCAAGCGCTCGGTCGACTATGAGCTGGGACCCTGCCGTCCCGACGGGCAACGCGTCACGAAGGTGCGGGTCAGTCTCACCAATGACGTGCCGCGCAGGAAGCTGCCCAGGTATGTCACCAGCCGCCTTGACTCCCCGGAGCGCGCCCATGCCGTCGGATCCAACCTGCTGTGGGTGTCGCTGTACACGGGGGTCGGCGCGAAGAACGGCGGCGTGCGGATCGACGGCAAGCCGGTGAAGATCATCAAAGAGGTCGAACGATCCCACCCCGTCTACTCCACCATGCTGGAGCTCGCGCCCCGGCAGTCGAAGACGCTGGAGTTCCTCCTGCTCGAACCCGCCTCGGACGCGGCGCCGCTGGTGCCCGTGCAGCCACTGGTCCATCCCCAGCAGACCAGCATCACCCAGGACCATCGGGGCTGTACCTTCGAGACTCCCACCAAATAATCGATACCTGAAGCGAAGGGTAAAGACCGGCGCGCCGCCGACGGCCGTCTGACCAGGGCGTTCTAGCGTCGCGCTCATGGAAGGTACGCGGGACGCGTCTGGTTTCCACATCCTGTTCGTCTGCACGGGCAACATCTGCCGCTCTCCCTTGGCGGAGCGGCTGACCCGGTCGGCCCTCGGGCCGGCGTTCCGGGTGACCAGCGCGGGCACCCACGCCGAGCCGGGCATGGAGATGGCCGAGCACACGCGGCAGACGCTGCTGCGCCTCGGTGGTGATCCCAGCGGCTTCGTCTCCAGCCCGCTGACCACCGAGGTGGTGGCCGCCGCGGACCTCGTGCTGACGGCCGCCGCCGCGCATCGCGCCGAAGTGGTGACCAGGCAGCTCCAGGCCGCCGGGCGTACCTTCACCATCGCCGAGTTCGGCATCTTGAGCGGCGCGGTCGAGCCCGCGGCGGTCACGCGTCATCGCGATCCCGTACGGCGGGCGCACGCGCTGGTCGACGAGGTGCGCGGGCTGCGCGGCCTGGTGCCGGTGGACCGGCCCGACATCCTCGACCCCATCGGTGGCACCCGGTGGCACCACCGGATGGCGGGACGGAGGATCGCCAGATCGCTCGACGTCCCGCTCCGGCTCCTCACACAGCCGTCGGCGCCTTGACCGCGGCCCTGGCCTCGGCGCCGGTGTCGGTCTCATACCCGTAGCCGTAACCGTAGCCGTCGTATCGGCTGGCCTTGGCAGGGACGAAGTTCATGACCGTGCCCACGATGCGCGCGTTGATCGACGCCAGCAACTCCGTGCCCCGGACGATGTGCTCCTGCCGGGTCTTGCCGTACCGGGCGACGAGCAGCACTCCGTCGCAGATCGCCGAGAGCGTCGCGGCGTCGGTCACCGGCAGCAGCGGCGGCGCGTCGACGATCACGATGTCGTAGTCGTCCATGACCTGGTCGATCACCTGGCGCATCCCTCGTGAGCCGAGCAGCTCGCTCGGGTTCGGCGGGATCTGGCCGCTCGGCAGCACGAACAGGCGCGGCTCGCCCCAGGGCTGGATCACCTCGTCCAGCTTTGCCTTGCCGATCAGTACGTCCGTCAGGCCGACCGCGCCCTCGATGCCGAGGTAGGTCGGGATGCGCGGACGGCGGAGGTCGCCGTCGACCAGGAGCACCCGCCAGCCCGCCTGGGCCAGGGTGATCGCGAGGTTGGAGGAGGTCGAGGACTTGCCCTCGTTCGGCAGGCAACTGGTGATCACCAGGGACTTGGGCTGCCGGTCCACGCCGATGAACTGCAGGTTCGTACGGAGTGAGCGGAACGCCTCCGACCTGGACGATCGGCCCCCGCTACGGACGATCAGCGGGTGACGCCGCGCGTCCCGCTCGTACCCGATGATCCCGAGAGTCGAGCTCTTCGAGACCCGCTGCAGCGCGTCGGAGGTCTTGATGGTGGTGTCCAGACGATCACGGAGCGTCAGCGAGCCGATGGCGATGACCAGCGCGATCAGTACGGCGACCACCAGGTTGACCACCGGCCTGGGGCTGACCGGCGCCTGAGGGATCTCCGCCTGGTCCACCACGGTGACCTTGACCGTGGGCCGGGTGGCCGAATTGACCCGCTCGAGCTGCTCGATCAGCTGCGTGAACCGCGTGCCCAGGGCGTTGGCCAGCTGTGCGGCGCGGGCCGGGTCGGTGTCGGTGACGGTCGCACGGAGCAGGACGGTGCCGGGGACGACCTCGGCGGAGATGTTCGCCTGCATCCGGCGGATGTCCTCGGGCGTGGTGATCTGGCTGACCACCCGGCGGCTGGACAGCAGAGTGGCGTAGGACTGCACCCTCTGCGCCGACAGCATGCCCGCCTGATAGGCGGTGGAGAGGCTGCCTTCCCTGTCCTGGCCGGAAACCAGCATGGAGATCGTCGCGACGTACTGCGGCGGAGTGTTCGCGGTGACCACCACCGCCGTGCTGATCCCGATCACCAGCGAGATGAGGAGAAGCAGCCAGTTTCGGCGCAGGAGCCGCATGTAGTAGAGCAAATCCACTGGATCAACGCCGCCTTTCGCGGATTCTTGGAGGAGCCTTGAGGTCTTCGATCGGCACGTAGACGTGCACACCCTGCAGCAAGGCGATGAGAACGATGGCGGTTCCGCCCGCGACCATCGTCGTGACCAGGGGCGATATCCAGCGCATGGCCATCAGCAGGCAGCAGCCGCCCGCCACGGCCGCCAGCGCGCCGAGCGTCGCGGCGGCCGTCCGGGTGCTGAGCCCCAGCCGGCGGAGCCGGTGTGTCACATGGTCGGTACCGCCTATCAGCGGCGAGCGGCCCGCCCGCACCCGCGAGAGGAACACGACGCCGGTGTCGACGGTGGCGACGAAGGTCGGCAGGAGCAATCCGGCGATCATCTCGCCCGGACCCTGCCCCCTCACCAGGAAGACCGCCGAGCAGGTGACCACGAATCCGATGAACAGGGATCCGGAGTCACCCATGAATATCCTCGCGGGCGCCCAGTTGTGCGGCAGGAAGCCGAGGCTGGTGCCCGCGAGCGCGATCAGCAGCAGCCCCAGCGCCGGGTGGCCGGTCACGAAGGCCGTTCCACCCAGGAGGGCGGCCGTGACGGTGCTGACGGCTCCCAGCGCGCCGTCCATGTTGTCCAGCAGGTTGAAGGAGTTGAGCATCACGACGATCCACACGACCGTGAGGCCGCCGTCCACCCATCCATTGGCCGGCGTGCTTATGTGGACACCGGCGAGCGCGACCCCACTGGCCGCCGCGGCCTCCACGACCAGCCTGGTGACCGGGCGCAGCGGGCCGACGTCGTCGATCAGACCGACCAGCGACACCGCGGTACCCGCCAGGAGAATCGCCATGATCCGGAGTTCGGCGAAGCCGAGCACCGCGATCACCGGCACGACCGCGCCGAGCGTGATCGCGATGCCACCCAGGTAAGGAGTCGGGCGGACGTGCGCCTTCTTCTCGCTGGGGCGATCGGTCAGTTCCCATTGCAGCGCCAGGCGCCTCAACGGCACGATCGCCGCACAGCTGATCACGAAGGCGGCCACGCCGGTGGCAAGGGCGATCGTCGCGTTCACCGGTTGGACGCCGTGAGCTCTTCGCGAACCTGCTTGACGACCTCGGTCAGGATCTCGTCGAGAGTGTGCCGGGGAGCCCAGCCGGTGAGCTCGCGGATCCGGGTGGTGTCGGGGACCCTGCGGGTCATGTCCTCGAAGCCCTGCCGGTAGGCCTCGTGATACGGGATGAGGTCGATCCCGGAGGTGGACCCGGTGTGCTCGATGACCAGCTTCGCCAGGTCCAGAATGCTCACCTCGTTCGCGGAGCCGATGTTGAAGGTCTGACCGACCGCCGCCTCAAGGTCGAGGAGCCGCAGCAACGCGTCGACGACATCCGCGACGTGCGCGAAGCAGCGGGTCTGGCTTCCGTCGCCGAAGACCGTGAGCGGCGCGCCGCTGACCGCCTGATGGACCAGGCGCGGGATGACCATTCCGTACGCCGGGCTCTGCCGTGGGCCCACGGTGTTGAACAGCCGCACGACGATCGTCGGCAGGCCGCGCTCCTGGTGATAGGCGTTGGCCAGGATCTCGTCGACGGCCTTGGCCGTGCTGTAGGCCCAGCGCACCACGGACGGGCTGCCGAGGATGCGGTCGGCGTCCTCCCGCAGCGGTCCGGACGAGTTCTTGCCGTAGATCTCGCTCGTACTGGTGATCAGGATCTTTTTCCGGTAGCGATGCGCGGCCTCGATGACGACCTCGGAGCCACGGATGTTGGTCGTCAGGCACCGGAGCGGCTGCTCGACGATCAGCTTGACGCCGACCGCGGCCGCGAGATGGACGACGACGTCGCACTCGTGGACCAGTTCGTCCACCATGAGCTCGTCCAGCACGGAGCCCTGGACGAACTGAAGGTGGGGGTGGCCGGCGGCGAGCGCGAGGTTCGCGGTCCGTCCCGTCGACAGATTGTCGACCACCACGACGGAGTCACCGCGCGCCAGCAGCGCGTCGGTGAGATGGGATCCGATGAAACCGGCCCCGCCTGTCAGCAGATATCGCATGTTGTCACCTCGCCCTTCTGGCTGAAGCGCGTGCCCGGCGCTCTTCGTACAGCGATCGATACATGGCCTCGGTGTCTGCCACCAGGCGCTCCACCCCGAACGAGGAGGTGGTCCAGTCGCGGGCGGCCTCGCCCATCCGGTGCCTGAGGTCTGGGTCGGTCAGCAGTCGTACGGTGTGCTTGGCCAGCTCACCGACGTCGGCGCTGCTCACCAGACCGGTCTGTTCGTGCTTGATGACCTCGGCGACGCTGCCCACCCTGGTGGAGACGCAGGGCCTGCCCACCATGCCGGCCTCGATGAGCGCGACGGGCATCCCCTCGTTGTCGGAGGTCAGCAGGACCATGTCGGCGGCCGAGCAGATGGTGGCCACGTCGTTCCGCCAGCCGAGCAGATGGAAGGAGGCACGCATGGGAGTGACCGCCTGCTCCATCTGCTCGCGGAGCTCACCGTCTCCGCAGACGACGAAGTGGCAGTCGGGCACCTGCCGGAGCACCGCCCTCGCCGTGGCGACGAATCTGTCGGGACGCTTCACCTGGGTGAGCCGGCCCACGAAGGCGACCACGGGCGCGTCCGGCGGAAGTCCCAGCGACCGGCGGGCGTCCTCGCGGCTGGGGACCGGGCCGAGCCCGACGCCCGGCGGGGTGACGATGTACTGCTCGCGACGGCCGATCCCGGCCTCCAGCAACTCGTCGCGGACGCGGGCTCCCACGGTCACCAGACGATCGGACATCGACGCGAGAAGGCGCTCCGTCCGTACGTAGACAAATCGCTTGGGCGGCGAGAAATGGCCGTAAAGGAGATGCCCGTGAAACACGTGGGCCATGGCCGGGTTGATGCCGGACAGGCGAGCGGCCACGCGACCCAGCAATCCGGCCTTCGTCGTCCGCGTGTGCACGATATGCGGCCGGAACGTGCGTATCGCCTTGATCAGGTGGGCGACGGCCCGGACGTCATCAGCGGGCTTGATCGAGCGACCGAGCCCAGGAACCCGGTGAACCGGCATCGCCGAATCCCGGAGCAGGAAATGGTCGCCTTCGTCGCCACTGACGTCACCCGTGTAGAGGCGGTGATCGAAGGTGTCGTTGTTCAGCTGCGCGCACAACCCCGTCAGCTGAGTAGCCGGGCCGCCGATGTTCATCCGGGCGATGACATCCATGACTCTTATGCGGCCGTCCGGCTTCGCACAAGCTCCTGCGGAATGGGTCTTCATGCCGCAGAAGCTAGCTTGGGCCTTGACTCGTTCAATGGTCCGAGTCGCGGTGCCGACGGAATATTTGCATATCTTGTCCCCGCAGGTTATGGAATCAGCTCGGATGAGCTGACCGGCCGCCGTCTTTCCTACTGACTTACAGCGGTTCGGTGTGCCATGCCGATCTCGGCAGCCGCTCGTCGTATTGTTCGTCGTGCCGTCCCGATCACATCGACATAGAGGTCGATATGGCGCCAATACGAGCGTTGAGGAGTTTGGGTGGAATACCTTATCGTGGCCGCCGCGGTGATCACACTGGTCTTCCTTGTTTCGATAAGTTTTGACAAACAGGCGGCGTGGCACGTGTTGCCGGTGCTGCTTGCCGCCTTCGCCGCCCGGATCGTCATTCACTTCGCGGTAGTACGGCCAGATGCCGTCGGATACGGCGGCGACTATCTGGGGTACGAAGCCATGTCCCTGGAGACCGCCACGTTCTGGCAGCGCGAAGGCTTTCAGTTCGCCACCTCGGTGCCGGCCGAGCGCTTCGACTCCGTAGCGCTACCGTGTTATGTCTTCGCCATCCTCATGTATCTGTGCGGCGGCCCGGCTCCGCTCGCCTGCGTGGCGGTCGTGGCGTTGATAGCGTGCGCGCTGTGCATCGTCATGTACAGATTCGCGCGGTTGGTGGGCGCCGACGAACGGGCGGCATTCGTCCTGCTGGCCATCACCGCCTTTTCCCCGATGTTCCTCCTGTGCACGTCGGATACGTTCAAGGATGGATTCAACGCGTTCCTCGTCGTGAGCTGTCTCTACCTCGCCGTTTCGAACGCTCGACGGTTTGACATCCGCAAGCCACTCACCACGCTGGCATTGCTGTGGGGGCTCCTCAACGTACGTGCCTACATGGTGTTCATGTGTGGGGTTCCGTGGCTGCTCGGGCTCATGGGTTCGCGGGGCGCGGCGTTCACTCGCGTTCTGGTCGTCTCCGCCGGATTGGTGGTGTCGGGCCTGTTCTTCGCCGGCTATGTCGACGACGACGGGTTCGTGGATTCGGCACTGGGACAGTTGGAGTTCGGCCAGTCAGAAGAGGCTCGCCGCTCATATGCCAGCCAGGGTTCAGGCGTGCTGTTCGAGGACAGCGGCAGCGCGTGGGGTTCGCTGCTCCCGAAGTTGCTCTACACGCTGCTGGCTCCTTTCCCCTGGGCTGATGGCAGCGCGACGCTGCAGCTGGCGAAGATCGAGACGCTGGTCTGGTACTTCATGCTCTACAGCGCGATCCGCGGGGCGCGGCTGCTCTGGCGTTATGACCGTCGATCGCTCATGATTCTGCTGTTCTTCATCGTGCCGAGCACGATCGCCTACGCGACGACAGTGGCCAATGTCGGCCTGATCTTCCGGCAGCGCATTCCCATCGTCATGCTCACGAGCCTGCTGTCCGCGGTGGCATGGAGCAGGAGGCGGCCGGCGGCGGACATCGAAGAAGCCGCACGTCCGCCGCTGACCGCGCTCAGCAGTCCTTCCGGATCAGGGCGAGCCGCTGGTAGAGATTGATGTGCTGATCGACCAGCACGTCCACATCAAGATGCTCGCGCGCCCAGGCGCGCGCCTCGCGTCCTAGACAGGCCGCGAGGTCCGGGTCGTCGAGGACGCGGACGATGCCGTCGGCCAGAGCCTCCGCGTCGGACGCGGGGATCAGGACGCCCCGGCCGTCCAGCAATTCGGGTGTGCCGCCTACCGCGGTGGCGACGATCGGCCGTCCTGCGGCCATCGCCTCCATGACCGCGTTGCTCAGGCCCTCCCAAAGGGAGGGAAGGACCACCACATCGGCTCTGGCCAGGAGCGCCTTCACGTCAGTGCGGTCACCGAGGAAACGGACATCCACCCGCGACCCGCGGACCAGCTCCTCCAGGCGGTGCCGTTCCCTGCCTTCGCCGGCGAGCAGGAAGGTGCACGGCCGGCCTCGCCGGAGCAGCCGGGAGGCGGCCTCGATCAGGATGTCGTGCCCCTTCTGCGGCGCCAGGCGGGCCACGCACAGCACAACAGGGAGTTCGGTGTCTTCGATGCTCGCCGGCTCGGCCCGCTCGAAGGCGGAGGCCCGAAGACCGTTGTAGATCACGCTCAGTTTGCGTGCCGGGATCTTTGTGATCGCGCGGGCTTCCTCAGCCACGGCGACCGCGTTCGTCACGACGTGATCGGTGAGCCGGGTCATCGTTCGTTCGAGAACGAGCACCCGCCGGTGGCGTTGTTCCGGCTCGCCCGCGTTGCGCCGACCGGCCACCATGACGGGCACGCCCGCCAGCCAGGCGGCAGGTGGTCCCAGCATTCGGCCCTCGAAGAGATAGGCGTGCAGCACCTCGGGCCGAATATGCCGCAGCGATCGAATGAGACGCGCGAAACCCCGCAGACACCGCAGCAGATCAGCTGATCCTGACGATGTGCGGCCGAAGCCGAGGTGATGCACTTCTATTCCGGCGTCACGGAGGACCGCTTCGTGCGGTCCGCTTTTCGAGATGAGGAACATGTGCACCTCGATGCCTCTGCCGGACAGACCTTGCGCGAGCAGGGATATCTGAGCCTCGGCTCCCCCGCGCCCCAGGTGCCCGATGAGGAATGCGACACGGCGTAGAGTGGATCGGTCTCTTTTCCGCATGGCTCCTTTACTCCTTCCCGCTTCCTTGAAGTTCGCTTTCTTCAAGCTCCGCCGGAGCCGCGCGGGCCCGGAAGAACCACATCACCTCGATGACCGCCAGCAGGCCGTAAGCGATCGAGGATGACAGCGCGGCTCCTGCCGCACCCATGTAGGGGATCAGGACCAGATCGAGCGCGATGTTCACAGTGAGCGCTACGACGGTGATCCCGGAGATGCCGAGGGGGCGGTCGAGCCGGATCAGGTACTGCCCCGTCAGGCGCACGATGGCGTACGCGGCGATCCCCGGGGCCAGGATGACCAGCGGCAGGACGCTTCTCTCATAGGAGGCACCGAACACGAAGGGGACCAGCAGCGGGGAGGCGGCGGCGAGGAAGAGCGCGCAGCCCGATGAACAGAGCAACGCGAGCCGGAGCGCGCGCGCGGTAGCCGCGGCGGATGTGGTCATGTCACCGCTGGCCTGCTGTGGCAGGACGACCTGAATGACGGCGTCCGCGGGCACCCGGGCGATCGTGATCACGACTACCGCCACGCTGTAGAGACCGGCCTCGGACGCGGACACCAGCGCGTTGAGCAGCAGGATGTCCGCCGCCGACCACAGCAGGAAATACTGGGCGATGTGGCCGATGTGGTAGCGCCCGGCCAGGCCGAGTTGGCGCACGGCGAGGTCCCAGCTGGCGTGGCTGAGATTCGGGCGCAGCGTCCGCAGGTACAACGGGAGCGGTACGACGGCGGACACGGTCCACATGATGACGACCGCGGAGATCGTGAAGTGGCCCAGCACCGCCAGCAGCACCAGGGGCAGGCAGTTGATCAAGCCGGAAACGAGGATGCTGCGGTTGATGAGGGCCATCCTGGCTTGGAGCGTCAGCATGCCCCGCAGGTTGACGATCGCGGCCATGGCGGGCACCCCCGCCAGAGCCACCGCCAGGAGCAGGGCCGGCCGGTTCGGGAACACCAACGGTGACGCGACGAAGACGGCCAGGCCGGCCACCGCGCCCAGCCCTATCCCGAGCAGGAGGCCGTTGGCGGTCAGCACGCGGCTGAGAGCGCCGTCCTTCCAGAGCGCGATCTGGGTGTTGACGACGGTGAAATGTCCAAGGATGGCCGCTCCGGAGACCAGGCTGACGATCAGCGCGTACTGACCCCTGCCATCAGGCTGGAGGTAGCGGGCGATCAAGATGCTGGTGACTGTCGACAGCAGGAGGCGGAGTGACTGGCTCGTCCCCGCCTGCACCATCCTGGCGGTACTCGAGGTTTCCGAGAAGATCCAGGCGCGAAGGCGCAGCACGCCCGAGGAGAGCCTGTTACCGACGTCGGTGCTCGGTTGTGAGGGGCTCCGCCTTCTTACCTCACGCTGGCTACGCATCACATCTTCCTTGTCGTGGTGAGCACGCGGCCACCGGGACTACGTCAAAGGGGCACAGCCGGTTTCCGGTATCACCAGGTCGTCTGAGGTCACGTGAGCTCGGTACCAGAGTTCGAACTGCAGGAGAGCCCACAGCTGGACACTGTGGTCGGCCCCTTCGACGTGCCGCTGGAGGAGGTTCCGGACGACCTGTGGCCGGAACAGGCCCCGAGCGCGGGCGGTTGCGTCGGTGAGCAGGTCGAAGGCCGGTTCACGCAGCTCACCCCGGAGCCAGGTCGCCAGCGGCACGTCGAATCCCTGCTTGGGGAAGCCCAGGATCTCCTTGGGCAGCCAAGGAGCGACGGCCCGCTTGAGCAGGATCTTCGTCTCGCCGTTGCGCACCTTCAGTGCGATGGGCAGGCCGGCCGCCCATTCCATGAGGTGGTGGTCCAGGAGCGGAGAGCGGGCCTCCAGAGAGTTGGCCATGGCGGAGATATCCACCTTGACCAGGAGATCGTCCGGTAGGTAGCTCGCCACGTCCACGTCCAGGATGCGGCCGAGGTCGGTGGCCGCCGATGACCGCTCGAACGCCTCGTCGAGCAGCCGGTAGCTGTCCGCCCCCACCAGAAGATCGCGAAGTTCGTCACTGTAGACGGCGAACTTCTGCCGGTGTGTGTACTGGGACATGAGGCGGGCGTAGCGGCGTGCGGGGCGCTCCGCGGCGAACTGCATCAGCCGGGCGAGCCGCCGGGGCAGAGATCCGCCGGTGGTCCGGTCCGCGATCATGTCGCCGATGCGGCCGGTCGCCATCGCCAGTGCGCGGGGCATGACCGGTATCCGCTCGGCCTGCCCCATCCGAACGTAACGCTGATATCCCCCGAAGCTCTCGTCGCCGCCGTCACCGTTGAGCACCACGGTGACGTGCTTCCGGCTCAGCTGCGCGACGTAGAAACTGGGGATGGCCGAGGCGTCGGCGAACGGCTCGTCGAAGTGCCAGGCAATGCGCGGCAGAACGTCCAGCAAGTCGGAGGTGACGACGAGCTCATGATGGTCGGTGCCATATCGCTCCGCCACCATCCGGGCCTTGTGCCGCTCGTCATAATCACTGTCCTCGAAGCCGATGCAGAATGTGCGTACCTGTTCCTGGCTCTGCATGGCCATGGCCGCGACGACCGCGGACGAGTCGATCCCGCCGGACAGGAACGCGCCGATGGGACGCTCACTCACCATTCGGATGCGGGTGGCCTCCAAGAGCAGCTCACGTAGCCGCTCCTCTTCCCCTTTCTCATCCAGCACCGGTCGCGGCGAACTGTCCAGCGCCCAGTAGCGGTCCACGGAGGCGTTTCCGCGTTCCCAGACCAGCAGATGGCCGGGCGGAAGTTTGTGTACGTCCTGGTAAATGGACCACGGCGCCGGGACGTACTTGTACGTCAAATAGTGGTCCAACGCCACCGGATCGACCTCACGGCGCAGGCGCGGATCCTGCGCCAAGGACTTCAGCTCCGATCCGAACATCAGCGAGGTGCCGTCCGAACGCCAGTAAAGGGGCTTCTTCCCTACGCGGTCACGCGCGAGGACCAATCGTTCTCGCGCGCGATCCCAGATGGCGAAGGCGAACATCCCCCTGAGCCGGTGGACCATCTCGGTGCCATGCTCCTCGTAGAGGTGGACCAGGCACTCGGAATCACCTGTCCCGCGCAGCCGGTGCCCTCGTGCGGCCAGGTCTTGTCGCAGCTCGGCGAAGTTGTAGATCTCACCGTTGAAGACGGCGACGACCTGACCGTCCTCGCTGTAAACGGGCTGGTCACCCGAGGCCAGGTCGATGATCGCCAGTCGGCGCATGCCGAGCGCCGCGTGCTCGTCGCTGTGGAATCCGTCGCCGTCAGGGCCACGGTGCACGATCACCTCGCACATGCGGCGCACCAGCGCCGGGTCGGGCCGTGTCGTCGATACGATCCCGGCTATCCCGCACATCGGTCCTCCATCAGTGAACGCAAAAACCGTATTCCCGGACCAGGCGATTGACCGCGCGGCAGGATTTCCCGCATTCCGCGGAACGGCGCCGCCAGGCATTGAGCAACGCGACGACCTGAAAACCCACATGATTCGCTGGAAACGGATCCTAGATCACCGTGGACCATGCACCGCGACATCCCCACCGAGGTGGGCGTGGCTCCAGGCCGTCAACCGTTTCGTCCGCTTCTCCCGCCTTACATCGTCTGCGGACTTTGCGACTGGAGCAAAGCACATCGAAGACGACTATTCGCCGGTTGCTCGCGTTTACGCAACACGCCTTCCCGCCACAAGTGCCCGCCCGATCATTCTCGGTATCATGGCCAGCGGAACATATCGGCGGGACGGTCGAGACCATCCCGGATTTCCCACCCGCATGCCTCGATGCCGTCGGCGAGACACCAAGAGGCAACAGGATGTAAAGGGCTTCTATTCCGGTTCACAGCAGTTCTCGCTGGGCCGGCCAATTTCTCTGTACTCAGGTGAGGAGAACCGATCGATGAAACCCATGGATACCGTGGACAGGCCGGCCGGGAAACGTATCGTCGTGACGGGAGTCGCCGGGTTCATCGGCTCCCACATCGCGAGGTCACTGCTCGACGACGGTCACGAGGTCATCGGAATCGACCATTGCCTGGGCCATCCGCCGGAGATCACCGAGCGAAACCTTCGGCTCAACGAGACCGGCGACCGCTTCACGCTGATTCGCGGCGATCTTGCGGAGATCCCCCTCGAACCCCAGTTCGACGGGGCCGACACGGTCTTTCACATCGCGGCCCGGCCCGGCGTCCGCCCTTCGTGGGGAGCCGAGTTCCCCAGCTATGCGAGGAGCAACATCGTCGCCACTCATCTGCTGATGGAGGCGGCCGCCCGTACCTCGGTCCGTCGTGTCGTGGTGTCGTCCTCGTCGAGTGTGTACGGCGGTGCGCCGAACGGACCGGTAACCGAAGCGGACCTCCCCGCCCCGCTCTCGCCCTACGGGGTGACGAAGCTCGCCGCGGAGCAGTTGGCCCTGGCTCACGCGCGGCGCGGACCATCCGGGCCAACGGTCGTGGCGCTGCGCTACTTCACCGTCTACGGTCCGCGGCAACGTCGCGACATGCTGATCAGCAAGTTGATCGAATCAGCGCTGTCCGGGAAGACCGTCACGATTCTGGGCGACGGCAAGCAGCGAAGGGACTTCACTTTCGTCGCGGACGCCGTACAAGCCAATCTGATGGCCATGCACGCGGAGGTCGAAGCGGAGGCGCTGAACATCGGCACCGGTGTCACCACCTCGGTGCTCGACGTGGCCGACCTCGTCGGCGACATCGTCGGGCGGCCGGTCGTGCTGGAGTTCGGGAGCGGACAGGCCGGTGATGTGCGGGACACGCATGCCGACGTCTCTCTGGCGAAAGACGTGATCGGCTATCGGCCCACGATCGATCTGCGAACCGGGCTGACGACGCAGGTGGAGTGGACTCTCAAGAACGAAGTCATTTCCGTGCCGGAATAGTGGAAGATCGCCGGGTTTCGCGTACGAACAGCGGGATCCGGCTATTCCGGCAGCTCGGCCGTCCCCCCTCACCTCAGTAGCCGTGTCGTCGGCGCGGCGCGCGACCACGGCCGTTCCGCTCTCCATCGGTGACGACTTCGTCGTAGAGCCGCTCGAACCACTCGGCTGTCTGAGTGATGTCCACAGGATCAGCGGTGTTCCGGATCCCTTCGCGAAGCTGGGCGTACGTGTCCGGCCGCATGGCCCGAAGGATGGCCTCGGCGAGCGCGTCGGGGTCTCCAGGCCTGGCGAGCAGGCCGTTGCGACCGTTGTCGATCAGGTCCGGTACTCCTCCCACTGCTGTGGACACGACCGGCACGCCGGCCGCCAGGGCCTCCATGACGACGACAGGCAGCCCTTCGTGCGCGGAGCTGAGCACGAGCAGATCGGCCGAAGCGATCAGGCGGGCGGCGTCCGGCACATGTCCGAGGAGCCGCACGTTGTCTGACCCCAGGTCGGCCACCCGGCGAGCCGTCTCCTCATACAGGGGACCGGTGCCGGCCAGCAGAAAGACGGCGCGCGGATCGCGGTCGACCACCTTGGCCGCCGCCTCGATGAGCACGCCGTGCTGCTTCTGCGGGCGGAAGTTGCCGACGTGCGCGATGAGGAAGGCGGACTCGGGAACGTTCCACCCCTGCCTCGTCCGCGCGGCCTCCGCCGCCCGGCGGCGCATCTCCGTCACGTTGATGCCGTGGATCCTGGTCACCAGGTTGCGCGCGCCCCGGCTGACGACGGCCCGTGCGACCTGCGGCGAGACGGCCACGGTACGGGCGTCCAGCCATCCTGTCGCCCGGTCGAGCAGCATCGTCGGCAGGCGGTAGCGGACGTTGTGCACGGTCGAGATCAGCGCGGGCCTCGGCCTGGACAACCGCGACGTCACTCGGAGCAGCGACGCGGGCAGGGGTGAATGGAGATTGAGAACGTCCGGGCGCAAGCGCCTGACCTCCACCGCCAGCCGGGCGAGGCGGAGCCGCCGCGGCCAGGCGGCAAGGCTGATCACCTCTGTCCCCGCCGCGCGCAGCCGCTGGATGAGCTCGTCGGTCTTCGCGCCCTGGCATATGACGGTGTAGCGCACGCCCGTGGCGGGCGCTGCCAGCAATCGCTCGACGAGCAGCATCTCCGCGCCGCCGACCCCCAGGTCCTTGATGACCTCGCAGACGTGCAGACTCCTCATGACGCGACCTCCGATGCCCTTGGCATGATCCTTGTGTCCGGGGTGTTGCCGGACTGATCAGGTCCGCCAGAACGCACCGTGATCACCCCTTTGGGACCGCACGGCCTCGCGACCGCACAGCCTTGACAGCATGAGAGCCGCACGGCCTCGCGACCGCACAGCCTCGACAGCATGAGAGCCGCACGGCTCAGGGACCGTACGGCCTTCACCGCCTTGGGACCGCACGGCCTCGGGGCCGTACGGCCTTCTGCTTCAAGCGCGGTAGGTCCAGCCGGCCGCGCGCCAGCGCTCCGGCGTCAGCGCGTTGCGCCCGTCCAGCACATTCCGGCTGCGCACGACGTTGCTGAGCAGCGCGGGATCCATGTCTTGGAACTCGGTCCAGTCGGTCAACAGCATGACGAGGTCGGCCTCCAGCGCGGCCCCGACGATCGTGTCGGCGTACTCGATCTCAGGGTGGACAAGCCGTGCGCTGTTCATCGCGACGGGATCGTGCATGGTGACCCGCGCGCCCTCGCGATGGGCGGCGACCGCTACCGCCAGCGCGGGCGAGTCCCGTACGTCATCGGTGTTCGGCTTGAACGCGGCACCGAGGACGCAGACCCGCCTTCCCTCGTACGTGCCTCCGAGGAGTTCCCGGCCGAGCGCGAGGGCGCGGTCCCTGCGACTCAGATTGATGGCGTCGATCTGCCTGATGAACGTGGCGACCTCGTCCAGGCCAAGGTCCGTCGCGCAGGCATACAGGGCACGTACGTCTTTGGGGAGGCAGCCGCCACCGAAGCCGAGCCCAGGGCCCAGGAAACGCCGGCCGATCCTGTCGTCGTAGCCGAGTGCCTCGGCGAGCGGCAGCACGGCACCGCCGGTGGCCTCACATATCTGCGCCACGGCGTTGATGAACGAGATCTTCATCGCGAGAAAGGCGTTGGCCGAGACCTTGACGAGCTCGGCAGTGGCGTAGTCGGTCACCACGAGGGGGCAGCCGTCCTCGATGATCGGCTGGTAGACGGCCCGGAGCAACTGCTCCGCCCACTGCGACTCCACCCCGAAAATGAGCCGATCAGGTTGGAGCGTGTCCTGAACCGCGTGCCCTTCACGAAGGAATTCCGGATTCCACGCCACCTCCACTCGGCCGCCGGCGGTCTGGTGGCGGACGACATCGGCCATGCGCCGCGCGGTTCCCACGGGCACCGTGGATTTGCCCACGATGATCGCCGGTCCGGCCACCCGCCGCGCCAGCTCGGCGAAGGCCGTCTCGACCCATCGCAGATCCGCGTTGAAGGAGCCGGGAAGCTGCGGTGTTCCCACGCAGACGAAATGGACGTCCGCTTCGGCGACATCGTCGTACGAGGCGGTGAAGCGAAGCCGGCCCGCCTCCACGCTTTTGCGGAGCAACTCGCCGAGGCCGGGCTCGAAGAAGGGCAGTTCGCACGCCGACAGCTTCGCGATCTTCTCCTTCTCGATGTCCATGGCGATGACATCGTGGCCGAGCTGCGCCATCCCCACCGCGTGGGCGGTGCCCAGATATCCGGCGCCGATCACGCTTACTCGGAGGCGGTCGGGCGACTCGAGAGACTGCGACATCTTCACTTGGGTCGAATCTTGGCGTATCAGCGTATGATCCTGCAAAGTTTCTCCCTCGCTCGGTAATTAAGGTGCTGGTCCCGCGATGTCGTCCTCGTCCACGTCGCCCGAGACCAACCAGATCACCTTACTTTCTTACTCGGAGACGCCTGATAACGCGGCGGCCAACGGCTGAAAGACATGGCAGAGCTTCCTTAAAATCCCGCCAAATGTGGTCGGCACCAAGCGTGGAATGTGCCAGGCCCCATGTGAGCTTCGGGAAGGCCTATACGGACGTATCCGGTCGACGGGCGACAAGCTTTGGAGATCGGCCCTCGACCGGCATCGCCCCCTGGGGACGTAGACACGCCGGTATGTGTGCCACGGGTGGATATCCGCGATCGGCGATCGTATTGTTGACGGCGTTGCCCGGCCAGCGATCGCACCTTTGTCAGCCGCGGGCGATTTCCACGTTTTGGTGCGGATCCAGCGTTGCGCGGATGCCCGCGACGCGCTCTTTGGAGCATCTCTCAGAGCGGAGTGAAGTCATGACGGTAAATTCAGTGGACAAGACCACCCAGGACCGCTTCGCCTTCGGCGACAACTGGTTGAGCTTCCTCGAACTGGTCGACGAACACCGGATCGCCATGGCCGTGACGTCGTTGAGGGACGCCCTCGGGGTCGCCGACCTCAGCGGGCGCACCTTCCTGGACATCGGCTGCGGCAGCGGCCTGTTCTCGCTGGCCGCGCACCGTCTGGGGGCGAAGGTCCACTCTTTCGACTACGACGTGAATTCCGTCGCCGCATCGGCGAAACTGCGCAGCATATTCGCCCCGGAAAGCACTTGGAGTGTGGCGCAGGGATCCATTCTCGACGAAGCTTACACACAGTCTCTAGGCCAGCACGATGTCGTATATTCCTGGGGCGTGCTGCACCATACAGGTGCCATGTGGCGGGCGATCGAGGCGGCTTCCCGGCTTGTCGCGCCGAACGGGCTGCTGTACATCTCGATCTACAATGACCAAGGGTTGGCAAGTCGCCTGTGGTGGTATGTTAAACGGCGCTATGTGCACAGCGGTCGAATCTCGCGGGCCCTGCTCATTCTCATCTTCCGAGCATATTTCGGCCTTCGTTCGGCCTTGGCCAGGCCGGTGAAACGGGCGTGTGCCGTCGGACTCCCCGCTGCTGTCCGACCTCGCGGAATGTCCACGCGCCACGATCTGATCGATTGGATCGGCGGTTTCCCCTTTGAAGTGGCCTCGCCCGGGGAGATTTTCGACGTCTTGCGTAAGCGTGGCTTTGAGCTGCGTTACCTGAAGACTTGCGCGGGTCATGGCTGCAATGAGTATGTGTTCGCGCGAACTGCGGCTGGGCTCGACGGCCCGGTTGGCTGATCGGTCGGACGGCTGCTGCCGCCGCTGACTGGTGGCGAAGGTGGTCTTGGGTTGAGCGCGGGGGTTGCGCCGGTGGGTGCCGGCGACGGTCGCCGCGCTCTGCCATGTCGAGGCGATCAGGCCCAAGGGTTCCCCGAGGGGTTCGTCACACGACCGCCTCAAACCCTGTGACGGTCCGTCGTGGCTGAGGTCCCCTGGTGGGATCCCCCCGGGGGGAGCAGAAAGGGCCGGTCCGTCGTGGCCGGCGTCCCTGCGGGCGGGGGATCCGGGGGGAGCGGAGGAACCGATGCCCGGCGAACGTTTGTGGGCGCCGTGCTACCCCGACTGGCGTGCT
This sequence comes from Nonomuraea sp. NPDC048901, assembly GCF_040649695.1. Lineage (NCBI taxonomy): Bacteria > Bacillati > Actinomycetota > Actinomycetes > Streptosporangiales > Streptosporangiaceae > Nonomuraea > Nonomuraea sp. NPDC048901. Next base: position 95,956 of record NZ_JBEZFW010000008.1, on the reverse strand, counting down.
CCCGAGGAGGGACTTGGGGGCGTCGGCTTCGCGTCGTCAGAGAGCGCTCCTGGCGACTGGTCCGCCGTGGGTAGCCGGTAGACGGCGTAGTCGCCGTCACGGAACCGGAGGTCGGCGAAGGCGGCGAGGTTGGTGCCGGGACTCAGCCGGTGCTCGTCCACGAAGAGCCATCGGACCCCATAGTCGTCCCGCAGCCGCCGGATCGCCTCCGCTGAGGGTGCCTGGAACACCGCTTCGTTGGCCTGGAGCCGTTCGCCATCCCAGAATGGGCGGGTCTCCACTACCTCGCCCGGGCGCCAGCTGTCCATGTTGGTCACCGTGTAGGCCCATCCCTCGACCAGCACCCGCCGCTCGCTCAGCGCCGTCGCCCAGAACGCGCGGCTGTCACAGGGGTTTTCGTAGCCCATACGGCAGTGCACGTTCGTCGCGAGGAGATCGTCGACAGCCGAGTGGGCGCGCAGCCACCGCCCAGCGGTGAAGGCCCCCTTGGGAATCGCCTGCAGCGGCACGGTCCCGTTCGGGACCTGAACGGGGGCCGCCCCAGGCGGGGCCGGTACAGCGGCCACTCCAGGCGAGTTCGCCCCGGCCGGGTTCTGAGCGGTGGTTACGGGGGTTCTGAAGGTGCCGGGCATGACGCGGGCGAACCAGGCGGCGGGCGTGCCGGCGGCCGTGACCATGCAGATCACCAGGGCACAGGTACGGAGCCTGCTCTGGCGTGCGGCACGCAGCACGGCAACGGCCACCAGGACCACGCCCAGCAGAACGAGGTACGGCAGGAACAGGACCGTGTAGTCGGCGCCCGGAGCCAGCGGGAGCCTGACGCCGCAGAGCGTCCGGATGGCGTAGACGGCCACCACCCCCACACCGGCCGCGCACACCATCGCCCTGAGCCGCACGCGCGCCTTCCGTACGATGAGCATGAGCCCGTAGACCGCGAGCATCGCCAGGTAGGGATAGGACGCCTGGAGGAAGTACCCCTCCGACTGATGCGGATGGCCGAGCACCAACGCCGCCGCGAGACCGGCCGCGCTCATGCTGAGCACCAGCACCACCACGGGCCGCGCGAGCAGGTTCGGCCGGCCCACGAGCCCGATGATCCCGCACCACGTGATGACCCCGCAGAGCACGCACAGCAGGGCGGCGCCGATCGTGACGGCCGCCGGTGGCTCGGCCCCGGCCGCCAGGCCGGTCATACCCCGCAGGGTCAGGCGCATGATCGACAACGGATCGAGCACGATCCCCTGCCGTGCGCCGCCGAACAGCACCCACTGGGCGAACAGCAGGCACGCCGTGGTGAGGCCGAGCGCGGCGAGCGGGCGCCGGGGCAGGCTGAACAACTTGACCGTTTCGACCAGCGCGACCGCCACGAGGCCCACCACGAGCAGCGGCAGATAGGTGGCCTTCGCCCCCATGACCGCCGCGAGCAGGATCCCCAGGAGGACCCACCTGCCCCGAGGCTGTGGCTTCTGGCCGAGAAGGTCGATGAGGAGCAGGACGATCGGGGCGAAGAACAGGGCGCCGAAGGTCTGGGTCGGGCTCGACCATGACTGCACGGTCTTCCAGGTGAACACCCCGGTGGTCTCGCCGAGATACAGGCTCGGCGCCGTGATGAAGATGATGCTCACGAGGCCGGCCAGCGCTCCCCCGTACGAGCGCGTTATGCGGCGGCCGACCATCCCGAGGACGACGATGAGGGCGGCGAGCATGGGCAGGATGGCGAGGCGGAAGAGCAGAACCAGTGGTTCCACCCCGGTGACCCAGCTGGCGGCCGCGAGATGCGCGTAGACGAACCAGTGGTAGACGAGGGGTTCGCCGGTGACCGTCGGCACCATGGGCGGCATGTGGTGCTTCAACTCGCCGACCAGGGCCAGGTGGAAGGGCATGTCGATGAACGACGTGCCCATCGCCGGCCAGGTGAGGGCTTGGGTTCTGAAGACGTTGACGGCCGACCACACGATCAGATAGATCATGATCAGCGCGGTGCACCACGACCACCAGAGCGGCGTTCTCCCGGCGTCGGGGGCGCCCTTCCAGTGTCCGCGCAGCCGGGGGACGGCGAGGAAGAGCACGTAGGTGCCGATCGGCCAGGCCATCACCAGCAGCGGCATGCCGAGCGCGCGAGCCGGGATGTACGTGAGGACCTCCAGCGCGTACCCGAGTATCAGGCCGAGCGCGAGCCCCTCCATCAGCGTGGGCGTACCCCGGTACAGCGCCCGGACCCACAACAGGCCCGGCAGCGCGACGCCCAGGGCGATGTAGAGGCTGAAGAGAGCCAGGTCCGTGGCGGAGACGCCATAGAACCCCAGCGCGACCCCGACGCAGGCGACCACGGCCGTCGCCGGAAGCCAGGTCGAACAGCGCTTCAGCAGCGATGCGCGTTTCCTCCCGGACGGTGGCCGGGCCACGCCCGGCTCCGGCGTGGGTGCGTAGGAAGGCGGCGCGGAGCGCGGAAAGGGTGGAGCGTCGGCCATGAACGCAAGCTTGACCACACCGGCGCCTCGGACAGGGGCGAACGCCCGAGTGCGGCGATGTTCTTGCCGACCCTTGGTGGGTTTTTAAGGATCGCGGGGTGTTCCGGCCCGAGTTTCGGCCTCGGGCCGGAGGATTTCCTAACTCGTGGCGTCGAACAGCACGTCGACCCAGTAATTGGTGAGCTGGTAGGTATTGGTGGGGAACGTGAGCGGCGGCCCGTATTTGTACACCCCGTTGCTTCCCGCCACCTCCTCACCGGCCGGCGCATAGAGCGGACCGCGGCCATATCCCGTCGTGAAGAACGGCCTGGTTATCGAGTAGTTTCCCGGATTCATGGAATAGGCGGTCACGTACGTGGTGTTCGCGGCGAGCGGGACCGGTGTCGCGAAATTCACCTGTTGCCATCCGGATGGAGTCTCGCCGGTGAAGGTAGCGCTGGCGAGCAGCGTGCCGTCGGCCGCCCACAGAGACCCGACGTGGGTTCCCGTGTTCTGCGGCGACTTGTAGAACCGGACCCCGGTGGCGACCCCGTTCGAGGTGGGACGGAACTTCGCCCCGACGACGACCGCCTTGCTGTCGCCGGTGGAATCGATCGCCGGCTGCGCGGTCTCGTCCCACAGCGTGCTCGACGGGGAGAACACCACGTCCACCCAGTAGTTCGTGGCCTGGTAGGTACTGGTGGGAAAGGCGGGTGTCGCGGTGTACGAATAAACGCCGTTACCTGGGGTGACGGCGCTGTTCGCCAGCCCGATGAGCAGCCCGGACGAATACTGCTGGGTGAAATACGGCCGGGTTACCGAATACCTCCCGGATGTCGTGTGGTAGGCGGCGACGTAGGTGGTGTTGGCGCTCACCGCGACGGGCGTCGAGAAGTTCAGCTGCTGCCAGCCGCTCGCCGATTCATTGGTGAACGTCGCTCTGGCCAGAAGCTGACCTGTGGAGCTCCAGAGATCACCCGTGTGCGTTCCGGTGTTGAGGGTCCCCTTGTAAAATCTGATGCCGGATATGTGGCCCGGACTGGTGGGCTGGAATTTCACGCCCAGCTCCGCTGCGGCGGGATCCGCTTGCGAAGCGGTGGCGGGAGTCGCGGACGGCGGCCATGTGGTGCAGGGGCATGGTGTGGAGATGGTGACGGGCCTCTGGGTCGGCGACGTCTGAAGATTCCCGCTGTCGTCGACCGCTCGCGCCAATATCGTCACCGGCCCCGCCGAGCCGGTCGTCCAGCTGTACTGCCAGTCTGTGAGCCCCTTCGCCTGGAACCACCTGGTGCCGCCGTCCGGAGAGACTTCGACACCTCCCACCTGACCGCCCCCGACGTCGACCGCCGTCCCTCGGATGGAGACCGTGGTGCCGCTCGGCACGGTGGCGCCGGCGGACGGACTCGTGATCGTCGTCGTCGGAGGGGCCGTGTCCGGTGACGGGACTCCCGGAACCAGGCCCGCCTGCAGGCTCGCCGGCTGCAGGTTCATGTCGGCGAAGAGATTGACGGTCGCCTGCTGCATCCGGATGTCCGTAGGCGTCCCAGGGCGGTAGTGAACGGCGTCGAGCCCCCACGACCACTGCACGGTGCCCGCGCCGAAGACGCGCGCGCCGCTGGAGTGCCGGTACAGGATCAGATTGTGGGTCGCGACCCCGGGGCCGTACGTGCCACCGAAGTTGAGCAGGATCTTGTCCAGCCTGCCTATCGTCGCGCTGGAGAATTTCACCGAGCCCGCGGGAGTCGTCAGGTTGTCGGGCGCCGCGTCCCATTCATAGCCCAGCGTTCCGGCCGGAAAGATCGCCGTCTGGCCGGGCAGGAGATTCGCCACGGATGTGTTGCGCCACAGCCGCATGCTCCGGTAGGCCGCGGGAACGGCCACCGAATCTGAGACGGTCCCGTTGACCTGGAACATGGTGCCCGTCACGGCATTCTCCGGTCGCCCGCCGTTCGACGGCGGCGAGAAACGCGGGTCACGCCAGGTACCGGTCCATTGTGTACTCGGGTCGATCTTGGCGTTCGCCAGCGTTTCCTTGTAACAGACGAGGGTCCGGAAAGCGAGGACGGGTCCGGCGATGCTGCTCTCCCACCTGGTCTTCCAGAACATCTCGTTTCCCGAGAAGAAGGCGAGGTTGACCGCGCTGGCGCGGGCGGCCTCGACATTGTTCCGCATTTCCAGGGACCAGTACTCGTCGTGGCCGACCGACAGGAACGCGCGATGCTCGAGCAGCTCCGCCCCCATCCTGGCGGTGTCGACGCTGGTGGCATAGCTCACGTCATAGGCATTGGCCTCAAGCCATCTGACCATGGGGTATTCGGAGTTGAAGAAGAAAGACTCCGCCGAGCCGCTGATGTCGGCGCTCCGGTTGAGGAAGGGCCGGTTGTAGCTGACCTTGAAGGCACGACCCGCCGGACTTCCGGTGTACAGGCTGTTTCCGCCGTAGTCGTTGTACGCCTGCCACGTCGAGTCCGAGGTCTGGACCAGGATGTCCGCGCCGCGCGTGTCATCTCGGATCACGAAGGTGATCTGGCTCTCGCCGGGGGTGCCGTCTTCGCGTACCAGCTTGGCGAGATAGACGCCGGAAACGACGGTGTCCGGCACCGCCCAGGACGCGGAGATGTCCCAGTTCCCGCAGTCGACCAGTCCGGTGGCATCATCGCTCACGCACGTGGGCTGAACCTGAGGCAGCGTGGCGGACGGCTGCAGCGTGGTGATCAGCCGCGCGCCCATGCCGCTGTAGTAGCCGATGCGATAGACGTCCAACCGGTAGTCGGTGGCGTCTGTATCGATCTTGAAGTCGACGGTCGTCCCTTTATTGACGCTCATATCCGCCGCATATCCCTGAATGCTGGGGCTGCCCGCCCCCACGATGTCCCACTCGCTCGGCGGATTGCCGGGAAGGGAATTCTCCAGGCAGATGACCGAGGTCGGCGGGCAGGTCGCCGGCCGAGCGCCCTTCTTCCTGAGCGGGCCCGGCGGACGGCCGTGGGCAGCAGCCTTGATCGCTTTCAAATCCTTGCGCGTGGCCTTGCTGGTCCGAGCACCCGCGGGTGCGGACTGCGGCGTCCCTCCCTTGAGACTCACCGTCGCGCCCTGGCCCGGGGTGGCTGCGAGGTTCGCGGTGATGCCGACCGCGCCGTCCTCGCGCGCCGGCGCCTGGGCGGCGCCGAGGATGGCGAGCACGGCCGCAATTCCTGCGCTCAGAACAAGGGGCGGGCTGCGAAAGGCCCGCCATCGCAAACCGGTCCTTTTCCCATTTTCTGCCATGATGCATCCCTCGATCGCTCTGATTTCAGCCGGTCGTGGGGGGTCATGAGCAACTAAATACAACGATGCCCGGTTCTCTCGTGAACCGGATGAGGGAAGGGCGATTTCCCAGCAGGACGGACGCGGATGTTGATTCTCCGCTAAGAACTCAATCGCCGCAGAGATCGGCATATCTCCGGAGAACGCGAGCCATCACCCTTTGGCCCGGACAAGGAAGCGGCAAGAAACAACCGTGAGTAGGGGGACAAGCCCGATCGAAGCGCTCTCCGCATCAAGCTTGCGGCCATGGACAAGATCTTGCCTGTCAACGGTTCGGCGCCGAGCACTGTGGAGACAGCGCATCCGGCTCGGCCCGCACGGGCCACCCGGCGCCCAGCGCGTTGGAGGCCCGCACTGTCGGGACGGCTCGCGGCCGCCTCCGTGACGGCTTTCACCGCTGCCGTACTGATCCGCTACGGAGTATCCGTCACGGACATGGCGTTGTTCGCCGTCTACGTCGCCTTGGGAGTGGTACTGCCCGGAGTCCTGGTGATCAGGGCCCTGTACCGCGGCCCGCGCACGGCGGCAGAGGAGATCGCGCTGGGCCTGGCGTTCGGTTACGCCGTGGAGATCCTGGTCTACATAGGCGCTCGCGCGATCGGAATGCCGCTGCTCGTCGCGGTGTGGCCGTTGACCACTTACGCGCTCTTCCTCGTGGTCCCGTCCCTGCGCGGGCATTGGCGGGCGGGATCCCGCCCGGCGACTCCCCTGTGGTGGTCGTGGTGCCTCGCCCTCGTCATCGCCGTCCTGGTCGCCGGGAGCGCACTGAAGTTCTTCGGCACCCACGCCATCACCTGGCCCGGTCTCGGAGCGTCGTATCCCGACATGCCGTTCCATCTGGCGCTGATCGGCGAGTTGAAGCACCATGTGCCGCCTTCGGTGCCGATGGTCGTGGGCGAGCCTCTCGCGTACCACTGGTTCGTCTACGCGCATCTGGCGGCGGCGAGCTGGCTGTCCGGAGTGGAACCTCTTGTCCTGCTGTACCGCCTGGCCATGCTGCCCATGCTGGCCGGGCTCGTCGTCCTGGCCGGCATGACCGGGCGCCGCGTCACGGGCTCATGGATCGGCGGGGCCGTCACTGTCGTGGGTACGGTCTTCGTGGGCGCCCCGACCCTGTACCTGGGTACGAACGGGGTGTTCACCTGGGGAGGGGTTCCGGACACCGCGTGGATCAGCCCCACGCAGACGCTGGGCGCCCTGTTGTTCGCTCCCCTCGTCCTCGTTCTCCTGGACCTTCTCGAGCGCCGACGGCCCGACACCGGCAAATGGCTGCTGGCCGGGCTCTTCCTGGTGGTGCTGACCGGCGCCAAAGCCACCTATCTACCCCTGCTCGGCGCCGGGCTGGTGCTGGTGGCGGCGGTCGAGGTGATGCGACGACGCCGGCCGTCCACGAACGTACTGATCATGCTGGGAATGACCACGGCATGCATCCTGTTCGCGCAGTTCGTCCTGTTCGGCCGGGAGCGGCAAGGGCTGGTCGCGGACCCTCTGTCCTTCATGCGCATGACCTGGAGCAAACTCACCGGCCTGACCACGCCCTCGGCGGGCTCGCTGCTCGGCCTCACCTTGGTGTACCTGCTCTGCTGGGCCATGACCTGGTCCGGCATCCTCGGGCTGTTGAGCAGGCCGCGGCTGCTCCTGCGACCACGGGTGAGCCTCATGCTCGGCATGGGCGCGGCCGGGCTCGGCGCGGTGCTGCTCCTCGGGCATCCTGGCCAGAGCCAGCTCTTCTTCTTCTGGGGGGCCTACCCCTATCTGGCGGCCGTCGCGGCCTATGGGATCCTCATCCTCCTGCGGCGGGCACGGGTGTCGCCCAAGGCGGTCATGTGCTCGATAGGCGCGGGACTCCTCGCCGTCTACCTGATCCCCATCCTCTGTGGCGTCACGATTCCGTTGCGCGCCGGCCAGGGCGACGGAATCCTGTACCGGCCCTATCTCACCCTGGTGGCCCTGGCCGTACTGGCGGGCCTGCTCGTGGCGATCCTGAGGGGACGCGCTCGCGCCTTGGCCCTCGTGATCGTCGCGTTCACGACCATCGGACTGCCCGCGTACTGGCACGCGCGCGTCCTTTCCGCCGTCGACAACGTCACAGGGGACGATCCCAACCCGGTGGTCAGACCGGTGGAGAACCGGGTGATCCCCCAGGGGGCCCTGGCGGCCGGACGATGGCTGCGCGACCATTCCGGGCCGGACGACCTGGTGGCCACGAACACGCACTGCCGCCTGGGGTACGAGAACCCGTGCGACACCCGCTACCCGTGGGTGGCCGCGCTGTCGGAACGGCATGTGCTGGTCGAAGGCTGGGCCTACACGGCCACGAACCTGAGCCACTGGCGTCCGGGGCTGCTGCCGGAGGGTCTGCCGTTCTGGGACACCGAACTGATCAAGCTGAACGACACGGCCTTCCAGTCGCCGAGCCAGACCGCCATGCGGGGCCTGCGAGAGCGCTACGGAGTGCGCTGGCTCTTCGTCGACGAGCTTCGGGGGAATCCCAGCCCGCGGATCGGCGAGTGCGCGGAGTTCCGGTTCCGGTCCGGCGATTACGCCGTCTATCAGCTGCCGGACGACTCATTGTGAGGTGGGCAGGTAAGGCTTGTGCAATGCCTCATCCAGCCACCAGGCGCCACGCGTGTCGGCCGGTCCGGCCCGTTGTTCACTGCGTTCGTGAACGCATCCGGCCTGACGGCGATCCCCTTCAACGTGCCGCATATCTCGGAGAACGAGCTCGACTATCTGGCGGAGGCCGTACTCCAACGGTTCACCCGCGGAGACGGGCCCTTCACCCAACGGGCCACCGGTCTCCTCGCGGAGATCACCGGGGCCCGCCAGGTGCTGCTGACCACCTCGTGCACACACGCGCTGGAGATGTCGGCGCTCCTGCTCGATCTGCGGCCCGGCGACGAGGTGATCATGCCGTCGTTCACCTTCATGTCGACGGCCAACGCCTACGCGCTGCGCGGCGCCGTCCCGGTGTTCGCCGACTGCCGGCCGGACACGCTGAACCTGGACGAACGACAGCTCGAAGCCGCCATCACCGACCGCACCCGGGCCATCGTGGTCGTCCACTACGCGGGTGTCGGGTGCGCGATGAAGGAGATCGGCGAGCTCGCGGAACGGCACGGGCTCGCGGTCATCGAGGACAACGCCCATGGACTGGGCGGGTTCTACCAGGACCGTCCGCTCGGGTCGTTCGGCCGCATGGCCACCCAGAGCTTCCATGAGACGAAGAACGTGCAGTGCGGAGAGGCCGGCGCGTTGCTCCTGAACGACGCCGGCCTCGGCGAGCGCGCGGAGATCGTCAGGGAGAAGGGCACCGACCGGAGCCGGTTCTTCCGCGGCCAGGTGGACAAGTACCGCTGGGTCGACATCGGGTCCAGCTACCTGCCGTCGGACGTGCTCGCCGCGCAGCTCACCGCCCAGCTGGAGTCGTTCGACAAGATCCAGTTCCGGCGCCACTACGCGTGGGACCGGTATCACGAGGAACTGGCGGACTGGGCCGCGGAGAACGGGGTCGCCCAGCCGACGATCCCGGACGAGTGCACGCATCCGGCGCACCTGTACTACCTGCTGCTCCCCGACCTGGCGAACCGGCAGGCCTTCATCGCTCATCTCGCCGAGCGTGGCGTGCAGGCGGCCTTCCACTACCAGCCGCTCCATGATTCACCCGCCGGCCTGCGGTACGGGCGGACGGCCCCGGGCGGCTGCCGGGTCACGGCGGAGGTCGCCGACCGTCTCGTACGGCTGCCGCTCTTCGCCGACCTGGACGACGCCCACCTGTCCCGCGTGATCGACGCGGTCCGAGCCTACGAGGTGTGCTGAATGGCGTGGAATGACGTGATCGAGGCGGAAGCCGTGCGGACGCGGGAGTCCCCGCTCGAGTCCGCGCGGTTCGGCTGCTCGATTGAGCGGCTCGCCGTTTCCGGATCGTCGTTCGCCGCGGTCCGTGAGGCCGTCGTACGATCCGCCGCGGACGTGATCATCCTTCGCTACCCGGCCGAGTACGTCGGCTGGTACGCCCGGCTGACCGCCCTGGGCCGGACCGCCGTCTTCGCGGACTCCCTGGTGTACTGGCGGCTGCGCGCCGGCGAGGGCCGGGCGCCCGAGGCGTCACCTGATCTGCGGGCGACGGAGCTGACCGGAACCGCCGTGATCGAGGATCTGGTGTCCGACATCTTCCCCGCGTACGGAAACCACTACCTGGCCAATCCCCTGTTCGACGCCGCCGACGCGCTCGCCGGCTACCAGGAATGGGCGCTGCGCTCGGCCGAAGAAGGGGGCTGCCTGGCGCTGCTGGATCGGCCCGCGGCGGGGGCGGCCTCGCGCGTGCTCGCGCTGGCCACCCTGGACGAGGCCGAATCCCGGACGGAGATCCTGCTCGCCGGCGTGGTCTCGAAGGCGCAGGGGCGCGGTCTGTACGCCCACCTGCTCAAGGCGGTCGAGGACCGCACGCTGGCGCGCGGCGGGGACGAGGTCGTCATCTCCACCCAGGGGCACAACACGCGCGTGCAGCGGGCGTGGGCCCGATACGGGTTCGAGCCCGTACGGACGGTCCTCACTGTTCATCTGGTCCGGAGCGCGCTCCTGCCTGGGCCGGAACACTAGGACCACCGGGAGCCACGTCGGCGGACGCGGTCGGTCCGACACGTTCGCGCACGACGTAGGTCGGCCGGCCCATGCCGCTGCCATGAATGCGGCCGATGTACTCCCCGAGGACCCCGATGGAGATGAGTTGCGCGGAGGAGAAGAGCGCGACCATCGAGGCGATCGTCGTGAAGCCTGCCACTGTGGTCTCTCCCATGGCGAACCGCCACAGAACGGCACCGCCCAGCAGCAGGCCGACGATGCCGACGAGGAATCCGAGGTAGCTCGCCGCCCGCAGGGGCGCCGTGCTGTAGCCGAGCAGCATGTTCACCGCGTGCCGGATCAGCAGCCGCGGGGAGTAGTTGGAGCGCCCGTGATGGCGTTCGTTCATGCGTACGCTGACCGACCCCACCTTGGAGGTGGCCCACGACAGGGCCACGTCGACCGAGGCATGCGGCCCCGACAGCTCTTGGAACCCGTCGCGCAGCCGCGTACGAAAGGCGCGGAAGGCGCTGATCGCGCGGGCGGAGCGGATGCCCAGCGCGCTGGACATCCCGGCTTTCACCGATCGGGAGGCGAAGCTCCGGAGAAAGCCGTGCTCCTCACGGTAGGAGACGCCGTAGACGAGGTCGAGACGGTCGCCCTCAAGGGCGGCCAGCAGGAGGGGGATCTGCTCCGGCGGATGCTGCAGGTCGTCATCCATCGTGACGACGACCTCGAAGGCCGCCTCCCTGATGCCGGCGATCAGCGCGTTGTGCTGACCGTAGTTACGGGAGAGGTGGATCGCCCGCACGGCCTCGTTTCGCCGGGCCAGCCCGGCAGCCGTCGCCCAGGTGTCGTCCGGGCTGCCGTCGACGACGAGGATCACCTCGTGCCGGACGGATGCCTCGCTCATGGTCGACAGGATCCTGGCCACCAGCGCTGGAAGAGTGCGCGCGGATCGGTAACACGGAATTACCACCGACACCGACATTGATCCCCCGATCATCCAGTGTGAGCCGGTTACAATCGTGCCGCCCCCACCACATGACGATCTGGAGTGCGGGCGACATGGTTGACGTGGAGAGCCACCCCAAAAGCGACAAGAAGCCGCATTTCTGGTGGCGGGCTCTGATCTCCACTTTTGCTGGAAACCGCATCACATACCTAATGGCCGGCGCCATGACGGCAGTTGTCTATTACTGTCTCCTTGGCCTAGCATTGCTCGCCGCCGAGGGTGCGGTGCCCTACCTTGTCCTGGTCGTGACCAGCCACTTCGTCACCGTGGTGATCGTCTATCCGTGGTATCGACTGGTGGTGTTCCGAGTCTCCGGCGATTCCTGGCTGCGGGGGTACCTGCGATTCTATGTGGTCGGCCTGAGCTTCCTCGGGGCGTCCCTCATCAGCCTGCCGATCCTCGTGGGCGTCATCGGAATTCCCATCATGATCGCACAGGGTTTGATAATTCTCATAAGTCCCTCACTAAGCTATCTGATACACCGAACATGGACTTTTCGTGATCGCTGATCCATCTAGTCTCGGCAACGTGCCGGGCGTTCTTCGACAAGCGCGCGGAACCGCACAGTTTTCCTGGCCGGGGATCGGCATAAACTCCAGCGGACAGGCGGCCATCGCCGCCATGTCCTCCTCGCGGAAGGACTCAGGGAGCCGATGAAGGCGCTCGTTCTAGCGGGTGGCAAGGGGACGAGGCTGCGCCCGCTCACCCATACCTCAGCGAAACAGCTGGTCCCCGTGGCCAACAAACCGGTCCTCTTCTACGGGCTCGAAGCGCTACGGGACGCGGGCATCACCAGCGTGGGCATCATCGTCGGCGACACGGCCGCGGAGGTGCGCGAGGCCGTCGGAGACGGCTCGCAGTTCGGCCTCGAGGTCACCTACATCCCGCAGCAGGCCCCCTTGGGCCTGGCTCACTGCGTCCTGATCGCCAGAGAGTTCCTCGCCGACGAGCCGTTCGTGATGTACCTGGGCGACAACTTCCTGGTGGGCGGCATCACCGCCCTGGTCGACGCGTTCCGCCAGGCCGACCATGACGCGCAGATCCTGCTCACCAAGGTCGCCGAACCGCAGTTCTACGGCGTGGCCGAGCTCGGGCCGGAAGGCGAGATCATCGGGCTGGCGGAGAAGCCGGAGCACCCGCGCAGCGATCTGGCGATCGTCGGGGTCTACATCTTCTCCCCCGTCATCCACGAGGCCGTCCGGCGCATCACCCCGTCCGCGCGCGGCGAGCTGGAGATCACGGATGCCGTCGCGTGGCTGATCGACAACGGCTTCCGCGTCCACTCCCACTTCGTCAACGGCTACTGGAAGGACACCGGCCGGCTGCAGGACATGCTGGAATGCAACCGGATCATCCTCGAACAGATCGAGCCCGACATCCGGGGCACCGTAGACGGCCGGAGCGAGATCACCGGGCGAGTCGTCGTCGAGCAGGGCGCGGTCGTGGAGAACTCCGTACTCCGCGGGCCCATCGTGATCGGCGCCGACTCCAAGATCGTCTCTTCCTTCGTCGGCCCCTTCACCTCGATCGGGGCCAGTTGCGTGCTGGAGGACGCCGAGATCGAGTACTCGATCGTGCTCGACAGCTCGTCCATCCGCGGCGTGTCGCGCATCGGACACTCCCTCATCGGGCGCAACGTCGAAGTGAACCGCGCGGAAGGCATGCCGAACACCCACGAGCTCATGGTGGGCGATCACAGCAAGATACAGGTGCGTACATGAGGATTCTGGTCACCGGCGGCGCCGGCTTCATCGGCTCGCACTACGTGCGGTCGCTGCTGCTCGGCGCGTATCCGGGCTACGAGGCCGTGAACATCACCGTTCTCGACAAGCTCACCTACGCCGGAAATCTGGCCAATCTCGCGCCGGTGGCCGGACATCCCGGCTACCGGTTTGTCCATGGGGACATCACCGATCTGGAGCTGCTCGCGGAGATCGTTCCCGAGTGCGAGGTGATCGTGAACTTCGCGGCCGAGACGCACGTCGACCGGTCCATCACGGGCGCCGGCGACTTCCTGACGACGAACGTGCTGGGCACGCAGCGGCTCCTGCAGGCGGCACTCGAGACCGGCGTCCGCACGGTGGTGCACGTCTCCACCGACGAGGTGTACGGGTCGATCGCGGAAGGATCCTGGACCGAGGACGAGCCCCTGCTGCCGAACTCGCCCTACTCGGCGGCCAAGGCCGGCAGTGACCTGCTCTGCCGGGCATATCACCAGACGTACGGCCTCGATGTCCGGGTGACCCGCTGCTCCAACAACTACGGCCCTTACCAATACCCGGAGAAGCTCATCCCGCTCTTCGTCACCAACCTGCTCGACCGCGAGCCGGTCCCCCTCTACGGCGACGGGCTGAACGTACGGGACTGGCTGCACGTCGACGACCACTGCCGGGGCATTCAGCTGGTGCTGGAGAAGGGCTCGCCGGGAGAGACGTACAACATCGGCGGCGGCACCGAACTCACCAACCGGGAGCTCACGGAGCTGCTGCTCAGCGCGCTCGGGGTGGGCTGGGAGATGGTCAGGAACGTGCCGGACCGGCTCGGGCACGACCGTCGCTATTCCGTCGACTGCGGCAAGCTTCGGGCCCTCGGGTACGAACCGCTTATGGGGTTCGCGGACGGTCTGGCGGCGACGGTGCGCTGGTACCAGGACAACCAGCGGTGGTGGCGGCCGCTGAAGGCTCCTGCCACGCCTCGATCTATGTGACGGTCCGTGGTGGCTGAGCTCCCTCGGGAGATACCGCCTCCCGGGGGAGTGGAAGACCACGGCCCGCCGGGGTCCCTCGGGGACGCCCCCTCCGGGGGGAGAGGGAGTACGCCCGTCGTCACCGCACTATGGGGTGACGGTCTGGTTCACCGGGCCTGACGTGCTCGGGGCCAGGTGGATCAGGGCCTCGTGGTCGAAGACGTCGCCGCCCAGATAGACCGCGACGATCCGGTGCTGCCCTGGGGCCAGGCTCGACGTCGTGAACATCGCACGACCGGTGCTGGTGTTGAGGAATACCGAGCCGAGAATGGTCGAACCTTCCTTGAAGACCACTTCGCCGAAGGGGGTCTGGCTGCCGCTGACCCATGCCACGGTGGCGGTGAACGTCACCGGCTGTCCAGCAGCGGAGGGGTTCGGGGAGCTGGTCAACGTGGTGGTGGTCGGCGGGTCGTCGGGAAGACTGATCTGGGTGGCCGGGATGCCGTCGGTGCCGGTGACGTTGACGGAGCCGTTCAGGGAGAAGACCCGGCCCTGGACGTTGGCGCCGAAGTTCACGGTGGCGTTGCCCTGGGCCATCACGTTGCCGCGGAAGGTGCTGTACACCCCCAGCGACGTAGCGCCGCTGGACTGCCAGAAGATGTTGTCGGCCTGCGCGCCGCGCAGCAGGGCGATATTGCTGACCCTGGCGGTGGTGAGAGTGGCCGCCCGGAAGATGAAGGTCGCGGCCGGATCCCCCTGGGCGTCGAGGGTGAGCGTGCCGTTGATCACGAAGGCACCGTTGCCGGCGTCGTACAGGCCGGGCCCCTTGGTCGTACCGCCCAGCTCCCCCGGCACCGTGGAACCGCCGGACCGCCCGGCGATGTCGTTGTAGGCGGCGACCACGTCAGACTTGACCGCCGCCGCGGTCGCGTTGCCCAGCTGCCGGTTACCGTTCACGGTGCCGGGCGGGAAGCCTGTCAGCGTGCTGTGGGGACTGATCGCCAGATCTCCGGAGACCGTGGTCAGATGCGCGTTGTTGACCGACATCCCGGCCACAACCCCGTACGGCTTCCCACCGCCGATGTTCACCGGCGGTGTCGCGCGCGCACTCTCCGGCAGAGTCACCAGCACGACCGCCGCCACCACTCCCAGTGACAACCGACCGAATTTCCCTGAAAAACGGGACAAATCAACATTCGCCATGAGCCGATCCCTTTATCTGCGATCCGGGGAAGATACTCCGCCAGCCATAAGACTCTGGATATTCGACATTAGCGGGCATCGATGCCGTTCCAGAGAAATGACGTGCGACGCGGCCCGTGTCGTATTCGCGCCAGAGACATGGCGCGGCCCGGCCGTGCGGAACCGCACGGCCGGGCCGGTGGAGAATCACGGGCTCGCTAGGAGTCGAATACCGGATCGACCCAGTAGTTGGATGACTGGTAGGAGGTCGTCGGGAAGGTGTTGGTCCCCCCGTAGGTGTACACCCCGTTCGGGTCCGTACCGTTCGCCAGTGCGGTGAGCGGGCCGTTCGTGTACGACGAGGTGAAGTAGGGCCGGTTTACCGAATAAAATCCCGACGTGGTGTGATACGAGGCGATATAGGTGGTATTGGCAGTGATCGCGACAGGCGTCGGGAAATTCACCTGCTGCCAGCCGGAGGCCGTCTCACTGGTGAAGACCGCGCTCGCGAGCAGCTGGCCACTGCTGCTCCACAGGCTCCCGGTGTGAGTGCCCGTATTGGAAGCGCCCTTGAAGAACCGGATGGCGACGATGTTCCCGCTCGTCGAGGCCCGGAACTTCACGCCGACCGTGACCGCCTGCGTGTCGGGTTGAGACTGGACGGCCGGAGTGACCGCTTTGTCCCACAGGCTGTCCGACGGCTCGAACACGACGTCGACCCAGTAGTTGGTGGACTGGAAGGAGGTCGTCGGGAAGGTGCTGGTCGCCCCGTAGGTGTACACCCCGTTCGGGTCCGTACCGTTCGCCAGTGCGGTGAGCGGACCGTTCGTGAATGCCGAGGTGAAGTAAGGCCGGGTCATCGAATAATATCCCGACGTAGTGTGATACGAGGCCACATAAGTGGTATTGGCAGTTATCGAGACAGGTGTCGAGAAATTCACCTGCTGCCAGCCCGAGGCCGTCTCACTACTGAAGACCGCGCTCGCGAGCAGCTGACCACTGCTGCTCCACAGGCTCCCGGTATGTGTCCCCGTGTTCAGGGAGCCCTTGAAGAACCGGATGCCGATGATGGTCCCGCTCGTCGAGGCCCGGAACTTCACGCCGACCGTGATCGCCTGCGTGTCGGGTTGGGACTGCACGGCCGGCGTGGCCGATCTGTCCCACAGGCTGTCCGACACATGCTGAACCACTTCCGGCGAGAAGCTCGGCGCGAAGTGGATCAGTGCCTCGTGGTCGAAGACGTCCCCGCCCAGGTAGACGGCGGTGAGGTGGTGATCCCCGGCGCTGAGGCTCGGGGTCGTGAGCGTGGCCGGATCGTCGGCGTCCTGGTAGCCCGAGCCGAGTACGGTCGAGCCGTCCTTGAAGACCACCTCGCCGGCGGGCGTCAGGGTGCCGCTGACCGGCTGCACGACCGCGGTGAGGAGGACCGGCTGCCCCCTCCAGGAGGGGTTGGGCGAGGTGGTCAGGGTCGTCGTGGTCGGCGGGTCGTTGGGGAGGGTGATCTGAGTGGCCGGGGTGCTGTTGGTGCCGGTGATGTTGATGGAGCTGTTCAGGGAGAAGATGCGGCCGTTGGTGTAGGCACCGACATTAACCGTGACGGCGTTCTGGGACAGCACGTTGCCGCGGAAGGTGCAGTAGTTGCCCAGCGTCACGGTGTCGCTGAACTGCCAGAAGACGTTGTCGGCCTGCGCGCCGCGCAGCAGGGCGATGTTGGAGACGTTGGCGGCGGTCAGGGTGGTCGCCCGGAAGATGAAGACGGCGTTCGGATCCCCCTGCGCGTCGAGGCTGAGCGTTCCGCTGATCGCGAAGGAGCCAGTGTTGGAGGCGTACAGGCCGGGCCCCTTGGTCGTGCCGCCCAGTTGCTGCGCCACCGTGGCGTCCGGGGTCCGCCCGGCGATGTCGTTGTAGGCGGCGACCACGTCGGCCTTGGCCGCCGCCGCGGCCGCGTTGCCGAGGTCCCGGTCACCGTTCACGGTGCCGGGCGGGAAGCCGGTCAGTGTGTTGCCGGGACTGATCGCGAGGTCTCCGGTGACCGTGGTCAGATTCGTGTTGGTGACCGACACCCCGGCCACGACCGCGTAGGGCTCCGCGACACCGATGTCCACCGGCGGCGTCGCGCTCGCGGCCTGCGGCAGCCCCACCACCGCACCTGCCACCAGCACGACCGCCGCACTCACCCCCGTCCACAGCCGACCGACATTCCCCAGAGAACGGGAATAGCTGACTTTGCTGGTCGCTTCGCGCTTGAGAGCTTCGGGGAGGGCCTTGCGGACTGCTCGATCGGGCGCATCGCTATGTGATTTTGACATGCGCCACAACTCCTCACTGTATCTTGTGCTACTCAGGCAATCGGCTGGCTCGCCGCAGCCTGCGGCTCGTCAAGAACACATACGGCGAGCGTCGCCGCTCGCCTGATTCGTCTCGTTTGCCATAAATGCGGCTAAAGTCCAGCCATGAGAAATGCGACCCGAATGTCGCCAATCCCGTTGAAGACGCTACGACATTCGGGAGGACCACGCCTTGAACGGCATGACGCGAAAAACCTATATGTGATCAAGAAAAGCCTAGGATAGCGTCCTATTGAACCGCCCTTTACCCTTCAATAGCTGCTTGCAACACTTACCGGAAAGCTTGAACAAGGTATCCCCGTACGGGCGACCCTTTTTTGGGCGCGCGGAAATATTCCGTTTAATGCCCTTATGCACCCCTAATCGCTGGCCTTGCCACGGAAACGCCATCAGACGACACGCCGGGCATCGCCATCAAATCGGCGATATGAGAACTCCGGCCTCCTACAGTCGGATCGTGTCTCATCTCGATGTAACGGGGGCTCCTGACATGGGAGAGAAACTGGTGGTCGTCGGCCAAGGCTATGTCGGCCTGCCTCTGGCGATGCGGGCGGTAAGCGCGGGATTCGACGTTGTGGGCATCGACGTGGACCAGTGGCGGATCAAGCGATTGGCCGCCGGCGAATCTTATGTCGAGGACATCGGGGACGACGAGCTGATCGCCGCACACCGCTGCGGCCGCTATCTGGCGAGCACCGATTACGCCGACGCCGAGATGTTCGATATCTGTGTGATCACGGTGCCGACGCCGCTTCGCGAGGGCGTGCCCGATCTCCGGCACATCGCCTCGGCCGCGCAATCCATCGCGCCGCTCCTCCGGCCGGGCGCCACAGTGGTGCTGGAGTCCACGACTTATCCCGGAACCACCGAGGAATATCTCCTGCCCCTGCTTCAGGAAGGCTCCGGACTGCAGGCGCCCGAGGATTTCTACCTTGGCTACAGCCCCGAACGGATCGACCCGGGAAACACCCGCTGGCGGCTGGACAACACCCCGAAGATCGTGTCCGGCATCGACGAGTCCTCGCTGAAGAGAGTCCAGGCGTTCTACGAGCGCATCGTGCGCGATGCCGTTCCCGTCTCCTCGGTTCAGGTGGCCGAGCTGAGCAAGCTCCTGGAGAACACCTTCCGGCACATCAACATCGCCCTGGTGAACGAGCTGGCCATCTTCGCGCGGCAGCTCGGGATCGACGTCTGGGAGGCCATCGACGCCGCCTCCACCAAACCGTTCGGCTACATGCGCTTCACCCCAGGCCCGGGCGTCGGCGGGCACTGCCTGCCGATCGACCCGTCCTACCTGTCGTGGAAGGTCAAGCGCAGCCTGGGGCACAACTTCCGGTTCGTGGAGCTGGCGAACGACATCAACGACCACATGCCGGATCACGTCGTCCACCGGCTGACGCTCGCGCTGAACCAGCGCTCCATGCCGATCAAGGGCAGCCGGGTGATCGTGCTCGGCCTCGCCTACAAGAAGAACGCCGGCGACTGCCGCGAGTCGCCGGCGATCGAGGTGGCCAGGGCCCTGCGCAAGCTGGGCGCGGATGTACGGGCCGCCGACCCGCACGTGGACCACTTCCTGCTGCCGCAGGGAATTGCGATCATCGACGCCACGCGCCAGGAACTCGCTCAGGCGGACGCGGTGCTGATCCTGACCGACCACGACTGCTTCGACTACGAGCTGGTCGAGCAGGTGAGCACCTTCGTCTTCGACACGCGCAACCGCTGCCGGGGGCCCAACGTCGAGCGGCTGTGAAACCCGGAGGGGGCTGCAGGTAGCCCCCTCCGGCGTTCCTAGAGCATGGCCTTCATCGAGTCCGCGGCCGACAGCACGTACGGCTGCTCGGCCATGACCGCCGCCCAGTTGTCCGCCAGCGACTCCGGCGTGAGCTCGTCCGACTTCCAGCCGGGCCCTTCGGCCACGAACACCCGCGCCACCCGGCCGCCGCCGACGCTGAACACCTCGCCGCTCGACTCGCACGACTCGTGTACGAGGTAGGCCACCAGCGCGCTGACCCGCTCGGGCGTGAACTTGGCCTCGAACTCGGCCGGCAGCAGCGACTCGGTCATCCGCGTCCAGGCGATCGGCGCGATGGCGTTGGCCTTGATGCCGTTGCGGGCCCCCTCGATGCCGAGCGTCTTGGTCAGGCCGACCAGGCCCATCTTGGCGGTGGAGTAGTTGGCCTGGCCGAAGTTGCCGAACAGGCCCGCCGGGCTGGAGGTGTTGACGATCCGGCCGTAGCCGGCCTCCTTCATGTACGGGTAGGCGGCCTGGCTGACCAGGTAGGAGCCGCGCACGTGTACGGCCAGCACATTGTCGAAGTCCTCGACCGCCATCTTCCCGAACGACCTGTCACGCAGGATGCCCGCGTTGTTGACGACGATGTCGATCTTGCCGAACGCGTCGACCGCGGCCTGCGCGATCGCCCTGGCCCCTTCCGGCGTGGCCACGTTGTCGGCGTTGGCGATGGCCTGGCCGCCGTTCTTGGTGATGAGCTCGACCACGTCGGCGGCGGGACCCGCGGAGGCGCCGGTGCCGTCGAGCGCGCCGCCCAGGTCGTTCACGACGACCTTGGCACCCCGCTCGGCCAGCAGGAGCGCGTGCGACCTGCCGAGACCGTGCCCGGCTCCCGTAATGATCGCGACCCTGTCATCGAACCGAAGCATCGAACCTCCAGCGCAGGAGAACATCGTTCTAGTAATGGCACAATAACCCGAGTCCGCCGCACTACGACTGATCGTCGCGGATAGTGATCAGAAGGTTCGTTCTCTGCTAGAGTTCTGGGCTTCGAATGGGCGGCGACCTCCAGCTCCTGTCCGCCCTCCACCGGGCCTTCGGAGGCCGGACATGCCGGTAAACGCGCCCCTTCGCGTGGTTCAGTGGGCCACGGGAGCCGTCGGCCGCTATGCGCTGCGCAGCGTGCTCAGCAGGCCGGGGCTGGAGCTCGCGGGAGTCCTCGTCTATGACCACGACAAGATCGGCAAAGACGCCGGCGAGCTGGTCGGCCTGCCGTACGCCGGCGTGAGCTGCACGGACGACCCGGAGCGCGTCATGGCCATCGAGGCCGACTGCGTGCTGCACATGCCGCTGCCGTCCTTCTACTTCGGCCCCGACCGGAGTCTGGACCTGGAGACCATCTGCGCGCTGCTCGCCTCGGGCAAGAACGTCATCACGACCACCGGCTTCGTCTACCCCAAGTCGTACGGCCCCGACGTGGTGGAACGCATCGAGGCCGCCTGTGACAAGGGCGGCACCACGCTCCACGGCACCGGCATCAACCCGGGCTTCATGAGCGACTTCCTGCCGCTGGCGCTGACCGGGCTGTCGGACCGAGTCGACCACATCTACGTACGCGAGTCGTCGGACTTCCGCGGCCACCCGTCGCGCCAGGTCGTCGTGGACATGGTCGGGTTCACCCGCACGGCCAAGGACTACGCCGAAGCGGTCCGGCCGTTCCGTACCTTCCAGCGCTCGCTCTTCGCCGAGAGCGTGCAACTCGTGGCCGACGCGCTCGACGTGCGGCTGGACGAGGTGGAGGAGCGGGACGAGTTCGAGGTGGCCGGGCGGGAGTTCGAGATCGCGGCCGGCCGGGTCGAGGAGGGCGCGGTGTGCGCGTCACGCTGGGTGTTCTCGGGGCTGGTGCGGGGGCGGCCGTTCATGACGGTCGAGGTGATCTACAAGGCCGACGCCGGCAAGGTGGCGCGCTGGCCGGAGCCGGGCTTCGCGATCCACATCGAGGGCGTGCCGCAGATGACGATGTCGATCGACGAGGTCTCCCACGGGCTGGCCGCCGCGGCCGCCCACGCCATCAACGCCATCCCCGCCGTCTGCACCGCCCCGCCCGGCATCCGCACCCTGCTTGATCTTCCCCTCCCCACCGCACGCGCCCGGGTCCGCATCCGTTAAGCGGGCCACGTACGGCGGGGAGCGGGCCGCCTACAGTCAGTTGTGCGGAAGGAAGCGTCCGTACTGCCCTCGGTGGTAGAGGAGCGGGCGGGCTGGGGTGGTTTGGGCGGCGGTGACCAGGCCGACCACCAGGGTGTGGTCGCCTATCTCCACGGTCGTGTGCGGAATGCAGATGAGATGTGCGGAGACGTCCTCCAGCAACGGCGTGTCGTATGGGCCGGGCTGCCAGCGGGTGGGTTCGGCGAAGCGGTCGATGCCGCGCCGGGCGAAGCGGGTGGCCAGGTCGTGCTGGTGGCCGGCCAGGACGTTCACCGCGAAATGATCGGCCAGCCGGAGCCAGGGCCAGGTGGTGGACGACTGGTCGACGTAGAAGGACACCAGCGGCGGATCAAGGCTCACCGAGGAGAACGAGGTCGCCGTGAGGCCCACCGGGACGCCCTCCGGCCTGGCCGTCACGATGACCACTCCGGCGGCGTGCTGGGCCAGGGCCGTGCGGAACTCGTCGCGATCCAGGGAGATGGTCATCTCAACACTCCTTGCCTGACCGTTATCTGTGGCACGACGTGATCCGCCCAGCGGGCCAAGGGTCCGTCGTCTCCTGGCAGCTCCGACTCCAGGAGGGCCAGGCCGGGGGTGGGGACGAAAGCCCCCAGCTCCACCAGGAGCGGGCGGAAGTGGACCTCCACCGCCAGGGCGTGTTTGGGGTCTCCCATGACGAGGATCGGCAGGGCGGCGGTGCCGGCCAGGGCGTTCGGGGGCAGCCGGTCGAGGAACGCCTTGAGCAGGCCGGTGTAGGTCGCCTTGTAGGTGGGGCTGGCCACGACGGCCACCGAGGCGCTGGTGAGGAGTTCGAGGGCGATCTCCACATTCGCGGTGCTCCGCGGGAGGAGCAGTTCCGGTGCGAGTGCCGACAGGTCGATGACGTCCCTCGGGCCCGTGTGGCCGAGCCGGGCGGCGATGGCGTCGGTGGCCGCGACCGCCGCCCCCAATGTGCGCGATCCGGAGCGCGGGTTGCCGACGACGGTGACGATGCTCATGAGGCGGTGGCCAATCCGTAGTGGTCGCGAAGGGTGCGGGCCTCGTACTCCTTGCGGAACAGGCCGCGGATCTGCAGTTCGGGGACGACCTGCTCGACGAAGTCCGCGAGGCCGCCCGGCAGGTGCGGGGGCATGATGTTGAAGCCGTCGGCCGCGCCGTTCTCGTACCACTCCTGGAGCTGGTCGGCGATCTGCTCGGGCGTGCCCGCGACCACCCGGTGGCCGCGGCCGCC
Organism: Nonomuraea sp. NPDC048901; assembly: GCF_040649695.1. Classification (NCBI taxonomy): domain Bacteria; kingdom Bacillati; phylum Actinomycetota; class Actinomycetes; order Streptosporangiales; family Streptosporangiaceae; genus Nonomuraea; species Nonomuraea sp. NPDC048901. The sequence goes on along the minus strand of NZ_JBEZFW010000008.1, from coordinate 73,235 downwards.
GGCGAGCTTGCCGATGATCTCGCGGATCGACAGGTCGCCACGGGCCGCCAGGTCCTTGATCAGCTTGATGCGGCTCTGCTGGCCGTCCGGGTTGGGCGGGATGTCCGGCAGTGGGCCGTCCAAGGGGTGGGCGGTGAGGTCGACGCCGAGGATGTTCGAGAGCTGCTGCACGCCGTACGCCGGGACGATGAGGTCTTCCAGCTCCTTCTCCAGCCGCAGCGCCTCGCGCTCGGTCGAGCCGATGATGGGCGAGACGCCGGGCAGGATCTTGAGGTCCTGGGGCCGGCGCCCGTACGCGGGGAGCCTGCCCTTGAGGTCGGCGTAGAACTCCTGTGCGTCCTCCAGGGTCTGCTGCGCGGTGAACACCGCCTCCGCGAACCGCGCCGCGAACTCCTTGCCGTCCTCCGACGACCCGGCCTGGACCAGGAGGGGGCGGCCCTGGGGCGAGCGCTGGACGTTCAGCGGGCCCTGCACCTTGAAGTGTGTGCCCACGTGGTCGATCGGCCGGACCAGGGAGAGGTCGGCGTAGACCCCGGTGCGCCGGTCGCCGACGACCGCTCCGTCCGCCCAGCTCTCCCAGAGGGCGTTCGCCACCTGGAGGAACTCCTCCGCCCGGTGGTAGCGCTCGCTGTGCGGCGGGCGTTCGATGCCGAAGTTGCGGGCCTCGGCCTCGCCGGCGGAGGTGACGATGTTCCAGCCCGCCCGGCCGCCGCTGATGTGGTCCAGCGAGGCGAACTTGCGCGCCACGTGGAACGGCTCGTTGTACGTCGTGGACACCGTGGCGATCAGGCCGATGTGGTCGGTGACGGCGGCCAGGGCGGCGAGCAGGGTGAGGGGCTCCAGCCCACCGAGCGCGTTGTGCCGGACATTTCCCCACAGGGCGAGGCCGTCTGCGAGGAACACCGAGTCCAGCTTGCCGCGTTCGGCGATCCGGGCCAGCTCCTGGAAGTGCCGGATGTCGGTGATGCGGCTCGGCTCGGTCAGCGGGTGCCGCCACGCGGCCTCGTGGTGGCCGACGCCCATCAGGAAGGCGTTCAGGTGCATGGTCACGTGGTCCTCCAGGTGGAGAAGCGTCGCTCCAGGCGTACGAGGAGCAGGTTGAACAGCAGGCCGAGCACCGAGATCGTGATGATCCCCGCGTACATGTCGGGCACCCGGAAGTTGTACTGCGCGTAGTTGATGAGGTAGCCGAGCCCCGCCTTGGCGCCGACCATCTCGGCGGCGATCAGCACGAGGATCGAGTACGCCCCGGCCAGGCGGATGCCGGTGAAGATGGTGGGCACCGCGGCGGGCAGGATGACCTTCTGGAACAGCCGGTACGGCCCGAGCCCCATGGACCTCGCCGACTTGATCAGGAGCGGGTCGACGCTTTTGACACCCGCGATGGTGTTGAGCAGGATCGGCCAGGCGCAGGCGTACAGGATGATCGACACCTTGGACGTCTCCCCCAGCCCCAGGACCAGCACGAACACGGGCAGCAGGGCCAGGGCGGCGGTATTGCGGAACAGCTCCAGGACCGGGTTCAGCAGCTCGGCCACCGGGCGGTACCAGCCGATCAGCAGGCCCAGCGGGATGGCGACCACGATGGCCGCCCCGAACCCGGCCAGCGATCTGGCCAGGGAGGCTTGGGCATGGTCGGCCAGCTCGCCGCTGCGGAGCAGGTCGTACCAGGCGGTCAGGACGTCACTTAACGGCGGGAGGAAGGTGGGGTCCACCACCTGGGCCCTGGGCAGGATCTCCCAGACGGCGGCCAGCACGACGATCGCGGCGGAGGCGTTGACCACCCGGCGGGCGACGCCCCAGAGGCTACGGCGCCGGACGGCGGTGGGACGCACCGGCGCGAGGGTCGTGACGGCGGGCGGGTGGAGGTGGTCGTCGTCAAGCGGGGAGGCGGAGAGGCTGAGTGAGGGTCTGGCCAACGGAGGTCACCTCCTCGCGCAGCAGCGTCCAGATGGCGTGGCGGTACTCACCGAACACCGGATCGGCGCGCAGGTCCCCCTCGCGGGAGGCGAACGAGACCGGTACGACGGCCCGGATACGACCGGGGCCGGGCGTCATGACGGCCACCCGCTGCCCCAGATAGACCGCCTCGTCGATGCCGTGGGTGATGAACACGATGGTCTTGCCGGTCTTGTTCCAGATGCGGAGCAGCTCCTCCTGGAGGGACTCGCGGGTCTGAGCGTCGAGGGCGGCGAAGGGCTCGTCCATGAGCAGGACGTCGGGGTCGTAGGCGAGGCTGCGGGCGATGGCGACCCGCTGCCGCATGCCGCCCGAGAGCTCGTGCGGGTAGCGCTCGTCGAAGCCGCGCAGCCCGACCAGGTCGAGGTAGCCGCGGGCGCGCTCACGGCGTTCGCGCCGCGGCACCCCCTTGGCCTCCAGCCCGAACTCCACGTTCGCCACCGCGGTCCGCCAGGGGAACAGCGCGTACTGCTGGAAGACGATGCCCCGGTCGAGACCCGGACCGGAGACGGGGACGCCGTCGATGCGGATCTCGCCGCGCGTGGGCAGGGTCAGGCCGCTGAGCAGGTCGAGGAGGGTGGACTTGCCGCATCCGCTGGGGCCGACGAGCGTGAGGAACTCGCCTTCGGCCACGTCGAGCGAGATGTCGGACAGAGCGGTGAAAGAGCTGCCACGGACGGCGAACTCCTTGGTCACGGACACGAACTCGATCTTCATCAGGAGCCTCCCGAGACGAACGGGTTGTAGGCGTTGGTGTAGACGTCCTGGGGTTTGATCTGGCCGGGCTTGATCTCGCCGGCGCCCTCCAGCCAGGAGATCCACCGCTGGAACTCCTGCGGCTCGATCACCCCGCCCTTGGTCGCGACACCGCTGCTCTTCCAGAAGCCGACGGTGGTGGAGTCCTCGTTCCTGGCCCGCTTGGCGATGATCTTCTTGAACTCGGCCACGACCTCTTCACGGGTGTGCGTCTGGGTCCACTGGATGGCCTTGGCAGTGGCCTCGACGAACTTCCTGGTCGTGTTCGGGTTCTGCTTGATGAAGCGGTCGGTGAGTACGTACGTCCCGGCCGAGAAGTCGCCGAACAGGTCGACGTCCTTGAACAGGACCTTGAGACCGCCGCGTGCCAGCGCCTTGTCACGCAGGATGCCGCCGAGCACGGCCACGTCGATCTGCCTCTGGCGCAACGACTGCTCGGTGCTGACGGGCGGGACGGCGACCAGTTCGACCTGCTTGATCTCGGCCGGGGTCAGGCCGCCGCGCTTGAGGTATTCCTTCAGCACGGCCTCAGCGTGGGCGCCCAGGGTGTTCATGCCGACCTTCTTGCCGATCAGGTCGCGGGCGCTGTGGATCGGGCTGTCCTGGAGGGTGAAGTAGCCCTGGTAGGAGTTCTGGTCACTGCCGTAGTAGCTGATCACGGCCTTGATCGGGGCCTTGGCGGCGACGAGCTTGACCACGGCGCCGTTGAACGCGCCACCGAAGTCGCTCTGTCCCGTGGCGGCCGTCTGGATGTCCTGCGGTCCGCTGGTCGTGTTGCCGATCCACTTGAGCTTGACGGGCTTGAGATAGCCGAGCTCCTCGGCCAGCTCGGGGAAGGTGACGGTGCCGACACTGCCCTGGTAGCGCAGTTCCTGGGTTTCGGCGGCGCCTTGGGCGGTGCCGCACGCCGTGACGGCGAGGAGAAGAGGGACTAGGGAAGCGAGACGCTTGATCACGAGATGTCCTCAAATAAAGGGGGGACGGGGACTAAGTCGTGATCAGTGACACTGTGCGCTGACGACGCGGCAGAAGTCGACATGCGCGCGCCGGGTGAGGTCCGGGCTCATGCACTCGACGCTACGCAGCCGCGGTCAAGAAGTCAACATTTCCTACTGGGTTTACATGAAATAAATGTCGCCTGGTCAGGCGCCCGCGAACCACAGCTCCGGCTCGCCGAGCACCCGCCGCGCTCGCCCCCGCGACTCCAGCCACACCAGGTGCGCCAGCGTCTCGTTGGTGGCCGCGCGCCGCATGAACGGCGGGATCGTCTCCCAGGGCCGCGACCAGGTCAGGCCGGTCGCGATGTCCCAGCAGCAGACCCCGCCGGAGGCGCTCCCGAGCATCCGCTCGATCTCCGCCAGCCGCTCCTCGTGATGCGCCATCACGTAGTCGACCCGTTCGGCCAGCTCCAGGAACCGGTACTCGTGCGCGGGCAGCACCTCCTCCACATCCAGCTTCCGTACGGCGGCCAGCGCGTCGAGGTAGTCGGCCAGTGGGTTGGGCGCCGACTGCGGATGCACGGCCACCATGGGCGTGATCTTGGCCAGCACGTGATCGCCGGAGAACAGCAGCTTCCTGGACGGCGACACGAAGCAGAGGTGGCCGGGCGAGTGCCCAGGGGTCCAGACGGCCCGCAGGTCCCAGCCGGGCAGGTCCAGCCGGTCGCCGTCCTCGACCAGCCGGTCGGGCTTGGCCATCGACACCATGTGCCTGATCATCATCGAGGCGCCGGCCAGCTCGTCCAGGGTCAGCTCGGGCACGCCGGACCGGACCAGCTGCGCCCGTTCGCGCTCGACCAGCGAGTCGATGGCGCTGTCGTCGTACCGATCGTGGACGAGGCGCGCGTCGGCGGGGTGCAGGGCGATCCACGCGCCCGACATCTCCCGGACCCGCCCGGCCAGGCCGTAGTGATCGGGATGGATGTGGGTCACCAGTACGCCCTTGACGTCGGTGATCGCATACCCGGCGACCCGCAACCCCGCGACGAGCGCTTCGTACGCCTCGTCGGTGTTCCATCCGGCGTCGACGATGGCGACCCCGTCGGGCAGTTCCAGGACGTAGACCAGCACGTAACGCAGGGGGTTGACCGGGATCGGCACCGGAACCGACCACAGTCCCGGCCGCACCCGCTCGACCTCGGGAATCGTGCCGCCGAGCCACGCCGCGCGTTGAGTCTCGCTGGATGGAGTCACCACAAACTTCGCCATGCTCAGCATTGTGCCCGAACCATGTTCTACTACCGATCGGCGGGCTGGCCCGGGAAACGGCCGGTGACGGCCGCTTTGTCCGGCCGCAGAACCGCTGGCGGGCCTGGTTTCAGTCGGCTGTGAGCCCTTCGGCGATCTTCAACAGCTCACGCTTCGTCTTGGCGCCGCCAAGCTTCTTGGCGTACACCGGGCTGATCATCACGTCGGCCCTCCGCCCCTCGCTCATGGTCAGGGTGAAGGTCGGGGTACCGTTCCCGCCGTCCTCGCCGACCCGCTGCGTGATCAGGTACCCGGTCCGGTCGCCGATGGTCACCTCTTCGCCCTTCCCCTCCCTGCGGTACTTCTGGATGCGGTCATCGACTTCCTGGACGGTCTCGCCTTCGTACACGTAGATCTGGACGCAGTAGAAGCCGTGCTTGTCCCCGTCGTAGTTCCATGAGGTCGTGTACTTGTCGCCGAAGTTCAGGGACCAGTTGCCCCACTTCAACCCGTCGGGCAGGTAACCCACCTTGACGTGCCCGAAGGCCCTTCCGTCGCCCAGGTCCCCGAAATCGGGGGTCGGAGACGGGGGCGGCGGGGCGTCGTCGATGGCGGGAGTGTCCGGCTGCGTCGGATCAGGGGTCGCGGCTGACGTGCTGACCGTGGGCGTCAGCACGGTCGCGGGGCCTGGCCCGAGGATCAGAAAGGCCGGGACCGCCGTCGCGACGACGGCCGCCGACGCGGCCAAGGCGGCGAACTTGACTCGTTGCCTCCTCCTCCGCGAGGACCGGAGCACCCGCTCCACCAGGTCGGGCGCGGCCCGCAATCTCGCGGTCTCGTCCGCCATGATCTGGCGAAGGCGCTCCTCAAGTACGGACATTCCTGATCACTCCTTCCAGCGTTCCGTCGCCGAGCGCCGAACGGAGCTTGGCCATAGCCTTGGATGCCTGACTTTTCACCGTGCCCACCGAGCAGCCGAGGATCTCGGCGGTCTGCGTCTCGCCGAGGTCCTCCCAGTACCGCAGGACGATCACCGCGCGCTGCCGGGGAGGCAGGGCGCGCAGGGCGTCCATGAGCATCCGGCGCAGGTCGATGTCGGTCTCCGGCGCCGCCGACTCCGGCGGGGTGCGCACCGGGATGACGCGCAGGATCGCCCGCCGCCGGGCCCGGCTGATGGCGGTGTTCACGATGACGCGGCGGATGTAGGGCTCGGGGTTGGCGTACCGCACCCGGTCCCAGCTGCGCCATGTACGCTCCAGCGCCGTCTGCAGCAGGTCTTCCGCCTCCGCCTCGTCGCCGCAGGTGAGGTAGGCGACCCGCAGCAGGCTGGTGCCGCGAGCGGCCACGAACGCGGCGAATGCCTGTTCCTCCGCGCTGCTCACGTCTGTCCGTCCGATTTCACGCCTCCTAATACGCCTGGGCCACGCCGGGCGTTGCCTCGGATCAAGGGCCGTCCCACAGGCAACCCCGTGGGCCGTTCAGGCGTATAGGGAGGCGTGAAACAGATGAAACGCGTGACCACCCTGATCCGGCCGCTGATCGCCATCGGGATCGGCCTGGCCGTGGTGAGCGCCATCACTATGCCGAACGCGCCCGGCCTCCTGGCCGCGCCGGACCTGCGGCTCGCGGCCACCACCCGTACGGTGACGACTCCGGCGGAAGGCGCCTACTGGCATACCAGGACGCTGCTGCGGAGCACCCAGCCCGAGCAGTTCGGGAGGGGCGCCAACCGCTACTGGGTGGAGGAGCGGCAGATCGCGGAAGTCTGGACCTCGACCGATGGCAAGGCCTGGTTCGGACTCCGGAGTCTGGGGGCACGACCGAAGAGCGCGGCGGACGAGAAGGCATGGCGCCGCGACGGCTCCCCGTCCAGGTTGAGCCGCCCTGCCGGTGACGGCCCCGTGACCCTGGACACCAAAGTGGACAAGGGCCGGCTCATCGCCCCGAAGCGTTCGAGCCCCTTCTATCTGGCTGAACAGAAGTTGTCGTACGAGGAGGTCCAGAAGCTGCCCGCGGACCCGAGTGGTCTGAAAGCCTGGCTCACGAAGGCCGTGCGGGTCGCGAGGGCTCCGGAGGACGCCGTCGACAGCGGCGTGGCAGCGGCGCTGCTCACTCTGCTACGCGATCTTCCCGCGCCGAAGGAAGTCCGCGCCGCGGCTTACCGAGCGCTGCTGACGATGCCCGGCGTACGCTCCCGGGGGACGGCCAAGGACGCTCTGGGCAGGACCGGTACGAAACTCTTCATCGCTCTCGATCGGGTCCGTCACAGGCCAGAGACCGAGGTGATCGTCGACACCGACGAGATGGTGTCGCTGGCCGAAAGCCTGACGGCCGAGGTCGACGGCAAGCCGGCCACGGGTACCTCGACCATGCTCCAGGTCGGCTGGACCGACACCGCCCCGTCGGTGCCCGCTCTCCCGTGAGTCATGCTCCGTACGGGCCCCATTACCGGGCTGGGCGAGCCGGCCGGAGCGCGGGCATGCGGACGAACAGCAGCGCGGAGGCCAGGACCACCCCCGCGGCGAGCGACCACGTGGCGGACAGGCCGGCATGGCCGGCCAATGTGCCGAACGTCGTGTTGGCCAGCGCCGCCCCCGCCTGCAGTGACAGGGAACTCGTCGAGGTCACCGTCGTGCGCTGGGCGGCCGTGACGGCGTGGTGCGTCATCTCCGAGCACAGCACTCCGGCCACCGAGAGCCCGGAGAACATGACGACATAGGCCAGCCCGGTGGCCGCGAAACCGGGCGCCCCGTCGAGGCCCGCCGTGGCCGCCAGGGCGGCGATGGCCAGGGCGGTCAGGACGACGCCCGCCACCGCGCCGCGTACCGAACCGCCCGCGGCCCTGGCCACCCTGGGCACGATCGTGCTGCCCAACGCGCTGCCGGCGAAGCCGAGCGCCGCCACGACGGCATAGCCGGTGCTGCCCAGCTCCGCCGTGCCGGCCAGCGCCGCCAGCCTGCCGGGGGTGAGCAGTTCGACACTGGCCAGTGCGACGCCCGACGCCGCGGCGGCCAGCATCAGGCGACGCAGCAACGGTCCACCCGCCGCCAGCCGGACACCCTCGGTCACGGTCGCGGGCACGTCCCGGACAACCCGCCCGAGCGACCGCCCGACGCGCTGCGGGTGCGCGGCCTCGGGCAGTGCGAAGAGCACCGTCACCAGCAGTACGAGCCCGGCCGCCGCGCCCAGCAGCGGCGGCAGCGCCAGCGGCGTCATCACCGCCGGCGGCACCGCGAGCGGCGCGAACCCACCCACCAGCACGCCCAGGAGCAGCGCCACCGACTCCATCGCGCCGCCGCGTGCCAGGCCCGGCTTGAGGTCGGCGTCCGGTCCTTCGAGGTCGTGGAGCGTGTCGACGTACCAGGCGGTGGCGGGGCCGCTGGACAGGGCGCGGGCGACGCCCTTGAGCACGCCGGTGGCCAGGAACATCCAGAACGTGGTCGAGACGGCCATCAGCGCGAGCGCGGCGACGGTGAACGCGGCCGAGATCGCCAGGACCGTCCGGCGGCCGATCACGTCGGCCAGGCCGCCGGTGGGCAGTTCGAGGCCGATGGTGACGATCGAGAACACCATGACGGCGAACCCGACCTGGGCCAGGCTGAGACCCCGGTCGGTCATCAGCAACACCATGACGGCCGTCATCAGGCCGGGCGGCAGCCAGGTCAGGAAGCTGACCAGCAGGTAGCGCCGTAACGCGGATCGGGGAGTCATCAGCCGTCCTGCCCTTCCCGCGGCCTTCGAGGGAAGGCCGCCGTCCAGACGGTCATCGGCACGGCGCCGGGGTCGTCCGCGTAACGTTCGCTGAGCTCGCGCACCAGCGCGTCGACGCGTTCACTGAGCTCACGGACACCCGCGGCGGGCAGCCGCACCAGATGGTCGCTCATCCCGGAGACCTCGACCAGCTCGGCGGGCCACTCCCCCGCTTCGAACGCCTCGACCGCCCGTCCCAGCGCCTCCAGCTGGCGCAGCTGCATGATCCGGACGGCCTCCTGCCCCTCCGGTGTGGCCGCCATCTCCAGGTTGTCCCAGGAGGTGTACTGATGGCGGGCCCGCCAGCGGCGTTCCCGGCCGTCGCGCCGCTCGGGGTCCTCCTCGATGAAGCCGTACTTGGCCAGCTCGCGCAGGTGGTAGCTGGTCGAGCCGGAGCTCTCCCTCACCTTGCGCCCCAGCTCGCTGGCCGTCGCGGGGCCGTCGCCCCGCAGCAGGCCGAGCAGCCGCACCCGCAGGGGGTGCGCCACCACCTTGAGCACCTGAGGATCACTGATCTTGAACTGCTCTTCCATAGACGAAGGCTAAACCGCAAAGGCAATTTTGCAAAGAGAATTTTGCGAGTTTCCTTGGCGAATAAACTGGGCCGCATGCTTGATGAGATCTGGGTGGACGAGGCGGTCTTCGCCCTGCGTCCCGACTTCGCGGTGCTGGTCATGACGGCGCACGGCCTGCGCAACGGGCCCACCGACGACCGTTCCCGCGCCTGGCTGGCCGCGGCCTCGGAGCAGCCCGTACAGACCGAGAAGATCGACGCGTGGAAGGACGCCTACCGCGCGTTCGGCGCCAAGCCGCAGAAGACCAGACCCTCGGTCGACGCCCTGACCCGCAGGCTGCCGCTGCCGGAGATCAACCAGGCCGTCGACGCGTACAACTCGATCAGCGTGAAGCACGCGCTGCCGATCGGCGGCGAGGACCTCGACCACTACGCCGGCCCGCCGCGACTGGTCAGGGCCGAAGGCGACGAGGAGGCGGAGGCGCTCGGCGCCCCGGAGCCCGGCGAGGTGATCTGGCGCGACGACATCGGCGTCACCTGCCGCAGGTGGAACTGGCGCCAGGTGGCGCGCACCCGCCTTACCGAGGAGACCACGAACGCGATCTTCATCCTGGAGCGGCTGGAGCCGATGTCCATGGAGGAGCTCAAGGAGGCGGGCGAGGAGCTGGCGAACCTGCTGACCGAGCTGTCCCCCGAGGTGCGGATCAGCACCAGAGTGCTGTCTGGAGTGAAATAAACCTGCCGCACAGCTGTTGATACCAAACAGTGATAATTGCGGCACCCCCTGGATTGACTAGGGGGGCGTGACCTCTTCGGACTCTCTTGAGAGGATCGGGCGAGGCCGCGGGGCGTCTCTTGCGCGCGCCGCCGGGCAAGACGAGTAACCTTGGACAGGTTCTCTAACATCAACGCCGATCTGCGGAAGAGGGCGATTTCCGCCGTGTCGTCTGAGTCGTCGCGGACAAACCCGCTGGCAAGCTTTGGACAGAACGAGTGGCTTGTCGACGAGCTGTACCAGAAGTACCTCCAAGATCCTGAGTCTGTGGACCGGGCTTGGTGGAACTTCTTCGCTGACTACAACCCTGATTATGGACCGGGCAGAATGCCCGCCAAGGAGGCGGCGAACGGCACAGCGACCGCTCCGGCTCCCATGGCGGCTCCACCCAAGGCTGCACCGGCTGCCCCGGTCCCCGATGTCAAGCCGAAGCAGCCTGCGGCCCCGGTGCCCGCGGGCGCCGAGGAAGTCAAACTGCGCGGTGCCGCCGCACGCACCGCCGCCAACATGGACGCCTCGCTCGTCATTCCGAGCGCGACCAGCGTCCGGGCCATCCCGGCCAAGTTGCTCATCGACAACCGCATTGTGATCAACAATCACCTCAAGCGGGGACGCGGCGGCAAGGTCTCCTTCACGCACCTGATCGGCTATGCCGTCATCAAGGCGCTGCGGGCCATGCCGGAGATGAACTACTCCTACACCGAGGTCGACGGCAAGCCGACCCTGGTCAAGCCGCAGCACGTAGGGCTCGGCCTGGCCATCGACGTCCAGAAGAGCAACGGCGAGCGGCAGCTCCTGGTGCCTTCCATCAAGGGCGCCGAGGACATGGACTTCCGGCAGTTCTGGATGGCCTACGAGGAGGTCGTCCGCAAGGCCCGCTCGGGCAAGCTCGGAGTCGACGACTTCGCGGCCACCACGATCTCGCTGACCAACCCCGGCACGATCGGCACCGTCCACTCGGTCCCGCGCCTGATGCCCGGACAGGGCACGATCATCGGCGTCGGCGCGATGGAATACCCGGCCGAATACCAGGGCGCCTCGCCCGACACGCTCTCGCGCCTGGCCGTCTCCAAGGTCATGACGCTGACCAGCACCTATGACCACCGGATCATCCAGGGCGCCCAGTCGGGTGACTTCCTGCGCACGATCCACCGGCAGCTGCTCGGCGAGGACGGCTTCTACGACGAGATCTTCGAGGCGCTGCGGATCCCCTACGAGCCGGTCCGCTGGGTCCAGGACATCTCGGCCTCGCACGATGACGACGTGGCCAAGTCCGCGCGCGTGATCGAGCTGATCCACGCCTACCGCGTCCGCGGCCACCTCATGGCCGAGACCGACCCGCTGGAGTACAAGCAGCGCAAGCACCCCGACCTCGACATCCAGTCCCACGGCCTGACGCTGTGGGACCTGGAGCGCGAGTTCGCCACCGGCGGCTTCGGCGGCCGGCCGCTGATGAAGCTCCGCGAGATCCTGGGCGTGCTGCGCGACTCCTACTGCCGCACGGTCGGCATCGAGTACATGCACATCCAGAACCCCGAGGAGCGGGCCTGGATCCAGGCGCGGGTGGAGAAGCCGCACGCCTCCCCGGCCCGTGACGAGCAGCTCAACATCCTGAGCCGGCTCAACACGGCCGAGGCCTTCGAGACGTTCCTGCAGACCAAGTTCGTCGGGCAGAAGCGCTTCTCGCTGGAGGGCGGCGAGTCCCTGATCCCGCTGCTCGACTCGGTGATCAGCGACGCCGCCGACGAGGACCTCGACGAGGTCGTCATCGGCATGGCCCACCGCGGCCGGCTCAACGTCCTGGCCAACATCGTCGGCAAGTCCTACGGGCAGATCTTCGGTGAGTTCGAGGGCAACATCGACCCGCGCACCGCGCACGGCTCGGGCGATGTGAAGTACCACCTGGGCGCGTCGGGCACCTTCACCGCTCCCAGCGGCAAGACGATCGCCGCCTCCGTGGTGGCCAACCCGTCTCACCTGGAGGCGGTCGACCCAGTGCTCGAAGGCGTCGTCCGCGCCAAGCAGGACCTGCTGGAGCGCGGCGAGGAGGGCTTCACGGTCCTGCCGGTGCTCATCCACGGCGACGCGGCCTTCGCCGGCCAGGGCGTCGTGGCCGAGACGCTCAACCTGTCGCAGCTGCGCGGCTACCGCACCGGCGGCACCGTGCACGTGGTGGTCAACAACCAGGTCGGCTTCACGACCTCGCCCGCTTCGTCCAGGTCGAGCGTCTACGCGACCGACGTGGCCCGGATGATCCAGGCGCCGATCTTCCACGTCAACGGCGACGACCCCGAGGCCGTCGTCCGCGTGGGCGAGCTGGCCTACGAATACCGCCAGGCGTTCCGCAAGGACGTCGTCATCGACCTGATCTGCTACCGCCGCCGCGGCCACAACGAGGGCGACAACCCCGCCTTCACCCAGCCGCTGATGTACGACCTGATCGACGCCAAGCGCTCCACTCGCAAGCTCTACACCGAGGCGCTGATCGGCCGGGGCGACATCACGGTGGAGGAGGCCGAGCAGGCGCTGCGCGACTACCAGGCCAAGCTGGAGCAGGCGTTCACCGAGACCCGCGAGGCGGCCAAGAAGCCGCCGGAGGCGGGCGCGATGCGGGTGCCGCCCGCTGAGGTGATCAAGTGGTCGCACAACGACACGCCGACCGCGATCACCGACGAGACGCTCAAGCGGATCGTCGACACCCAGCTCAACCTGCCCGAGGGCTTCACGCCGCACCCGCGCCTGGCGCCGGTGCTGCAGCGCCGCGGCCAGGCGGTCGAGCAGGACGCGATCGACTGGAGCATGGGTGAGACGCTGGCCTTCGGCTCGCTGCTCATCGACGGCCACCCGGTCCGCGTGGTCGGCCAGGACACCCGGCGGGGCACGTTCACCCAGCGCCACGCGGTGCTGGTCGACCGGGTGACCGGCGAAGACCACACCCCGCTCAAGGTCTTCAACCAGGGCACCACGAAGTTCTACATCTACGACTCGCTGCTCAGCGAGTTCGCGGCGCTGGGCTTCGAGTACGGCTACAGCGTCGTGCGTCCCGACGCCCTGGTGGCCTGGGAGGCACAGTTCGGCGACTTCGTCAACGGCGCCCAGACGATCATCGACGAGTTCATCTCGTCCGGTGAGCAGAAGTGGGGCCAGAGGTCGGCTGTCGTGCTGCTGCTGCCGCACGGCTTCGAGGGCCAGGGTCCCGACCACTCCTCGGCCCGCATCGAACGGTTCCTGCAGGTCTGCGCGCTCGACAACATGACGGTCGCGCAGCCGTCCACTCCGGCCAACTACTTCCACCTGCTCAGGTGGCAGGTCGAGTCGGGCAGGCGCAAGCCGATGGTCGTCTTCACGCCGAAGTCGCTGCTGCGTCACAAGCGGGCGGTCTCGAAGGCGTCCGACTTCACCTCGGGCACCTTCCAGCCGGTCCTCGGCGACACCATCGTCGAGCCGGGCAAGGTCACCAAGGTCGTGCTCTCCTCGGGCAAGATCTACTACGACCTGCTCGACCGGCGCGAGAAGTCGGGCCGTGACGACGTCGCACTGGTCCGCCTGGAGCGGCTCTACCCGTTCCCGGCGGAGGAGCTCGCCGCCGAGCTCTCCCGCTACGGCTCGCAGGCCGAGCTGGTGTGGGCGCAGGACGAGCCGGTCAACATGGGGCCGTGGCCTTACCTCACGCTCAAGCTGGCCGAGGACCCGGACCTGCTGAACGGCCGCGCGCTGCGTCGCGTCTCGCGGACTCCCAACAGTTCGCCCGCGACCGGCTCGCACTCCTCCCACGACAACGAGCTCGAGGGGATCTTGAGCGAGCTGTTCGGCTAGTCAGCCAGTCGCTTCACCGCATAAGCCCTCGCCGCTATCGGCGGGGGCTTACTGCTGAAAGAGGTGCGGGTCGCAGGCCATGCGCGTACTCACAAGATCGTCTTGCCGACCGCGCGGACCGATCCGCGCGAGCTCGAGCGGCGCGGCCTGCTGACTAAAGTCAGACGTGGACGCGCCGATGCCTGGACCCCAGCCGGCGACCTGACGACGCGGCTGCGCGACTGATGAATGGAGAGCGATGTACTTCACCGACCGGGGGATCGAGGAGCTGGTCGAGCGGCGTGGCGAGGAAGAGGTCAGCCTGCTGTGGCTGGGTGAGCGGCTGCGTGAGTTCGTGGACCTCAATCCCGAGTTCGAGACGCCGGTCGAGCGCCTGGCCACCTGGCTGGCCCGGCTCGACGACGAAGACGACTGACGCGGCGCGACGGACCGGACCGCCACGACCGATGAGAAGACGGAGGCGCGCCGGACCCTCGCGCCCGATGAGAAGCACGGACGGCGCTCATCGCCTGCCACACGCGATACATCTTGAGTTTTCAACAGACGCGACATATCGTGTCTTGTGTGGACGTGTCGTCGGAAGGGACAGGCATCATGCGGCAGTGGACGATCGAGCGGCCGGAGCAGCTGACGTTCGGCTCGGTGACCGCGCTTGACGTGCGGATTGTCGCGGGACGAGTGGCCGTGCTGGCCACCGACGGACCACCGACACTGGAGGTGGCCGAGATCGACTCCGCTCCGCTGATCGTGACCTATGACGAGGAGAGCGGGGAGCTCAGCGTCGCCTACAAAGACCTCACCTGGGAGGGCATACTCGGCTGGCTGCGGCGCGACCGGCGCAAGAGCGTCCTGACGCTCGCGGTGCCCAAGAAGTGCACGGTCAACGTGGGAGTCGTCTCCGGCTCGGCGGTCGTCGCCGGGTTCGAGAAGGCGACCCAGGTCAGGAGCGTCTCCGGAGACATCGTGCTCGACGGGGTGAGCGGCGACGTGAGCGCCACGACCGTCTCGGGCACCGTGGAGAGCCGGGCGATGGACGGCGATCTGGCGTTCAAGAGCGTCTCGGGCGAGCTCACCGTCGCCGACGGCACGCCGCGCCGCCTGCGCGCCAACACCGTGTCCGGACGGATCACCGCCGATCTGGAGCTGCGCCCGACCGGATATGTGACCTTCAACAGCGTGTCCGGTGACATCCTGGTCAGGCTGCCCGAGAACGTGGAGGCGGACGTCAGCATGCGATCCACCTCCGGCAGGCTGGTCAGCACGTTCGAAAACCTGTCAGACGCGAGCCGCCCGGGCAACAAGTCGGTGTCCGGACGGCTGGGTGGTGGCATGGCCTCGGTGACGGCGACGACCGTCTCCGGCGAGGTCACGTTGCTCAAGGGAGAGAAGCGATGAGCCCTGTCTTCGGTCACGGCCGGCTCCGGCTGTACCTGCTGAAGCTGCTGGAGGAGAGCCCTCGGCACGGCTACGAGGTCATTCGCCTGCTGCAGGACCGCTTCCTCGGTGTCTACTCCCCCTCCCCCGGCACGATCTACCCGCGCCTGGCCCGCCTGGAGGAGGAGGGCCTGGTGACGCACGAGGTGATCGAGGGCAAGAAGGTGTTCTCGATCACCGACCGGGGTCGCGACGAGCTCAACGCCCGCCTGGACGAGCTCGACGACCTGGAGCAGGAGATCTCCGCCTCGGTACGCGACATCGCGCGTGAGGTGAAGGAGGACGTTCGCGAAACGGTCAAGTCGCTGCGCGACGAGCTCACCAAGATGGCCAAGGACGTACGCACCGGCGTCGCCGACGATCCCAGGCGCGTGCGCGACCAGCAGAAGGCCAACATCCAGCGGCTCAAGGAGCAGCAGAAACGCCAGTGGATGGAGCACGCCACCAACTGGCAGGACCAGGGCGAGCGGCTCACCGGCGAGTGGCGCAGGATCTGGTCCGAGGTCTGGAGCACGCTGGGCGGCGCGCCACCCAACCGCGCCGAGCTCGACGCGGAGCTGGGCGAGCGCCTGGCCGACTTCGTCGCACAGGTGCGCCGCGAGGCGTCGGCCGCCCCGCTCACCCGCAAGGCGATCGACGAGGTACGCGCCACACTCGACGAGGCCGCCCGGCAGATCCGCGACTCACTGAAACCCTGACCCCGACGGGTCATTACGCCGGGCGAAGGGCCCGCTCCAAGCCGCGCAGCCCCCGGTCGCTACGCCGAGCGAAGGGCCTGCTCCAAGCCGCGCAGGCTTCGGGCGGTCTTCCGGGCGTGATAGGCGATCGGCATATACCGCAGCCGCTCCGGCAGGCGCGGGGCGATCACCGCCACCGCCCGCCCGAGCTGCCGCAGCCGCCACTCGTCCCGCGCCGACCAGGGCAGATCCAGCTTCTTCCGTACGATGGGCGGCAGCGTCCCCACCGTCACGAAGTAGTTGAACTCCCCCGATCCCACCCCCACCGGCGCCCAGAGCCGACGCAGCGGCCGGGGCAGCCCGGGCGGCATCGGGGTCCCCCGCATGACGGCGAGCACGTCGATCGCCGTCGGATGCGGCTCCAGCCGCTCGGCCGTCATCTCGTCGAAGTAGCACCAGAACTCCTCGACGGTCGCGGGCATCTCTCGCTCCGGCACCCGCAGGATCGCCCCCAATTGCCGCGACTCCTCGTAGAGCCGCCGTTCAGCGTCTTCGGTGTAGGGAGTGCCGAAGTAGCGATTGAGGGTGACGAAGCGCTCGAACAGCGACAGGTGCACCCAGGCCCAGGCCGCGCCGTTGAGCGCGTGGTAGGACCTGCCCTGCTCGTCCACCCCGCTGATCGGCTTGTGCAGCTCGCGCAGCCGCTCACCCTCGGCCGGGCCGCCCACTCCGCCGTACACCCATTTCTGGACCGAGGTGAGTGTGCGGTGGAGGCGGCCCCACGGGTCCTGCTTGTACGTGGAGTGCCGGGCGACGGCCGCGCCCACCGCGGGGTGCATGGTCTGGAGGACCAGCGCGCTGCCCGCCACGAGCAGGTTGCGGTATTCACCGGCGGTGTCCCAGTGCAACGAGCCTGAGCCGAACGGTTCGACGTCCATGACGGCGCCTCCCGGGTGATACAACCTCACCTTCTTTGTATCATCCCGGGTGCGCATAGGTAACCCTTCACTTATTCAGCGCGTAAAGACGATTTTTCCGAATATGTCGCCTTCAGCCAGGGCGGCGAAGCCGTCGCGTGCGTCGGTCAGCGGCATCGTCCGGTCGATGACCGGCCGCAGTCCGGTCTGCTCCAGGAAGACGGCCAGCCGCTGGAGCTGGTCACGCGTGCCCATCGTGGAGCCGATCACCGAGAGCTGGAGGAAGAACACCCGGTTCAGGTCGGCGGGCGGGACCGCGCCGCTGGTGGCGCCGCAGACCACGATGCGGCCGCCGGGCTTGAGCGACTTGAGCGAATGGTCCCAGGTGGCCTGACCGACGGTCTCCATGACGGCGTCGACCCGTTCGGGCAGCCGCGCGCCGGGCTCGAACACCCGGTCCGCGCCGAGCTTGGCGGCCTGCTCCCGCTTGGCGGCCGAGCGGCTGGTCGCCCAGACCCGGTAACCGCCCGCCCGGCCGAGCGCGATCAGCGCGGTGGCGACCCCGCCGCCGGCACCCTGCACGAGCACGGTGGAGCCGGGCTCGAGACCGGCCTTGTCGAACAGCATGCGGTAGGCGGTCAGCCAGGCCGTGGGCAGGCATGCGGCCTCCTCGAAGCTGAGCGCGGCCGGCTTGGGCACCAGGTTGCGGCGCGGCACGGCGACCCGGTCGGCGAACGTGCCGTCGTGGACCTCCGACAGCAGCGAACGCTTGGGATCGAGCGTCTCGTCGGCCCCCGAGCCGATCACCGAGTGCACGATGACCTCGTTACCGTCGGCGTCCACCCCGGCCGCGTCGCAGCCGAGCACGATCGGCAGCCGGTCCTGCCTGATGCCCACGCCCTTGAGCGTCCACAGGTCATGGTGGTTGAGGGCGGTCGCCCGTACGGTGACGGTCGTCCAGCCGTCCGGGACCTGCGGCTCCGGATGCTCGCCGAGCGTCAGCCCGGCGAGAGGATTGTCGGGATCGGTCTGTGAGGCGGTTACGGCGAACATGGCCGCACCTTACTTCAGGGTGATCCGGATCCCGGCGATGGCCTGCTGGACGAAAGCGCGCGAGCCCGAGGCGACGATCTGCACATCGCCCCTGCATACGGTACGGGCGGGCCGCTTGAGGCCGTTGGTCGCCGACGGCGTCCTGGCGTTTTTCCGGCAGCTGGGGGTCGGGATGAACACGACCATGTCGCCGGTCCCGCCGCCGAACCAGAGCTGCGGCCCGACCGGTTCGCCCTGGATGGTCTCGCCCGGCTTCGCCAGACGGATCGAGCCACCGCCACTCAGGACGAGGTAGCCGTCCTTGCCGACCTTCCCGCGCAGGCCCTTGGCCGTCGCCAGCCGATCTTCGAAGGTCAGCCCCTCCCGCCGGTCGTACATCGCCAGCCGCCACTTGCCGAACGCGAACATCAGCACCTGCCCAGCCGAACCGACACCCGCCGGTCCCGGCCAGAGCGTGACGTTGGGCGTGAGGTTCCTGATCGGCTGAGCACCCCTGGAGATCTCCATCTCACCGCCGTAGGGGGCAGAGAAGCTGCGGTATTGCCCGGCGATCCAGGCCCCCTGAAACGGCCGCGCGCCCAGCTCGTTGAGCCGCAGCTCGGCGGGGTAGCGAACCGCCGCCCGCGTCCCGTCGGGGAACACCACCGCGATGACCTCGTTGCCGCCCTTGGCCTTGACCGGCGCGCTCACGACGTTGGGCGCGCCCTCGATCCTGGCCAACGACCGGATGGGCAGCGGTGCGGGGGTCGGCGTCGGCGGCGCGCGATCCGGCTCCGGGTCACGGCTGGCCAGCAGGCTGACGACGGGGACCGCCAGCAGCACCGCCACCACACCGATCCCGACCCACCGGCGCCGGCCACGGGCGCCCGCCTCGATGACGTCGAACTGATCGGCCACGGACATCCCCTGCCGAGGAGTGCTGTTTCACTCCCCAGTTCAGTTGAGGGGATGCCGCCAGCGCAAGCCCTGGAACTTGGCGAAATCAGCGTCGCAGGTCACGAATTCACAACCGTGCTCGATGGCCAGTGCGGCGAGATAGGCGTCGGGCAGGAGCTTGCCGGTGGCGCCCGATGAACGGCAGATCTTGGCGAAGATCTCCCAGTGTCTCGATCCGGCGTTCACCAGGACGGCATGCGGCTGGTTGCGGACGCTCTCCGCGAACTTGAAGGCCGTCTCGAACGAGGTGCTCTGCGGAATGCGGTGGTTGGTCACGACCCGCAGGAAACCGTTGATCACGAAGTCGCTGACCGCATAGGCCTCGTCGCCATTGACGAGCTCCTCGACGAGGGTCAGGCACTCGTCATGGTGCTCGGTGTCGCGGCGCTGGGCGTTGACCAGGATGTTGACGTCAGGCATCCGCATCGCGGCCTCCGCAGCGCGCCATCTTCGCCAGCTCATGCTCCACGAAGTCCGCTTCCATCAGCTCCTTGATCTCGGCCCAGGTGAGCTTGGGCCCGGCCGCGGCGCCGGACACCGGGAGCTCCACTCGAGGCCGGGCGGCCACTTCCGTGGAGCGGTTGAGTAGTTGTCGCAAAGCGTCCTCCATCACTGAGGTGAGACTGCGTCCGTTTCGTGCCGCGTACGCCTTGGCCTCGTTGAGGAGTGCGTCGTCGATCCGCACCGTGGTCCTCCGCATGACACCAGCGTCCGCCCCTGACATAAAAATGTCAACAGCAGATAGTAATCGCGCGGTCACAATTCTTGCACAGTCTTTAACCTCACCAGAGCGCCACATTGACCTTCCCGTCGGACGCCAGCCGCACCCCCTGGCCGACCAGCTCCCTGGACATGGCGTCCGTCAGGAGCTCGGCCTCCAGTACGTGAGCATGAGCGCGCCCCCCGCCCGGCAGGTCCACGACGAGGATGCCCTTCTCCGGCGCCCCGTCGCGCCCATGCGTCACCGTGTAGCCGGCCACCGTGGCGGGACCGTCGTACAGGGCGACGATCTCCACCGGATCGGCGGTGAAGACAGGTGCGGCATCGCCCAGGGTGCCGCCCGGGTCCGTGGACCAGATCGCGTACGTGTGCTTGGTCAGGTGCATGCCGACCCCTGTCACCAGCCCGTGACCCTGCTGGGCGCGCAGCAGCCCGGCCATGGTGGCCGTCGAGTGCAGGACGTAGTCGCTGGAGGGGCCGCCCGCGTACGGCAGGCCGCCGGTGACCGTCAGGCCGCGCCGGTCGAGGGGGTCCAGCTTGATCGCGTCGCACGCCTGCCGCAGCGCGATCGCGAAGCAGCTGTAGAGGTCGAGCGCGTGGATGTCGTCGAGGCCCAGCCCGGCCCGCGCGAACGCGGCCTCGGCGGTGCGCGCGATGGCCTGCGAGGCGCCGAGCGCGGGCCGCGCCGCCACCTCCCACGTGTCCTCGCCGTAAGCCCAGCCGCGCAGGTACACGCGCTGATCGCGCGGTACGCCGAGCCGGTCGGCGAGCCCGGCGGCGACCAGGACGACGGCCGCGGCCTGGTCGACCTCCCCCACGGCCACGGTGTTGCGCGTGTACGGCCAGCCGATGAAGCGGTTGCCGGTGACCAGTTCCTCCGGAGTTCGGGCGGTACGCCGCCAGGCGTGCGGGTTCGCGGCCGCGACTTCAGTCATCGGCGCCATCATCCGCCCCCGGTCCACCATTTCCTCATCTATCGACATACCGAGGGACGCGCGGCGGGCCGTCTCCATGATCGGGTAGGTGTGTACCGGCAGGAACAGCTCGTGGGCCAGCTCCGCCGGATGCGGCGGCCGTTCCCAGCCGTAGGGCGGCTTGGGATCGGCCGGATGGCTCCACGGCACGTGCTCGCCCGCCTGCCGGTAGGACCGGCGCGTGGCCAACGCCTCGGCGCCGGCGATCAGCGCCGAGTCGAGCTCCCCCGCCGCGATCCTGGCCGCGGCCTCGCCGATGAGGAGTTGCGGGGCCGTACCGCTGACCATGGAGTAGGCCCGGTGCCGGGGCGCGGCGCCGAGGCGGTCGGCGAGCCGGCCGACCGGGGAGTCGTACTGCCACGAGTCGGTGTAGACGAGCTGGATCGAGTCGAGTCGCTCGACCGGCAGCCGCGCCTCGCGAGCCGCCTCGCGCGCGACGTTTTCCCACAGGTCGAGTGGCTCCGGGCCCGGCTGTTCGTGAACGGTGCGCTGGGCCGTACCTATGAGACAGGGGGTGCGTGGATCCATGTCACCCATCTAACCAGAATAACATTCGGTTGATAAGCGGTGGCATTTGATAATCACTGTTACCAGTGGTGCCAGAGGAAATTAACACCGGCATCGACCTGCAGGAATGCTTTCTAGGAATACATGCGATCTAGTTATTTCCATAACGGAATGGAACCGGGCCAGACTTTTTCACGTCGTTTCCTGGCTGTCGGGTTGCGCCATTCATTAACGTTCCGAACGTTTTCCTGGCCCACCGGGGCGCAGTACCCCGCTCTGGGCCGCCGAGAACTGAGAGGAGCTTCATGTATTCCCGAGCAAGGCGTATCGCGATCCCGCTCGCCGGTCTGACGGCCATCGGCCTGGCCGCGGGGATGGTCGGCAGCACCGCCGCCAACGCGACCCCACCCTCCGACGTCGTGTCCAAGAACGCGGCCACTCCCGCGGAGCAGGCGGTCCAGTTCTGGACGCCCGACCGCATCAAGCGGGCGGCCGATTACGACACGAACCTCGACGCACGTTCCAACGGCGTCAAGGGCGTCAACTCCACCCCCGACGGCCCACCCGGATCCGTCCCCCCGATCGGTGAGGAGAAGACCAAAAGCATCAAGAGTAAGCAGGTCAATCTGCCCAACACGGTCGGACGCGTGTTCTTCACGCTGCCGGGGTCGAACCCGGCGAATCCGGCGAGCTGGCGGTACTGCTCGGCCAGTTCCGTGCAGGGCAAGTACCGCAACCTAGTGGCAACGTCGGCCCACTGCGTCTACGACACCAAGAAGGACACCTTCTACGACAACTGGATCTTCATCCCGTCGTACTGGGACGGCAACAACGCCTGGGAGGGCAAGGCCCCCTACGGCATCTACGCCGCCAAGACGTTCAACGCGCATGACGACTTCGTGGTGAAGGAGGACTACGACTACGACTACGCGTTCGTCAACGTCTACAACGGCATCAAGGTCAAGTGGGAGAAGGTCAACGACAAGTGGCAGTGGACGCGGAAGAACGTCGGCCGCCTCGGTGACAACGTCGGCGGCCAGGGCTTCACCTGGAACCGCAGCACCAAGGCGAACGTGTTCTCCTTCGGTTACCCGGCGGGCGAGCACCCCGACGGAGACAAGCCGTTCACCGGCCGCACGATGAAGTGGTGCTACGGCAAGACGGCCCCGATGCCCGCCGCGCCGAAGTACAACCTCCAGGAGCACATCGGCCTCAAGTGCGCCTTCACCGCCGGCGCCAGCGGTGGACCGCTCCTGTACAGCTACAAGAGCTCCACCCGTACCGGTTACCTGATCGGTGTCAACAGCGTCGCGTGGGACACGGACGGTAACGACCGCTACGACCACATCTCGTCGCCGTACTTCAACACCGACACCTACAACGTGTACAAGGCCGCCGCGAACCGGTGGACCGGCAACATGCCGTAGCACCCCACCCTGGGCCCCGGCTACTCCCGGCCGGGGCCCTTCTCACGCGTGATCAAGAAACACACAGGAAAGGCGGATGGACAACGAAGTCGGCTCATGTACTATGCCTCTGACATGCGGAAACGATCCTCACATGGATCGGAGACGCTATCCGGATCGAACCCCTTGACGCACTCCTTATGGGACACAAGTCACGCTTGATCAGATAACGAATCTCCATCCGAGCTGCAATACAGTGAGTGATCTGGAAAAATCCATCGTTACACCCCCAGAAGTACTAACCCCCAAAGGCAAGGCATTTCCATGATCCCCCGGGCATGGCACCTGGTAGCGGCTGCGCTCAGCGCGCTGCTGATGCTGCCTGCCCTCGCGGGGACCGCCTCGGCCGCGCCGAACAGCCGGGTCTACTCGGTCACGCTGGCCAAGTCGGCGGCGGACATGAAGAAGGTCGCCGAATACTGGAAGCCCGACCGGCTCAAGAATGCCGACCAGTACAGCCCCGCCACGCCGGCCTCGCAGTCCTCGCCCACCTCCAAGACCGCCTCCGGTGGCGGCCAGATCGTCCCAGCGAAGAGCCTGCGGGTCGTCCCGGCGAAGAGCCGGCAGATCCCGCCGAACGTCGGACCCGCCCTCCCGAAGGACAGCGCGGCCGCTAAGACCATGGGCAAGGTCTTCTTCCGCTTCGGCGACAAGGAATTTTGGTGCTCGGCCAGCTCGATCGCGGCCAAGAACCGCAGCGTGGTGGCGACCGCCGGACACTGCGCGTACGACTCGCGCCAGGGCAAGCCCGCCGATTACTGGATCTTCGTCCCCAATCCGGGTCCCGGTGGGGCGACGCCCGACGGCATCTACGTGGGCGCGTCGATCAGCATGCACGAGGACTGGCCGGGCAAGGGCGACTACGACTTCGACTACGCGTTCGTGACCGTGCACCGCGGCTTCAAGTGGGTCGAGAAGAACGGCCAGCTCACCATGCAGGATGTGGGCCGGTTGCAGGACAACGTCGGCGGGCAGGGCCTGACGCTCGGCAAGGGCCTGGCTCTCACGATCACCGCCTTCGGCTACCCGGCGGGCCCGCAGCCCGACGGCAGCCACCCGTTCGACGGCAAGACGCTGAAGGTCTGCTCGGGGAGCACAAGACGCACGGTCGCTCCCAGCCTCGACCTTCAGTACGGCGTGCAGCTCCAGCCGTGCGACTTCAGCGCCGGCGCCAGCGGCGGCCCCTGGTTGCTCAACTACCAGCCCGTGCAGAAGCTCGGACTCCTCACCGGGATCAACAGCCTGACCTGGAACAGAGACGCCAAGGGCGCCTACGACGCGGTGTCCTCCCCGACCTTCAACGCCACGACCGGCGAGGTCTACCGACGCGCCGCAGGGCTCGCAACACCGCAAAATGTGACGTAAGTTACACCCAGCGTATCGCCACCCCGAGTGATCAGCCGGTTTCACATCTCGAGATGGTCACGGCCATGATCGTCGCGCTTGACTCCAGTATCGGGTAATTCACACGACCAGAGTCAGACCGATAGGTTCCCGCCTGTCCGTTTGCTGCATTCTGGGGTGCACGAGGCGCCCCGCGTCTGGAGTTTTACCTTGAAGCGCATCCTTCTCCCGGCCGGTAGCGCCGTCCTGGCGACCGGCCTCCTGGCCGCCGGCCTGGCAGGCACCGCTCAGGCACAAGGCGACATCGCCACCGACCCCATGGCCCGCAACACGCAACAGGCCTCCTCGGTCGCGTCCTTCTGGGCCGCGTCGAACTTCGCCGCCCTCCGCTCCGCCACCGCGTACACCTGGGACGCCAAGGAAGTCAGGAAGGTCGTCTCGAAGGGCGGCTACAGCCCCGACGGCAACCCGGGCAGCGCCACTCCCATCGGGGAGGAGAAGAAGGCCCCCGGCAAGGCCCAGAACGTCAACATGCCCAAGACGCTCGGCAAGGTCTTCTTCGTCGACGGCAAGGGCAAGTTCCGCTACTGCTCGGCCACGTCCATCCAGTCGAACTACCGCAACCTGGTCGCCACGGCCGGCCACTGCGTCTACGACACCGACAGCAACAAGGCCCTGCTCGACAACTGGGTCTTCGTGCCCGGCTACTACGAGGGCAAGGCCCCGTTCGGAATCTACGTGGGCAAGCAAGCATTCACCCACACCGACTTCGACGTGTACGAGGACTACGACCGCGACTACGCGTTCGTGACCGTCTACAACGGCATCTCCTTCAACGGCGTCAAGCAGGTGACCAAGAAGGAGTACGACGGCTTCGTCGGCCCCAAGCGGAACTGGGGCGGGCGCTACTACATCCTGCTGTCCAAGGACGCCGGCCGTCTCGGCGACGTCGTCGGCGGCCAGGGCGTGTCGTGGAACCAGCCCACCGGCAAGCAGGTCCGCGCGTTCGGCTACCCGGCCGGCCCGCACCCCGACGGCAACAAGCCCTACAGCGGCGTGACGCCGAAGTGGTGCTACAACAAGACCACCGCCAAGGCCGTGGGCGCTCCGTGGCTGAAGATCGAGGAGCACATCGGCCTCAAGTGCGCCGTGACGCCCGGCTTCGACGGCGGCCCCTGGCTGGCCAACTACAGCAACGGCAAGCGTCTGGGCTACGTCAACGGCGTGACCAGCACCTTCGCCGACCAGGACGGCAACGACCGCATCGACTACATCACCTCGCCGTACTTCGACGGTGAGACGGCCTCTGTGTACAACTCGGCCAAGAACACGTGGTCCGGCAAGATCGTCGGCCCGAACGGCGAGCTGTACAAGTAACCACTCAACACCCAAAAAGGGGCTCGGCCGGGTTCGGCCGAGCCCCTTTTTTGTGCTCCCACAAGATCATTTATGCGGATTTGGCGATATTAGACGGAGCTCGCGCCAATCTGGTTCCTGTGATCTGAGTCACATTGGAGCGACCGCGAAGCGTGTCGCACTCCTCACAGCCCCTTCGCCGAACCCCCTTCATACCCTGCGAAAACGTGGCAATTTGATCACGCTCCGCTAAGATCTCTGACTGGTAACGGAAAGGTCACGACGGTAAGGGCGCCTACCGGATGGGGCAGAACGGCTTTTACCTGCGGAGATCACCACGCTATGTTCCTTGCTATCCCTTTACTGACGCATGGGACGCGTGTTGCGACCCACGACAGAGCAAGGAGCAGTTCCCTTGAAGCGCATCCTCATCCCCGCCGGTGGCGCCATCCTGGCTACCGGCCTTCTGGCTGCCGGCCTCGCCGGTACGGCCACGGCCGCCAGCGACGTAGCCTCCGACCCGATGGCGAAGAGCGCCGCTGACGCCAAGGCCATCGCGGACTTCTGGTCGGCTACCAACAACGCCGCCCTCAAGGCCGCGAAGGAGTCCAACGTCTGGGACTCCGGCGACGTCGCCAAGCTGCAGAGCAAGGGCGGCTACAGCGCCGACAGCAAGCCTGGCTCGTCCGTCCCGATCGGCCAGGAGAAGAAGACCTCCACCAAGGTCCAGAACGTGAACATGCCGAAGACCATCGGCAAGGTGTTCTTCGTCAACAGCAAGGGCGAGAAGAAGTGGTGCTCGGCCACTTCGGTCCAGTCGAAGTACCGCAACCTGGTCGCCACGGCCGGTCACTGCGTCTACGACACGGCCACCAACTCGGACGTCATGTCCAAGTGGGTCTTCGTCCCCGGCTACTACCAGGGCAAGACGCCGTTCGGGATCTACGTGGGTAAGCAGGCCTTCACCCACTACGACTTCGACGTGTACGAGGACTACGACCGCGACTACGCGTTCGTGACCGTGTACAACGGCATCCAGCTCGGTGGCGGTACCGCGAAGAAGGTCTCCAAGGCCGACTTCGAGAAGTACCAGGGCATCAAGGACGCCAAGGACGTCGAGATCTCGCGGGACGAGTTCCGCAAGTGCAAGCTCGACCCGACGTCGATCGAGGCGTGCTGGGCCAAGCGCGGCAGCAAGGCCGAGCCGGCTGGTCCGGACTACCCCAACGCCGAGGTCGCCAAGATCGAGGTCGGCAAGGAGGCGTACGACGCCGCCAAGGTCGGCAAGGGCAACGGGTACAAGTTCGGCGAGCCTGTCACCGAGAACGTCACCAAGGCGGTGTACGACGCCTACAAGGGCCCGGGCACCAAGGCCCAGGACGCTCGTGGCAACTACACCATCACCCACTACTTCACGCAGCAGTGGTTCAAGCCCGGCACGGCGACCAAGTTCTACAAGACCGAGTTCTTCATCATCGAAGGCGCTGCCAAGGACGTCGGTCGCCTGGGTGACGTCGTGGGCGGCCAGGGCGTGTCCTGGAACCAGCCCACGGGCAAGTACGTCCGCGTGTTCGGCTACCCGGCCGCGGCGCACCCTGACGGCCACAAGAACTACACGGGCATCACGCCCAAGTGGTGCTACGGCAAGACCAGCAAGAAGGTCGTCGGCTCGGCCGCCAAGAAGATCGAAGAGCACGTCGCGCTCAAGTGCGCGATGACCGAGGGCGCCGACGGTGGCCCTTGGCTGCTCAACTACAGCAACAGCAAGCGTCTCGGCTACGTGAACGGTGTCACCAGCACCTTCAACGACCAGGACGGCAACAAGCGAGTCGACTACATCTCCTCGCCGTACTTCGACGGTGAGACCGCTGCGGTCTACAAGTCCGCTGCGAACGTGTGGTCCGGCAAGATCATCTAAGTAACACACCGCGACCGTTCCAGGACGGTGCGCACAGTGGTAACTCGCGAAGGGCCCGGCATCGCCGGGCCCTTCGGCGTTCCCGGGCAAATCTGAAGGGCGTTTGGACGCATGGGGCGCCCGGACGGTGCCATCAAGGTGGTGTGATCTGCGTCACATCAGTCGGATCGCAGTCGGGAGGGCGGCACTGGAGCCACCGCAGTCACACTGACAACTTCCTTATGTTGATCTGCGGAAACGGTGTCATCCGGCACTTCCGGCAAGTCATCCTCTATCGCGACTTAAACATCACAGAACGATCACGCCGGACTTAGGGCTGTTTTTCCCTCCAAAGCAGCTACCTAACTTCAAGATCGACACTGTATGTTCCTGGCTATCCCTTTACTGACGCATGGGGCGCAAGAAGCGCTCCACGACAGACCAAGGAGTTACCTTGAAGCGCATCCTCCTCCCCGCCGGTGGCGCCATTCTGGCCACCGGTCTGCTGGCTGCCGGCCTCGCCGGCACCGCTGCGGCCAACGCAACCGGCGACGTCGCGTCCGACGCCCTGGCGAAGACTCAGGCTCAGGCAGAAGAGACCCTGAACTTCTGGACCAAGTCGAACAACGCGGCGCTGAAGCAGGCTGTGGCCTTCAACCCCGACTCCCTCGAGGTTGAGAAGATCTCCCGTGGTGGCGGTTATAGCGCCGACACGAAGCCCGGCTCCTCCCTGCCGATTGGCGAGGAGAAGAAGGTCGCCGTCAAGTCCCAGAACGTCAACATGCCGAAGACCATCGGCAAGGTGTTCTTCGAGGGCCGCGACGGCAAGCTCTACTACTGCTCGGGTACCTCGGTCCAGTCGCAGTACCGCAACCTGGTCGCCACGGCCGGTCACTGCGTCTACGACATCGCCGGCAACGACGAGGTCGTTTCGCGCTGGGTCTTCGTCCCGGGTTACTACCAGGGCAAGACGCCTTACGGTCTGTACGTGGGTAAGCAGGCCTTCACCCACTACGACTTCGACGTCTACGAGGACTTCGACCGCGACTACTCGTTCGTCACCGTCTACAACGGCATCGGCGGCGTGCAGAACAGCGCCTCCAAGGTGGACTGGGCGACCTTCAAGGCCTACGAGGGCGAGAAGTTCGTCAAGGAAGTCGAGGTTGGCTTCGACGAGTACCGCGCCGGGCGTCTCGACCCGAAGCGGGCTGACTACTACGGCATCAAGCGGGGCACGGCCAAGGAGAAGACCGGCCCCGAGTTCCCTGGTGCTGTCGTCGAGAAGGTCGAAGTCACCGCTGACGAGTACCGTCGGGCCGGCTTCGGCACTGGCAACGGCAAGCGTTTCGGTGAGCCCGTCACCTCGGTCGTGACCGAGAGCGAGTACAAGGGGTACCACGGCAAGGGTGACAAGACCCAGGACCGCCGCGGCAACTTCCTCATCACCGAGTACTTCACGCAGCAGTGGTACAAGCCGGGAACGGACACCAAGTTCGTCCGTTACGACCTGTACACCTCCGCTGCCGCGCTGAAGGACGTCGGCCGTCTGGGCGACAACGTCGGCGGCCAGGGTGTGGCGTGGAACCAGGCTCCGGGCAAGGTCGTTCGTACCTTCGGGTACCCCTTCGGCCCCAACCCTGACGGTAGCAAGCCCTACACCGGCGTTACGCCGAAGTGGTGCTACGGCAAGACCGCCAGCAAGGTCGTCAAGATCCCGGCCCGCAAGGTCGAGGAGCAGCAGTCGCTGAAGTGCGCCGTCACCGCCGGTTACGACGGTGGCCCGTGGCTGGCGAACTACAGCAACGCCAAGCGTCTCGGCTACGTCACCGGTGTCACCAGCCTCATCGTTGACCTCGATGGCAACAAGCGCTACGACACGATCACCTCGCCGATCTTCGACGGTGAGACCGCTGCGATCTACAAGGCCGCTGCGGCCTCGTGGTCCGGCAAGCTCGTCAAGTAGTTCGCTGAACCGGACGAGGGCTTAGGTCATCGTCCACCAGCTTTACCGAAGGGCCCGGCATCCTGCCGGGCCCTTCGGCCTTTCTCTTGCACAAACTAGGCCATGACCTGGTACTCCACCATTTCTGTAACACTCCCGAACAATCTGTTACCAGAGTGACCAGAGGGTCGATAGGGTCTTAACAACCTGCTTGTTAACTTTGTGGAGATCCTCAGTGAAGCGCCTGCTCGTCCCCCTGACCGCCGCCAGCCTGAGCGCCGCCGCCCTCACCCTCCCCGCCAACGCCGCCGCCCCCGACTGGGTACAGGACCCGCTCGCGCCCAAGGCCGCCGAGGCCTACAGCAACGCCTACTTCTGGCTCGACGCCAACGGTGCCGCCCTCAAGAAGGCCACGCAGTACAACGTCGACGCCAAGGACGTCCAGAAGCTGGTCTCCACGCAGGCGAAGGCGCCCGACGGCAAGCCCGGCTCGGCCTCCCCCACCGGCACCACGCCCGCCGCCACCAAGACCAAGGCCGTGAACCTGCCCAAGACCATCGGCAAGGTCTTCTTCCTCGACAGCGGCGGCAACTACCGCTGGTGCTCGGCCACCTCCGTCCAGGCCAGGAACCGCAACCTGGTCGCCACGGCCGGCCACTGCGTCTACGAGCGCGGCAAGGACGTCTTCCGCAAGTGGGTGTTCGTCCCCGGCTATTACCAGGGCAAGGCGCCGTTCGGCGTGTACGCGGGCGCCTACGCGTTCACCACCTACGACCTCGACACCTACGACGACTACGACGGCGACTTCGCGTTCGTGGCCGTGCACAACGGCTTCGCGCTCCCCAACGACAAGAAGGTGTCGTTCAAGGAGTTCCAGGAGTGGCGTGGCGACAAGTGGGTCAAGCCGGTTGAGATCAGCCCCGCCGAGTACGCCAAGTGCGTCCTGACCCTCGGCAACTGCTGGTCCGAGGGTGCCGACACCCCGGCCGACAAGGTGGGCCCCGACTATCCTGGCGCGGTCCTGGAGAAGGTCGAGGTCGGTAAGAAGGAGTACGACGCCGCCAGGACCGGCAAGGGCAACGGCTTCAAGTTCGGCGCGCCCGAGACGCTCCCCGTGACGCAGCTGGAGCACGCCGCCTACAAGGGCCTGGGTGAGAAGGGCGTCGACAAGCTCGGCAACTACTCCATCACCCACTACTACACACAAAAGTGGGTCAAGCCCGGCACCTCGCGCAAGTTCTACATGGCCGAGTACGTCATCGGCATCGCCAAGGACCTGGGCCGCCTCGGCGACATCGTCGGCGGCCAGGGTGTCGCCTGGAACCAGCCCATGGGCCAGACCGTCACCGCCTTCGGCTACCCCAGCGCCCCCCACCCCGACGGCGACAAGGCCTTCACCGGCGTGACGCCCAAGTGGTGCGCCGGCAAGACCGGTACGAAGACCTACCAGGTCAACACCTTCAAGGTCGAGACGCACCAGGTGCTGAAGTGCTCCATGACCCCCGGCGCCGACGGCGGCCCCTGGCTGATGAAGTACGACAACAACAAGCGCACCGGCTTCGTCAACGGCGTGACGAGCATGTTCCACGACCAGGACGGCAACGGCCGGATCGACTTCATCAGCTCCGCCTACTTCGACGGCGAGACCGCTGACGTCTACAACAAGGCCCAGTACGCCGCGACCAAGTCGATCGTCGGGCCCAACGGCGAGATGATGCAGTAATAGATAGGTACATAACGAGCCCGCCGCCGGAGATCCGGCGGCGGGCTCATCTAATAGCGGAAAGCTCAAACAGCGGATAGCTCGCGCAGCGCCCGCACCGCGGGTTCGCTCTTGTACGGCTCCAGCCGCCGCCGCAGGTCGGCCGCGTACGAACGAGACCGGACCGACTGCAGCTCACCGGCCAGCTTGAACGCGGTCTCCGCCACCTTGCACGCCTCCTCCAGCTCCCCGCACTGCAGCAACCCGGCCGCCAGGAGCGACAGGTTGAACATCCGCCCGCGCACGTAGCGGCCGTCCATGTCGAGCGAGCGGTGCGCCTGCCGGACGACCCGCTCCCCCTCTCCCAGGTCGCGGAAGCAGTGGGCGAACTTGGCCGCCAGATACGCCTCGTCGAAGTAGCTCAGCCAGGCCGGCTCGTCGGCGGGAGCCCGCGAGTCGAAGGCCACCTCGGCCGCGTGCAGAGCGCTGCCGCAGGAGCGCGCGTCGCCGAGGCCCGCCTGAGCATGTGCCTCCAGCACCAGGCCGGAGCACAGCAGGGTGTGGACGCCCGCGCGGCGGGCCGAGAGCTGGGCGGCCCTGGCCAGGTCGAGCGCGTGGGCGTGCTGACCCATGTAGATGGCCTGGTGCGCCATGCCGGCCAGGATCTCGCCGCCCAGCGCGTGGTCGTCGGCGCCCTGGGCCAGGCGCAGCGCCTGGATCAGGTAGCGCTGGGCCAGGCCGTGCTGCTCCAGGTCGTAGGCCATCCAACCGGCCAGGCGGGTCAGCTCCGCGGCGGCCCCGGCCAGTTGCCTGCCCGTGGCCTCGCCGTAGGCGCCCTCTTTGAGCAGCGGCGAGACCGCGGTGTCGAGGTATTTGATGACCGACGCGCGGACGCGTCCGCTGCCGAACCTGTTGTCGAGCTCACCGAAGGAACGGGTGACCTCGTGGATCGCGGTGATGTCGGCCCTGCCGACGCGGCGTGCGCCGGAGCCGCCCGGGCGTTCCTCCGGCGGGGCCGTCAGCCAGCGGACGGCCCCTACCGAGCCCGCACCAATCGCGAAAGTCGAATCGATCAGGAAGCGCCGCCTCTCCATATCGGCCCGCCACAGCGCCGTCACGGTCGCGACCCCCTCCTTCCACGTGTGCGTGAACTCCTGTCCGAGATCCAGGGGTGTAACGATGGCCGGCATGCCCACCTCCACGGGGGAGAAGGGCCTGCCGAGCCGGAGTGCGAAAATCTCGGTAAGGAGGCACGGCACAGGGTCCCGAGGCCGCTGACCGCCGATCCAGCGCAGCACGGAGCTGTGGTCGTACTTCAGGCCAGGGGTGCCACGCGCGGCTCCCAGGTCGTTGAGGCGCCTGGCCAACCCCTTGTGGGAGAAGCCGGCCTCCGCGATCAGCTGCTGTAGCAGTCGATTGGGCTCGCGTTCCATCGCTCTCCTCGCGGCAACAGGAGTCGGCGCCCGCATCCTTACAGAGAGCCCTCTTTATAGCACGGAGAGTAAAGGAAATTTGGCGGTTTCCTAAGGGAGTTACGGCTTCCCGCAGAACTACAGGCGGGCGACCCCGTCGGCGCGGGCCTGGGCGGCCACGGCGGCGGTCACCGCGGGCGCTACACGCGCGTCGAACGGGCTGGGGATCACGTAGTCGGCCCTGACGTCCGCGCCCACCACGTCGGCGAGCGCGACGGCCGCCGCGACCTTCATGTTCTCGGTGATCGTGGTGGCCCGTACATCGAGCGCGCCGCGGAAGACGCCGGGGAAGGCCAGCACGTTGTTGATCTGGTTGGGGAAGTCGGAGCGGCCGGTCGCGACCACCTTGGCGTACTTCGCGGCCACCTCGGGATGCACCTCGGGGGTGGGGTTGGACAGGGCGAACACGATCGAGTCCGCGGCCATCGAGGCGATGGCCGCCTCCGACACCGTCGAGCCGGACAGGCCGAGGAAGACGTCGGCGCCCGCCAGGGCCTCCTCGGTCGAGCCCTTGTGGCCCGCCTTGTTGGTGTCGCGGGCCAGGGCCTGCTTGACCGGGTTGAGCCCTTCCCTGCCGTCGTAGATCATGCCCTTGGAGTCGGCGACCGCGATGTCGCCGATGCCGGCCTCCAGGAGGATCCGGGTGACCGCGACCCCGGACGCGCCGGCTCCGGCCACCACGGCGCGCAGGTCGCCCAGAGAGCGGCCGGTCAGCCGGGCCGCGTTGGTCAGCGCGGCGAGGGCCACGATGGCGGTGCCGTGCTGGTCGTCGTGGAAGACGGGGATGTCGAGCAGGTCCCGCAGCCGGTCTTCGACCTCGAAGCAGCGGGGCGCGCTGATGTCCTCCAGGTTGATGCCGCCGAACGAGGGCGCCAGTCGTACGACGGTCTCGACCAGGGCGTCGACGTCGGTGCAGTCGAGGCAGATCGGGACCGCGTCGACGCCCCCGAACTCCTTGAACAGCAGCGCCTTGCCCTCCATCACGGGCATGGCGGCCGCCGGGCCGATGTCGCCGAGGCCGAGCACGGCCGTGCCGTCGGAGACGACGGCGACCACATTGGAGACCCAGGTGTAGTCGTTGACGAGTGACGGCGTGTCGGCGATCGCGGTGCAGACGCGGGCGACCCCGGGGGTGTAGGCAAGGGAAAGGTCGTCGGCGTTGCGGACGGGGATGGTGGATCGGACCTCGAGCTTGCCGCCGCGATGCAACGCGAAGGCGGGATCGAGATCGAGGGATTCAACGGAAGCGGGTGTGGTAGTCACAGCGACCCCAGTAGTCATCGGACGGATGAGACCTTCGGCAGACGGCGCGAGAGGCCTGGCTTCGGTAGCCGCCAGGTGCCCCTCCCCGATCGTCTCGTAAGAGGGGTTACGGGGGTCACCCGTCGCTCCATAGTGCCACATGCTGAGATGGGGTCTGTCTCAGGACCGACTCCGTTCTGTTGACGCATTGTTAATTCTCAGATGACGGTCCGCAGCAAAAGGCCATTTAAACTTCACAAAAACCAACTTTCCTTACATATCACTCGAGGAGGCCCGCACATGGCCCTCTGGCCCAGGACGCGCCGTGGCTACACCACCGGTGCGCTCGCCCTGACCGCCGCCCTGGCGCTGTCCGCCTGCGGCAGCACCTCGCAGACGGGCACCAGCGCCTCGTCCTCCGCACCCGCCACAGCGGCGGGCGGAGTACAGCTGGTCGCCCCCGGAAAGCTGACCACCTGCACCAACCTGCCGTACCCGCCGTTCCAGTCCAAGGACGCCAGCGGCAAGGTCGTCGGGTTCGACGTGGACATGATCGACCTGGTCGCCAAGAAGCTGGGCGTGACGCAGGACATCGTGGACATCGACTTCGACTCGATCAAGGGCGGTGCCGCGCTCAGCGCCGCCAAGTGCGACGTCGCCGCCGCCGGAATGACGATCACCGAGGACCGCAAGCAGCATCTCGACTTCTCCAACCCCTACTTCGACGAAGTGCTCGGCCTGGTGACCAAGAAGGGCGCCGGTGTGCCCGACCTCGAGACCGCCAAGAGCAAGAACCTGAGCGTCGGCGTGCAGGCCGGCACGACCAGCCTCACGCTCGCCAAGAGCAAGGGCATCGAGGCCAAGGAGTTCAAGGACTCCGGCAAGCTGCTGCTCGCGCTGCAGTCCGGCCAGGTCGACATGGTGATCCAGGACCTGCCGGTCGTCGTCGACTGGATGAAGAAGCCGAACGTCTCCTCCGCCTATGAGCTGTCCGGCCAGGTGCCGACCCACGCCCAGTACGGCTTCGCCGTCAAGAAGGGCAACGCCGCGCTGCTCAAGGTCATCAACGAGTCCCTGGCCGAGGCCATCAAGGACGGCACCTGGACCAAGGAGTACCAGGAGTGGATGGGCGCCGCGCCCGTCACGACCCCGACGCCCACCTCCTGATCATGACGACCACGCCGACCACGGCTGAGCCCGCGAAAAGCGGGCTCAGCCCCCGCCAGCGCCGCCGCGTCAGCCTCGCCATCCAGTACGCCGTCTTCGTCCTCGTCCTCCTCGCGGTGATCCTGCTCGCGGACTGGCCGAAGATCTTCGAGAACTTCCTGAACGGCAAGGTCGCCGCGGGGATGTTCCCCACGCTGTTCACGGTCGCGTTGAAGAACACCCTGATCTTCACCGTCGCCGGCTATGTGATCGGCTTCGCGCTCGGTCTCGTGCTGGCGCTGATGCGGTTGTCCTCGGTGGTCCCCTACCGGGTGGTCGCCCTCGTCTACATCGAGATCTTCCGCGGCCTGCCCGCGCTGATCATCTTCCTGCTGCTCGGGTTCGGCCTGCCGATCGCGTTCCCCGGGTTCAAGCTCCCCGGCGACGTCTACGGTACGGTGGCGCTCGCGCTGGGCCTGGTGGCCGCCGCCTACATGGCCGAGTCGTTCCGCGCGGGCATCCAGGCGGTGCCCAAGGGTCAGATGGAGGCGGCCAGGTCGCTCGGCATGAAGCCGGGCCGGGCGATGCTCTCCATCATCCTGCCGCAGGCCATCAGGATCGTGATCCCGCCGCTGACCAACGAGCTGATCCTGCTGTTCAAGGACTCCTCGCTGGTCTTCACGCTGGGCGTGACGGCGGCGACCACCGAGCTGACCAAGTTCGGCTCCGACACCACGATCGACCAGGCCAACAGCACGCCGCTGATCGTGGCCGGCGCCACGTACCTGCTGATCACGATTCCGCTCGGGTTCGTGGTACGCCGCCTCGAAGCGCGCCAGGGGAGGAAACGGTGACGCACGCCGTAGAGATCAGGGAACTCCACAAGTACTTCGGCGACAACGAGGTGCTCAAGGGCATCGACTTCACCGTCGAACCCGGTCAGGTGGTCTGCGTCATCGGCCCCTCAGGCTCGGGCAAGTCGACGCTGCTGCGCTGCGTGAACGTGCTGGAGACGCCGACCAAGGGCCGGGTGTTCGTCAACGGCTTGGAGCTGACCCATCCCGACGCCGACATCGACGCGGCCCGGCGGCACGTCGGCATGGTGTTCCAGCAGTTCAACCTCTTCCCGCACCTGACCGCGCTGCAGAACGTGATGATCGCCCAGCAGCGGGTGCTGAACCGGAGCAAGAAGGAGGCCGAGATCGTCGCCAGGGAGAACCTGGCCAAGGTCGGTGTCGGCGACAAGTGCGACGAATATCCCGGCAAGCTCTCCGGCGGACAGCAGCAGCGGGTGGCCATCGCCAGGGCGCTGGCCATGAACCCGGACCTGATGCTCTTCGACGAGCCCACCTCGGCGCTGGACCCGGAGCTGGTCGGCGACGTGCTCGCCGTTATGCGCAAGCTGGCGGAGGAGGGCATGACCATGCTGGTGGTCACCCACGAGATGGGGTTCGCCCGCGAGGTGGCCGACCGCGTGGTGTTCATGGACGGCGGGGTGATCGTCGAGGAGGGGACGCCCACCGAGGTGATCGGCGACCCGAAGCAGGAGCGGACCCGCTCCTTCCTCAGGCGCGTCCTGCACCCGGAGGGCTGACCTTCAGCGGGGCCTCCAAAGCGAGCCCCGCAGCCCCTGAGAGCCTATATGCGGGGCGTCCGAGGCTGGGCGCCCCGCGGCTCGTGTAATACTCCGGCATGGACCTCACCTCTTACGCCGAGTGGGCGGTCC
Organism: Nonomuraea sp. NPDC048901; assembly: GCF_040649695.1. Classification (NCBI taxonomy): domain Bacteria; kingdom Bacillati; phylum Actinomycetota; class Actinomycetes; order Streptosporangiales; family Streptosporangiaceae; genus Nonomuraea; species Nonomuraea sp. NPDC048901. The sequence continues at coordinate 36,968 of NZ_JBEZFW010000008.1, read as the reverse complement.
GGCTGGTGAACGATCCGCACCCGCCGCCGGAGCTCCTGGAGCTGCGTGACGAACTGGCGGCCGTGTTCGACGGGACCGGCGGCGAGCAGGCCGTCGTAGCGCGCCTGAACGCGCTGCTCGTGCGCCATCCGGTGCGCCCCCAACTGTCGGACCACGACGGGCAGCACTGGCACCTCCACCTGGCTGTGGACGCGCACGGCACGGCCGCCGCCGGCGCCGTGATGGGCCTGGCCGCACTCGTCGCCGAGCTGGGCGCCGACCGGCTCGGCCGCTGCCAGGAGCCACGATGCCTGCGGGCCTTCCTCGACACCTCCTCCAACCGCTCGCGCCGCTACTGCTCCGCCCGGTGCGCCAGCAGGGCCAACGTCGCCGCCTACCGTGCCCGCCGCAGGAGCGGCCAGTAGCGCAGCACCACCCGGCCCACGATGTCGCTCACCGGGCCGAAGTCCCAGCTGTCGCGGCGCCCGCTGGCCCGCTGGTTGTCGCTCTCCAGCCACCAGCCGTCGTCGCCGTGCCATTGGGCCCGCTTGACGATGAGCCGCTCGGGCTCGCCCGGGAGCCGCGCCACGACCAGATCACCGGGATGCACCGCGGCGCCACGCCGTACGAGGAGCCAGTCGCCGGGCACCAGCGCCGGCCGCATCGAATCCCCCTCGACACGCACTCTCATGGGCTGTGACCCCCTCCGCCGCAGGCGTTTGGACCCGAGTAAGGTCGGTAGTTGGACCAAGCTGATTCAGCATCAAGGAAGGACTTTCTGATGCTCGCACGACTGCTACGACCCAAGCATGTCGCTTCTGCCCACTGCGACCTGCCCTGTGGGGTGTACGACCCCGCGCAGGCCCGGATCGAGGCGGAGTCGGTCAAGGCGATCATGGAGAAGTACGCGGCCAACGAGGACCCGATCTTCCGGGCCCGGGCGCTCTCCATCAAGGAGGAGCGGGCCGAGCTCGTCAAGCACCACCTGTGGGTGCTCTGGACCGACTACTTCAAGCCCCCGCACCTCGAGCAGTACCCCCAGCTTCACCAGCTCTTCTGGGAGGCCACGAAGCTCGCCGGCGCGGCCGGCGGCAAGGGCACGGTCGAGGTCACCAAGGCCGAGGACCTTCTCGGCAAGATCGACGAAATCTCCAAGATCTTCTGGGAGACGAAGGCCGCCTAAATCGGCACAAAGGCTCTGTGCGGCGACCTTCCGCGCAGAGCCTTTTCGGTCGATGGCGAGTCTGATTCCGCCAACCACCTCCCGGGGGCGGTAAGTTGCAGTCAGCGCCGTATTCGCGAGGAGGAACGTGACCGAGGAAACCGAGACGCGGGCTGAGGGCGTGGCCGGCATCCGCGACGTGGTGAGCATCAGGCTCCCGGCCGCGAGTGCCTACCTGTCCGTACTGCGTACGGCCACTGCCGGACTGGCCGCACGGCTCGACTTCACGCTGGACGAGATCGAGGATCTGCGGATCGCGGTCGACGAGGCGTGCGCGATGTTGCTGAGCGAGGCCGTGCCCGGGACCGATCTGACCGCCGAGTTCGAGCTGACCGGGCAGGAAATGCAGGTCAGGGTCGAGGTCGCGACGGTCGGCAGCTCCGCGCCAAAGCGGGACGACTTCGCCTGGATGGTCTTGACCGCCCTGGCAGACGATGTGGAAGCGGTGATCGACTCTCCCGATCGCATGGCGATCGTCCTGCGTAAGCGCCGAGGCACGGCGAGGCCGGCGTGACGGAAAGGACTGGAGCCATGGCCACCAGCGACCACGCCGTGCCCGACAGGGTGCGGGCCCGCATCCTCTTCGCCGAGCTGTCCGAGCTGGGGCCTGACGAGCCGCGTCGGCAGCGCATCAGGGACGAGCTGGTCGAGCTTCACCTTCCTCTGGTCGAATATCTGGCTCGCCGCTTCCGCAACCGGGGCGAGTGGCTCGACGACCTCACCCAGGTCGCCACCATCGGACTGATCAAGTCCATCGACCGCTTCGACCTCAACCGCGGCGTGGAGTTCTCCACCTACGCCACGCCCACGATCGTCGGCGAGATCAAGCGCCACTTCCGTGACAAGGGCTGGGCGGTGCGCGTGCCGCGCCGTCTCCAGGAGCTCAAGCTGTCGCTGACCAAGGCGATCAGCGAGCTGTCGCAGCGCGAAGGCCGGGCACCGACCGTCGCGGAGCTGGCCGCCTACCTCAAGATGACCGAGGAGGAGGTCCTCGAGGGCTTGGAGTCGGCCAACGCCTACTCCACCGTGTCCCTCGACGCGCCCGACTCCGGTGACGACGACGCGCCCGCCGTGTCCGACTCGCTGGGCATCGTGGACGAGTCGCTCGAAGGCGTCGAATACCGCGAGTCGCTCAAGCCGCTGCTCGAACGACTGCCGCCCCGTGAGAAGCGCATCCTGCTACTGCGCTTCTTCGGCAACATGACCCAGTCGCAGATCGCCACCGAGCTGGGCATCTCGCAGATGCACGTCTCACGGCTGCTGGCCCGCACGCTGGCCCAGCTGCGCGAGGGCCTGACCGCGGACGACTGACCCTGGACGACTAACGCGATCGAGGGCCGACGACCGACCCTCGACAGCTAACCCTTCTGCGAGTCCTCGCCATATAGGGCGTGGGTGGTGGGGGGCGCGAGCAACGTGCCGAGGCCGGCGACGGCCACCACGATCAGCGGGATCCCATAGAGCGGCTTGTCCGACTGGATGAGCGTGATCGCGACCGGGAGCACGAAGATCTGGGCCAGCACGCTGGGCGATCTCCCCCATCGCTCCATCTTGTACAGGCCGCCCCAGGCCACCCAGACCAATCCCGCGCCGATCAGCACCCCGAACGCCGACTCGGCCAGCGCGCTGGTGATGTCCTCCGCCGCGCCGGCCAGCGTCTCCACCGCGACGTACAGACCGAGACCGAGCGCCACGAGGCCCTCCAGGGCGACGATGAGCGCGGCGGCGAGAAGTGTCCAAGGTCGGTTCACGCCCCAAACCCTATCGGTGCCCCTCGCCGCCTCCAGATTCCGACTAATGGCCGATAAGCCAGATATCGGGCACCGGCTAGTCTGAACGACATGCGAGCGATGCTCCTGGTCAACCCCAAGGCCACGACCACGAATGCCCGCCGGCGTGACGTACTGATCCGCGCGCTCGGCGCCGCCGTCGAGTTGACCGTGGAACAGACCCGGTACCGGGGCCACGCGGCCGCGCTGGCCACCACCGCGCACGCCAAGGGCTACGACGTGGTGGCCGTGCTGGGCGGCGACGGGACGATCAACGAGGCCGTGAACGGCCTGCTCAACGCCGTCAACGGCGACGACCCCGCGTACCAGGACGACCCCAGCGCCGGGCGGCCCGCGCTGATCGTCATCCCCGGGGGCAGCGCGAACGTGTTCGCCCGCGACCTGGGCCTGCCGAACGACCCGGTCGAGGCCACGGGCGCTGTGCTCGAGGCGCTGCGTGACGGCCGCCGCAGGACCGTGGGGTTGGGGCAAGCCCTTTGGGAGGATCAGAGCCGATATTTCACCTTCGGCGGTGGGATGGGGTACAACGCCGAGGTCATCCGGGCCGTCGAGGGGCTGCGCGGCACGGGCCGGAAGGCGACACCCACGCGTTACGTCAACACCGCGCTGCGCCATTACTTCGCCACTGACAAGCGCCACCCGGCGATGACGCTGAGCGGCCCCGGCATTCCCGCCGCCAAGGGCGTGTACATGGCGATCATCTCCAACACCTCGCCCTGGACCTACATCGGCACCCGGCCGGTCCTGCCCACACCCTGGGCCGGCTTCGAGACCGGGCTCGACCTGCTGGGACTCCAAGAGATAGGCGTGACCTCGATACTTCCCGCCATCCGGCAGATCCTCACGGAGCGTGACACCCTTCCATCGGGCCGGCACCTCGTCCAGCTCCACGACGAGTCCGAGTTCACGCTCGCGGCAGACCGCCCTGTGGCCTTCGAGCTGGACGGCGACTACCTGGGGGAACGGGAATCAGTGACATTCCGCTCTATCCCGAACGCATTACAAGTTCTGGTCTAGCTGGTTACATTCGGTCATTGTGTGACGCATCCGACATCCATCCACACCAAAACTTCCTACCAACCCTCTTGCGTGCACTCTCAGTGGCTGACAGGCTCAACTTTGACGTCGGAACGTAGGACCTTTAACAAGCCTTACCGGGTCCGCTCCGACGCTCAGCGGGCAACCCCGGTCCAACGCAGGATCCGGGTCGTTGCTCGCGCGAGTTAGTGAAACTCTTCACAAAGTAGTAGCCGCACGGAGCCGACCAGAGGTTCCATCTACTAAGGAGTGAAACGCATGGACTGGCGCCACCGAGCTGCCTGCCGTGACGTCGACCCCGAGCTGTTCTTCCCGATCGGCAACACCGGCCCGGCACTCATGCAGATCGAAGAGGCCAAGCAGGTGTGCCGCTCGTGTTCGGCGGTCGACCTGTGCTTGAAGTGGGCCCTTGAGTCCGGCCAGGACGCCGGCGTCTGGGGCGGCCTGAGCGAGGACGAGCGCAGGGCGTTGAAGCGCCGCAGCGCCCGTGCCCGCGCTCGCGCCTCCGCCTAGCCGAACCGCCCGATCCGCAGCTCGTACGGCAGGCATGGGCCGGCCCTACCCGCCATCCGTGGTGGAGGGCCTCCAGGGAGACGCGCGCTGAACCCGCACGTGGCGGGCCGCCGATAAGCGCGCCCGTGACAAGGGCACGCCGTCAGGCGGCCGGCAGTGGGATGGAGAGCGTCACCTCTGTGCCGCCCTCCAGGCGAGGGGCGATCGAGAGTTTGCCCGAGAGCTCGCCGACCACGAGCGTGCGGACGATCTGCAGGCCCAGGCTCGTGGAATTGTCCAGCTCGAAGTCGTCGGGCAGACCCTGACCGTCGTCCCAGACGGTCACGTGCAGCCTGTCGGGAGTCGGTTCCACGACCACTTGCAGGTGTTTGGGGCGGCCGTGTTGCAAGGCGTTCTGGAGAAGTTCGGTGAGAGCCATCGCCAGAGGTGTGGCGATGAGCGACGGAAGGGTGCCGAAGCTGCCTATCCGTCGCGGGGTGACCGCCGCCTCCGCCGCCGACACTTCGCCCGCCATCGCGATCACGCGGTCGGCGATGTCGTCGAAGTCGACGAACTCCTCCGGCGCGTGAGAGAGCGTCTCGTGCACGATCGCGATCGAGCCGACCCGCCGCACCGCCTCCTCCAGCGCCTCCCGCCCTTCGGGCACGCGCAGGCGCCGTGCCTGGAGCCGGAGCAGGGCCGCCACCGTCTGCAGGTTGTTCTTGACCCGGTGGTGGATCTCGCGGATGGTCGCGTCCTTGGTCATCAGCTCACGTTCGCGGCGGCGCAGCTCCGTCACGTCACGGATGAGCACCAGCGCGCCGATGCGGCCGCCGCCGACGATCAGCGGGATCGCCCGGAGCTGCACGATCGTCCCGCCGGACTCGACCTCTGTCTCCTTGGCCGCGCGCCCGCTGGCCACGATCATCAGGTCCTCGTTGATCGGCTCGTCGGAGTAGCAGAGCGTGGCGGTCACCCGGCCCAGCTCGGCCCCGACCAGATCCGCGTGCAGACCGAGCCGCCGGTAGGCCGACAGCGCGTTCGGAGACGCGTACGTCACGCGCCCCGCCCGATCCAGCCGCAGCAGGCCGTCGCCGACGCGCGGGGAGCGGACCAGGATCGGCTCCTCGCCGGAGAACGGGAAGCGTCCCTCGGCCACCATCTGCGCCAGGTCGGAGGCGCTCTGCAGGTAGGTGAGCTCCAGGCGCGACGGGGTGCGCGCCGAGGACAGGTTGGTGGAGCGCTGGATCACCGCGAGGAAGCGGGCCTCGCCGACGGGGACCGCCCGCCGTACGGGGATGGTCTCCTCGCGGACGGGCACGCCCGTCGACCAGTCGGGGTCGCCTTCGCGGCAGATGCGCCGCTCGTTCCACGCCGTGTCGATCAGGTAGCGCTCGCCCTTGGCCGCGACGGTGCCGACGATGTCGTCGTGGTAGACGGTGGGTCCGGTGGTCGGGCGCATCTGCGCGATCGCGATCCAGCCGCCGCCCTCGCCCTGGAGCGGCGCCCACAGGATGAGGTCGGCGAACGACAGGTCGGCCAGCAGTTGCCAGTCGGAGACCAGAGAGTGCAGCCAGTCGAGGTCCGCCGCGTCGAGAGCGGTGTGGCGGACGACGAGGTCGCTGAGAGTCGGCACGAGTGCATCATGCGTGCTTTCCGCCGCAACAACCAAACCGGCGACCCGGCCCGCCCCTCCCGCCGGCGTGCTCACCAGGCCGCGAACACCGATGAACACGGGCGTGTCGCCGTGCGGTCAACCGCTGATTTTCGGGAATCTCACACTGTGAAAACCGTCACACTGTTCCGTTCGGTCGATCCTCGGAGCGGGACCGTTCGGCGCGCAACGGAGGTGATCGACACGTCACTCATCTTTGTCCCGACTTCGGCTACGGCGTCGGCTACCGCCTCGGTTGCGGCCACGCCTGCCACTGTGTATATCCTTCACAATCAACCTGAGCTGCCCGATCCGGCATGTATCACGGCGGGCGAGCCCGGTCTGACGACGAGCGCGCCCCTGCCTGTGTCGTGCCGGTGGTTGACCGCTCGGGCCAATCTGAGTTCCGATGATCTCGCGGTGATCAGACACGCCCTCACCGCCGTGGCAGAAGTGAAGGTGAGAGCGTGACGGACGACGGCCCTCGCGTACCGAAGTACTACGACGTGAAACGGAGCCTGCTCGAGCTCACCAAGAGCCTGCCTCCCGGCGCGGCGCTGCCTCCCGAGCGGACGCTGGCCGTACGTTTTGAGACCTCGCGCACCACCGTCCGTCAGGCGCTGACCGAGCTGGTCGTCGAGGGGCGGCTGCTGCGCATCCAGGGCAAGGGCACCTTCGTGGCCCAGCCGAAGGTGGCGCAGGTGTTGCAGCTGACGTCGTACATCGGCGACCTGCGCACGGCCGGCCTCGAGCCCGACACCAAGATCCTGGAGATCGGCTACATCACCGCCGACGAGCCGCTCGCGCGGCGGCTGGCCATCAACCCGGGCGGACGCGTCCTGCGCATCCACCGCCTGCGCCTGGCCAACGGGGAGCCCGTCTCGATAGACACCACCCATCTGTCGGCCCGCCGCTTCCCCAGGCTGCGGCGGGAGCTCGAGGTGCACGCGTCCCTGTACGAGACGCTGCACAACGCCTACAACGTCCGGCTCACCGACGCCGAGGAGATCATCGAGACCGTGCTCGCCACGCCCTATGACGCGAAGGCGCTCGGCGTGGACGTCGGGCTGCCGATGCTGCTCCTGACCCGGCACGCCTTCGACGCCGACGGAAACCCGGTCGAGTGGGCGCAGTCGCTCTATCGCGGCGATCGGTACAAGTTCGTCACGCGCCTGCGCCGCCCGTGAGGCAGCTTCTTCAGCAGGCCGCCTTCGGCAGGTCGCAGACCTTCGCCCTCATCCGCTCCGCCTGGGAGATGAGGCCCTTGAAGCGCTTGAGCGGCAGGCTCTTCGCCGCCCAGCCCGATCCGCCCACGACGTAGACGGTCGCGCCGTTCCGCACGACGACCGTCTGCTCACCGCTCTCGAAGAAGCTGCTGCCGGCCCGGAGAGCGTCGTCGCCCACCTTGAGGGGCTTGGTGTAGTAGTGGTGGCGGTCGGGGCCCTTGCCGAAGTTCGCGCACCGGGACAGGTCCGCGCGCAGCCCCCGCATCGCCGTACGGGCGGCGGAGACGCTCTTGTAGACGACGAGCTGCTCGTACTTGATCGTGTCTTCCGAGCGGTAGTGGACGGCCCGGGTCGCCAGGCGGTCGGCGGTCGAGGCGGTGCGGCGCTCGCACGGGTTCAGCCGGAGCGGGAGGCTCTTCGACTCCGTCGTCTTGTAGGTCTCCCACTTCTTGGCCGGTGGGTGGGTCTCCAGGAAGAGCATCCCGTCGGGCAGCACGCCCGCCCCCATGGACATCGCCGCGGCGGCTGCCACGGCTACCCCGATCTGTAACATCTGGACCTCCAGCTCATCCGTCACCACGTGAGACGGCCCGCAATACCGATTCGTTCAACTATTTCGGGACTTGCGGCCATCGCGGGGTGATGATGCAGGCATGGCAAAGGCGATCGAACAACCCGTTCCCGGCGTCACAGTCGGACACGCTCTTCTCGGCCGCTCCAAAGGCGCGGCCCAGCCGGTGGACAAGATCGTGCATGACGGCGACACGATCAACATCGCGGCCGACGGCAACTTCGGCGTACGTCTGCTCGGTGTCGACGCTCCCGAAGTCAGCTTCGAGTTACCCCGCAACCCGAACTTCCCCGACTTCCCCAAAGGCTTCGTGTCCATCGACAAGCCCGCCTGGACGACCTTCCTCACCGACCCGTTCGAGAAGGGCTACCAGGAGCTCACGCTCCGCACGGCCCTGCACAACAACCTGCTGGGCAGGCTGGGCCCGGCGGCCGCGCCCAACCACGCCGCCCATGCCGCCCCGGCCACCCAGGCGCTCAAGACCATGATGCAGCTCGACATCACTGAGCAGGGCCTCACCGACGAAACGTTCAAGATCAGGCTGGCCTTCGCGTACGAGATCCTCGACCGGTACGGCAGGCTCCTCTGCTACGTCAACCGCGACCAGCGCGACAAGCCCCGCCCCGATCCGTACAACGAGCGACTGCTCGCGGCCGGGCACGTGATCCCCTACTTCATCTGGCCCAACGTGGACCCGTTCGTCCGCCAGGAGGGCCGGTTGGCCGACGCGGTGCCGGCGCCGGGCAGCGCCAGGACGGTCGCCGAAGCGGGGGCGCTGGGCCGGGCCAGGCAGGCCGTACGGCGGGCCCGTGAGGCGGGGCTGGGCCTCTGGGACCACGCGAACCCGCTCGCCCTGCTGCCGTTCGAGCTGCGCTTCCTGGCCCAGCGACGGGCGCCCGACCGCTATGTGCTCGACCTGTCGGACAACGCCAGGGAGTTGCTGCACCCGCAGAGCTACTTCCGCATCCCCAATCCCGAGGATCGGCTGTTCGTCAACGCCGAGCACGCCCCGCTGTACAGGGAGAAGGGCTGGTCCGTCCCACCGCTGTGAGGCTGGCCCCTCTTCGCCCGCGGGGTGGGGCTAGCCCTACCCCGCAGGCACACACCAAGCCCATGTCGCGCGGGCCCCGGAGGTCAATACCGTTGGTGCCATGAAAGTCCCCCGCCCGTGGTCGGCACGCGCCTGGCTGGACACGGCGCATGTCGTGATCGGGCTGCCTGTCGGCGTGATCCTCGCCGGGCTGACCCTCGTGTGCGCCGCAGTGCCGCCCCTGATGCGCCGCGGTCTGCCGCTCTTCACCCGGGTGCAGCGCTCCCGGTTCGAGGCGTTCCTGGGGGCGCGCATCCCGCCGGTGCGCTCGCCGACCACCTGGCGCAGCCGCATCACCTGGCGGCAGATCGGCTACCACCTGCTCTCGCCGCTGGTGGGGCTGGCCGGGACCGTCCTGGTGGCGGCCGCGTGGGGAGCGGCCGGGGTGGGGCTGACGGCGTTCCTGCAGCCGATGCTGCAGAAGCGTCCGCTCGTGTTCGAGTTCAACCTGAGGGAACCGGGCGTGGTCTCCGTGTACATGGCGGTCGGGTTCGTCCTGCTGCTGGTGGCTCCGACGCTGGCGCGGGGAATGGCGCGTCTGGACCTGTCGGTGGCGCGCACTCTGCTCGGCCCCAGCCGCCACGAGCTGGGGCAGCGGATCGAGACGCTGACCGAGAGCCGCGCCGGGGTGATCGACGCGGCCGACGCCGAGCGGCGGCGCATCGAGCGGGACCTGCATGACGGCGCCCAGCAGCGGCTGGTCTCGCTGGCCATGAACCTCGGGCTGGCCCGCGCCACGCTGACCGACCTGCCCGAGCCCGCCCGCGAGGCGATCGCGCAGGCGCACGAGGAGTCCAAGCAGGCGCTCAAAGAGCTGCGCGACTTCGTCCGCGGCCTGCATCCCGCCGTGCTCAACGACCAGGGCCTCGACGCGGCGCTCTCCGGCATCGCCGCGCGCGCCCCCATCCCGGTGCGGCTGCGCGTCGACATCGATCTGCGCGCTTCTCCTACCATCGAGGCGGTGGCGTTCTTCATCGTGTCCGAGGCCCTCACCAACATCGCCAAGCACGCGGCGGCCACCAAGGCCCAGGTGAGCGTGGTCCGCGAGGGCGACCGGCTGTGCCTGCGCGTCTTCGACGACGGCTGCGGTGGCGCCCGGCTCGACGGCGGCACCGGGCTGCGCGGCCTCCTCCAGCGGATCGACTCGGTCGACGGGACGCTCCGCCTGTCCAGCCCGCTCGGCGGGCCGACCACGATCGAGGTGGACCTGCCGTGCGAGTAGTAGTTCTGGCGGAAGACTCCATTGAGGTGGACCTGTCGTGCGAGTAGTACTTGCGGAAGACTCCGTACTTCTGCGCGAAGGGCTCGTCCGGCTGCTCGACGCGGCCGGCATGCGGGTGGTGGCGGCCGTGGACGAGGCGGAGGGCCTGCTGCGCGCCGCTGAGGAGCACCTGCCCGACCTGGTGGTCACGGACGTACGGATGCCTCCCACACACACGGACGAGGGCCTGCGCGCGGCCCTCGTGCTGCGCCGCGAGCATCCCGACATGCCGGTGCTGGTCCTGTCGCAGTACGTGGAGGAGCGCTACGCGGCCCGGCTGCTCGCCTCGGCCACCGGCGGCGTCGGCTACCTGCTCAAGGACCGGGTGGCCGACGTGACCGACTTCATCGACGCGCTGCGCCGGGTGGCGGCGGGCGGCACCGCGCTGGACCCCGAGGTCGTCGCCCAGCTGCTGCTGCGCGGGCACAGCGACCCGCTCGACCGGCTGACGCCCAGGGAGGGCGAGGTGCTCAAGCTGATGGCCGAAGGCCGCTCCAACGCGGGCATCGGGCAGGCGCTGGTGCTCAGCGAGGGAGCGGTCGGCAAGCACATCGGCAACATCTTCACCAAGCTCGACCTGTCCCCGGCCGAAGGCGACCACCGCCGGGTCCTCGCCGTCCTGCAGTTCCTCAAGATCAGGAGTCTGCCATGAGGGCGCTGTGGCTGAGCGCGGGCGCCGTGGCGACCGTGTGCGCGTTGCTGATCAGCGGTACCGCGTTCTGGGATGGGTTCGCCCACGCCAGTCCACCGACGGAGACGACCAGCAGGAGCATCTCGTTCAAGCTGTCACAGCTGAAGGTGATCGCGGGGCGCGGAAGCGTGAATGTCAGCATCCATCCCGGCGAGGCGGGCGAGCTGTTCCTCGAACGGTCAGTGCGCTGGTCGAAGACGAAGCCGACCGTCAAGGAGGACTGGGACGGCCGGACGCTGCGGCTCGATGCCTCGTGCCCAGGCACGGACGAGCGGCACGCGCCGGTCTGCGATGTCGACTACGCGCTGTTCGTGCCGGTGGAGACCGATGTAGCGGCGGAGTCGGCCAACGGCATGCTGGCGGTCAACGGTATCTTCGGCAACGTCCGGATGATCTCCGAGTCGGGTCCGCTGCGGGTGGCCGAGACATCGGGCACCGTCTGGGCCAGGAGTGGTTCCGGCGATGTCACGGGTAGCAGGCTCACGGGCGGCGAGGCCGACGTGGAGATCGGCTCGGGCCGCGTCGACCTGTCCTTCGAAAACGCTCCGACGAAGGTCCGGGCGGTCGTCAGAACCAGAGGCGATGTCACCGTGCTGGTCCCCGGCCTGTCCTACGACGTGGACGCGCTTGCCAAGAACGTCAACCTCGACATCATGAAGGAGCCTGCCTCGCCAAGGAAGATCACCGTGCAGGCGCCGGCCGGCATGGCGAATGTCTGCTGCAGGTGAGGACCGGGAACCGGCCGCCATGGCTGCGTGACGACGCAACCGTTGACATCTGTTTACTCTGATGGCTCGTTGGTAGGTTCCCGGCATGGAGTCTGCGAAGCACGCCGGTGACGCCGCCGTCGCCGTGTCCAAGGCCTATGGTGTCGAGACCATGTTCACGCTGTCGGGAGGGCACGTCTTCCCCCTCTACGACGGCGCCGTGCACGAGGGCATGCGGATCCTCGACGTACGCCACGAGCAGAGCGCCGTGTTCGCCGCGGAGGCCACGGCCCGGCTGACCAGGAAACCCGGGCTGGCCGTCCTCACGGCGGGCCCCGGCATCACCAACGGGATCAGCGGCGTCGCGACCGCGCACTTCAACGGCTCCCCCGTGGTCGTCATGGGCGGGCGGGCCCCGCGCTCACGCTGGGGCAGCGGGGCCCTGCAGGAGATGGACCACCCGCCGCTGCTCGGGCCGATCACCAAGCTGTCGTTCACCGCGACCGGAGCAGACTCCATCGGCCAGGACGTCGAGGCGGCCTTCCGCACGGCCGTCGCGCCGCACCGCGGGCCGGTCTTCCTCGACTTCTACATGGACGACCTGTTCGCGCCGTCGCCGGCGCACCCGGTCGAGACGCAGAGTCCGTCGCCCCTCGAGCCCGACCCCGAGTCCCTGGCCACCATCGCCAGGCTGCTCGCCGAGGCCGAGCGCCCGGTGCTGGTCTACGGGTCCGACGTGTGGATGGACCGGGCCGAGGAGGCCGCGCGCGACTTCGCCGAGAACTGGCGGCTGCCGGTCATCCCCAACGGCCAGGGCCGCGGCATCCTGCCCGCCGGCCATGAGCTGCTCGTCACCCGCGCCCGCGGCCTCGCCTTCGCCAAGGCCGACCTGGTCATCGTGGTCGGCACCCCGCTCGACTTCCGGCTCGGCTACGGCTGGTTCGGCGGCAAGCAGGGCGCGCCGCCGGCCAAGGTCGTGCACATCGCCGACACGCCGTCGCAGCTGGCCACGCACACCCAGCCCGCCGCGTCGGCCGCCGGCGACCTGTCCGTGGTGCTCTGGAGCCTCGGCGCTGCCTGCGGCGACGCCGGCCTGAAGCCCACGGCCTACTCCGGCTGGGTGTCCCAGCTGTCGGAGGCCGCCGCCGCGGCGATCGCCGACGACGCCGCCCTGCTCACGGCCGACTCCGACCCGATCCACCCCATGCGCATCTACGGCGAGCTGGGCAAGGTGCTCGACGACGACGCCGTGGTGATCGGCGACGGCGGCGACTTCGTCTCCTACGCCGGCAAGTACGTCGAGCCCAAGCAGCCCGGCAACTGGCTCGACCCGGGCCCCTACGGCTGCCTCGGCACCGGCCTCGGCTACTCCATCGCCGCCCGGCTGGCCCGGCCGTCCTCGCAGGTGGTGCTGCTGCTGGGCGACGGCGCGGCCGGGTTCTCCCTCATGGACGTCGACTCGCTCGTACGACACAACCTGCCGGTGGTCATGATCTGCGGCAACAACGGCATCTGGGGCCTGGAGAAGCACCCGATGCAGATGCTCTACGGCTACGACGTGGCCGCCGAGCTGCAGCCACAGTGCCGTTACGACCAGGTTGTGACGGCGCTGGGCGGCGGCGGCGAACTGGTCACCCGGCCGTCGGAGATCGGTCCCGCGCTGCGTCGCGCGTTCGACTCCGGCGTGCCGTACATGGTGAACATCGCCACCGACCCCCAGATCGCCTACCCGCGCACCACGACGGGGATCTGACCTGACCGACCCCCAGATCGCCCACCCGCCGGGGGATATGCCCTAACCGTCTTCCCCGCACCCCGGCGGGGGTCTGAGCTACCTGGTCCCGGGCGTCGGGGTCGGGCTGGGTGACGGGCAGGGGCCGCCGTCGATGACGACGATCTTGACCGGCTTGGTCACCTCTAGCCACGTGCCGCCGTCGGGGAAGCTCTGGCCGATCCGGCCGCAGGCGACGCCCTGCTCGTTGGTGGTCTGGTCGTCGAGCCGGATGTTCTGGAAGCCCGCGGCCCGGATCTTCTGGGTCGCCTGCGGGTACGGCAGCTCGACCACGGCGGGGACCTGCTTCTTCGTGACCGTCGTGCTCGGCTTCGGCGAACTGCTGGGGGTTTTGGTCGGCGTCTTCTTTTCCGTCGGATCCGGGGTCGGTGACTCCTTCTCCGTCTCCGTCGGCTCGGCGATCGTCCTGGTGGGCACCGCCTCCTGCGTGGGCGGCTTGGTCGTCTTGGTGCGCTTGGGCTTCGGCGACGGAGGGGTCGGATCGGGAGTGGGCTCGGAGTTCGCCCTCGACGTGGTGACGGTCGGCTCGGGTTCGAGCTGGCTCGACATGTTCGTCAGCGCGACGGCACCAGCGCCCGCCCCGAGGACGACCGCGGCCGCGATCCCGGCGACGAGGGCACCCCTGCGGGGCGCCTTGGTGCCGGCGCGGCGGGCGCCCTGCCGCGGCCCGGCCAACGTCTGCGCCTCAGACGTCCCAGCCTGATGGGACCCGGTCTGGTGCTGCCCGGCCTGGTACGACCCCGTCTGGGGCGGCCCACCGGCCTGGTAGGACCCCGTCTGATGGGGAGCTCCCTGATAGGACCCCGTCTGGTAAGAGCCCGCCTGGTGAGATCCGGTCGGGTGAGGACCCGACTGGCGGGACCCCGTCTGGTACGCCTCCATCGGCGCGGCCATGGTGGCACCCGTCACCGGCGGCGCGGGCTCTGGAGGGGGTGTTTCGCCGGCCGCGATCTTGCGGGCCGTCTCACTCATCGCCCTGGCCGTCGGGTAACGGGCGAGCGGATCTTTCGACAGGGCGCGTTCCACGAGGGCGCGCGCGGGCGGGGGAATCTCGGCGGGCAGCGGCGGAGGCGCCTCGCGGATGTGCTTGAGCGCGATCGTGACCGCGCTCTCGCCGTCGAACGGCCGCTGCCCCACCAGGCACTCGTAGGCCACCACGCCCAGCGCGTAGATGTCCACCGCGGGCGTCACCGGCGCGCCCTCGGCCTGCTCGGGCGCGCAGTAGGCGGCGGTGCCGAGCACCATGCCCGCGTCCGTGAGCCTGCTGGCCACGTCGGAACGGGCGATGCCGAAGTCGGTCAGCACGAGCGTGCCGTCGCGCTGGACCAGCAGGTTGCCCGGCTTCACATCACGGTGCACGATCCCCTGTTGGTGCACCGCCTGCAGCGCCGAGGCAGCCTGCGCGATCAGCTCCATCGCGGGCTGGGGCGGGATCCGGCCCAGCCGCATCAGCAACTTGTCGAGCGGCTCCCCGTCGACGAACTTCATCACCAGATAGACGGTGTCCCCGCTCACACCGTAGTCGTAGACGTCGACGACACCTGGGTGGTTGATCGTCGCCATCGCCCTGGCCTCGGCCTGGAAACGCGCGACGAACCCGGGATCGTCCATGCGGCCGGGCAGCAGCACCTTGACCGCGACGGTGCGCGCCAGCACGATGTCCTCGCCCCGCCACACCTCGCCCATGCCGCCGGCGCCGATGCGGGTGTCCAGGCGATAGCGCCCCGCCAGCGTCGTTCCTTGGGCTACCATGACTCCCCCGTTACCCCTTTACCTCTATAACCTCTCCCACCCCAAGGATCTCCAACAAAGCGAAGTTGTGTCGCGGTGAGGTAACACAGAGGTCACGGAACTTCGAGAGTGTACGACTCACGAGTCCCACCTGCCACTTAAATGCCGTAAGCCCTACAAACCCTATCCTGCGGCCTTCTGACCGTACTTGTCCGCGTTTCCGGGAGATCAGGGCCCTTGACAGCGGGCCGCGGTGATGATCGCAGTACGCTGGCGGTATGACGCTCGCTCCGGGTCTCCGCTCCCAGTTGCTCATCATGGTCGAGAGGTCCGACACCGCTGAGAAAATCGGCAGCGGCGACGTCCCGGTGCTCGCCACTCCGCGGCTGCTCGCGCTGGCCGAGAGGGCGACGGTCGAGGCAGTGCACGCGCATCTCGCTCCCGGTGAGACGACCGTCGGCACCCGGGTCGAGCTGGTGCATCTGGCGCCGAGCCCGCTGGGCACGCACGTACAGATCACCACCGAGCTCACCGAGGTCGACGGCAGGCGGCTGGTCTTCGGCTTCGAGGCCCGCGACAAGCAGAACGTCGTCGGCCGGGGCACGATCGAGCGCGTGGTGGTCGATCGCGCCAAGTTCCTCGACCGCGCCGCCCGCTAATAGTGATCGCTAATAGTGATCGATCGCACTAAGTTTCTCGACCGCGCCGCCCGCTGAGCTCTTGGGACCGGCGGCTATTCGATGACGGCGATCAGGTCGCCCTCCTGGATCACGTCGCCCTCGCTGACCTTGAGCTGCGCGACGACGCCCTCGTCCTCGGTCAGGACGGGGATCTCCATCTTCATCGACTCGAGGATGACCAGTGTGTCGCCCTCGGAGACGGTGTCGCCCTCCTGGACGACGACCTTCCAGACATTCGCCACCATCTCCGCGCGTACCTCAGCCACCGCGACTCCCCTCTTCCAATGAGCTAACAATGTCATGTGCGCTAGGCGCGCATTCGCCCGATCAAGCCGGTGTCATAGTCGCCGCTGACGAACTCGGCGTTGTCCAGCAGTTCCGTACAGAACGGCAGGTTGTTCTTGGGTCCTTCGACGACGAACCCCGCGACGGCCTCGCGACCGGCCCGCAGCGCCTCGGCCCGGGTCGCACCGAAGACGCAGAGCTTGGCCATGAGGGGATCGTAGAACGGCGTGACCGTATTGCCCTCCTCGTAGCCGGAGTCCACCCGGACGCCCTCGCCGACCGGCTCTCGCCAGGCGGAGATCTTGCCCGGCCCCGGGAAGAACCTCTTGGGATCCTCGGCGTACACACGGAACTCGATGGCGTGGCCACCGGTCTCCACCTTCACCTCGGGACTCTCGCCCGCGGCCACCCGCAGCTGCAGCTCGACCAGGTCCAGCCCGGTGACCAGCTCGGTGACGGGGTGCTCCACCTGGAGCCTGGTGTTCATCTCCAGGAAGACGAAGTCCTGCGCGTCGGCGTCGACCAGGCACTCCACGGTGCCCGCGCCCAGATAGCCGACGGCCTCGCCGGCCCGCACGGCGGCGGCGAGCATGCGCTCACGCAGCTCGGGCGTGATACCGGGCGACGGCGACTCCTCGACGACCTTCTGGTGGCGACGCTGCACGGAACAGTCGCGCTCGCCCAGGGCCACGACCGTGCCGTCGGGCAGGCCGAGGATCTGCACCTCGACGTGGCGAGCCCGCTCGATGTAGCGCTCCAGCAGGATGGCGGGCCCGTCGAGGACGTCACCGGCGGCGAACCTCGCCGCCGCCCGTGCGGCCTGCTCGAACGCCTTGGCCAGTCCTTCGTCGTCGTGGGCGACGCTCATCCCGATGCCGCCACCCCCGCCCGCGGTCTTGACCATGACCGGATAGCCGATCCGGCCCGCCGCCCGCAGCGCCTGCTCCAGATCACTGACGGGCTCCCGGGTGCCGGCCGCCACGGGCACACCCGCGTCCTCCATCAGGTTGCGGGCATTGATCTTGTCGCCCATCTGGTCGATGGACTCGGGAGCCGGGCCGATCCACACCATCCCGGCATCGATCACCGCCCTGGCGAACGCCGCGTTCTCCGCGAGAAACCCGTAGCCCGGATGAATCGCCCGCGCCCCGGTGGCCCGAGCCGCCTCCAGTACCTTTCCGGCATCGAGATAGCTCAACTGAGGGTTGGCCGGCCCGATCAGCATGGCCTCGTCCGCCTCGCGCACGAACGGCAGATCCGCGTCAGCCTCGGAGTAGACGGCGATGGAACGCAGCCCAAGCCGCTTGACAGTGCGGATGACCCGCCGGGCGATCTCCCCTCGATTGGCGACCAGAACAGCCCCAAGCGTCTCAGTAAGCACCCGCCCAATCTACGGCCGTTGGGCGGGAGGTCCCTTTCCCGCTAAACCACCGATCGCCGGGACGTCTTCTGTAGAAAACCCACAAACGCCATGTTTTACGGCAAGCCACCCCCACCGCCACCCACCGCACATGGCTAAGGGCCTCCAGGAAAACGCCCGCTGACCCCGCACAGGGCTGGGCGCCGTTACGTGCGCGTCCTTGGCCGGTGGCGCGGACGGGCGAGCCAGTGGCGCGACCGAGTTCCAGGCCGACGGACCGTCTTCTTCCGCTCCCCGAAGCGGGCATCCCGCACAGGAACCCCAACCACAACGGACAGCCCCCTGCTCCCCCGAAAGGGGTTTCTCCCACAAGGACCTCAACCACCACAGACCGTCACAGGGATCCAGATCGGCGCGTGACGCACCACCCGGGAATTACGGCGGTCACCGCCCACAGAGGCGTTACAGCTTGTGGACCGCCAGCCGGTCCACCACCCTCGTCATCGCCTCGATCGCCGCCGGATCATACGCGGTCCCCGCCGCCAGCCGCAGCCGCTCAAGCGCCGCCCCCGCCCGGTCCCGATCAGCCGACCCCCCGACCAGGTCATCGTAGGCGTTGGCCGCCTTGATGATCCGGCTGGACAGCGGCGGGTCCTCGGCGATCTGGTCGCATTGGCGGCGTACCAGCTCGGCCACCCGGTCGAGCACGCCCGTCTGCTTGATCACCTCGGCCCCCAGCTCCGCGATGCGGCGCGCCTGCGCGGGATCGGCGAGCACGGTCGCGCCGCCCGGGATGGGGTCGCTCAGGGACAGCTGGCCGATGTCGTGCATGAGGGCGGCGTACTCGAGCTCCAGCAGCTCCGGCTCCGCCATGCCCAGCTCGCGGCCGACCGCCACGGCCAGACGGCTCACCCGACGCGAGTGGCCGGGCTCGACGTAGCCGCCGACCTCCGTGACCCGCGACAGGGCCCGTACGGTCTGCAGGTAGGTGGCGCGGATCCCGGCGTACTTGCGGAAGGCCACCTGAGTGACCAGCAGCGGAGCGGCGAAGACCAGCAGCGCCACCAGGTCCATGCTGTGGGTGGCCAGCGCGAGCAGCACGCCGGACGCGGCCACGGCGGCGCCGAGGGGGAAGGCCATGTTGAGCTCGTCGCGTACGGCCACCTTGAAGGCGGTGCGTACCTGCTCGGCCCTGAGCAGGGCCGCGATCAGCACGTCGATCAGCAGGGTGAGCGTGATGAGCGTGACCATGACGCCGAGCGCGGGCCACCACGTCGGGGGGTCCTGCCGGGTGAGCTGGAAGAGCGGGTCGGCCAGCGGCCGGAAGGCGAAGGCGAGCAGCGCGCCGGTCAGCAGGCGGCGCGCCATGGCGTCGAGGCGCGGCGGGCGGCCGACCGCCAGGTGCGGCAGCGCGCCCGCGATCATGCCGACCGCGATCACGGCCACCACTTGGAGCGCCGTGTGGCGCAGCGGGTTGTCGCTGAGGTCGAGCAGCAGCGTGTAGCCGAGCGCGGCGGCGGCGCCGATGGGCGCGACCTCCCGGTTGCCCGGCATGGTGAGCCTGGCCAGCTCGCCGACCGCGATCAGCGCGCCGAAGCCGATCGCGATCTCGGGCCGGTCGAGCCCCACGGCGGAGGTGTGCGCGACGCCGGCCACCGCGACCAGCCCCGCCCCGCAGATGAGCAGCAGCTGCCCGGAGTCCAGGCTTTGGAAGGCACGTGTCAAGGCCCGCTCACCACTTCGATCGGCCTGGTCGGGTCGTCATGGTCCTTGATCGGGGTCTCGGTCGCCTCGGGCGGCGGCGACTCGACGCGGCGGGGCGGCTGCCACGGCTCGCGTTCGAGCGCTCTGGCGAAGGCCGCCACCATGACCGGGTCGAACTGGCGGCCCGCGTTCTTGCGCAGCTCTTCGACGGCCACCTCGACCGAGCGGGCGTGGCGGTAGGAGCGGTCGGACGTCATCGAGTCGAACGCGTCGGCCACCGCGATGATCCGGGCGAACTCCGGTATCTCGTCGGCCGCGAGCCCCATCGGGTAGCCCTTGCCGTCGTGGCGTTCGTGGTGGTGCATGATCCCCGCGTACGCCTCGTCGAGGAAGTCGATCCCCCGGACGATCTCCAGCCCACGCATCGGGTGGAGCTGGATCGCGGCGAACTCCTCCTCGGTCAGCGGCCCCTCCTTCTGCAGCACCTTGGTCGGCACGCCGAGCTTGCCCACGTCGTGCAGCATGCCCGCGTAGCGGATGGCGCGCAGCCGCTCCAGGCCCATGCCGATCTCCTGGGCGATCATCGAGGAGGCCAGCGAGACGCGGGTGCAGTGGCCTCTGGTGTAGTAGTCCTTCGTCTCGACCGCCTGGCACAGGGCGGCGATCGTGGCATCGTACGAGCGTTGCTGCGCGTGATATTGACCGAACGCCCAGCGGGCGACGAACAGCGGCAGCAGCACCAGCACCGCCGAGATCGACTGCACGGTCGCCCAGAGCCCGGCCACCAGCAGCCCGAACGTGCCGTAACCCAGATAGGACAGCAAGAACTGGACCATGCCCCGCAGCGGCACCTCCATGGCCCGCACCCGGGTGGCCAGCCGGATCATGGTAAGCGTGAGCACGATGTTGAGCGGCACGAACACGCCCGTGGCCGCGGCGTAGGGGCCGATGAGCCCGTCGAAGGCGTTGACCCCCGGCACGCCGGAGACCCCGCCCAGCCCCTGGTAGATCCAGCCGGCCGCGTAGCCGCAGATCGCGAACTGCGCCCCGTTGAACAACCTCTTGATCAACGGCAGCCCCGGACGCACGCTGAAGACCGCCGTGAACCCCACCAGAGCGGCCCCTTCTGGACCGATCAGGACGACGGCCGCCAGCGCCGCGGAGAAGCTCACGGACACCGCGAACTGCTCCACGTTCAGCAACGTCGGCATCGACTCGCAGACCAGGAACAGCAGCGCGAGCACCAGCAGGATGCCCAGATCACCGGGTGCCACCAGGCGCCCGGAGGTGATCACGCTATGCCCGAGGAGGATGGTCGCCGCGCCGATGACGGCGATGAGATAGACCTTCGCAGGCCACGGCAGATCACGCATTGCGGCCCCCAAGGGTGCTCAGGTCCAGGACACCCCGTGAGGCAGGGCCCCGCCCGCGCTCATCAGCAGTGTCATCACAGGGGTGATCAGCACCGCGGCCGCGATCAGCCGGGCGATCATAGCCTTCAGCATGTGCTCGCCTCCACGTCGACTCGTTACGCCGACTCCTGTGGGTCACGCTACAGAAGGCCCGGTCTGTGCAGGGCCAGAGTCGAGAATCGCAAGCAAAGCGTAATCAATCCACTACCTTGGGCGACGGGCGGCCCACGCGACCGTGTTCTTCAGCCCGGTCGCCAGGTCGGTGCGCGGCTGCCAGCCGAGCCCCTCATAGGCGGGCACCGGGTCGACCGCCATGGCCGGCAGGTCGCCCACGCGCGGCGGCGCGAACCCCGGCTTGTCCTGCGCGTCGGCCGCGTCGGCGATCAGCGCGTGCAGCCTGCGGTCGGTGGTCTGGATGCCCGTGCCGAGGTTGAACCTGCGCCCGTTGCCCTCGGCCCCACAAGCACGGACGAAGCCGTCGACCACGTCCTCGACGTAGATGTAGTCGCGGGTCTGCGTGCCGTCGCCGTAGAGC
The DNA here is from genome assembly GCF_040649695.1 of Nonomuraea sp. NPDC048901. NCBI lineage: Bacteria > Bacillati > Actinomycetota > Actinomycetes > Streptosporangiales > Streptosporangiaceae > Nonomuraea > Nonomuraea sp. NPDC048901. The sequence continues at coordinate 15,748 of NZ_JBEZFW010000008.1, read as the reverse complement.
ACCGTGGGCGTGCCGCCGAGCAGGCCGTCGGTGAAGATGGCCACCACTCCGGCCTCGCCTTCTGGCGACTGGCGCGGGCCGTAGACGTTGGACAGCACGAGCGTGGTGTATTCGATGCCGTAGAGCGCCTTGAAGGTGGCGAGGTAGGTCTCGCCGCTCAGCTTGGAGGCGGCGTACGGCGAGCGCGGGTCGGTGGCGGCGTCACCGGGCACCGGGATCGTGGCGGGCCGGCCGTAGACCGCGACGGAGGAGGCGAAGACCACCTTGCGGGTGCTGGCCTCCTGCGCGGCGGTCAGGACCGACGCGGTGCCCTGGACGTTCACACTGGCGTCGTGGACCGGGTCGGTGACGCTCTTACGCACGCTGATCTGCGCGGCGAGATGGCAGATGACCTCGGGCCGCAGCTCGGCGGCCAGCTCGATCAAAGCCGGATCGCGGACATCGACCTCGTGCAGGCGGAAGCGGTCATGCGTGGCCGCGTCGGCCAGGTTGTCCCGGCAGCCGGACGAGAAGTCGTCGACGACCGCCACGTCGTGCCCATCCGCCAGCAGGCGGTCGACGAGATTCGAACCGATGAACCCGGCACCCCCGGTGACAAGCACGCGCATGGGGGAATCCTAGTCGGACAGCTCCGACCTCACCTGCGCGATGCGGGCCAGCACTTTGGAGCGCAGGTCGCCGGGGACCGGGTCGCAGCCGCAGTGTTTGGCCACGAGCGCCTTGATCGCCTTGTCGAGGTCATATTCCTTCAGGCACGGGCTGCACTCTTCGAGGTGCACGCGGATGTCGACCACGTCGCCCTCGGTCAGCTCGCCGTCGAGATAGGAGTAGACCTTGTCGAGTACTTCCCGACAGTCGGTGTCATGCGGGTTGCCACAGCTCATTTCGATCCCTCCGCCGGGACCAGGCCGCGCTCGCGGGCGTAGTCCTCGAGAAGTCCGCGGAGCTGCCTGCGACCGCGGTGCAGCCTGGACATCACGGTGCCGATCGGGGTCCCCATGATGTCGGCGATCTCTTTGTACGGGAAGCCCTCGACGTCGGCCAAATAGACCGCGATCCGGAACTCCTCGGGCAGGACCGCCAGGGCCTGCTTGATATCACCGTCGGGGAGATGCTCGAGCGCCTCGACCTCAGCCGACTTCAGGCCGCTCGACGTGTGCGACTCAGCGCGGGCGAGCTGCCAGTCCTCGATCTCCTCGGTGCCCGACTGCTTGGGCTCGCGCTGCTTCTTGCGATAGCTGTTGATGAAAGTGTTGGTCAGGATCCGGTAGAGCCACGCCTTGAGGTTCGTACCTTCCTGGAACTGGTGGAACGAGGCGAACGCCTTGGCGAAGGTCTCCTGAAGCAGGTCCTCCGCGTCCGCTGGGTTCCGGGTCATCCGGAGCGCCGCGGAGTAGAGCTGCTCGAGGTAAGGCATGGCTTCGCGCTCGAACCGCTCACTTCGCTGTTCCAGAGTCTCCGCGCCTGTCGCGGGCACCGGACCCACCCCCCTAAGATCACCGGTGGCCGGCTGTTGCGGTACACCGTACTCAGGGGAGAATACCCGCTCGTCACGGACCGGTCCGTCACTGGGGAGGGGTTCGAGCAATGTGAGCATGCACGTCGCAACACGCCCGCGCCCTCGTCTGTTCCCGCAAGATAGAAGGTGACGAACGACCCGGTGCGGGGAAAACCATACGTACCGGCTGGTAGCCATTTTCCCGGAACCCAGGAGTCGCGTGTGCTGCCCATTCCGGCCGAGGAACTGAACGGCTCAGGGACGCTCGGGCCGTACTGGACCTTCTACCGCGCCGTTGTCGCCGAGCAGCTGACCCGGTGGCTCCCCGACCAACCCTCTGTCGTACTCGATCTGTCAGGGGGCCGGGGACGCTGGTCCGGGCAGGCCGCCCGAGCCGGGCACCGGGTGATCGAGCTGCTCGACTTCCGCCGCTCCACCTCGTTGTCGTTGACCTCTGCGTCGTTGACCTCTCAGTCGTCGAGTTCTCAGTCGCTCAACTCCCAGTCGCCGAGCTCCCCCTTGATGCCCGACCCGCAGGCGCGGCTGCGCGACGCCGGGCGCGTCCGTCACGTACGCGCCGACGACCTGGCCTTCCTCCCCGACGAGAGCGTGGACGCGGTCGTCGCCGAAGAACGTGCCATGTCGATCGAGCTCATGGCCGAGTCGGCGATGAGCGACGTGTTCCGGGTGCTGCGGCCCGGCGGCCGGGCGCTGATCTGCGTCGACTCCCTGGTGCTGGGCATGGCGATCCTCGCCGAGCAGGAGCAGTGGCAGCACCTGCGGCAGACGGGCGAGGTCATGCTGGTGCCGTGGCCCGACGGCAGCATCACCCGCTGCTTCAGCAGCGCGCAGCTACGCGAACTGCTGACCGGCGCCGGTCTGGAGGTGGAGTGGGTACGCCCGCGCACCGTGCTGTCGCCCTCCACCGTCGACCACGTGCTGGGCTCCGACGCCAGGTCGCTGGCCTGGCTGGTGCGCACCGAGCTCGACGCGCACCCGGACGACGACGACACGGTCGGCATCCACCTCGTGGCCAGCGCCCGCAAGACCTAGTCTGCTCGTTGGCGGTACCGCCAACGAAAGTACCGCTAGCGGCGGCGTTCCTGCCTGCCCTGGCACTCCACGCACCGCGCCGCCTCCGGACGGGCCTCCAACCGGCCCTCCGGGACCGGCTTGCCGCAGTCGACGCACCTGCCGTACGTGCCTTCGTCCACGCGCTTGAGCGCCTCGATCACGGCCCTGCGCTGCGCGGTGGCCACGGTGAGCATGGCCTGGGCGCGGTCGGCGTCGGTCAGGTCGGACCCCGCGTCGGCCGCGGAGTGCTCGCGGATCGCGACGGGGTCGCCCTGCAGCACCCCGATCGATCGGTCCAGGTCGGTGAGCATCTTCTCCAGCTGCTTACGAGCGGTCGCGTCGTCCACGGATCCGCACCTCCGGGTAAAGGGGGGCAAGCCGCAGCGGGACTCCCCGGAAGTCCTACCCGGCGCGTTGGGGGGCATGTGTGGCGGTGACTCCGGGTGAACGGATGCATCGCTTTCCCCACCGAATGCCCACTAAGCGTGGCTCTTACACCTCTAGCGGAGAGCGGTTTCCTCCTCCGGGGGCAGGGGTTTGATGAGGTCCGGGCCGTTGTTGCGAACATTGTTGACATCGGTGGAAACGGCCACCGCCGTCAGCCGCCCGGTGTCGGCCGGCACCAGCAGACCCGAAGCCTGCTCCGGGTCGGTGAGCTTGGGGTCGAGCCACTCCGCCCAGCGCTCCTGCTCGATCATCATCGGCATCCTGTCGTGGATGCGGCCCAGGTCGTCCTCGGCGTCGGTGGTGATGACCGTGCAGGTCACCAGCCACTTCAGCGGATCGTCGTCGTCGCGCGACTTGTCCTTCCAGAACTCGTACAGGCCCGCCATCGCCAGCACCCCGCCGTCCTCCGGGTGGATGAAGTACGGCTGTTTCTTCTTCTTGTCGCCCTCGACCGGCATCCACTCGAAGTAGCCGTCGGCCGGCAGCAGGCACCTGCGCTTGGCGAACGCCTGGCGGTAGGACGGCTTCTCGGCCACCGTCTCGATCCGCGCGTTGATCATCCGTGAGCCCACCGACGGGTCCTTCGCCCAGGCCGGCACCAGCCCCCACTTGACGATCCGCAGCTGCCGCACAGCCCGCTCGGCGTCCTTCGGGACCCGGCTGAGGACGGCGTAGACGTTCTTGGTGGGCGCGACGTTGTAGTCGGGCCCGAGCTCCTTGTCGGGGTCACCGTCGAGCTCGACCTGGAACTCCTCCAGCAGCTCGTGCTTCTTGCGCGCCGACGCGTATCTCCCGCACATGTCCCCACACTGCCATGTACAACCGGCGACCGCATGCGCGGCCGTCCGGGTCGTCGGCAGCCGTGAACTTCACCGGCGCCAGTATTCTTTGACCATGCCCGCACCGCACTGGCCCGCACCCACCGCGACCGCTCCCGTGATCGCGTCGATCCACCTGCCCGGCTCCAAGTCCGTGACCAACCGCGCGCTGCTCCTCGCCGCGCTGGCCGACGGCCCCGGCATGGTGCGCCAGGCACTGCGCAGCCGTGACGCCGACCTCATGGTGGCGGCGCTGCGTGCCCTGGGCGCCACCCTGACACCGGTGCACGAGACCACGGCCGCCGTCGACTGGCAGGTGACCCCCGGCCCGATCCGTGGCGGCGCGAGCATCAACGCGGGCTTGGCGGGCACCGTCATGCGCTTCGTACCGCCGATGGCCGCCCTGGCCGACGGCCCGGTCGCCTTCGACGGCGACCCGCACGCCCGCAAGCGCCCCATGGGTCCCATCCTCGACGCCCTGCGCGCGCTCGGCGCCCGCGTCGACAACGACGCCCTGCCCTTCACCATCCACGGCCCGCTGGCGGGCGGCGAGGTCACGCTCGACGCGTCGGGTTCGTCGCAGTTCGTCTCGGGGCTGCTGCTCACGGCGGCGCGCTTCGAGAAGGGCGTCACGATCCGCCATGTCGGCCCGCCCGTGCCGTCGCAGCCGCACATCGAGATGACGATCCAGATGCTCAGGGCGGCCGGGGTGACGGTCGACGACAGCGAACGCGACATCTGGCGGGTCGAGCCGGGACCGATCGCGGCCAGGGACCTGGCCGTCGAGCCCGACCTGTCCAACGCGGCGCCCTTCCTCGGCGCGGCTCTGGTCACGGGCGGCACGGTCACCATCCCCGGCTGGCCCCACACGACCACGCAGCCGGGCGACGCCCTGCGCTACCTGCTCACCTCGATGGGCGCCACGGTCCGGCTGTCCCCGGCGGCACACGAGGCGGCAGGCGAGGCCGGCTCCCTGACCGTGACCGGCACCGGGCGGATCGAGGGCATCGACGCCGACCTGCGCGAGGTGGGCGAGCTGACGCCGACGATCGCCGCGCTGGCCACACTGGCGAGTTCGCCGTCCCGGATCCGGGGCGTGGCGCACCTGCGCGGCCACGAGACCGATCGCCTGGCCGCCCTGGTCACCGAGATCACCCGGCTGGGCGGCGACGCGGAGGAGACCGACGACGGCCTGCTCATCCGGCCCCGCCCGCTGCACGGCGGCGTCTTCCACAGCTACGACGACCACCGCATGGCCACGGCCGGTGCGGTCATCGGGCTGGCGGTCCCGGACATCGAGGTGGAGAACATCGCGACGACGGCCAAGACGCTCCCGGAGTTCGTCCAGATGTGGACGACCATGCTGAGCGAGCGATGACCACCCGACCTGCCGGTCCGCCACCCACGGGCACCCGCCCGACGCGGATGCTCGGGCGGGCGGCCAGGCCGGTCGGCATGGTGGGATGGACACGCGGGCACAACCGACGCGGTGGAGCGGCGCGCGCGCACGATTCGCTGGGCACCCCGCCCGGTGGGGCAACATGTGGACAGGACCGCCGCGATGGACGGGCGGCGCACGGTGACATGGGGGTAGACCGCTGAGAAAGCGGGAGTACGACGAGGACGACGTACGGGTCAGGCCGGGCAAGGGCTCACGGCCGCGGACCCGGATCCGGCCTGCGCATGAGGACGCCGTGGAGGGGTTCGTGGTCGCCGTCGACCGGGGCCGCTACACCACACTGGTCGAACCCGAACGCGCCAAGGGATCGGCCCAGAAGCGCAAACAGCCGGAGCGTCGCCTGGTCACCGCCATGAAGGCGCGCGAGCTCGGCCGCAAGGGCATCGTCGTCGGCGACCGGGTGGCCCTCGTGGGCGACGTCTCGGGCCGCCCCGACGCCCTGGCCAGGGTCGTACGCGTCGAGCCGCGCACATCGATGCTGCGCCGTTCGGCCGACGACGTCGAGGACACCGACGGCATCGAACGCCCCGTGGTGGCCAACGCCGACCAGCTGGTCATCGTGACCGCGCTCGCCGACCCGCCGCCCCGGCCGCGCATGATCGACCGGATCCTGGTGGCCGCCTTCGACGCCGAGATCGAAACACTCCTCTGCCTCACCAAGTCGGACCTGGCGCCGCCCGACGAGCTGGTGGCGATGTACGAGCCGCTCGGGGTGTCGCACGTCGTCGTCCACAAGGGCGGCTCGCTCGACCAGCTCCGCGACCACCTGACCGGCCGCCTCAGCGTGATGGTCGGCCACTCGGGCGTGGGCAAGTCGACCCTGGTCAACGCCCTGGTCCCGGCCGCCAACCGGGCGGTCTCCCAGGTCAACGCCGTCACCGGCCGGGGCCGCCACACCTCGACCTCGGCCGTGGCCCTCGAACTCCCGGAGGGCGGCTGGATCATCGACACGCCCGGCGTACGCAGCTTCGGCCTGGCCCACGTGTCGGTCGAGACCGTCCTCGCCTCCTTCCCGGACCTCATCGAAGGCTCGGTCAACTGCCCCAAGGGCTGCACCCACCTGGACGCCGACTGCGCGCTGGGCCCCTGGGTGGCGGCCGGGCACGCCGAGCCGGCCCGCCTGGAGTCCCTCCGCCGCCTCCTGTCCAGCCGCGAAGGCACCCCGGACGACGGCACCTGAGATACCAAGCCGGGACCTATCCGAAGAATCACCCATCCGTCGGCGGACGGGACTTACCAGAAATGCAGCGCCGCTCGACTGATGTTCGGGAGGTAAGTCACGGTAGCGTGGCTCATCGTGACGGGTTATAACGATGATCTACGTCTGGCGCATGTCATGGCGGACCACGCCGATGACCTGACCATGCGAAGGTTCAAGGCGGTCGACCTCAAGGTCGACACCAAGCCGGACCTCACGCCGGTCAGCGATGCCGATCGCGCTGTCGAGGAGGCCATTCGCGGCACTCTCCGGCGGGCCCGGCCGCGTGACGCGGTCGTGGGCGAGGAGTTCGGCAAGACGGGCTGGGGTGCCAGGTCCTGGATCATCGACCCGATCGACGGCACCAAGAACTACGTGCGCGGCGTGCCCGTGTGGGCGACGCTGATCTCGCTGATGGAGTACGGCCAGGTCAAGGTGGGTCTGGTGTCCGCCCCCGCCCTGGGCAAGCGATGGTGGGCGGCCACCGAGGGCGGCGCCTGGACCGGCAAGAGCCTGACCAAGGCGACCCGGATGCGCGTCTCGTCGGTCTCCGATCTGGAGAACGCGTCCTTCTCCTACTCCAGCTTCAGCGGCTGGGAGAAGATGGGCCGCCTCGACAACTTCCTCGACCTCGGGCGGGCCTGCTGGCGCACTAGGGCCTATGGAGATTTCTGGTCGCACATGATGGTCGCGGAGGGCTCGGTGGAGGTGTCCGCCGAGCCGGAGTTGTCGCCGTGGGACATGGCGGCCCTCACCGTGATCGTCGAGGAGGCCGGGGGCAGGTGGACGGACCTCGCGGGCGTCCCCGGTCTGGAGGGCGGCAGCCTGGTCTGCACCAACGGCCTCCTGCACGACGAGGTCCTCAGACGCCTGAACGCCTCATAGCGCCAGCACCCGCGCCACGGCAGCCAGCAAGCTGTCGCGATAAGTCCCACCAAAGAGCACCACGTGGACGAGCAGCGGATGCAGCTGATGCAGCGGCACCCGCTCCCGCCACCCGTCCGCGAGCGGCGCCTCCTCCTGGTAGGCCCCCAGGATCCGATCCAGATAGGGCGCCCCGAACAACGCCAGCATCGCCAGGTCCGTCTCCCGATGCCCGCCGTGCGCCGCCGGGTCGATGAGCACCCCGCGTCCGTCCGACCAGAGCACGTTCCCGCTCCACAGATCGCCATGGATGCGGGCAGGCGGCTCCGGTGGCCCCGCCACCTCGCCGAACCGTGACACGGCCCGTTCGATGAGCGCCACGTCCCGCGCGGGCAGCCGCGCCTGGCGTACGAAGGGCAGCACCCGGCGGGTGGCGTAGAAGGCGGGCCAGTCGTCGGCGGGCGAGTTGTCCATCGGCAGGTCAGCGATGAAGCCCGGCCAGGGCGCGCCGAAGGCGGGCGCGCCGGCGCGGTGCAGCCGCGCGAGATCGCGCCCGAACCGCTCGGCGGCCGCCGCCGTCGGCGCGGAGGTGTCCACCCATGACAGGACGAGCCGATCCCGGGAGACCTCGATCACCTCCGGCACGGCGATGGCCTCACCCAGCCACCGCAGCCCTTCCGCCTCGGAAGTGAACACCGGAGAAACGGCTCCGGTCTTGGCGAACACCACGCGCCCGTCGTCGAGCACGCCCCGCTGCAGCCGCCACCCGTGGGAGGCCCCGAGGTCCTCAGTCGATCTCATCGGCGATGTGCTTCGCGAGGCCACTAGAAGCGGCCTCGACCAGCCGCAGCACCTCCACGAAACCGTCGGCCTCACCGTAGTAGGGATCGGGCACCTCGGCGCCGTCCGGCGCGTCGGGGTCGAACGAGCGGAACAGCCGCACCTCCACACCCTCGGGGGCCATCCGCCGCAGGAACGACAGGTTGTCCCGGTCCATGGCCAGCACCAGGTCGTAGCGGTCGAACCACCCCGAGGTGAACTGCCTGGCCCGGTGCGCGGAGCCGTCATAGCCGTGGTCGGCCAGCGTCCGCAGAGCCCGCGCGTCCATGGGATCGCCCGCGTGCCAGGCACCGGTGCCGGCGCTGTCGACGGCCACCTGTTCATCGAGTCCGTGGTCGGCCAGAGTCCGCCTGAGCACGGTCTCCGCCATAGGTGAACGGCAGATGTTTCCCATGCACACCAGGCATACGCGATAGGTCATACCTCCCATCATGAGGGTGACCAGGGCCGTTCACCGTCCGTTCACCCTTGGTAGGGGGATTGAGTCACTTTGGCTGCATAACTTCGTAGCGACTAAGGACCGAGTGGGAGGAAACCCAACCGTGAAGTATGCAGGCCGGCTCGCCGCCGTCGCCGTCGTCGGCGCGCTCTCGCTCGCTGCGTGCGGCACAGACAACAACAGCGGCGCCGACGCCACCGCGTCCGCCGGTGCCACCACCGCCGCGGGTAACGACAACGGTCTGAGCGGCACGATCAACGCCGCCGGATCCTCGGCCCAGGCCAACGCGATCGACCAGTGGAAGAAGGACTTCCAGAGCAAGAACCCCGGGGCCAGCCTGAACTACCAGCCCAGCGGTTCGGGCGCGGGTGTCCAGGCCTTCATCCAGGGTACGGTCGCCTTCGCGGGTTCCGACTCGGCCCTCAAGGACGACAAGGGCGAGCCCGCCCAGGCCGACGCCCGGTGCAAGACCGGCAAGGCCATCAACATCCCGATGGTGACCGGCCCGATCGCGGTCGTCTACAACCTCCCGGGTGTCGACGGGCTGCAGCTGTCCCCCAAGACTCTCGGCGGCATCTTCAGCAGCAAGATCACCAAGTGGGACGACGCGGCCATCAAGGCCGACAACCCGCAGGCCAAGCTGCCTTCGACGCCGATCCAGGCCTTCCACCGGGCTGACGAGTCCGGCACCAGCGACAACTTCACCAAGTTCCTCAAGGCCACGGCCGAGTGGCCGTATGAGCCCGCCAAGGCGTGGCCCGCCGAGGCCAAGGGCCAGGGCGCCAAGGGCTCCGACGGCATCGCCTCCTCGGTGAAGGGCGCCGAGGGCTCGATCAGCTATGTCGAGCTGTCGTTCGCCGAGAACTCCCAGCTCCAGAAGGCCAAGGTCGCCAACGGCGCGGGCGAGTTCGTCGAACTGAACTCCGACAGCGCCGCCAAGACGATCGAGACCGCGGAGATCAAGGGCACGGGCAACGACCTGAAGCTCGGCATCGACTACGCCACCAAGACCGCGGGCGCGTACCCGATCGTCCTGGTGACGTACGAGATCACCTGCGAGAAGGGCCTGCCCGCCGACCAGGCGAAGCTGGTCAAGTCCTTCCTCACCTACACCGCCAGCGACGAGGGCCAGGCCGCGCTGAAGGACCTCGGTTACGCCCCCCTCTCGGGCGATTTGCTGACCAAGGTCCGCACCGCTGTCGAGGCGATCTCCTAGCAGCCGATGACGTCCAACGTTCGTACCCGTGATGGCGGACCGGCCACGAGCCGGCCCGCCTCGCGGCGCAGCCATGGTGAAGGGCCCTTCCGTTACGCCGCCACCGGCGCGGGCGTCATCCTGCTGGGGATCATGGCGGCGATCGCCGTCTTCCTCATCAGCGAGGCGATCCCCGCCCTGCAGGCGAACAAGGGTCACTTCTTCTCCGAGCTGGTCTGGGACCCGAACGGCAGCCAGGTCTTCGGCATCGCCGCCCTGGCGTTCGGCACCGTGCTCAGCTCGGCCCTCGCGCTCGTCATCGCGACTCCCATCGCGGTCGGCGTGGCGCTGTTCATCTCCCACTACGCGCCCCGCCGCCTGGCCGGGCCGCTCGGCTACCTGATCGACCTGCTCGCCGCCGTCCCCAGTGTGGTGTACGGCCTGTGGGGCGTGGTCTTCCTGGTGCCGCTGCTCAAGACGCCGTCGCAATGGCTGAACGAGAACCTGGGCTGGTTCCCGCTCTTCGCCGGCGAGGGCGCCATCGGCGGCAAGACCATGATCGCGGGATCTATCGTCCTGGCGATCATGATCCTGCCGATCATCGCGGCCATCTCCCGCGAGGTCTTCCTCCAGGCTCCCAAGATGAACGAGGAGGCGGCGCTCGCGCTCGGCGCCACCCGCTGGGAGATGATCCGGATGGCCGTGCTGCCGTTCGGCCGTCCCGGCGTCATCAGCGCCGCGATGCTCGGCCTCGGCCGGGCGATGGGCGAGACCATCGCGGTAGCGCTGATCTTCCCCGCCACCTTCGACATCACCTTCGAGATCCTCACCCCGCACGCCAACAGCATCGCGGCGAACATCGCCAACGGCTTCGGTGAGGCCACCCCGATCGGCAGGGGCGCGCTGATCGCCTCCGGCCTGGTGCTGTTCGTCATCACCCTGCTCGTCAACATAGCGGCCCGCATGATCATCAACCGCCGCAAGGAGTACGCGAGGGCCGCCGCATGACCGCGATCCAGCACATCTCGACCAGCCGCCGCATCAAGGACCGCGTCGTCCAGGGGCTGGTCTACCTGGCGTTCGCCCTGGCCGTGGTGCCGCTCGTGTCCGTGCTCTGGCTGGTGATCAAGAACGGTCTCGGGCGCTTCGACCTGGACTTCCTCACGCACTCGATGCGCAACATCGGCGCCCGCGACGCGGGTGGCGGTGCCTACCACGCGATCATCGGCACGCTGGAACAGGTCCTGCTCGCCTCGATCATCTCCGTCCCCATCGGGCTGCTGACCGCGATCTATCTGGTCGAGTACGGCAACGGCGGCCGGTTGAGCCGGTACATCAGCTTCTTCGTGGACGTCATGACCGGCGTCCCTTCTGTCGTCGCCGGCCTGTTCATCCTGGCGTTCTGGGTCCTGTTCCTGGGCCAGCCGTTCTCCGGGTTCGCCGGTGCGCTGGCGCTGTCGATCCTGATGATGCCGACCGTGGTCAGATCGGCCGAGGAGATGCTCCGCCTGGTCCCGAACGACCTGCGCGAAGCCTCGTACGCGCTGGGTGTGGCCAAGTGGCGCACGATCATGAAGGTCGTCCTGCCGACCGCGCTGACCGGCATCATCACCGGCGTCATGCTGGCCGTGGCCAGAGTCGCCGGCGAGACCGCGCCGCTGCTGCTGACCGTGTTCTTCACCGACTCCATCAACAACGACCCGTTCAGCGGGCCGCAGATGGGGCTCCCCCTGTTCGTCTTCGACCAGGCGGGGCGTCCCAACGACACCGCCGTGGATCGGGCCTGGACCGGAGCCCTCACGCTCATCCTGATCGTCATGCTGCTCAACCTGGTCGCGCGCCTGATCGCCCGGTGGCGCGCACCTGCCAGAGGCCGATAAGGGGTAAAGCCACTATGTCCAAGCAGATCCAGGTCTCAGGCCTCGACGCCTACTACGGGAGCCACAAGGCCATCGAGGACGTCTCGATGACCATCGAGCCGCGCTCGATCACCGCGTTCATCGGCCCGTCCGGGTGCGGCAAGTCGACGTTCCTGCGCACGCTCAACCGCATGCACGAGGTCATCCCCGGCGCGCGCGTGGAGGGCAAGGTGCTGCTCGACGGCGAGGACCTGTACGCCTCCAGCGTCGAGCCGGTCTCGGTGCGCCGGATGATCGGCATGGTCTTCCAGCGTCCCAACCCGTTCCCCACGATGTCGATCTACGAGAACGTGGCCGCCGGACTCCGGCTCAACGGCCGCGTCGCCAAGTCGGAGATGGACGGCGTCGTCGAGACGTCACTGAAGGGCGCCAACCTCTGGAACGAGGTCAAGGACCGCCTCAACAAGCCCGGCGCGGGCCTGTCGGGCGGCCAGCAGCAGCGACTCTGCATAGCCAGGGCCATCGCGGTCCAGCCGCAGGTGCTGCTGATGGACGAGCCCTGCTCCGCGCTCGACCCGATCTCCACGCTGGCCATCGAGGACCTGATGGCCAAGCTCAAGGACGACTACACGATCGTGATCGTCACCCACAACATGCAGCAGGCCGCCCGGGTCAGCGACCGGACCGCCTTCTTCAACCTTGCCGAGCAGGGCAAGCCCGGCAAGGTCGTCGAGATGGACGAGACCTCCCGCATGTTCACCAATCCCACAGAGAAGGCGACCGAGGACTACATCACCGGGCGCTTCGGCTGATGATCCACCAGCAGGCGGCATCCAGTGTGAACGGGGACACGAGGACGAAGCCCATCCTGCTCATCGCGGACCCGGACAACGGGGTCGTGGAGGACGTGGCCACCGCCCTCGAACGCGAGGGCGTCTCGGTCACCGGCGTCCCCGACGGCGCCCAGGGCCTGATCCAGGCAGGGGCGCTGCAGCCTGACGTGGTACTCGTGTCGGCCACGCTGCCGGTCATCGGCGCCGTCGACTTCGTACGGGCGGTACGGCTCTCAAGGTCCGTGCCCGTTCTGCTCGGCGTCGGCGAGGGGCACGCCGAGCAGGCCGTACAGGCGCTCGCCGCCGGTGCCGTCGCCTGCGTGGCCAGGCCGTACCGGGTGCCGGAATTATTGCCGTTCATCCACGCGGCCTCCCCGGAGGGCCGCGAGGTGCTGGTCGTGGGCGGCGTCGAACTCGACGCGCAGGCCTACCAGGTACGGGTGGACGGACGGGTCGTGCACCTGCCGCTGCGCGAATTCGAGCTGCTGCAGTATCTGATGCGCAACGCGAACCGCACGGTCACGCGCGAGCAGATCATGCGGCATGTGTGGCACACGGTGTCCAGCACCTCGACGAACACCATCGCGGTGCACGTCAAGCGGCTGCGGGCTCGGCTGGGCGACGACGAGGACGCACTGATCCAGACGGTCCGCGGCGTGGGCTACCGCCTGATCGCCCCCGCCCCCTCCGACTCTGTGTGACCCTGCTCGGCTCGTACGACCGGCATGGCCCTGTGCGGCCCTGTGCGGCCCTGCACGGCCCCGGCGAGACCCTGCTTGGCTCTGTGTGGCCCTATGCAGCTGTTCAGCTCTGTGCGACTACGTTCCGCCCCGCTTAACCCTGCTTAACCCCGTTCAGCCGGTGGGACGCCCCATCCGGCCCCGTGTGCCCCCCATGCGGTCAGGCGTGGCACGACCGGCCCTGCCGTGGCCCCGTGCGGTCAGGCGTGGCAGGAGCGGCCCTGCCGTGGCCCCATGCGGTCAGGCGTGGCAGGAGCGGAAAGATTTCATGATCCGCTCGGCCACGCCCTGAACGGTCGCGATGCCCTGGCCGGTGTCGGCGTTGTTCTCGGTCAGTACGGCCAGCGCGTAGTCATGGCCGTGGCCGTGGATGAGGCCGACGCTGACGATGGCCCAGCGCTTGGTGGACACGCGCTTCAGCCAACCGTTCTTCAGCGCGACATGGTCGCCCTTGCACTTGGCAGCGCTCACGCCCCAGTTCTGGCCGTCGATCACCTTGCCCATCAGCCTGAGCACCTGCGCACGATCCTTGGCCCGGAGCGGACTCTTGGCCGACACGAGGGCCTTCATCAGCCGCACCTGGTCTTCGGCCGAGGTGCTGGTGATGCCCCAGCAATACAGGTCGACGCAGTCACCCGGAACTCCCTGAGTGTGGCGGAGCCCGAACTTCTTGCCCGCCTTCGTGAACCCGGCGGCCCCACCGATGCGCAGCCAGAGACGGTCGGCGGCGTGGTTGTCGCTGTAGCGGATCATGAGATCGGCGTCGTGTCTGGTGGCCTTCGAGAGCTTGTGCCAGGGGGTCTTGAGGAGGAGCGTCATGAGGATCTGCACTTTGGCGGTGCTCGCGGTGATGAGGTGTTCGTTGCGGTGATAACGGTAGAGGCGCCCGGTGGTGAGATCTTCGACCATGGCTGTGACAGGCCCCGGACGCCCGGCCAGGTAACGATCGAGCCGCTTGGTGATCTTCTTGGCCGCGATCGGCGGATCCGGCTTGAGCTTCTTACGATGCTTCACCGGCGCAGGGACCTCGACCAGCGCCTGCCGCTGGACCAGGACCGGGGCCTGCTGGTGGAAGGCGGCGGGACGCTGGACCGACTCTCGCTGGGGTGGCGCCGGCCAGACGCCCAAGAGCAGCAGGAGAAACCCCGTTAGGGCCACGCGGAAGAATCCCCCGACGCCCCTGCCCCCGACCATTCGTGAATTATCACGAATGGTGCTGATGTGACGCTAGTGGCCAGTGGTGCCCAGTTTGACGATCAAGTCGACGCCACAGATGTCCCATTCGGCAACCCCTGTGGGTCGGCCTCGCCCTGCGGGACCGACTCGCTCAGTGGGTCGGCCTCGCCCTGTGAGGCTGCCCGCTGAGTGAGGCGGCCCCGCTCAGTGGGCAGGTACCTGGCAGCCCGGCCTGGCCAGGGCGAGCACGAGCTGCCAGCGCGGCTGTTCCCGCAGGAGGTGCTCACCAACGAGCTCGGTCAGTTCGAACGGGCGCACGGACGCCAACGTTCCTGCGCTCGCACGGACACCAGGGGCTTGCTCGCGCGAACACCACAATCTCGCTAGCCGGCCAAGTCGTATTATCTCGAGTTCCTACTGACGGACGGATGGCTCAGGTCAGGAGCCAGACCAGGAGTCCGGTTCGGGTCGGGAGTCCTGTTCGGGTCGGGAGTGCGGCTCGGGTCAGGACTCCAGCTCGGGTCAGGAGTGGACCTCGAGTCAGGAGTGAGGCTCGGGGTCTTCAAGGGTCGGGATCGTGGGAGAGAGCAGGGTGTCAGCGTGCTCGCTCAGCCGACCACGTACGAGCCGGTAGACGCGGAACTCGTTCGAGTGAGCGCCTTCGTCGTCCCAGAGGTGGAGCAGCCCGTAGGAGCCGGGCGCGATCTGGCCGACCCGCTGGAACAGCTCGATGATGATGCCGCTCCAGCCGCCGTCGCGGTTGGGCTGGCCGGCTACGTGCAAGGAGGGAATGCCGTTCAGCCAGCGCAGGTCGATCAAACCGTAGTCGGGGAGCTGCGCCAGATAGGCACGGATATCCTCCACCTGCCGCTTCAGGAGGCCGTCGGAGCCGTCGTCGTCAGCGCGGGCCGTCTGACGGATGGTCACCCACCCGTGGTACTCCATCACCGCCATCCTCCTCCCGACGTCGCCGTGCCTCATCACCCTCGCAGTCCCCTCCAACCTTCGCCATCCCTCCAGCAGGCCGCCTCGTGCGGTCCGAACTCTCCGGGCGCCGAGAACAGCACGAGGCCCGGGAACGGACCCCTAACCCATAACGCAAGAAAGGTTCCCACGCGCCAAGCCGTCCCTCCAGCGCCTTCGACGCGGCTCCAGCAGGCCGCCTTCAGGCCGCCTCGTGCGGACCGAGCTCTCAAGGCCCAGGAACGCAAAAGGCCCCACGCCCAAGACGTGAGACCCATCACCGCGAACGAGCCGAGCGCTCTGGCGCCCGTAAGCCCTGACCGAGCCCAGCGCGCCACCACCCTC